>JAFDYN010000006.1 GCA_018267385.1 Bacteroidota bacterium | reverse complement strand
TAATAAGCTTATACAAACTAAAGGTCGCGGAGGAAATTCAGATGTTTACTTGAACCATAAGATGTGTATAGGAATGCGATTCATTACCCCAGATGTGATAGCGGCGTGGGATACATCAGGGATAGGAATATATGTCTATTCTGTTAGGCTTGAAACTTTCAGAGACGGATCAGAACTTTGGCTTTTTACCGTCGGGTTTGAGGTCCTGTGGTAGGATGGCAGGGACAGCAGGAGCCGGCGTGGAAGGTGCGGCGGCACGCGGCGCTCTGGGCAGGCCCATGATCTCCTCGCGGCTCACAGGGCGGCGGTCTATCTGCCACAGGAAGCCTTTGAGCTTGCGGTCATCGTCGGTCATCATCTTCAGCGGGGTGAAGACAGCATCAGGCTTCTGGATAAAGGTCACGCTATTGACCTTCTTGTTTTTGAAGTACATCCACATGCTGACACAGGTGGCATGATTGGCACCAAGGTACTTGTTCTTCTCATCCTTGCCGTAGTAGAGGCTCTCTGCATTGCCGTCTACAAACATGCGGTCCAGCGTGTTGTCTTTGAAATAACCATAGATGTTCTTGCCTTTGATCTGGTCGTAGTACTTGCGGCCGGAGGGCATGATGATGAATGCATTGCTGCGCAGATAGAGCTGGTCGGCCTTGCGATGCTTGACCGTGAGGAAGATCGTATCTCCGGTCATCTGCGTCGTGTCCGCCCAGAGGATAGGCTTGTAGTACATCCGGAATGTGGAGTCTGCAAAGGAGTACTTCATCGAGTCACAGGCGCCCTGCATATCGCGCATGTACATCTTCATATGATGATAGACGAAGAAGAGGCGCGTGGTGTCTGTCTCTGACGTGTACTGAGAGCGCAGCGTATCTCCGCTCATAAAGAGGGAGTCTGTCTCCATCCGGTTGAGCAGGAAGGCATGATCCCAGGCGCGGACCTTGGAGAGCGTCTCGGTGTACTCGCCGCGGCGGCCCACCAGCTCAAAGTCCATAGACGTATCGCGCCAGTGAAAGTTCTTGTACGCCTGCCCGAAGCCTATCTTGCGCTCAAAGTAGAGGCTGTCTGAGGTGAGTATCTGTGCGCCATCATGGATACGCGTATGCACGCCAAAAGAACCTATACTCTGCTTGGTATCAAACCAGCCATTGTCACAAAAGATGCGGCTGGACTTATTGTAGATGGTCGTATTGCCAAAGAAGGTGGCCATGTCAGTACTGGTGTTGTACTTCAGCGTATCGGATGTGAGGTGATAGTCAGGGTCAGTGATGTCTACATTCTTATTGAAGTAGACTTCCGAGCCCTTGGTATAGTAGTAGCCATAGCGGCTGGTGATGATGGATTTCTCCCGATAGACTTTGCCGCCGGTGAGGTAGTAGGCTACTTTCTCTTTGGTCTTGTAGAAGATCTCATCTGCTATGATCTTGGCCTTGCTGTCTGTGAGCCAGGCATGATCGCGCAGGATGAGGAGCTTGGCCTTGCTATCATAGTTGAGATAGTTTGAGTAGGCATTGACAGTATCATTCTCTATGTGTACATGGCCCCAGGCCTCCATCTTGTTCTCCTGCTTGTCCAGCAGGGCGCTATCGCAGTACATGAGGACCTGGTCCTGCTTCATGGCTACATTGCCTACGAGGCGCGTGAGCTTTTTCTCACCCTGCTGCTCAAAGTGGAGTTTGTCTGCATTGAGGATCTCTACCTCGCGTACCTCCTGATTGGAGTCGGTTTGTTCTGTCACATTGGCATCATTGCGAGGCGGCGCCTGGTTTGGCTGCTGTGCCATGAGTCCGAGAGACAGGCATATAGCTAGGCAGGTGATATAGAAGCGATATGGACGGTAGTGACGCACAGTCAGTGATTAGTACTGCCCGTACCAACGGCTGCGGGCGGCATTTAGTCTATTTGCCGGAGGCGGCTTTGGCTTTTTTCTTGGCCTCTTCTTTTGCCAGCTTCTCCTTGTACTTCGCATCGCGCTTGGCCCCGCCAAATACGGAGACATTCACATAGCGATACGGATGTGCCTTGACATCTACGAGGAGTGTATTGAGGCTGAGCACAGCGCTATCGAGGTCATTGTAGACTTGCTTGTCTTTGATCAGGCTGCCAATGGTGCCTTCGCCGTTATTGATACCGTGCATCAGTGTGTCTATACCACTCAGTGCAGAGCGGGCCTTGGCCACTGTAGCGCCCAGGTCAGCATTCTTGAGAGTGTCGGTCAGGTCAGAGACATTGGCCAGCAGATGGTTGATCTTCTCGTTGTTCTGGTTCAGGTTACCGGTAAATGACTTGAGGTTAGCCAGTGTCTGGTCCAGTGAGCCTCCCTTGGCTGTGAGGCTATGGATATTATCCAGCGCGGCATTGAGCTTGTGTATGGTGCTGGTCTGGTCGTCTTTGGCCAGGGCACCCTTCACCGCCAGCAGCACAGAGTCGAGATTGTGCAGCGTGCGGGTGATATTATCCTTCAGCGGATCTATGGCGCCGCTGAGCTTGCTCATCAGGTCGGGGGCTACGTAGGTACCGATGGTATCTCCGCTCTTGTATGTCTTGCCGGATACCTTGTAGCGGATGGCTATCTCCTTGCTGCCTACGAGATCGGTCGAGTTGATAGAAGCGAGGCAGCTATCGTAGAGGGTGAAGCCATTGTCTATGACCAGCTCTACTACCACTCTGCCGGTGGCGGGGTCAAAGTTCTCAGCATTGACAGAGCCAATGCGGTGACCATTGACCGTCACGGGGTTAGACTTGTAGATACCGTCTATATTCTCAAAGACCGCGTAGTACTTGCTTTTGGTAGTGAAAAGGTTGATACCCTTGAGGAAATAGAATCCAAAAATGAAAATGATGACAGTAATAAGGGAAAACAGGCCTACCTTTGTTTGATTGTTCACTATCGGTATTTTAACCAAAAGTATTGATTTGAGCCGGAAATCAAAATAGCACAGGGCTGCGGCCTCTCAGATACTACACTCAGATGTCAAGCGATCATATATCAGATAAACTACTACCGGAGCGGCTTGTGCTATTTGACGGGGTGTGCAATCTCTGCAATGCATCGGTGCAGTTTGTGATCAGGCATGATCCTGACGGGCGGTTTCGATTCGCTGCGCTGCAGTCTGATGTGGGGCAGGAGGTGCAGCAGCGGTATGGGCTATCAGGCACTACTTTTGACTCCTTCATATACCTCAGAGCCGGCTTGCTGTATCAGCGCTCTACGGCAGCACTGCACCTCATGCGCGACCTTGGGGGGGCGTGGGCGCTGCTATATGGCTTTATCATCGTGCCGCGCCCGCTGCGCGATGCGGTCTATGATCTCGTGGCCCGGTATAGATACCGGTGGTTTGGCAGGAGGGAGAGCTGTATGGTGCCGACAGCGGAGTTGCGGGGGAGGTTTTTATAGTTTGTGGATTTGCGTAGGGCGATTCTCTACGCGATACAATCGCGCGACAGTGCGGTTTCTATAATGAAAGCCGTAGGGCGCTGCCCTACACTGAGGCGTGTCGCTCCTTTGGGGCTGGAATGCTGACCTTTGGACTCGCGTTGCAAACGCTTTGGAGAGGAGTCACGTGATGCAATCGTGCGTTCTATAACGAAAGCCGTAGGATGATGCCCTATGCCAGAGCCGTGGCGCCCCACCGGGGCTTAATGCAATGCAGTGGGTGGTACTATGGATGCTTGGCGCCTATTTCACGGGTGTGGGCAGCGGTCTGGCGCTCGTTATTGACGTAGCATATGATAAAAGCCGCAGGGAAGCCCTTGACTTTTGCTTTAGCGAGTATCTTCTCGGCCTCTTTGTAGTGGGTAGTCTGCCCAGCCATATAGCGCACCACGCCGTCGCCTATTTCTTCCCTATTGATCAGGCCAAAGGCGCTGACCAGGTCGTCATAGTTGGCCGGGGGCTTGTGCGCTGCTACGATCTGTACGGTGAAGATGACGTTGTCATTGTCAGTAGCCAGTGCGTCACCTTTGCTGACAGGTGTAGCTTCCTTCTTTGCTGTAGCGGTTTCCTTCTTGGGCGCTTCTTTCTTAGCTGCTGCCGGAGCAGTTTCCTTGGGGGCTGTAGTGGCCTTCGCCGTAGTAGCCTTCGTAGTAGTAGCCGGTTGCTCTTTTTTAGCTGCGGTGGTAGCGGTCTCTTTGGCCACCTGCTTTGGCTCCCTCGGCGGGGCAGGCTTGATGCTATCAGGCTTTGCTTTGGCAGTGGTGCCCTGAGCAGTGGCTTTGGGTGCTGCGGTCTTGACCTCTGTGGTCACCTTGCGTATGGTATCTGCTGCCGGCTTTATGGTCTTGGTAGTAGTGACGATGACCGGCTGCAGGTCCGGTTTTTTGGCCGGAGCTATGACTTCTGTATTCTGCGGGGCAGTCTTGCGTGGATCGGCAGGAGCAGCTGGCTTAATAGTATCCTTGAGCTCCGGTTTGGCCACCTGGTCTATGCGGGTAAAGTTGTCCGCTGCTTTTTCCTCGCGAAAGACCTGGGGTGCGGGCGCTATGTCTGAGGTATCAGGTGCCCAGGAGTCCCCTTTCTTAGCCTCGGGATGGCTTTGGGCGGTGGTAGACGCCTGCTGTGGTTTTGCTTCGGCTGGTTGTGCTGGCAGTGGCTTTGCCTCTGCTGCCGGTGCCGGATTTGCCTTTACCTCTACTGCTGGCGGTGACTTTGCCTGACTTGCTGCCTGGGCTTTGGGGGCGGATGGCTGCGTGTCTGTCAGGACTGGTACCTCCTTTTTTTTTTCGGAGGCAGGTGTGGCTTTGGCCACTTCCTCCACAGTATCCTTATTGCCCTCTATCTGATTTTTGTAGGAGCGGAAGGCTTTGAAGATAGCCGTGGCTATATTGCTCTGGCCTGCATCACCGGCCAGGTACTGCTCCTCTGTAGGATTGGATATAAAGCCTATCTCTGCCAGCAGCGACGGCATGGCAGTCTTGTAGAGCACCCAGAAACCGGCCTGCTTCACCCCGCGGCTCTTACGCTTGGCCAGTACGGCCAGCTCATCTTCTATCTTGGAGGCTATGAGGATGCTCTGATCGAGAAAGGCATTCTGCTTCATGCTCATGATGATGTGGCCCTCCGGAGAGTTTGGGTCAAACTCATATTTGGCGTTCTTATTGGTCTCGAGGTCTATTACCGCGTTCTCGCGCTTGGCTATCTCCAGGTTGTCATCCGTACGGTGGAGGCCGAGCACGTAGGTGCTGGTGCCATAGGCCTCATGATTGGTAGCAGAGTTGAGGTGGATGCAGATGAAAAGGTCCGCTTTAGCCTTATTGGCCATATCGGCGCGGTCTGCCAGAGAGACAAACTTGTCAGTAGTACGAGTGTAGATGATCTTGACATCCGGGAAGGCCTCTTTGATCATTTCTCCAAACTTCAACGATACACCCAGCGCCAGATCAGCCTCGTGGTGGCCACCGGGGCCTATAGCGCCGGGGTCCATGCCCCCATGGCCAGGGTCAATGACCAAAGTGCGCACCGCAGTGCCCTGCTGTCCGGGCCCGACGGCAAATGCAAAAGACGTTAAACAAAAGAGTGCCAATAATGAAACTAAGCGAATCACGTTTTGATTTTTATTTTTGGCTCATCCAAAATATCACCAGCAAAGTAGGTCAAATATTCTAGCACAGGCTCACATACCGCTCATTAGTAGTCCTCAGTGGCTACGACAGTGTCTTTTTTTGTGTACTCTCATTTTCATGTGTGCCGCTACGCTCTCAGCACAGAAGGCGGACCGTATGGGAGGCAAACTAGGAGTACCGGCAGACAGCACGCGTCATGCCCGTATGGACTCTGCGCTCTCACCCGTACGCGACTCTGTGGTAGTCCAGGTAGACTCTGCCACAGGCAGGCTCGATACCTCTATCATCCACCTGGGTGCACGGCAGGTGATAGACACTGCCGATGCCGAGGGCAATAGCGAGATCAAAGACAAGATCACCTACAAGGCGCAGGACTCCATAGTCTATGATATAACGGCAAAAAAGATGTATCTGTATAACAAGGGCGAGACCCACTATCAGAAAATACAGCTCAATGCCGATGCCGTGGAGTTTGACTGGACCACTATGGAGATGATGGCGCAGGGCGCCAAAGACTCTACGGGCAAGATATCAGGCAAGCCGATCTTTAAGGATGACGATAAGGAGTACCGCGCCACCAAGATGCGCTACAACTTTAAAAACCAGCATGGTAAAGTCTATGAGGTAAGCACCAGCGAGGGCGATGCCTACCTGCACAGCGAGGCGGTAAAGCGTGCAGACTCTACGAGCTGGTTTGGGCTAAACTCCAAGTACACCACGTGCAACCTGGACCATCCGCACTTCTACTTCAAAGCAAAGAAGATAAAGCTGGTGCCCGGCAAGGTGATGGTGACGGGCCCGGCCAACCTCTGGATAGCAGACGTACCCACGCCGCTGTATATCCCTTTTGGTATCTTCCCGGTGAAACAGGGCCGCAGGTCAGGTGCCATCATACCGAAGTATGGTACCGATGTGGCCAACGGGTTCTTTCTCCGGGATGGCGGCTACTACTGGGCGGCCAATGATAATCTGGGCCTGAAGTTTATCGGCACGGTGTATACCAATGGTACCTTTGAGATAGATCCATCAGTATCGTATAAGTACAACTACCTCTTCAACGGTAGCCTGGCGCTGAGCTACATCCGCACGAGGCCGGCAGACCCCGATCTGCCGGGGCAGAAAGCTGGCAATGCCTTTAAGATCAACTGGACATTTCAGCTAGACCCCAAGGCAGCACCTACGCATTCTTTCAGCGCAGCTGTCAATGCCTCTACTGCGAGCTACAACACAGACCACCGTGTCACTGACCAGTCACTCTTCCAGACGTCTCTCTACTCCAATATCAACTATCAGAAGTCCTTTACCCGTGCGCCTTTTCTCTCGATATCTGTAGCTGCGAGCCACAGCCAGAACCTGCAAAACCGCTCGATACAGGTCACATTCCCTGAGTTTCGCCTGAATGTATCGCGCGTGACACCATTCAAGGGCAAGGTGACCAGTGGCCGCCCGAAGTGGTACCAGAATATCGGCATCACGTATGGCTTTCAGGCCAAGAATACGATCAATACCTATGACACACTGCTCACGAGGCCGGACTTTTACAAAAACCTGCGCTACGGCATCAGCCAGAATGCAGCTATCGATGCGCCATTCACTATCGCTAAATACTTTACCCTGACGCCGGGCGCTACCTATACAGAGCGCTGGTACTTTCAGACTGTAAACCAGACATGGATCAATAAAGACCAGCAGATCATATTGCCGGGAGGCGTATCCATACTGAATCCGGGCGGAGCGAGCTACCTCAAGACTGATACGATCTATGGATTCAAAGCGGCGCGTGACTTTGCTGTCAATCTGAGTGCCAGTACGAAGGTGACGGGTATCTACCACTTCCACGGGAAATATGTGAAGGGCCTCCGGCATATCCTCACTCCTCAGGTGGCCTTCTCCTACCGCCCTGATTTTGGCAGCCCTAACTGGGGGTACTATGCCTTTGTGCGCAAGGGGCTCTATGATCCCACCATGACGCAGTATAGCCACTTTGATATCGTGAACGGCGTGTACGGGCAGCCGGCTACCGGCAAGTATGCTACGATGACCTGGGCGCTCAATAACAACTTTGACATGAAGGTCTTCTCAAAGTCTGACTCGATCAATCATGAGAAGAAGCTCGGTATACTCGATCACTTCAATATCAGCAGCGGCTACAACTTTGCTGCGGACTCCCTGCGCCTGCAGCCGTTTACTTTCAGCGGTACGATGAATATCCTGAACAACCTGACAGCCAACTTTAGCTGGACCATGGATCCGTATGCCCGCGGCGCGAATGGCTATACGATCAACCGGTATTACTTTGATGTGACGCACAAAGGATTGCTGCGCTTTACCAATGCCAATGTGAGCCTCAATGCGACCTTTCACGGCAAAGCCAAGCCCTTGGCGGCACCTACTAATAAAGCCGTGCACGATATACCGGACTACGTGTCTTATGATCCTAATGATTACTATGACTTCCACATTCCGTGGAACCTGGCTACCTCCTTCAGTATGGATGTGCATACGAGCTATGACACCTACACTCACAATGACTCACTGGTCTGGACTCCCTACCTCAAACTGAACGGCGACTTTAACCTCACGCCTAAGTGGAAGGTAGCCGTGAATACAGGCTTTGATTTCAATACCAAACAACTGACCGTGACACAAGTCAAGGTAGTGCGCAGCCTGCACTGCTGGGAGCTGGACTTTGACTGGACGGCGTGGCCGCTCACCTATCAGCAGTTTTCTATCGAGCTGAAGATAGTGAACCCTACCCTGCAAGACCTGAAGCTGACAAAGAAGCGGACGGCATATACGCCTTGATGAGCGTCTGAATCAGAATTTTCGGAATTTGAGAATTGACAGAATTATAGGAAGGGTATCCTTTCTGTGCTATTGTATTTATCTCACTACTCTGTCAGCTTTTCTTGTCTGCATTCTGTTGGATGTTTTTATCTGGTATGAACCAGAATGTGCCTACGAGGAAGAAGAGAAATAGCGAAACATATGGATAAAAGAAGGAGAAGGCGATAGCTACTGCGTAGCAGAAGGTGGAGGCGATGGTTTTGCCCTGCTGGCGGGATAGCAGGAAGCGGACCTCTGCATCATGCGGATGGCAGTAGATGATGAAGCGGCGCATGATGTCATAAGAGATACCACACATGATGAGGATGATGGCATAGACTGCTACCGGAGCGCCCGCAAAGTGATTCTCACCCATCCAGGCAGTAGCAAAGGGTACGAGTGAAAGCCAGAAGAGCAGGTTGAGATTGGTCCACATGATGCCTGGGCCGATATGCTTGATGGTATGTACCATGTGGTGGTGATTATTCCAATAGATGCCGATGTAAATGAAGCTGAGCACATAGCTGATAAAGGTAGGTATGAGCGGACGCAGGTCAGACCACTCTGCACTATGAGGCATCTTAAACTCCAGCACCATGATGGTGATGATGATGGCTATGACGCCATCGCTGAAGGCTTCGAGTCGGGTTTTGTTCATGGGGTATGACCGGGTATTATTTCATTATTCTTTGATCATCACCTGCACTACCTTATCCATTAGCACAAACAATGCATCATGCGGAGCGATCTTTGCTTTTATGTTTTCCAGCGGATAGCTCAAGGTCTTATCGCCCCATATATCATAGACAGCATAGTTACTGTCTATGGAGTATGTCTTTTGGAAGTCAGGATCGGTGAAAACACCTTTTGCATCAAAGTCCAATGACTTTGTCTTGTTACTTCTATTCAGGAAGCATATGGCATAGCTCTGGTCTGTCAATGGTTTGACCCAGACCTCAACGCCGTTTTGATTTTTCCAGAGGAAACACTGTACGCCGAGTTTGTCCTGGTCTACCCCTATAGCGTGCTTATTGCTGAGTATTTTGAGTACATCCGGCTGCATGGCGCGGAGGTCATTGCCACTCATCAGCGGTGCGGCCATCATACACCAGAGGGTAAAGTGCGTACGCGACTCGGTGAGGGTGAGGCCTTCATTGCCTACCTCGAGCATGTCAGGATCATTCCATGCGTTTGGTTTATTGTACTTCCTGATCTTTGCTTGCGCGTCGAAGAGGGCCAGTACGCCATGATGTTTGAGGAAGCGAGGGCGGATATCGCCGGTAGTGCGCCAGAGGTGACCGACGGTGTCGGCCCAAAGCCAGGGCTTCGTAGAGCCCCACTCGCAGAGGGAGAAGACGATGGGCCGGCCAGCCCTGTGTAGGGCATCGCGCATGGTGGAGTACTGTACCTGAGAGGTGAGGCCGTCAGAGTTGCACCAGTCGTACTTGAGGTAGTCTACGCCCCACTCTGCATAGCGCTGTGCGTCTTTGACCTCATAGCCTGCACCGCCGGGCCTGCGCTGGCAGGTGAGCCTGCCGCCACAGGAGTAGATGCCAAACTTGAGTCCCTTGGAATGGATGTAATCTGCCAATGCTTTGATGCCGGAGGGGAAGCGCGCAGAGTCAGCTATCACATAGCCATCCTTGTCACGGGCTACCTGCCAGCAGTCGTCGATCACTACATATTGATAGCCGGCATCCTTCATGCCATTGGCTGCCATCGCGTCGGCCATAGCTTTTACTTTCCACTCATCTATATCACAGTGGAAGATATTCCAGCTATTCCATCCCATAGGTGGGGTGGGAGCGAGGTTGGGGTACTTTTGCGCGACAGCGCTACAGCCTATAAGTATAATGAGACAGAGGGTAGTGAGTCTGGGCATGGGTTGGGTTTGTAGTGGCTAATATAGGTTAGAATCAGAATTTTCAGAATTTGAGAATTTTCGGAATCAACTGCAATACTGAATGCAATCCTCTAAATCTCCCTTAAGTGGGGCTTAACAGCCGAATATATTTTGCGCCACTAAGAAATATCTAGGCATAGAAATGCAATGTTCTAAGCAGAAATTAGAATGCTCTGATCAAAAGAGACCAATTTTTCTTTTGCGTCTCTGCGTTTTAGCAGTTAAACCAACTTAGAAGCCGGGTTTGATGCCGATCTTGAAGCCGAAGTTTTGGGCGCCGGGGACGTTGCGGTAGGTGGCGCGCCATACGAAGTTGAGCTGGATGACCTTGAAGATATTCTCGATGCCTACGCCTAGCTCTACGTATGGTACGCTGCTCGGTGCGCTCATGCCGGTGGGCAGGAGGATGAGAGATTGATTGTGCGCACTGTAGCCGCCCCAGAGCATTTTGACCATCGCAAACTCGCGGAGGTGGAAGCGCTTGATATAGGGGATACGGTTGAAGAGCAAACCGTCAAAGTAATGCTCATACCATATCTGTAGGTACTTGTCACTCACAAACTCAAAGGGACGGGTGAGCTGAAAGCTGTAGTCATCGCGTATGAAGCCGATATTGCTGGACGGCAGATAGGCCACCGGATACGGTGCATCGCCAAAGATATAGCCCGCGCGGATCGTGATATTGGCATGGCCGAGCACAGGGTACTGTGCGCGCTGATAAAACTGCGCTTGTATCTTCTGATAGTTGTAGTCGCCGTGAAATAGATCGCGCACGCCTACAGCCAGCTTCAGGGTGATAGCGGGAGCCTTGGTAGTGACCCAGTACCGATAGGTATAGCCATCAAAGTACTGCTCAGTCTTGCAGTAGCGCAGGTCGGCAGAGAACTCAGTGTTATGTACATTCTGCGGGGTGTAGGTAGTACCGGTGTAGTCGGGGCGTTTGAAATCAAAAATGCCGGGCAGCGAGAAATATTTCTTGGTAGTAAAGCCGATATTGCTCGATAGCCCCTTAAACCAATCCCGCTCGTACAGAATATTGACCTCGCGCACTTTGACCACCTGGTCCAGATTGGCAGCGGAGCTGAAGAGAGTGGTGATATTGTCAAATGACAGGTTCACATTCTCCTGGCCTATGATGGTCATGTCTTTTTTATACTCAAACTCAATAGCATGCCAGCGATCGTATTTGCTGGGCAGGAGGAAGCGGGCATCACCCTCGTACTTCCATGTTTTATCCTTGGTGCCGTAGGCCGTGTAGCCACTCAGAAGCATCTTGCTGCTAAAGTCATAGTTGGTCCGTACGCCCAGGCGCAGGCGGTAGTCCTCCACAGCATTGCGGCTTACCATCTTGTAGATACGGCCAAACTCGATCGGGCCTGCTTTGAAATTGGCAGTGGTAAAGAGGGAGTACAGCCACTTCAGTTGTTTGTACTTAGGCACCGTATGCAAGGTGTCAAAATTGTGATAGACATGGTGCTCCTGCTCAGTGAGCGAGTCAAACCTGATCGTGTCCAGATAGGTAAATTTTTTCTTGTAGGCATCCGCATCTACTATCTGATCCGGTACATGGGCTATAGAGTCAGGTATGCGGATATCGGTCTGTACGTTACGGCGCGTGAGTGTCTTCTGCAGCAGTACGGATAGTTTCTTCATGCTCTTTACCAGATTGCCCTCGCCCTGCACGCTCTCGCGTATCATGAGCCAACTGCTGTCATTGACCTGCTGGAAAGTCTGCGCGATCTCGTAGTCGCGCATGAAGTTGAGATTGGCATTCTCATTAGGCTTCATGCGGATGTACTTGATAGCCCAGGTGGCAGAGTCTATCCACGCGTAGCCCTTCATGGTCACGTCGTTGGGGTTGCGGCCTACGAAGTTCAGCTTGTAGCTGGTACGCCCCTCTATGCGGGCAGTGTCCAGCACGTGATAGTCATAGGCGGCGCGCGCAGAGGGAGAGAAGGGAGACGTGAAAGACAGGTAGAAGAGGATGTAGACATCACTATAGACATCGACCGTTTCAAATTGCTTGCTGAGCAGGCGTACCAGATTGGGGGCCTTGACGCCGGAGATACGCTTGTAGTGTATAATGCGGCTTTTCTTTTTGGGCTGCTCGCGGTAGTACTCTTCGGCGTATTCCTCCTGCACCAGCAGGGGGATGTATTCTTCGCCATTGGGTAGGGTATCCTTTTTTTCAAAGAAGAAACCAAACGGCCGGAAGAACTTGCGGTTGATGAACTTCTTGGGTACATCCAGCAGCGAGTAGTCTATCTTGTTGTACTCCTCAAAGTAATAGCTCTGGATATTGGTGGGTCTATTGTGCGGCCGGGCCTCCACCACATGGTGGTAGATGAGCAGCGCCGTGGTATCTATCACCCGCTTGCGTTTCTTAGGCTTGATGATGACCTCATTCAGCTCGATATTATCCGGTGCCAGCTGGATCGTGACACGGTTGGCAATGCCCGGCCTGATGGGATACTCCAGCGCGCGGTAGCCTATGAGCGAGACCTCCACAGCCGAAGGGGCGACTACAGCGCTGATGGAGAAGGCACCTGCAGAATCAGTGATCACGCCCTCTGTGCTCCCCTTGAATCGTACGATGGCAAACTCTATGGGCTGCCCGGTCTTCTTATCCACTACACGGCCGGACACAGAGGTGCGCTGTGCGGAGGCACCCGTCATGCCCATCACAGTCAGAAAAAGTAAAAAGAGTCTATGCCACTGCATCAAAACCTTTTAGGACAAAGCAAAAACCATGCACAAATGAGCGCTGGTCAGAATGGGTATAGGTTTGACTAATAGGCGGGTCTGAGGTTTAAGCCGATCAATGTGATAACGCTCAAATCTAATATATCTGCTGCTGAAGGCAATAGGAATGCTGCTGAGGCGTAGCCGTTATTAGGCTAAGCGGCAGAATGTGGGGGTGAGGGCGGGGGCGAAGGACGTGGGGCGAGGGCAATAGATGGGGTAGCAAAATAAGGGGTAAGAGGCCAGTGACATTGCCCGTGAGCGCAACCCTCCAAACCTCCCTGAAGGAAGACTTTAATCCAATAAGTTCTGTCATGATTTTGTAGTATTTAATATGTAAATGATAAAAATGCGTAGGAGTGTTTGTATTTCTAAAAGGGTACTGCTATATTCAGGATATGAAACTGACCAATCGCACATATTATTACTACTATATCGGCTGCTCCGGCGGGCGTGTAGGGTAATGTACTGAGCGAGACTCAAATATATCACACGATGCCGCCCTCCCTGAGAGCGGCATTTTTATTTTACTCAAAAGCAAACGACAATGAAACGACCGACACAGCAGATCTACAATGACTACACGGCAGAGGACTTTCTGGTATGGAAGACGCTCTATGATCGGCAGATGCCGCAGCTCCGTCAGTATGCCTGCGAGGCCTATCTGCGGGCGGTAGATACGGTGAAGTTTAACGGCGATGCGATACCGGACTTTGCGCGGGTGAATGAGATACTGGCAGCGCGCACGGGCTGGGGTATCCATGTGGTGCCGTGTATCAGTCCTGCGCGAGAGTTCTTTGGCTTCCTGGCGGAGAAAAAATTTACAGCTACGTGCTGGGTGCGGACCATGGCACAGCTCGACTATATAGAGGAGCCGGATATGTTTCACGATGTCTTTGCACATATACCCCTGCTGAGTGATCCTGACTACTGCCGCTTCCTCGCTGGCCTCGGCGAGCTGGCTATGGAGCACGCAGATGATGAAGAGGCGCTGGAGCTGATCGGCAGGTTCTACTGGTTTACGATAGAGTTTGGGCTGATGCGCCAGGCAGATGGCACGCTGCGGATCTACGGTGCGGGCATCATGAGCAGCAGGGGCGAGACGCTGCACTGCATGGTGGGCGACTGCACGCGCCGCGACTATGATGTGCGTGCGATCATGTCTACACCGTACAGAAACGATATCATGCAGGATACTTACTTTATCGTAGATAGCTTTGAGCAGCTATACCACTCGCTGGATGAGGTAAGGGTGGTGCTGGCGGAGATGCTAAGCGTTAGCCGTACAGTGCGCGTATAAGCTGGCGGCATTTTGACTATTTTCGTAAAGCCCAATTCAGACCCAATGATATTTCACATCGCCGACCCTACTCTCTACCAGGCCGCTGAAGGAAGCGGTGTCTATAAACCACTATCCTTTGACACCGAAGGTTTCATTCACTGCTCAGATGCTGACCAGGTGGCGAGTACGCTGCACAGACACTTTGGCTCGGCAGACAGGCTGCTGCTGGTGGCTATAGACAGTGCTGCGGAGAAAGAATACCTGCGCTATGAGGATCTGTATAAAAGAGGGCAGGAATTCCCGCATCTGTACAGGCCGCTGCCGCTGAGCAGTGTGCTCGGGACGCATGTGCTGGAGCGTACGGGTGGGATGTTTCGGATACCGTTTGAGTGGATGCGGAGCTTTGGATAACTTTTTTGATCTGCCGCCAGTTCTCTGCCTTTCTTTTGGCGTGATCCAAAAGAAACAAAAGATCAAGGCTCTGCGCACTTAGCCTAAAACAACTGCACCCACCCACTGCCGGTCAAACTCGCCGCGTGCTTTTTGTAATCTAAGTGAAATCCTGTTATCATAACCTACGTGTGATACTGCGAGATGGCTCAAACAGTGACCGCCAACCTTGCCATGCGACGCAGTTGTTTCTTAACGGCTAACTGCGCAAGGCCGGGCAAATGCAGAATACATTTAACGCAAGTATAGTCTGTCACGTAGTACTGCGACCGTATAGAAGGATCAATATATTATCGTGGGAGACGCAAGATATTGCGTCTCTACATCTTCTTCCATTTAGCCCTTTCGTATTGCTTTGGCCAGGTGATGTCGGCGCCCAGCTCGTGTGCGGCGCGGAGGGGGAAGTGCGGGTCGCGCAGCATCTCGCGGGCCATGAAGACGAAGTCGGCGCGTCCCTCTGCTATGATGCTCTCTGCCTCTGCTGAGGTAGTGATGAGGCCTACCGCTCCGGTCATGATACCTGCTTCCTTTTTGATGTGTTCTGCCAGAGGGGTCTGATACATCGGCACGATGGGGATCTTGACACCGGGTACGTTGCCGCCGCTGCTACAGTCTATGAGGTCTACACCGCGCGGACCTACGATCTTGGCCAGGGCTACGGAGTCGGCTTCACTCCAGCCGCCATCTTTCCACTCGGTGGCGGAGATGCGTAGGAATAGTGGCAGCTCAGCGGGCCATACCTGTCTGATAGCGTCTATGATCTTCAGGAGGAAGCGGATGCGGTTTTCAAATGAGCCGCCGTACTCATCTGTGCGCTGATTGCTGAAAGGAGACAGGAACTCGGTGATGAGATAGCCATGTGCGCCGTGTATCTCTACGATGCGGAAACCTGCCGACAGTGCGCGGCGCGCAGCATCCTGAAAGTCCTGCACTATTCCCTTGATCTGTGTAATGGTCAGCTCTGCGGGGATGAGATTGCCTTCTTT
This sequence comes from Bacteroidota bacterium, assembly GCA_018267385.1. Classification (GTDB taxonomy): domain Bacteria; phylum Bacteroidota; class Bacteroidia; order Chitinophagales; family LD1; genus UBA1941. The sequence goes on along the minus strand of JAFDYN010000006.1, from coordinate 360,335 downwards.
GAAAGGAATAGCACTCGGCGCTACAGGCTGCCAGCCGCCTTCTTCTTTTGTCACCGGTTTATCTCCCAGCCAGGGGGCAGAGGTGCTGGCCTTGCGGCCTGCATGGGCGAGCTGGATGCCAGGTATGGCGCCATGTTCTGACAGGAAGGATGTGATGCGCTGCAGCGGAGCGATCTGGTCATCACTCCAGAGGCCGAGATCCTGTGGCGAGATGCGACCTTCAGGATTCACAGCAGTAGCCTCGGTGAAAACAACTGCTGCACCACCCACCGCGAAGGCTGCCAGATGCGCAAAATGCCAGTCGCCGGCGTAGCCATCTATGGCAGAATACTGGCACATGGGAGAAACGACGAGGCGATTGCGCAGTATGAGTGAGCGGATCTGTAATGGCGTGAAGAGCTGAGACATGGACGATATGATTTAGGTGGGCAAAAATAGGCTTTCGTAATTGACAATTTACAATTGATAATGGATAAGGAAATGCGGTGGTATAATTGTCAATTATCAACTGTCAATTGTACATTAACATTGCTAGATTAGCCTCATGAATACACTATATACTGTAGACCAGGCGCTGAAGCTGAAAGAATACAAATTTGCGCACCTGCTGGTGGAGCAGGCAGGCAATGTACTGACCCTCACACTAGACCGCGCGGATAAGAAGAATGCATTGAACCCGGTTTTGTTTCGCGAGCTGGCATATGCGCTATACTATGCACATCACAGCAAGTCTGTATGGGTGGTGGTGATAGCCGCCAAAGGAGATGTCTTCTGCGCGGGTGCTGACCTCAAGGCCTTTGCCGGGCAGACGGAGGCTACGGTCTCTACGGTACCGGAGCCTAATGGCGAAGTGGTGATAGGAGATGTATTCAGCGGCCTGGCGAAGCCATGCATCGCGCGGGTGCATGCGCCGGTGTTTGCGGGGGGCTTCCTGATCATCTGCGGCTGCACACACGTGGTGGCGGCAGATACAGCTACTTTCTCACTGCCGGAGGTCAAAAGGGGATTGTTCCCGTTTCAGGTGATGTATAGCATGCTGCAGATCATGCCTCCGCGGCAGGTGCTGGACTTCTGCATGCGAGCACGGACGGTGAATGCTGCCGAGGGAGAGCGTATCGGGCTGGTGAGCAAAGCGGTGGCAGGCGATCAACTCGATATCGAGGTACAGGCGCTGGTAGATGACCTGCTGCAATACTCTCCGTCAGGTATCAGCCTGGGGCTACAAGCCTATAATGATCTACAGTCCATATCGGGCAAGGACGCCCAATCTCATATGAAGCATATGCTGGGCCTGGCACTGCAGACGGCAGATGCAGCGGAGGGCCTGCAGGCTTTCATAGAGAAGCGGAAGCCGGTGTGGAAAGGGGAATGATATTTATGATTTGTGATCGCTGATTTATGATTGGCCTGGCGGCAAAGTAATGATGCCCCAGGTACTCGTTTCTGTTATGACCTGACTTTTTTATCTTTATTGCCATAGACATTTTACATGAAGGTTACATCTATTTGCCTCTCTATCGTTTTAGCTTTTATGCTCGCCATAGCGTCCTGCAGTAAGTCTGCGTACCACGAGCCGGTATATGCCCAGGCCGATGTGCCGGTGGTGAATGCGGGCAGCTGGTGGCGCTACCTGGTGCGTGACTCGATACGCAATCACACAGATACACTCACGCTGAGCGTGGCCTCTGTGACGACTGCCGGTACAGGCTACACCGCGTACTGCTATGTAGTAGATACAGGCCTGGCTATAGACTCAGGTACGCTGACGGTGTCTGATGTGCAGTTAGCTTTCACCTCGGCGGCAGGCAAACTGGGCAACTTTGATATCAGGTTACCTTTCAGCGCGGGTGATAGCTGGACTACGGCGGACAGTGATGCGATATCGGTGCTGCCATACCAGCTCAATGTAGATGTACAGCATCAGAACTACTGGGTATGGGATATATCCCGTACGCGCCTGCAATATGACGACACGATCCGCCAGCACCTTCAGGTGTCGCGCAATATCGGTGTGGTATACCAGGGCTATAATTACAAAGGACCTGCGGGAGCCAAGCGCAAATTTGGCGCGCAGCTGATAGACTACCATTTTTAACTTCCCTTCTCTAATAGCGCTCAGGACCAGTACTCTGCACTTGTGATTGGCCGGATTTTCCGATTGCTGTTTCTTCTGTAGCAACTGTTTGTCCTCCTTTAGCGTTATCTTAGTCTATAAATACTTATACCATGAAAACATTTCTTTCTAAACTATTGCTCTTGAGTGTGGCCGTAGTGGCTATATCTGTCACTTCTTGTAAAAAGGCGATCTCCTCCTCAGACACTTTTACTAAAGCAGATCTGCCGTCTGTCAGGGCCGGAAGCACCTGGCGCTACAAAGTCACAGACTCCGTCAATAATACTATTGACACAGTGACGCTCACTGCTGTATCGTCCACCACGAGTGGGAGCACCGTGATATGGAGCTGCCATATACTGCGGGGCGCTGCACTGATAGATACTACGACCTACTCTGTCAGTGACTCACTGGTATACTTTCGCGGTAGCCGCTGGCTGGCTGGTTATGTTTTTCGCATACCAAATCAACCCGACGATCAGGCTACGGTCCAGGATACTACTATCTCCATGCTCCCTCAGGATGTGAGTGTACTGTCTCATCAGCCGCATTTCACGGTATTGAACAGCACCTTTGATGTGCAGGCATTTCTCGAGATACAAGATATAGCCGATGCGTACCTGCATCAAAATTTTGAGATAGGTCGTGGCATAGGGATGGTACATCTGCAATATCAATTCTCTAGCTGGTCACCATTTCAGCGAAAGGGTGTAGAGCTCATAGACTACCATCTGTAATGTAGAGTGGCGGGTAATCCTATAGGTAGGGCCGGACCGCGTATATAAGCCACAAGCGGCAACAATTGATAGACTATTCCCTGCATTGATTGAAGTGTTAGGCAGATACTGATGGAAAGTATATTTTCATAGTACCAACCAAATACATAGATCAGCATGGCCAATAAAGTAATCATCACGGCATCTCTCACTGGGGTGCTGGCACGCAGGGAGCAGTGTCCCTATATACCATATACCCCACAAGAGATAGCTGCCGAAGGCAAGCGCGCTGTAGACGCAGGAGCAAGCATCCTGCACATACACGCACGTCAGAATGATGGGCTGCCTGCCTATGACATAGAGACCTACCGCCAGATAGGTATAGAGGTGCGCAAGCTCTGCCCCGATGTGATCATCAACTATAGTACGGGTGCCGTAGGGCTGAGCCGTGAGGAGCGTATCCATCACATCACCGCACTGAAGCCGGATATGGCGGCGCTCAATATGGGCTCTATGAACTATGGTATTTACTCTTCAAAGACCAAGGAGTTTTACCATGACTTTGTATTCCAGAATCCGTTTGGCGATATCAAGTTCTATCTGGAGAAGATGAAGGAGGCGGGTACGGTGCCGGAGATGGAGGTCTTTGATAACGGGCATATCAATAATGCGAATCCGCTGATAGATATGGGCCTGTTGCAAAAGCCGTACTTCTTCAGCTTTGTGATGGGCGTGCTGGGTGGCATACCTATCTCTACGCGCAACCTCCTGCACCAGGCAGCCTCTGTACCACCGGGCAGCAACTGGCAGGTGATAGGCATAGGCCGCAAGCAGTGGCAAGCTATCGCAGCAGCTATCACTATAGATGGCAATATCCGCGCGGGACTGGAGGACAACTTCTACCTGCCGTCAGGAGAGATGGCTAAGAGTAACGGCGAGCTGATAGAAGCTGCCGCGGGACTCGTACGCATGCTGGGCAAAGAGGTAGCCAGTATCTCAGAGGCACGCGCTATACTGAATAAGCCGCTGACTAATTAAGCGCCTACATTTCGTATCTTCACTTTCATGAAAAGCCTTATTGTTTTTGGCATCGCTATCGCATGGCTGCTGACTGGCTGCCAGTCTAAAAATGATGGTAGTGGTCAGCGTTCTTACGATTTCCCCGATACTGTACATGTGGATAGTCTCACCATCTGGTCTGCGCAAAATGCCTCAGACAAGCAGACAGATACGGCCTATGTGATGGATACTGTGGCCCCGTTTTATATCCTAAAGGATGGTCAGCTACATCTGGATACCGTAGCGCCTATGGGCGGGATGGTACAGGTGAGCAAAGATGGCTTTCAGCGGTATTTTACTGATAAGTTTTATCCTGTGTCGTGGCAGGGCAGGGAGGGATACATCCGTGGTACGTCGCTAGGCTATGGCCTTCGCAGCGACTTTGATAATGATGGAGCTCCTGACCTGGTGCTCTATGGATACAGCAGCTATCTGAGAGATACACTCACAGAGGTGCCGGTCAATCCTCTGATGATACGCTTCGTCAGTGCGAAGGGTACCATCAGCACGCTATATGATACTGTAGCCAGCGACCTCGATGTGACGGAGGTGGCTCACGTGCGCCTCTCTGATCATGTGCATGTATATGAGCTGAGTGCCGGGTATCCTGCCTGTGGCTACCCGCAGTGGCACCTGATACTGGCCTACGGCCATGGCAAAGCGGAGCGCATCCACCGCGTGGTGACCAGCACCGATAGTGGCTACGGTGACTACTGCGAGTTTTACTATCCGTCAGATACTACCGGCAGGGCAGATACGATCTATATCAGTCACCGCCTCGCTGCACCACTATCCGAAGAGAGTGACAGCATCGTAGCGCATACCTCAGACTCCACGATCTTATACCTTCATAAGGGTAGTTGGGGTGCCAGGAACTACCGACTGGATCCGGAGAGTAATTGACTTATTTAGCCTTGCCCTGCGTGCGAATACCAAACAGCACGAGCCTGTCAAAAGCCTTGTCAGATAGGATGCTGCGGAGGAAGAGGATGGGCTTGGCTCCCATGCCTGCGGCATAGCGCGTGCACGGATGGCGGCGGTTGATGGCTTTGGATATCACCTTCGCGATCACCATTGGGTCGGAGCCCTGGTCATCAGCATTCTCAAACATCCGTGCATGGGCTTGCGTGAGTTCACTGTATGCAGTATGGCCGGAGGTTTTGAGCATATTCTGGCGGGCTATTTCGGTCCATTCCGTTTTGATAGCGCCGGGCTGTATGACTATCACATCTATGCCAAATTCTCTGACCTCCATGCGCAGGCTATCGCTCAGCCCCTCTACGGCAAACTTGGTAGCGTGGTACCAGGCGCCGTGCGGCTCACCTATGCGGCCTCCTATGGAGGAGATATTGATGATGCGGCCTGAGCGCTGCGCGCGCATATGCGGCAATACAAGCTGTGTGAGGCGCGCAAGACCGAAGATATTGACCTCAAACTGGTATTTGGCCTCGCTGATAGGTACATCTTCCAGTGCTCCGTAGCTACCGTAGCCGGCATTATTGACCAGTACATCTATGCGGTGCTCACGGTCTGTGATCTCTTTCACGCCTGCTATCATAGAGGCATCGTCTGTGACGTCCATGGCTATGAGGCGCACACCGGCTGGCTCCAGCTCCTTCATGCGCTCGATACGGCGGGCTGCTGCGTAGACTACGTGGCCTTCTGCAGCGAGGAGTTTAGCAGCCGAGAGGCCTATGCCTGACGAGGCACCTGTGATGAGTATGACCTTCTTCATCTATGTGTTTATTTCAGATATAGACGTGCAGATGAAAGTAATATGCTATCCGGCACCAATAAAAAGAGCGGAGCATTTGCCCCGCCCTTGCGTTTTCCAGGAAAGTATGCTTACTCTATCACCAGCTTGCCGCCGCCTATGGTGCGACCGGACTGCCGGATGTGATAGCTGTATATACCTGCGCTCAGGCCACCGCGCTGCAGGGTGAAGACACCATCAGCTGATTGGGTGGTGCTGCCTGCTATCTGCCCCAGTGCATTGTACACATCCAGGGTCGCATCACGCATATCTGCTCCTATCACCCGGATAGTGGTGTAGGTGCTGAATGGATTTGGCTGTACAGTGATCGTAGCGCCGCCTATCACGTCTTTCACAGAGAGTGTATAGTCTATCGTATTGAGTGTAGTATTGGTCACTACCGCATCATTGTAGTCAAAGTAGATGGATGCAGTATTCTGTATCTGTGTACCATCTGCTATGCCGGCCACAGGGCTGATAGCAAAGCTCAGGAAGCCGTGGCTCTCAGCCTCGCTGTCAAAACTATCCGGCAGCATGATCTGCGAGTAGCGGCAGGTGAGCTCCTGGCCCTCTACCTCTACTACATAGTCCGGATGACTGGAGCCGAGTACGCGGATAGTAGACGGATCGAGCGTAGCGGGAAGGCTATCCTGCAGGACCACATTCACTGCAGGGGCGGTGCCTGTGTTCTGGAAGTTTAGCGTATAGCGTAGCTCCTGGCCCGCTCTGATCAGGCCCTGAGCGCCCTCACCCGCAGGTGTGACCGTCTTGGCATTAGGATCCCACGAGCCGGTAGCGATCTGGTGCAGGGTATCTGTATTGTCTGCAAAGTTGCTCTCTATACAGTTGTCTGTAGCTGTAGCCATCTCAAAGGTAGACTGGCCTACGGTCACAGTCGTATTAGCCATAAAGTACACGTAGAATACCGTGTAAGTACCGGGCTGCAGGCCGGCATAAACGAAGCTGGCTGTATGCGTAGCTGCATTGACAGAGGCCGCAGTAGGGCTGGCATGATCAAAGGTCAGGGCTGCATCATAATAGAAGGTCATAGTGCCGCTGGCCACATTGGTACCATGATTGGATACATAGACATAATACCAGGATGGGTACCCCGCCGTAATGGTAGTGATAGGGATCACGGTCGTGGTGATGTTGCAGGCCGTGCTGGTCTGCTGCAGTCCAAAGTTATTGCCACCGTATGTAGTGCCTGGTACAGAGGCAGTGACAGAGTGGCTGGTCGGCACCGCTGTATATGCGCTGTAGGCACTGGATGGCGTGTAGGTGATAGCATAGGTGCCTGCTGCGCCCACATAGGTGTACTGGCCATTTGCATTGGTGTAGACTGCGTGAGGGCCTACGTGTACGAGCTGATTGGCTACAGGTGTCTCGCCTGCATCAAATATGCCGTTATTATTCGCGTCGAGATAGACATAGCCTGTGATGGTCACATTGGTAGAGCGTATGCCAAAATTGTAGCCACAGTAGTTATTGGCATTGGCAGAGATGGCAAATGGTCCGTACTGCGCGTGATTTGGAGTGGTGCTGGTGCCGAGTGGGATGGTGATGGCGTAAGAGGTGCCCGCCGTATACTGGATGGTATAGGTGCCCGGATGGACAGGTATGGCGTAGTGGCCGTAGGCATCTGTAGTAGCCGTGGCGACCACCGTATTGCCGGCATACAAGTAAACAGTCTGGCCTGCCGCACCGGTCTCGCCTGAGTTTTGCACACCATTGCCATTGAGGTCATTGAATACATTGCCGCAGAAGGTATCTACATAGGCGCTATTCATGTGCAGCACTGCGCTGCAGCCATTGGCATCTGTCACTGTCACCGAGCCATTGAAGGTCGACTGCCAGAAGCCACTGTACACGTATGAGCCGGTGCTGCCATTACTCCAGTGATAAGTGTATGGTGCGGTACCGTTTGATATGACAGGCACATAGTAGTGCACGTTGCCCACCCAGGTAATATGACTCACGGAATCCTTGATATAGCCGCTGATAGCACAGCCGGTACTGGTCACAGTGAGTGTCTGGCAGATCGAGTCACGGCACTGGGTAGAGTCACGGGCGTACAGGCATATCTGGTGGGTACCGGCTACGAGGGTAGCTGTATACGGAGTGCCGGTGGCAAGGCTACCTCCATCTACCTGCCACTGATAAGTAACCGGACCGTGTGCTCCTGTAGAGGTACCAGCAAATATGAAGACATTGCCGGTATGAGTGCTGGTATATGCGGCATGCAGGCTGCAGGTGTTGAGCGTGAGGGTGTCACAAGCCGTAGCGGTACAGCCTGCACTGTCAGTGATGGTCACGCAGTAGGTGCCTGAGTGAGTAGCAGTCAGGATGGCACTGGTGCTACCGGCAGGCCAGTAGTATAGGAGCGGGCCATGGGAGCCGGAGGCATGTGCTGTGAGTATAGCCACGGAGCCGGAGACCGACTGTGTGATACTGGCGGTGAAGTGGCAAGGAGGCGTGATTGTTTGAAATGTATTGCAAGCCGAATCGGTACAGCCTGTGATAGAATCATAAACACTCAGACAGGCGCTATGTATACCAGCAGGTGGTGTATAAGTAGCGGTAGCGGTATTGCCTATATACTGCCCATCCAGTGTCCAGGTATATGCGTAAGAGCCTGAGCCACCGGATAGCGTGGTCGGGGAAAAGGTGTAGACACCCGAAGAATTCCAACTGTAAGTAGTAGCTACCTGTAGCTGGCAGCCGAGGTTCACAGTATCACAGGCAGAGGCTGTGCAGCCATTGGCATCAGATACATTGACACAGTACACTCCTGATTGCTGCACATAGTTATAAGCGGAGGTGCCTGCCGGTGCCCACGTGTAGAGCAGCGGAGCCACGCCGCTATCTGCTATGGCGTGAAGGATGTGATAGCCGGAGACCACGGAGTCCGTGACCTGTACGTGCAGGTGGCAGCCCAGGCTCACGCTATCGCATACGGTCACAGCGCAGCCTATGCTATCGGTAGCGGTGACACAATATGGCCCAGCACTATTGACCGTGATGCTATTGGCACCCGAGCCGGATACACCATTAGACCAGAGGTAAGAGACCGTGCCGTAGCTATTGTAGACCGTAGCCGTCAGTGTAGATGTCGTGTCGGTCGTGCCGGATATGGCTATCGTCCCTGCGAAATAGCAAACAGATCCGGCAGTATCAGTGATTACTACCGAGCAGCCGCTGCTATCAGTGACGGTCACATGATAGACTCCGCGGGTAGTGGTAAAGAAGGTAGCTGTAGTATCTCCGCTGCTCCACAGAATGTGATAATAGCCTGTGCCTCCCGTAGCAGTGACAGACTGGTTCCAGCCATTGCCGCTGGCCACTGCGGTAGCTGCTGCAGTGAGGGTGCAGGTATTGTAGCAGCCGGATGCTGAGCAGCCGACATTGTCAGTCACTGTCAGGCAGTAATTGTGCACACCCGGCAGTACACTATCAGTATTATGGATATTACCGGATGCCCATTGGTATGAATAGCTGGTAGCACCTGCTGTATTGTCGTATAGATATGGGGCGATAAAGTGTGAGGAGCTGATCAGTGTGTCATGAAGGCCAAGAGAAAAGTGGCACTGTAGCGCAGTAGTCACGACTACAGTATCACAGCTCTGTGACTGGCAGGAGTTAGCATCTGTGATATTGGAACATATAACATAAGTGCCCGGAACGAGTGAATCTGATAAGGTGCTGGATGTAGCTCCCGCGGCGGTGTAGCCATTGATGGTCCAGCTATAGGAAAGAGGGGCGGTGCCCAGCGTCGCAGCAGACTGGAATATATAGCGGTTGAAGGCGTCATGCGTATAGGTCAGCGCGCTAGCCAGATGGCAGGCATGAGGATTGAGACTGTCAATAAAGAAACATCCATTAGCATCCACTATGATCAGTGACACAAGAGGAGTACTATTGCTGGTAGTATAAAAGGAGTTGCCCCTGACGCTATTCCAGAAAAAGCGATACCCCAATCCGCCTCCATTCGGATAGGCATGGTAGATATTTGTAGTGGAGGTGATGGAGTCTGTGACGGTAGCGCTGAAAAAGCAATAATCCTGACAGGCAGAAGAGATACAACCGGTGGTCGTATCAGTCACGGTGACGCAATAAGTGCGCCCTGCTTGTATAGGCTGTGTAAGATAGTCTGTAGAAGAGTCGCTCCAGCTGAAGACACAATGACTGTAGGGGGCGCCATGCACATAGGCCATCATAGAGGGTAGATTTCGATTGGCCGAGTCGAGTATGGTGACTACGAAATTGGTACAGGCAGTGACTGGTGTCTGTACTGTATCACAGGCGCTGGCAGCACAGCCCATGCTGTCAGTGATAGTCACACAGACCACGTGAGTACCGTACTGGAACTGATGGATCAAAGTCTGGGCAGTATCAGCCTGTACTATGCCATCTACGGCCCACTGGTATGTAAAAGGCTGCACGCCACCATAATAAAGCCGGCCCTGAAAGGTGTCAATATTATTGAGTGGCTCTATACCATTTACGATGTGTGACTGCATATTACACTGAGCGCTAAGGGCGCCCCAGCTACATGATGCTACCAGCAGTATTAAAAGGAGTCTAAAAATTTTCACGGTAATATGGTTTAGATGAAACATTGGGTTTTTCAGAATATAAGACCTGAATGTACAATTATAAGTTGCACAGTCAATGATAAGACTGCATGAAATTTCAACAACGCGTTAAGTGTTCAAACAGGCCTAATTGAGATAAGTAATTGAGGCTTATTGATTCGATGTGTAGATACCATCGATGATGGTAGAACTTTATTTGCTATCCAGGTGCAGCTTTAGCCAGGTCTTCTGCTCAGCACCGTTTGGATCATAGCTGGGACCAGACATGGTCTGCCCCTGCCCGGTCATACCACCAGGTCTGCCGCCCATACCCCGGCTGCCGCCCATACCGCCATTGCCACCCATGCCACCTCCTCCGCCTGCTCCCTGGCCTCCTCCGCCTCGGTGCTCAGTAGTCTCCATAGCGCCTACATCGAGGCCCAGGCCTATAGGTTTCTGCAGCTCGGCTGCCGTAGGGCTATGGCCCAGTATGACAGACAGCGGTATCTCATACTCTACGAATAGTATATCGATGCTATCCCAGCCATAGGCTACATTGATGCCGTTGGCATTGGACAGCGGGAGCATCTGCTCGGCGATGCCCGGCAGGCTGATCGTTTTGATGGCAATCTGTGACAGCATGACCCGCTCCTTCAGCCCATTCACACGGCGGTGCAGGGATGCAGAGCCATCGCCTGCCTGGCGCCTGCCTGTATTCTCGCCACGGGCCAGCTCATCTGCGGTGTGGTCCAGCTTCACCGGAAAGGAGAGGCCTTCTTTCTGCTTCTTCTTGCCTGATGGATCAAACCACAGTGTGAGGCCGGAGTGCATGAGCCGCGCCTGAGTCTGCATCTCCGTAGCGCGTACGCAGACATAGAGGTTAGCTTTATCATTCTTTACATCAAACTGAAACTTAGTACCCGGCGCATAAAAGCGGAAGAACTCCGGCCACTCATTTGCCCGGCCATCTATGGTGACGGGCTGTGCAGTCCACGTACTCAGGGCATCCTGTGCAGTAGCTGCCAGCGCAGCACACATGCCTGCAGCGAGAAGTAGTTTTTTCATATCAGCTAATGTATGATATTTAGATATGTGCCGTGCGGGCAGAAATGCAGTTTGCTCACATTTAGCAACTTTTTGTATAAAAAGCAGCGCTCAACATCAGAGCATATAGCGCACTATGATACCCACCGCTGCCGCCGCCAGTATGATATATGGCTCACGCATTTTTTTGATGAAGAGCAGCGAGAGTACTGTGACAATGGCCATGACCACCGGTACAGGGTCTATGTGTACTCTGTCAGGAGCGAAGGTCTTGTATCCTATCGTGACCACCGATCCCGCTATAGCACCTATCACTGCTGCCGTGATACCTTCTACAAAGGATTTGATGCTGCGGTTTTGCGCTATGCGCTTGAAGTAAGGCGCTACTATGAGCGTCATCAGAAAAGTAGGAAGGAAGACACAGAAAGCCGACACCAGCGCACCCGGGAAGCCCTGTGTGAGGTAGCCGATAAAGGCTACCGTGATGAGCACAGGTCCGGGAGTGATCATGGCCACCGCTACCGCATCGAGAAAGGTCTTCTCATTGATCCAATGGTAATCTGTGACCGTAGCATGGAGGAAAGGGATGATGGCCAGCCCGCTGCCAAAGACAAATCCTCCTGCCTTGGCAAAGAAGACCGCCATCTGCCGGAGTACCTTGGTATCCCAGCGCCAGAAGCCCGCGCTGGCTATGAGCCAGAGTGCATTGGCGCGGGCCCCGCTGCGCCTGAACCAATCCGGAGGAGATTTAAGAAACATATACAGCAGGCCTGCTCCCACAAACACCCACAGCACCTGTGCCTGTGAGATAAAGGTGAGGACGAAAGTAGTGAGGAAGAAAACCCAGAGCAGCCATTTGCTGCGAAGAGATGCGGCTGTAAGATCTCCGATAGACTTGGTAGTAAGGCGGTAGGTACTGATCGCGATGATGCCTACTACGGCTCCTCCTACGCCATAAAAGGCAGCCTGCATCCAGGGCAGCCCGTTGAATACCTTGTATGCGATACCCAGCGCCACTACCATAGCAAATGAAGGCAGCAGGAATGCCACAGAGGCCAGCGTAGCGCCCAGGTAGCCATAGTGCAGGTAGGCCAGGTAGGTGCCGAGCTGCGAGGCCAGCGGGCCCGGTGCGAGCTGCGCCAGGGTGAGGCCTTCTTTGTACTCCTCCTCGGTATACCACTTGAGATCTGCCACCAGGTCTCGGTGCATGTAGCCTATGAGGGCCACAGGACCGCCAAAGCCCGTAGCGCCGAGCTTCATAAAGTAGAGGACGAGGTCTTTGAGACTATGTGGATGCTTGTGGTCTGACATGGCAGGCGTGAAACTATCAAATACCTCTCATATCAGCCATTCTCACCGAGCATTTTGTAAAAGCTCTCGGCAAAACTATCACCCACAGGGATCTGCTTGTCACCGATCTTGATGCGCTTATTGCGCACGCTTTCTATGTGCAGCAGGGAGATGATATAGGACCTGTGTACACGGGCAAATTTATTGGCTGGCAGTTTGGACAGGATGTCCTTCATGGTCATATTGGTCAGCGTCATTTTCTTATTGGTAAAGATCTTGACATAGTCATCCATGCCCTCTACCATGGTGATGTCATCTACGTCTATTTTGACGATCTGGTAGTCTGACTTCACAAATATGAATGGTGCGGCTACCTGTGTCTCGGCCGGCTTCTCGCGGTAGCTGATATATTCCTCTGCCTTGTTTACAGCCTTGAGGAAGCGGTCATAGTCTATCGGCTTCAGCAGAAAGTCGATGGCATTCAGGTTGAAGCCCTCCACAGCATAGTTGCTATAGGCCGTAGTAAAGATCACCAGCGGCGGCTCGGGGAGCGATTTCAGCAGCTGGATGCCCGTGATGCGCGGCATCTGTATATCCAGAAACAGCAGCTGCACTTTATTATTTTTCAAAAACTCCGCTCCGGCATATGCATCGGAGAAAGCCCCTTTGAGCTCCAGAGCAGGTGTGCGGGATATAAACTCCTCGATCACTTCGAGCGCTACCGGCTCATCGTCTATGACTACGCATGATATCATGATAACAAGATTTTTAAGCTTAAAGAATAAGTGTCAGTATGGTCGCGGATATCCAGTTCATGCTTGCCGGGGTAGAGCAGGTCCAGCCTGCGCTGCACATTGGCTATACCTATACCGGATGAGTGCCGCTCCAGGTAATCAAATTTTTTATTGGCCACGATAAATATAATACTATCCCTGTTTACTGTGAGTGTGAGAGCTATGGGCGAGGGTGCACTATTGCTGATACCGTATTTGAAAGCATTCTCTACAAAGGGCATCATGAGCATGGGGGCGATCATGGCAGTGCTGGTATCTCCGGTCACGTCAAAGGTGACCTGTACAGCCGCAGAGCTGCGCATCTTTTGTATCTCGATATAGTTATTGAGATAGTTGATCTCCTGGTCCAGCGGTACGAGGTCGTGGCCATTCTCCTCTATCATGTAGCGCATCAGCTGCGAGAGTTTCAGCACGGCCTTGGGTGCATTGTCAGATTTTTTGAGAGAGAGGCCGTAGATGGTGTTGAGCGAGTTGAAGAGAAAGTGAGGGTTGATCTGCATGTGCAGAAAGGCGAGCTCTGTGCGCAGCTGCTCGGTCTCTATGGAGCGTGTGCGCTGCTCTGCCTCGCGCCACAGGTCGGTGATGCCTATGCCAAAGGCAGCGAAGAGGATCACAAAAAACCAGAGCGCCACGCGAATGAAATTGCGCAGCTCCAGAGGAGTATCGTAGAGCTGCCAGTAGTTTTGCAGTACCTCGCGGAAGAGATACGTGACTGTAAACACCGTAAAGAAGGAAAGGATGATGACTGCCACATACTCTATATACCTGCTGGTGCGTATAAGGCGAAAAATATAACGGTCGTGGATGTAAAAGAAAATGAGCAGGCAGAAATTGATAGCGAAGGCATATAAAAAGGAGTACTCCTCCCAGTGCGGCTGCATGTCTCTATTGACCAGCAGCTCGCGGTGAGGGCTAGTGGCAGTCCGTGGCAGATTGACATAAGGCAGAATCAGAAACACAGACCATATGACCACTTGTATCAGTACACTATATATCCTTCTTCTATTGGGCATAAAGTCACCATGAAATTACGATGCTTTTCATGCAAAAAACAGAAACTCGGTCATAAAACGAATTTATTCGGTCAAAGCGGATTTAATTTGTAATTAACTGTAAATAAAGCTAGTCTGAAGTCAGAGAGGTGGTATATCAGGTGCACTGCGGGCTATGATATGCAGTGCTCAGCGGCAAATGGCACGGCAGCACTTAAGATATGGCTTATTCCTTGTATTTATGCCCGGCAGAATAGGCGTGAGGGGAATATATCTACATCTGAAAAAGGGAAGCCCGCGCAGCATAGCGATGATCGTGCTGGCACTCGTGCTTTGCCTCGGCCCGGCTACCGGCGTACAGGCACAGGTGGTACACCAGGAGGTAGTAGATACCGTGCCCACACCGGTACCCCAACTGGATGTGGTAGACGTGATCAAGATGGCACTCGGCATCAAGCGTGATCCCCTACGCAAATCAGAACGCAAGGGTGAGACCGGCCCCTTCTTCAGCATCATAGCCTATCCAGGTTATGCTATCGCCACGGGTTTTGCCGGAGTGGGCGTAGCCAATATCTCATTTCGTACGAAGAAGAATCCCAAGGGTACTCTGTCTTTTATCAATAACCAGTTTCAATACACGCAGTACAATCAGGTCATCTTTCAGTCCTTGTCCAATTTCTATACGAGTGATGAGAAGTGGCAGTTTCCCGGAGATGTACGCTTCTTTCACTTTCCTACCTATACCTATGGCCTCAGCAGCAACTCGCTGCCCTCTGCGGCAGACAATATAGACTATGAGCACTTCCGCTTCTACCGCACGGTGTACCGCCAGGTCTATGACAATACGTACGTGGGACTGGGCTACAACATGGACTACCGGTGGAATATCAAAGACCATAATGCCAATGCAAATGGTACGCTCTCAGACTACCAGCGCTATGGGCTCACCCGCAGCAGTATGTCCAGCGGTTTTTCTGCCAACTTCCTCTACGACTCAAGGGATAATGCCAACCGACCTATCAAGGGTAACTATGTCAATATCCAGTTTAATACCTGGGATAAACCATTCGGCAGTACTAGCAACTGGAACTCACTCGTGATAGATATACGCCAGTATGTGCCCGTGACGCACAAGTGGTACACGGTGTTTGCCTTCTGGGGCTATGCCTGGATCACGCTGAATGGCAAACCGCCCTACCTCGATATGCCGAGTGTGGGCTGGGACTCGTATAATAATACCGGGCGTGGCTATGCAGCGGGCAGGTACCGCGGGCGCAGTATGCTTTACTTTGAGACGGAGTTCCGCTTTGACATCCTGCGAAATGGCCTGCTGGGTGGTGTGGTCTTTGGCAATGTAGAGACCCTGTCAGACTATCCGGGCAAATACTTTGGCGCGATACAGCCTGGTGGTGGCATGGGGCTGCGTATCAAGTTTAATAAGCATACCCAGTCAAACTCCTCGATAGATTACGGCTTTGGTACGCATGGCAGTAATGGCCTGGCCACCAATCTCAATGAGGTATTTTGATCATTGACAATGCATAATTGGCAATTGACAACGGGATAAGGTTTTCTTTATTTTTGACGTATGTCAGATACATCAGCAGTCAGCAGTGTAGATATACTCAGGGCGCTCTCGGTAAAGCATGACCCTACCACAGAGCAGTATGGACAGCGCCTGCTGCGCGATGCCGTGGATGCCGGGGACACGCTGCAGATATTCCGCATCTATGTCATATTGGGGCGCTTTTATACCAATGCGCTGGGCAATGTGACGAAATCATTTGAGTATGCTGACCTGGCTGAGAAACTGGCCGCAGAATATAAGATCGATCCCTCTGATAAGGCTGAAATGTGTCTGATGATTTCCGGCACTAGCAAGGCTGCCCAGGATTATCGAAAGGCCATACAGTATGCCGAGGAAGGCCTCGACCATCTGCGCGCTGCTGCTGACGCGCCTAAAAAGCTCTTTATGGAGGGATACCTGAGCCTGGGTATGTTGCAACTGTTGCTGGGGCTGAAGGAACTGGCGATAGGCAATGTGCAAAACGCGCTGAGCTACTCAGAAGATATCAAAGACGTGATCAGGTGCAAAATGACCATAGCAAAAAGCCTGGTCATGACACGGCCCGCGGAGGCACTGAAGATATATAAGGAGATAGAGCCGTATGAAGATCAACTGGGCAATGAAGATAACCGGGCCATCTTTCGCGACTACGTGGGTAACGTACACCTGTCTATGGGCGAATATGATCAGGCTATACCATACCTGCTACAGTCTCTGGAGATCAGGAGGCGCGGCCTGCAACCTGTGAAAAAAATACATCCGCTCTACGACCTGTGTATCATCTATTTCCGCCAGGGCCGCAAGGAGGAGGCAACTGCTGCGATGACGGAGATATTTGAGCTGCTCAAGGAATATCCCGGCTACCTGACGGAGCGGGTCAGAAACTACCTCTATCAGGAACTCTATGCAGAGAGCGGAGACTATAAGCGCGCCCATCGCTACTGGAAAAGCCTGGATCAAAGCAGTGTGGATCAATCCATACTCGAGCAAACGCTAAAGGCCATGATAGAGAATGAGCAGCACAAGCAGCAAATGATGAAAGAGGAGGCAGAATCTCTCAAGACCCTCAACGAAGACATGCAAAGCCATATGCGCCAGCTGGAGAGTGTCAATACTGACCTGCAGTCCTATGCGCGTACTGCCTCGCATGACCTGCGCGAACCACTTCGCATGATCTCCACCTATATGACCATCCTCTCACAAAAGCTGAATGACAAACTCTCTGATGATGAGCAGAAGTTCATGCACTTCGCCGTGGATGGAGCACGCCGCATGGATGATATGATCACGCGTATCCTCAGTGCTGCGAAGAGCCAGGACGTAGCCCTGCGGCCTGTGGACCTGAACCGCATCGCCTCGCAGGCTGAGCAAAACCTGAGCAAACTGGCACAAGAAAAAAATGCACTGCTGACGCATGATCCGCTGCCTATAGTGATGGGCGATGATATACAGCTGCTACAAGTGATACAAAATATCGTGACCAATGCGATCAAGTATAATGCAAGCGGGCAGCCGAGGGTGCATATCTCTTTCATAAAAACGGATGGCAAGTGTATCCTGTCTATCGCTGACAATGGGGTAGGCATAGCCGAGAGTGAGCGGGAGAATGTCTTTAAAATGTATCAGCGCGTGGAGAATAGCACGGGTGAAGATGGCACTGGTATAGGCCTCGCTACGGTGAAGAGCAATATAGAGCGCATGAAGGGCCGCATCTGGATAGAAGGCAATGAGCCGAATGGATGTGTGTTTAAAATAGAGCTGCCGCTGGCGGTGTAAGATCCCATTGCTAAAAAGAGGCTTTTCGCTGAGTTGGCCTGAGGTTTATCTATTTAGGATAGAAAGAGATATCCTATTTCATACTTTTATAGAGAAATAACCAATACAAGATGTCTGAAACCACCACCACTCGCAAGGCGCCACCTACCCCCAAAGAAAAGCACTGGCTGGTAGGCCATGTGAATATGATGCGCGAGGATGCCATAGGCATGGTCAAAGATTTCATAAGCAAGTATGGGAACATCTTTAGCCTGGCTATCCCTTTTCATAGGGGTGTAGTGGTAGCTGACCCCACCTATGCGCGCTATGTGCTGCTGGATAATAACAAGAACTACACCAAGAGCCTGGCCTATGATATGCTGAAGCCCCTGCTGGGCAATGGCCTGCTGACGAGCGAGGGCGACTTCTGGAAGCAACAGCGCAAGCTGATACAACCGGCCTTTCACAAGAAAAAACTGGAGGAGCTGACGGCTATGATGGTGGAGCGCTCGGAGCATTGGGTGGATAGGATAGATGCACATGCCGCCGGGGGAGAGGCCTTTGATGTGCTGCCCGAGATGACGGCACTCACACTGGATGTGATCTCTAAGGCTATATTCAGCAAGGGTGTGGAGGATAAGGCCCAGATAGTGGGAGACCAGATCACCTATCTGAATGAGCATACCGTGGAGCGGCTGCATCAGCCATTTCGCCTGCCGGAGACCATACCTACACCGTTTAATAGAAAAGCACGCAAGTCAATAGAACTGCTGGACAAAGTAATCTACGAGATCATAGACGAGCGCCGCAGGGAGGGGGTATCTAAAGATGACCTGCTGTCTATGCTCATAGATGCGCAGGATGAAGAGACGGGCATAGGCATGGACAATAAGCAACTGCGCGATGAGGTGATGACGATCTTCCTGGCCGGCAATGAAACATCATCTAATGCACTGACCTGGACACTCTACCTGCTCTCGCAGCACCCCGAGGCCGAGGCCAGGATGATAGCTGAGATAGACCAGAAACTGGATAGCGGCGTGAAGGTCGATTTCACCACGGTGAATGAATTTCAGTATGTGAGGCAGGTGATAGATGAGAGCATGCGCGTGCACCCACCGGTATGGATAGTAGGGCGCCGCGCCATAGAGGCAGATGAGATAGGAGGGTACTACATCGCACCGCAGACCAATGTGGTAGTACCGATCATATACCTGCACCACAGTCCTAAGTATTGGGACCAGCCGGAGAAGTTTATGCCGGAGCGTTTCGCCCCGGAGAAACGCAACTCTATAGACCGCTATGTCTATATGCCGTTTGGTGGCGGACCGCGGCTCTGCATAGGTAACAACTTTGCGATGCTGGAGATGCAGATCATCCTGATCACGCTCTACCGCCGGTTCCGGTTCCGTTTGCGCGAGGGCTTTGAGGTAGAGCAGGAGCCGCTCGTCACGCTGCGCCCCAAGAATGGCATGCAGATGATAGCGGAGCGGAGATAGCACTTTTCTTTCTTTCAGCTTGTCCAATCCTGTCCGGCTTGTTTGTTATGGGTATGTATTCGATATTCATTCACCATTAAAACCAAACAAGTATGGAGCAGTACATTTTGATCTTCCGGCATCAGGATGGCAGCAAGATAGCCAGCCCCGAGCAGATGCAGGTCTGGATGAAGCAGACCATGGACTGGATAGGCGGCATAGCAGCCCAGAATAAGTTCGTACAGGGCAACGGCCTCCCCTTTGATGAGGCGCGCGTAGTAGGTCATCAGGGCGTCGTGACCAATGGGCCATTTGGCGATATCAAGGAAACGATAGGGGGCTATGTGATCGTGCGGGCAGCATCTATAGATGAGGCCGTGGAGTTTGCCAAAGGAAGCCCGGTGCTACAGGGCGAGGGCAACACCGTAGAGGTGCGCCGCGTAGCCAGCCGTGATGGCGTGCATTGACTTTGAGAACGGGAAATCATTTTTATCAAACTATCAAACACTAAGACAATGAAAGAATACTTATTGCTATACAGAATGGACATGAATACAATACCTAACCGCACCGAGGAGCAGGCCGCTCAGGTCATGCAGCTATGGATGGACTGGATAGGCGGTATAGCCGCAAAGGGCCAGCTCGTGAGCCGCGGCAGCAGGCTAGAGGCTACAGGCCGTGTTTTGCGGTCAGGCAATGTAGTGACCAATGGACCTTTCACAGATATCAAGGAGGTGCTCGGTGGCTACTCCCTGGTGAAAGCTGCAGACTACGACGAGGCGCTGCAAATGGCAGCCGGATGCCCGGTACTGAACATGGGCGGCAGTGTAGAGATACGCGAGCAGGCAGGTATGTAATAAACTAACTCGTGGGACAGCCGGCCGGGCTGTCCCCTTTCATATATGGATCAGTCTGCGCTTATACCTCATTTGTTTCGTACCGAGTTTGGGCGGATCACGTCCGTACTGGCGTGGCGCTTTGGTATAGCGCATATAGAGGTAGCAGAGGACATAGCAGGAGAGACTTTTCTGGCTGCTATGGAGACCTGGCCCTACAAGGGAATACCTGACAATCCTACCGGCTGGCTCTACACCGTAGCCGCCAATAAGGCAAAGAACTACCTGGCGCGTGATACAAACTTTCAGAAGAAGATAGTACCGGAGCTGCGGCGCGGTGAGGAAGCCGTAAATGCTCAGGACATCGATCTCTCTCCCGGCAATATCAAAGACAGCCAGCTCAGGATGCTCTTTGCTATCTGCCATCCGGCTATACCGCAGGAGGCTCAGATCGGCCTCGCACTGCGCGTGCTCTGCGGGCTGGGCATAGACGAGATAGCCCACGCACTGCTGAGCAATAAGGAAACCATCAATAAGCGGCTGCACCGAGCTAAGGAGAGGCTGCGCGATGAAGGCATCATCATTGACCTGCCGCCGGCTGCGGAGATAGAGCAGCGCCTCGATACCGTACTGACCACGCTCTACCTGCTATTCAACGAAGGCTACTACTCTGAGACCCATGATGAGATGATACGGGAGGACTTGTGCCGTGAGGCCATACGGCTGGCATCACTACTCACAGAGAGTGAGCAGACCAATATCCCCGCGGTGAATGCGCTGCTCGCACTGATGTGTTTTCATGCATCGCGGTTTGCGGCACGCAGGGATAGCGAGGGAGATATGGTGCTCTATGCAGATCAGGATGAGAGCCTGTGGGACCAGCAGCTCATAGCGCGCGGTGTCGGCTATATCAACGCTGCCTCACGTGGTGAAAGGCTCAGCAGGTACCATGTGGAAGCCGGTATTGCCTACTGGCATACCATTAAGGAGGATACCCCTGAGAAGTGGGAAAACATATTGCAACTCTACAATATCCTTTTGCAGATACAATACTCACCCGTAGCGGCGCTAAACAGGACCTTTGCGCTGGCCAAGGCACGAAGCAAAGAGGAAGCGATCACTGAGGCGGAAAAACTTCAATTGACCACTAACCCATATTACTACACGCTGCTGGGTGAGCTATATGCCGATCAGGATCAAGCGAAGGCAAGATCATATCTGGATAAAGCGCTCTCACTGGCAGTGACACGGGCAGACCGCAGGTCTATCCGGCAGAAGTTGGATCGCCTTTCTTAGAAAGTAGCCTTTTGGATCTTGCGTGTGAGTGTGGTGCCATTGCCCCGGATGGAGAGAAGGTAGATGCCGTCCATAAGGCCTGAGACGGACATAGTTTTCTCCGCTGTAGCGCCAGACACGATCATGTCATCCTGCATCACCTCCTGGCCCAACATATCATGCAGCATCACATTATATGTGCCCGCTGCCAGACCGGTAGAGGAGATATTGATGCGCCCTGATGTGGGATTAGGATATACGTTGATCGCATTGGCATTATCTGCTTCTTCTATACCAGTACTGCCGGAGGCTATACGGCACTGAGCTGTAGTGATCTCAAAGGAGCTGACGGATGTCGTATTGTTGTAGCTGGCCTCCAGTGTATAGGACCCTTGCTGAGTAGGCAGATGCTGCTGCCAGCCATAGATGGAGGCTAGTTGCGTCTGCGCAGAAGTCAGTGGCCAGCTCAGTACGGCGTGTCCCGTAGAGTCTTTGATCTTGATATTGACCACCATACCTTGTGTCTCATCGCGCAGGAAGACATAGATGCGCGCATCGCTGCCAGGCTGCAGGCAGGGGCTTTCGTTTGGAGTTTCAGTGTTGGGGCAGGAGGCGAGTACTGGATCTACGTTACCGATCTGAGCCTTGAGCACTGCCGGCTCTGTATATGGCTTCTGAGTAGCCCACCATGAGGTCGTATTCAGTGAATTGCAGCCACCGGCAAATGGATCTTTGTATGCGCTCGCGGAGTTGGCGGTGCGGACCTCAAAGTGCAGGTGTGGACCATTGGCATCGCCGGAGCTGCCTACTACACCCAGGTATTCGCCTACCGCTACACTCTCGCCTATATTCTTAGATGTGAGTGAGTTTTTCTTCATGTGAAAGTAGTTGGCAAAAGTACCGTCTGCGTGTTCTATCACTATATAGTTTGCCTGCGCATTGGAGTGTACGCAGTTCTTGTCAAACTCGCCATCATGCTTGTCAATGATGATACCCGCAGCCGCAGCTACGACCTCCACTTGATTGTTATCCATTTTATAGAAGGGATACGGGTAGGTGCATATATCAGTGCCACGGTGAGTGTCATAGGTATTGGCGCCGCAGTTCCAATCTTTGTAGCTGCCGGAGCTCTGGTCCTGATCTACGTATGCAGAGATGATGTAGTAGCTGTTATCACTGAGACCGTTGGCCATGCGCAGCGGCCAGTTGAGCGCCACAGGATTATTGCGCTGGCTGCCCAGGTGGTCGAGGCCTAGTGCATGTACATTGGTAGAGCAGCGCTGCTCTATGATCTGGTACATGGCATCACTGATACATGGATGCGAGGCGTCATTGAGAATGGGAGACTGCTGCGATATGAGCGTGGGCTGAGCATGGATACTCATCGATATGGCACAGCATAGCGCTGCGCAGATGGTAGTAGCTGCTATCTTCATTTGGGGTGTTTTGATAAAGGATCGGCCGGGGAGCCATACTTTCATACGGCTGTCGGGTGAGTTTGTTTCGACAATTAACTATCTATACAGGATGATCCGATTGTACCATATCAGTGAGGAGCCTGGTATAGAGTGCTTTGAACCGCGCCCGTCACCACAGCGGTACAGCAGTTTGCGGGGCGATGTGGTCTTTGCCATCTCTGAGGAAATGCTGCATCTATACCTCACGCCGAGAGACTGTCCGCGGGTGTGCTATATGGCAGGACCCGATACCAGCGAGAGGGACCGGATGGATTTTCTGGGGCAGTCGCCCATTGTCATGGCGGTGGAGGCAGGATGGCGGCCCGCGCTAAGGGAGACCGTGCTTTACTGCTATGAGCTGCCCTCAGAAGGTTTTGAACTGCTGGATGCTAGTGCAGGTTACTATGTCTCCTATCAGGTAGTGCAGCCCCTCAGTGTGACAGCCATTTCTCACCCTTTAGGCGCATTAGCCGCACGTGGAGTACAGGTAGAGTTTGTAGCTGATCTATGGTCAGTGGCAGAGGAGGTAAGCCGTTCCTCTTTACGGTTTTCATGCATCAGAATGAGGAATGCGGGTGGTCGAGATACTATACTTTAGTATAGTAATGTGAAATTTTAAGTTGCTGATAGTTATAGCTTTGTGCTTTACAATGAAGTATTTGGCAGCAAGGAGCGGACTTTTATGCGAAAATTAATTGTTTAAACATTTAATTGTATTTACCTTTGCTGTCGCAATCAATAATTAAACTAAAATCTAAAACACAAACATCATGGCAAAGTGGACAATAGACCCGACACACTCTGAGGTACTTTTCAAAGTGAAACACCTCGTGATCAGCAATGTGACCGGTTCATTCAATGTATTTGAAGGTGCGGCTGAGACCGGCGCAGATGATTTCAGCGATGCTAAGATCACCTTCTCTGCAAATGTAGACAGTATAGATACCAATCAGGCGCAGCGTGATGCGCACCTGAAGTCAGCAGACTTTTTTGACGTGGCCAACTTTCCAAAGCTGGAGTTTACCTCTACCTCTTTCTCCAAGAAGGGTGACAGGGAGTATATCCTGAAAGGCGACCTGACGCTGCATGGCGTGACCAAGCCGGTAGAACTGGCTGTGGAATACGGCGGCACTGCCAAGGATCCATATGGACAAACCAAGGCGGGCTTTGAGGTGACCGGCAAGCTGAACCGCAGCGAGTACGGCCTGACCTGGAACGCAGCTACAGAGGCGGGTGGCGTAGTAGTATCTGACGAGGTAAAGCTCCTCGCTACAGTACAAGTGATCAAGCAGGCATAAGCTAAAGAATAGTTAAGTAGAATTGGGTTTGAGGCGCAATCTCTGAAAGGAGGTTGCGCTTTTTTATTGTACGCGCATACTGGTCGTTCTTTATTATCTTCCGCTATGTATATGGCAGGAGATTTGGAGTAAATACAATGAATGCCGCAAAGTAAACTTCCCCTCAGAATATTGATCATCTATGGACTCGGATGCTTCGGCTGGAGCATAGGGCTCAATATCATATCCGTACTGCTAAACTATATCTACCTGCCGCCTACCAACTCCGGCATGCACGACCTCATACCCGGCACAGTATGGTTTGGATTTGTCAATATCATATCCATCATACTGCTCACAGGTCGCGGACTCGATGCGGTGCTCGATCCGCTCATAGCCAACTTGAGCGATAAGAGCAAGAGCAAACTAGGGCGCCGTATTCCATTTATGCGCTGGGCATTTTTGCCTCTCAGCGTGTTTTGTGCGCTGGTGTTTATACCCCTGTACAGGCATGATCATGCCGCCAATATATGGTGGCTGGCTGTGACGCAGATGCTCTTTTATTTTTTCTTTGGCCTCTATACCATACCTTACAATGCGCTGCTGGCGGACCTGGGCCACGACGCACGGGCGAAGGTAGACCTCTCTACTGCGCAGTCTGTAGGATTTATGGCAGGTGCTATGGTCAGCGCCTCATCTACGGCTGCCGTATGGCTGATCCTGCACCTGGGTATCACTACTGACAGGCTATCGGCCTATCAGTATGCTATCATCGCGCTCAATATTATAGCTGCGGCCTGCATGGCAGTACCGGCATTTGGTATCAAGGAGCGTGAGTTTCATAGCCGGCAGCATACGACCGGCGGGGCATTCAAGTCGCTGACGGCTGCCCTGAAGAACCGCAACTTCAGGATCTTTGCTATGGCTGATGCCAGTTATTTTATGGCTATCGCTATCATCAGTACTGGCTTGTTATATTATATCAGGGCCATGCTCGGTCTGGATGAGAGCCTCGGCACGGCCTTTATGCTGGCCATGGTAGTGATCACCATGATCTCTTATGGATTTGTAAATAAGGTAGGGACGATATATAGCCGCAAGAAGATGATGATCGCATCTTTTGCAGTAGCGGCACTAGTATTTGGAGAAATATTCTTCCTGGGGCATGTACCACTGCATCCTATCCTTCAGGCCTCGGTGCTGGTAGTTTCTTTCGGCATACCCAATGCCTTCCTGCAGATATTGCCTAATACTGTAGTGGCAGATATTGCGCATCAGGAGAGAGATCGCGCAGGCTCTAATGAGGAAGCGATGTTCTTTGGTATGCGCGCGTTTTTCCAGAAGATAGGTCAGACGCTAGGCATTACAGTATTTGCTATGCTCATCACACTGGGCAAAGATCCGGGCCATGACCTCGGCCTGCGCATGAGCGGTGTGGTAGGAGCCGTGCTATGCGCCTTTGCAGCTGTTATCTACATTTTCTACAAGGAGCCACAGACCAAGGCCGACTGATCGTATTTATTTCTTTCCACCGGAAGAGGTGTCGTTGGGCTTAGGCGCGGGAGCCGGTTGCTGTCCTTTCTGGCTTGCTTCGCCTTCATATACCGGATAGCCAAAGGGATCGAGGAGGTCCAGGTTTCTTACTTTTTTAGTCAGCGTGTTCATGATCATTTATTTAAAGGTGATCAGTCAAAGGATGTGCCACTCAGCAGTCAAATATTTCCTCGGCTGTCTTGATGCGGATCACTAGACCGGGTATGCCGCGGGATAGCTCATCTATCACATCACCGTCTATAAAGACGTGGCAGCGCTGCTGCAGCTGATAGCACTCAAAGTAAAAATCAAGGGCGTCATACTGAGAGGTAAATGGCACCAGCTCCCAATAGATATAGTTGTCTTCACCTGAGTTTGGCATCCACTCCTCACGGGTGCAGAAGTATTTGTATCCCATAGCTTCGAGTACCGGTAGTGCTGTATCATCAAATATCAAGTCCATAGCCGAAGTATTTTCTGAGAATGTAGAATCATAAACTATACCACCCGGATAGCTGGATCTTACCGGGGAAATGCGCAAAGATTTCCTCGAAGTACAATGTCAATATTGTATCCGGATGTACTCAATGGCGGCATGGTTTTCGTGCTTAACGCGAAGTTAACCCTTAAAAACATTCTTCATGACAAACAACCGTGAACTCCGCGAAGTAACTATCACACGAGATTTTGATGCCACGCCTCAGGTGGTATTTGAAGATTGGATCTACCCAAACAAGTTTTGCAGCTGGTGGGGACCTAAAGGTCATGTCAACTCGCACTGCCAGATACATCCTCATGAGGGAGGCGCGATGCTTGTACAGATGGAGGCACCTGATGGTGCTGTGCGCCAGGTGAAAGGTTTATTTCACGAAGTGAAGCCGGATAGGATCGTCTTTACTACCTATGAGCTGGATGAGGCCGGACACCCGGTGCTGGAGGTGATGAATACTGTCATATTCACCGGAGATGATGATCAGACCACGCTGAGTATCCGTGCACAGGTGGTAAACGCTAAGCCGGAAGGAGTCAAGTACATGGCTATGATGGAGCAGGTATGGCGCGAGAGTCTGGACAAACTGGCCATGCTCACAGAAAAGGTGCGATAGCTTATGGCTTAGTTGGAGGAGGTGGCCCTACAGCAGGCGCCAGCTTCACACCTCTGTAGTCTGCCAGCGCCCGCGTGAACTCTGCACCAAAGAATACGATCTGAGAGGAGTAGTACACCCATAGCAGTACTACTATCACGCTGCTGGCTGCTCCATAAGTATTTGCTACGCTACTATGACTGATATAGATACTGATCAGGTACTTGCCTACGGCAAATAAAACAGAGGTGAACATGGCACCGTACAGTACACTGCGCCACTTCATCTTGACATCTGACATAAACTTATAGATCAATGTAAATAGCAAGGTGGTGAGCCCGAAAGATACGACTACCTCTACCAGCTGTATGAGGATCTGTGATATAGCCGGTAGGAGACCGCTCAGATACCCTGATAGTGCTGCTATAGCGGCATTTAGCGTAAGAGATACAATAAGTAGAAAAGCAATACTGGCTATCATGCCAAAGGAAAAAAGTCTGTCTATGATATAGCGTACAAAAGGTTTTTTGGCCTGTGGTTTCAGGTCCCAGATGATATTGAGAGAGGTGCGCAGCTGGTCAAAGACCCCGATAGCACCTGTGAGCAGCAGTACGATAGATACTGTAGTCGCTATCCAGTTCTTGCCCGGCCTGTAGGCAGCTTTCACTATGCTCTGGAGCTGCTCAGCAGTATTAGATCCCATCAGGTTGCTGAGCTGGTTTTTAAGCTCTCCGGTCACAGCCTCAGGGCCATAGATCGACCCCACGATGGAGATCACAATGATCAGCATCGGCGCGATGGAGAAAATGGTAAAGTACGAAAGGCCTGATCCTAATGCGGCCGTGTCATGAGAGCGAAAGAGCGTTACAGAGTTCTTTAATACAGTGATGGTGCCTTGCATCCAGTGAGGCATTTTTGAGAAAGTTCTGCCCCAGCTAGACTTGATATGGTCCCATGAGTGAGTGATGCGGTCGCGCCAGGATGATAGTGAAAGCGTAGCCATGCTTAGGTTTTTAGTCAGTAGAGTTATGAAAAGTATGCCAACTCAACATGTAGGCAAAGCATTTGCAATGCTGTATGAAAAACATCCATTCATGAATACCAACAGACTTTCAAAAACGATACAGCAGGCGCTCAACGATCAGATGACGAAAGAAGCCCATGCGGCGCAGATCTATTTGTCATACGGTGCCTGGTGTGATAGCGAGGGCTATGGCGGCACAGCCAATTTCCTCTTCCGTCATGCGCATGAGGAGCGGAACCATATGATGAAGATACTGGAGTATATACTAAAGCGCGGCGGCAAGCCCACAGTCACAGCTATCCCGGCCCCGCCCGCTGATCCGGAGAGCCTGCACCAATGCTTTGAGAAAGTGTTTCAGCATGAAGTAGATAATACCACAGCTATCTATGCGCTGGTCAAGTTGTCCTTTGATGAGCAGGACTGGGCCACGTGGAACTTCATGCAGTGGTTCGTGAAAGAACAGACAGAAGAGGAGACACTGGCACTCGACCTGCTGGATAAGCTGAAAATAGCCGGCGGTGAGAAGGCAGACGTAGATATGCTCTACAATCTGGACCGGGAGCTGAAGGATAAGCCGGACGATGCTACTCTCGCGCAGGAGGTGACAGAGGAGAAGCCGTAAGTATTCAGTTATCTGCCATATGGCACGTAGCCCATGGTATCGTTGCGCTCGGTCTTAAACTCTGAGTTGAAGTGAAACTCTATGTCAGGGTTATTCTCACGCTCCATCTTAAGGAACCAGTCTGATGGTGCCAGATAGACTATGTTGCCATCCTTGTCATTCACGATGCTGGTTTGTTTGAAGCGGATAAACTCCTCGAGCTTCTGCGGATCCTTGGCACGGAGCCAGCAGGCGCGGGTCATGCTGATAGGCTGGAAGCGGCAACTAGCACCATACTCGTGCAGCAGGCGATACTGGATCACCTCAAACTGCAGCTCACCCACGGTACCTACAAACTTACGGTTGCCGGGCTGCTGGGTGAAGAGCTGCGCCACGCCCTCATCTGTGAGCTGGCTGATGCCCTTCTCGAGTTGCTTGGCTTTCATCGGATCGGTGTTGATCAGCTCCTTGAAGATCTCCGGTGAGAAGGCCGGTATACCACGTATCTGGAAGTCTTCGCCCTCGGTGAGGACGTCGGCTATCTTGAAGTTGCCTGTATCGTAGAGGCCTACTACATCACCGGGGTATGCCTCGTCTACGATGTTCTTGTCCGAGGCCATGAAGGTGACCGGCGTGCTAAAGCGGAAGTCCTTCTCCAGGCGCACATGGTGATAGTACTTGCCCCGCTCAAACTTGCCGGACACGATACGCATAAATGCGATACGGTCGCGGTGCTTTGGGTCGAGGTTGGCATGTATCTTAAAGATGAAGCCGGTCATCTTAGGCTCCTCCGGCTCTATGAAACGCTTGTCGCTCTCGCGGCCCTGCGGCGTAGGGGCTATATCTACGAAGGTATCAAGCATCTCCTGTATGCCAAAGCTATTGACAGCCGAGCCGAAGAAGACAGGAGCGAGGTTGCCCTTGAGGTACTCTTCTCTGTCGAACGGGTCATAGACGCCCTCTATCATCTCTACGTCTTCGCGGAGCTTGTCAGCATCAGTCTTGCCGCAGTGCTGGTCTACGTATGGATCATTCAGGTCACTGATGGCTACTACGTCATCTGCTACGCGGGTGGTCGATGCTTTGAAAAGGTTGAGGCTCTTATTGGCGAGGTCGTAGACGCCCTTGAAGAGGCTGCCACGATTGATAGGCCAGGTGAGGGGGCGGGTGCGAATGTGCAGCTCCTTCTCCACCTCATCCAGCAGATCAAATGGGTCGCGGCCCTCGCGGTCCAGTTTATTGACGAAGACGATGACGGGTGTCTTGCGCATGGCGCAGACCTCCATCAGCTTGCGGGTCTGCTCCTCTACGCCCTTTACGGAGTCTACCACGATGATGACGGAGTCTACTGCGGTGAGGGTGCGGTAGGTGTCCTCGGCGAAGTCCTTGTGGCCCGGGGTATCGAGGATATTGATGAGGCGATCGCGGTAGTGGAAGGTCATGACCGAGGTAGCTACGGAGATACCCCGCTGCTTCTCTATCTCCATAAAGTCAGAGGTGGTGGCCTTCTTGATCTTATTGCTCTTGACGGCACCGGCGGTCTGGATGGCCCCGCCAAAGAGGAGGAGCTTCTCGGTGAGGGTGGTCTTGCCGGCATCGGGGTGGGCTATGATGCCAAAGGTCTTGCGCTTATGTAGTTCTTCTGTGAAGGTCATGTCTTGTTGTTTAACAGCCTACTACACGGAGGTCACAGAGGGAGCACGGAGGACTTTGTAGCGGCTTTCGGGCTGCGAAGATAGGCATTTTGGGGGCGACTACACAGGGTGGGGGTGGAGGCTCAGTTGAGGATTATTATATACGGGACTTTGTGGTCAACTGAGGGTGGGTAAGACTTTGTTTTTCGACTGGAGGATGGTATAATTGATCGAAATTATGTTTTATAAATTAATGGTAAACTTAATATTGAGTGTATAGTTATTATAATGTATTCTAGAGATAAATTAAAAATCCATTTAATGTAATGATTGTTATGTATGCGATATTTTGATCAGGTGAGGAAATGGTCGTTGATACAGCGTCGTAGCGCTTTGAGGTGAGATCTGCATTGGTAGTGTAGATCGCATGGAGATTGCAGGCGTTGCATACACCGTGCAAGTGGCCACGCGATACAAGCGCGCGACAGAGGGAAATCGCCCGAACGGGAGAGACCCTCTCCTTCGGATTTCAGACAACATTTTTTTGAGTTAGCCGACTGGAATTTGAAAATTCTTATTTTTAAAAAAATAAAAATCTTATGAAAAATATGACATGCCAATCTTCTCTTCTTCGCACCACCTTTAAATTGATCTTGATTATTGCAATCGTGGCGAGTGGATATGAATCTAATGCTCAAGCACCTATCTGGAGCCATGCCTATGGAACGACGCAATATGAGGAGGACTTTTACAAAATGGATATTGATGCGCAGGAAAATCTCTACATCGGTGCAAAATATGTAACTACCAACAATAGTAGTATTCTGGTTTTGAAGTATAATTCCGCAGGTACAAAACTTTGGGATCATACTTTTGCAAATACATTTACTGGTGGATTTGATGAGTTTGCTTATAGCTCACCCGACTACCAAGGTACCGGCGGTATCATAGCTGTGAGTACGGAAGTAAAGCAATATAGAGACATTCACTATTTGCACTATGATGGTACCAGTATCACAAGGGAGGTGAGATTGGGCGACACATTGAGCTATAACAGTTCTGTGGTAAAAGCCACCGGTAACTCAAGCGGAACAAAGATATTGGGAAAGATAGGTGATACCACAAGTGTCATATACATGACTATGAACGGCAATGGTGAATGGCGCAGGGATATACCAGGCGTCGGCACTCCTTACCAAATATTTGGGGACAGAAATGACAACATCTACATATCTTACGTCCCAGCCATCAGTTTTGATTCATTGAAAATAAGCAGGTTGGATCGCACGGGAAGTATAGTTTCGACATTCAGTACTAGTATTATCGAAAGCGATCCTGGCACTCACTTGCTGGCTGCAGACGATGCTAAGAGCGTATATGTAGGCTACAGATTTGACTCCCTGGCGAAGACGCATGCCCGGATATACAAATATGATAGCAGCGGTGTGAAACTATGGAGTTGTACTTTGGTGTGCGATAGCCATAGCCTCACCAGTATCAATGACATGGCGATAGACAGGAGCGGAAATTTATTTGTTTTGGCTGATTATGATTGGCTAGGAGGTTCCGAAGCTACAGTATTCTCATGTATAAATGCAAACAATGGTACCGTACTCTGGGAGAAGAAGCAAAGTGCAAATTATATAAATAGCGGAGTGATACGCCTGGATAGCGTGGGTAATGTATATATGTCAACAACCTCTACGCCACCAGGAAGCTTTGGATTTGATCTGATGTCAGATATTAAATACTCTCCATCAGGTACTTTGCTTTGGAATAATTTTATCTCTGTCACCGGATACGAGTTTTATACTACGGATATGGCAGTCGCGCCTACGGGTAATTTGTACGTAGGAGCGACTACTTCGCGTTTAGGGAATCTGGATCTATATGTTGCAAAGCTTGGTGCCGGACCTTCAGGTGTCATTGATGATGATAACCTTCAGAGCCTTAAAATCTATCCTAACCCTACCATTGATCGAGCTACTCTTCATATCGCTTCACTCAGCGCCGGAACGTATACGGCCGGTTTATATGATATAAATGGAAGATTGGCCGCGCAGGTCTTTTCAGACATGTCAATTCAAGGAGGTGAGCTAAATTATAGTTTCTCCACGGCGGGTTTAGCCTACGGAGTTTACTATTTACATCTAAAGGATAGTACAGGTATCGTGGCTACGCAAAAGTTAGTGGTAGAATAATCTCGCTTACCATTGTCGCCGTCGCTCCTTCTGAACAATTGCTAAAGCTTCTAATCTGGCAGTCAAAACTTTTGCCAACGATTTAGTGTTGCAAACGCGAGGCAAATTGGCACGCGATACAATCGAGCGCGCGAGTTAGAGTGGATGCGTGCCGCAGGTTCATAGAAGCCTACCCGCGAGCCTCCATCATCTATGAGCGGCATTTTTTAGTCTCAGCTATGGAGAGTCGTTAAGTTTGCAGGTGTGAGACAGATATAATATCTTGAACCTACAAATTTGATATACCATGAAAACGATCTGTATCATACTACTCTTATTGCCCGGCTTTGCATTTGCTCAGAGACAGGGGGATATCTGGTTTTTTGGAGATAGTGCAGGGCTGGATTTCAGCTCCGGCTCACCTGTGATGATAGACAGTGGTCAGGTGGGTATGATATACTGTCCACAGTGCCATAGTGAGGGCAGCTCCAGCATAGCGGATGTAGATGGCCGGCTGCTGATGTATAGCGATGGCAGCAAGGTGTGGGACAGGAGGCACCTGGTCATGCCAAACGGAGACAGCCTGATGAGCAATGTATCAGCCACACAGAGCTCGCTCATCCTGCCGCTGCCCGGTAGCAGCCATGAGTACTACCTATTCACCGTAGATGACCTGAGCCTGGATCAGCTGAGATATGGATTCCGGTACTCAGTGGTAGATATGTGCCTGCATGAAGGATATGGCGATATCGAGGCCGGCAAGAAGAACATCCTGCTGCTGGATACCGTGACGGAAAAACTAACTGCCGTGAAACACGCTGACGGGCAGAGATACTGGGTGATCGTGCATACCTATGGCGACGATGCATTTCATGCCTATCTGCTGGGGCCATCAGGTATCACTGACACGGTGGTGTCACACACGGGATCTGTGCATATCACCTCCTCCTCGTATGGCATAGGGGCACAGGGGCAGATGAAAGCCTCTCCTGATGGTACGATGCTGGCTGTGGCCAATCTCAATGTCACACCGGGCATACTGGAGTATTTCTCCTTTGATAAGCAAACGGGTGTGGTGAGCCGGCCTGTCAGCCTGCAATGGAATCCCTATTACGGATTCTATGGGCTTTCCTTTTCCCGTGACAATACAAAACTGTATGCCGCGTGCACCCTCAACGGCAATGGCCTGTACCAGTTTGACCTCACTGCCGGCGGTGGCGATACTGCGGCTGTGCGTGCCTCACGCGTGCAGCTGGCCGGTACCTATAACTATCTGGCGCTGCAGCTGGCCAACAATGGTAAAATCTATGTAGCGAGGTCCCCTTTTGCGGGCAATCACTATATCGGGGTGATCAACTATCCTGACAGTGCCGGTGTATTGAGCCAGTATCAGGATTCTGCCGTAGATCTGGGCAGACATGTGGCGAGCTACGGCTTCCCAAACTTTCTGGACTCCTATGACTATGGCACCCAGGCGGTCAGTTGCACCACCGGGCTACCTGACCCGGGTGAGCGCTTTGCATCCAT
This sequence comes from Bacteroidota bacterium, assembly GCA_018267385.1. GTDB lineage: Bacteria > Bacteroidota > Bacteroidia > Chitinophagales > LD1 > UBA1941. Next base: position 326,771 of record JAFDYN010000006.1, on the reverse strand, counting down.
ATATCCGGATCCCTTTGCCGGAGAGATACATGTGGACCTGAGCGGCAATGAGGCATTCAGGTTCTCGCTCACAGACCTCACCGGCAAAACTCTCGTGAATAGTACCGGCAGGGGGGAGACCGTGATACAGGTGCAGGGACTATCGTCAGGGATCTATATCTACACGGTGACTGATGGCGCCGGCCATGTCGAGACGGGCAAACTGGTAAAGGAATAATATCTCAGCAGGGGTACGTAGTCAGAGGCATGGCTTCATTTCGTATTATAGCGCCACCAGTTTATCTGCTTCGGACCACTCGCGGGACGCGAGCGGTGGTGGGGGATGCTGTAGGTTCGTAGAAGCCTACCCGCTGGCCTCCTTCATCTACGAACAGCATTTTTTAATTTAGCTACGGATAGCGGGGTGTATACCCTTTTTAGGGTATTGTTTATATGATTTATTATAATGTTATTCGATTGGTTCAACATGGTCGTGCCTTAAATGGGAATACCAAAAATATTCCGAAATTAAAAGGTAGAATAAATAGCAAAACATAATTATTAAGAATGGCTGAAGAATTAGAACAGAATTGGTTTTCTGACGATATCGAGGATGAAATTGTATATTCTTTCAAGGAATACGATGTCTCATCAATACCAAATGATTTTAATACAAAAACAATAATCGATTTTATTGAATCTGGTTTGTTTAAAATTCCAGGATTTCAAAGAAATTACATTTGGGACATTAAGCGCGCCTCAAAATTAATTGAGTCTTTAATAATTGGCCTTCCTATACCTCAAGTGTTTTTATACGAAGAAGGAAAGAATAATTATTTAGTTGTAGATGGCCAACAAAGGCTTTTATCTATTTATTTTTTTAATAAAAAGAGATTTCCAAAAAAGGAGAAAAGATTTGAGCTACGTCAAGTATTTGAGGAGCAAGGTCGATTTCCTGATGAATATCTACATAGTGACGATTTTTTTGAAGATTTCAAATTGAAACTGAATGAGCCCGCACAAACTGTCAAAAATAAATTAGACGGCCTGACTTACCCCACATTGGGTGAATTTAAAAATAGTTTTGATTTACGCACAGTCAGAAATATAATGATAAAACAGAATTTTCCAAGCGATGATGATTCTGCAATGTTTGAAATATTTAATAGACTAAACTCTGGAGGAGTAACTCTAAAACCTCAAGAAATTAGAACAAGCCTTTATCATTCTAAGTTTTACAATAATTTATACAAGATTAATCTTTATCCTAATTGGAGGGTTCTTTTGAATAAACCCGAACCCGACATTCATATGAAGGATGTAGAAATATTACTAAGAGCATTTGCATTATTGCTGGACTCATCAGAATATAAACCTGCAATGACTAGATTCCTTAATCAATTCTCAAAAAAATCTAGGGGATTTAAAGAGGACTCTCTCCCATTCTTTCAACAGCTATTTGAGACTTTCTGTGATTATATAGTTTCTCTAAATCCTGCTGTTTTTGTATCTAAAACGGGAAAATTCAGTATCACAGTTTTTGAGTCGATCTTTGTTGCACTATGTGAAGACGGAGCGAAAAGTCACAGTTTGAGTATTAAAGCAACTACAAATGGCGCTATAGAAAGATTAAAGGCGGATGAAGTTTTCGTTAGAGCTTCACAGGATAATACCGCAGGTAAAGGTAACGTAGAAACACGATTACGGATTGCAAAAGAAATTTTGGTCTAATGGAGGTATCAATAATTGATCAGCAGTATTCAAGCGGAAATGCACTTGTAGATTTTTTACGAGATCAGCAACAACTAACATTTTATAACGAAGCAGAGAATAACTTTCGTAAAACAATTCTTCTTTCGTCAGCAAGTTATTTTGAGAAGGAATTGACTGAAACGATGATTGAATTTGCTAAATCACAAACGGGTAATAATGAGCTTATCATATCTATTATAAAACAAAAAGCGATAAGTCGCCAGTATCATACCTATTTTGAATGGGAGAAGTCATCTGCAAATAAATTTTTTGGTCTTTTCGGTGAACAATTTAAAAATAGAATGACTCAAAAAGTTAAAGATGATCCTGAATTTGACAAGTCGATAAAGGCATTCTTAGAAATTGGTCAGGAGCGTAACAAAATGGTTCATCAAAATTTTGCGGAGGTGGCTATTGACAAAACGGCCCAAGAAATTTACAACTTATATCAATTGGCCTTGTATTTTGTTAATGTTATGAAAGGGGAATTAATTAAGCGGTAAGTTCTTGTGTTGTGCTACATTTCTTGGGCCAACGGATCATGTGCTGACATAAATGCTCTATAGCTCTTCGTGAGGATGCAGACGAGTGGCAAATAGGAACCTCTTTATGAGGTGAATACAAACTAACTAAGAGAAATTTAAATAATTATTATAAGTTAACAAAAATACCATATGATTGAATATTTAGGACCAGCAAATTTGGGAGCTGTTGTCGGATGGATGTTATATTATTTTATGAGAAAGTATAAAATATTTAGCCCACAAACACTTGGTGCAACGATAACTGCCTTTTTTGGCGGAGAGATTGTTAGCTTACTGCATAAAATTTCAGGATCAAACACGAATTTTGATTTGTGGTATTTCGTAGGAGTCGGCACTGGTTTTTTTATGTATGCGCTCTACGTAGGCACATTGTCTGTTTTGTACGCAATGGGAAAGATTAAGAGTCACCAAATTTTAGAAGTGGCGGCTGGATGTGGCGCTGGTATCGATGAAGATTTAGATAGGGTTGAAACTCTAATGGAATTTGAACGTGTTCTTAAAGACTGGAATGATAAGGGTATTTCAGATGAAGAACTCAAAATTGCGTTAAACGATTTAGATTATTCAAAAGTGGATTATTACAAAAATAAGCGCCGTAAGGAACTTGCTGTCCGGCCAGAAATAATTGAAAAATTTGAAAATCAAAATATGATTTTATTATTAAAATAGTGCCTACTCATCCCTCATCTGGCGCGAGTGTTTTCCACTCGTGCCATGACGCAGTAGCACGAGTGCAAAACACTCGCGCTAGTCAACCAAAACCATCAACGTAACAACCGTAAATACAACCCTGTTGGTATTGGCTCCCCTGAAGTTCGGTCAGTTAAAAGTTAAGAGATTTCTTGATTTTAACTACCTTCCATGGAGTAAGCATGTAAGTAGGTCCGTGCGCGGGGGCTTGTGCCAGTGACAAGAAACGGAACATTCTTCATCCTCCATCTCTATTGCTCGCTGACCAACAATAGATACCACCCCAAAGCTCACAGTTCCCGCATCAAAATAATAAGTAGCTTCATGCTGCTATATGAGAAGAATCGTTTTACTATGGGCACTGGTGGTGCCGCTGGTGGCGCTGTGCAGCCATAGCAGGGGCTTTGTACTGCGTGGAGTGATCGCCGGCGGGGATACGGGCACTGCGGAGCTGAGCTATCGACTCCCCTCGGGAGATGATACGAGCATCACGGCTGCGATCCGCGCGGGGGGCTTCACGCTCACCGGCACTGTGCCTGAGCCTGAGCTGGTGCGGCTCTCTATACGGTCGGGCGGCGCGATGAGCTACTCCCTTTACATAGAGAACACTGATATCTCCGTACACCTGGTATGGGATGATGAGGCGCGGACGGTGGTGCAGGGTAGTGCCTCAGATGCGGTGTACCAGCGGCTGCTGCCGCAGCAGCGGGCTTTCTTTGGCCATGCGCGCGAGTATGACGAGGCACACGCGAAGGCGGTGACGACCCGCGATACTGCGGCCATGCACCGGGCTGACTCCCTCTGGGCCGGGCAGCTGCAGCAGTGGACGGACACGATCCGCGCTGCCATCACCGCACAGCCGCGAAACTATGCGGCCCTGTACTTTGTGCAGTGGCTGCTCTTTCACCCGCCGCACTATGATACGCTGATGTCCCTCTACGGTGCGCTCGCGCCTGAGGTCAGGGCGGGGCCGTCTGCCCGCGAGTTTATGGACGGGGCTGCGCGCTACAGGCGCACCTCGGCAGGCCAGCCGGCGCCTGAGGTAGCGGGCACGGACACCTCGGGCGGCCACATACAGCTGTCAGCGCTGCGCGGAGAGGTGGTGCTGCTGGACTTCTGGGCGTCCTATTGCAGCCGCTGCAGACAGGAGAACCCCGAGGTGAGGGCGCTCTATGACAGGTACCATGAGAGTGGGTTTGATATCGTATCGGTCTCTCTGGACTATGACCGCATGGCCTGGATACACGCCATACAGAAGGACGGTATGATCTGGCACAATAGCTGCGAGCTGCGCGGCGGGTCGGCTGCCAGTGCTGCGCTGTATGATGTGCAGGAGCTGCCGCGAAACTGGCTGATAGGCCGCGATGGCCGGATCATAGCGCATGACCTGAGCCTGCCCGAGCTGGCAGAGCGGCTGCGCGTGCTTTGCGGCAAATAACTGCTATGTAGGCAGCGAGTCAGCCGAGGGCGATCAAAACATTAAAAAGCCGCCCCTTTCAGAGGCGGCTTTTCTTTGCCATTCACTTAGCACTTGCACTCCGGCTCGCACTTGCAGTTTTCTCCGCATTGGCAGCCTTTGTCATCGGTGCCGCATTTGCAGTGGTCCCCGCACTGGCAGTTGGCACAGGTACACTTAGGATTGCTGCAGTGGCGGGTGGTAGTAGCGGTAGTCTTGACTTCTTTTTCTTGTGATTCCATTGTATCTGTTTTTGTGATGATCTGATGATACAAAGGTACGGCGAGACCCGCGCCCGGTGTTTACATTACTTTGGGTGACTGTTACAGGACTTTGGGTTTGTAGAAAAAGAAAGCCGCCTGATCGAGGCGGCTTTTGCTACATATGCTTATTGTGATTAGCGCACTACCAGTTTTTGAGTAGATATAGCGCCGTTGATCTGCAATGAGACGGTATAGATACCCTCTGCCAGCGCAGATACGTCGAGGCCAAGGCTACTGGTGCCTTGAGTAATGATGTCATTGGTCCGGCTGAGCTCGCGGCCTGTCAGGTCAGTGATGATGATCGTAGCTTCTTTCTCCTGGCTATCGTTGAACACCGAGATGCGGGCTGTACCTGAGGCAGGCTGCGGTGCGATAGTCCACGAACGGATGCCTTCAGTCCTGATATCAGATACACCTAGCGGCTGCACGATCGCATAGTAGCCCTGGTCCTGGAGATTGCCGTCATAGTTCATATGAGATACATTGGCCAGAACGATGCCCGGATAGGAAGAGGATATCCAGATATATGCGTCGTATGTACCATGATAAATGCTGGAAAACGTAATATCAGAATCGATCTCATGCGTCAGTAAATGCACACGCAATACATTGCTGAATGTCTGGCCCTTGGTGATCAGCGTGCCATAGCCATCTGCGGTGGCTGTCATGGTATTATCGGAGATCAATGTGTCAGCAGGATTGAGCAGGTAATCTACATACCTGCTGGTGTCAGAGAAAGTACTTTGGTATGTGCAGGGGAACTGTATGATCGTCGCATTGTTAGTATAAACATTGTAACCGGATCCTGGCTGTACAGCGCCTACGATCTCGTACCTGTTGCCGGTCAATTTGTAGTACTCATAGTCCTCTCCATTGTAAGCATTGAGACAGGCAGAGGCGGATGGATACAGGGAGTTTTGTGGTCCTGAGGAAACGGGGATATAAGCGTAAGGGGAGGTACCTGCAGTATCAATGGTGCTCAGGTCCCAGGTGACACCAGCACCGCTAGAGCCTTCTGACAGAGACTGTGCAGAAAACTGGCTGCTGAGATACTGGATGCCGGAAGTAGGAACCCATGCCGAAGTAATAGATGGCTGTGCCAGGGCACTGATAGAAATGAAAGAAAGCAGCGTAAAGAAGGTGTTTCTCATAGTAGTTTATTTTGGTTTATGGGGGCAATGATAGTGTTTCTGCTTGAAACGCCGTACAGAATCATGAGGGCCCGGCAAAACTAAAGCTTATCCAGCGACTGCCGGCGGGCGGCGCCTACCTCTCGGAAGTGAGACGGTGTGAGGCCCGTGATCTTTTTGAACTGGCCCGAGAGGTGGGCCACGCTGCTGTAGCCGAGCTGGTGTGCTATCTCTGACAGGGTGTGCTGGCCGTATACGAGCAGCTCCTTGGCGCGCTCTATGCGCTGCTCTATGTAGTACTGCTCTATGGTGCGCCCCTCTACGGCAGAGAACATACTGCTGAGATGCGTGTACTCATAGTTGAGATGATCTGACAGATAGCGTGACAGGGTCAGCGCTGCCTCCCGGGGAGCTACCTCACAGCGCGCACGGCGAATGATGAGCTGTTTGGCTTTTTCTATGAGCATCGTATTATGGCTGTCTATGATCTCAAAGCCTACGGCATGTAGCTGCGGGATGAGTGCATCTTTCTGCACAGCAGTCAGTGGCTGCGGTAGCTGTATCTCTCCGAGCATTACCCGGTCATAGGCTATGCCCGTTCGCCGGAGGATATCCTCTACGGTCATGATGCAGCGGGTGCAGACCATGTTTTTGACGAGCAGTGTGGCAGGCATAGTGTGTAGGCAGCTTTGGCACAAAGGTAGAGCTTTTTGATCGGGAGGAGGCAGGTACTGTGAGTGCAGACATAGCGGGGATCTTACCTCACCCTGCCCTCTCCTAAAATAGGAGAGGGTAACAGCCGGCATTAAAGTTTTAGCTGTGTAATGGCATTGTCAAGGTTATCTCCCATAGACATCCCTGACGTGCTGGCGCACGCCGGTGAAGATATTGAAGGGGATCTCTACCGCCTGTGTATTGGCGAGCCAGGCGGGGATAATGCCACCCATGTCTGTATAGTACTCATTGATCACATAGGTGCCTCCTTTGACAGGTATCAGCTTCCAGTAGGCGTGCATCTGGCGGATGCGGGTGGCGGAGGTGAGCGGCGCAGCATCGGGCTCACAGTTTACATTGATGAAAGATGTATCAGGATGGTGCACGATGGTCATGCGCTCAGCACAGTCCAGGTCGGGCAGGGGCCAGGGAGTCTTGTAGGTCAGTATAGCCAGAAACTCGGTGTCAGATATGCGCCTGATGATGCGTGCAGACCTGCAGCTCGGAAACCAGCCGCCGTAGCTATTGAAGTCGTTTAGCACGGCGATGACCTGATCTACGCTGACAGGCAGCAGCATCTCTGCGCGAGAGGTGCGCATCTTGCCTTGCTCACTCTTGCGGGTGTATACTTTGATACCGTTCTTGTCAGTGCCCAGGCGCCAGTCATCAGTAGCGGCATGCAGCGAGCAAGCGCCTAGTACGAGGCACAGCACAGCAGCGAGGTGCGGACGGGCGTATGCGTGCAAAAACCTCACGCGGCCTCAGCAGATGTAAACTCAGTAATAGGCTGCATACGGTGGCGCAGCAGTGCGATGATATCCTCCTGGCTCATCGTGCCTGTCAGGTCTACATAGTGCGAGGCCAGCAGGTCGTAGCGCCCCATCATGAGCCAGACGAACATCTCAAACTCCTGCGTATCGCGAAACACGGAAGCCTTGTTGGCTTTATACTTCTCTACATTGCGGTAGTAGTCGTCGGCCATCTTGGTCCAGTGCATCTGCGGGTGGTGGTGATGCGTGACGTGGAAGTCTTCGTTGAATACATTGTAGTGGCCGTCCAGGATCGTGACGGAGTTGATATACGCATTGTCCTGATCGGCAGGATCGCAGAAGGTATGCCAGATATAATTGATCGCAGCAAGGTAGATGATAGTGCTCAGGTGTGGCAGCAGTAGGAAGGCGAAACCAAACCACGGATTGACGATCATAAAGGAAATGATAATGCCGTAGTAGCAGGCCATAGCGAGCGCCATGCGTCCGGCAGGCTTCCATTGTTTCCTCCTGATGAAATAGGTGAGGATAGAAACGCCTGTCCAGTACAGCGCAAAGCGGCGCAGGTAGACGAACCACTGCAGCGGGTCTGTGCGGTCCAGGTCGAGTGTGCAGGTCACATCGCCGTAGCCATTGTCATACTTGTGATGGATGCGCTGATGGCCGAGTGGGTAGGTCTCAGGCACATGGCCGTAAAAAATCCCGAGCCACCAGCCGAAGACATTGTTCAGCCAGGCATAGGGAGCCTTGAACAGGCCCCGGGTGTCATGGCCTTCCTTGTGTATGAGTGTAGCGATATTGGAAAAAAAACGGAAGTAGGGGCCCATCATCAGCACGTTGTAAGCAAAGGCAACGGCGAGCTGGGTGTACCACGGCGTCTGAAAACCACGCAGCACCTGCCAGAAAAAGCAGGCCCAAAAGAGTACAGGAGTCCAGATGCCCACACCCATGAGCGTGTGGAGGTAGGGGGCATTGCGCTCATCACGCATGATGCGGGCAGCGAGCCATACCGCCAGCCTGCTGAAGCTGCCACCTATGAGGCGTACCGGTGCACTCTCACTGATACGCAGCCACAGCTGGTCCCAGGCCAGTCCTACCGCCACCACAGCTCCCATCCAGGGAGCGGGCAGCATAAGTAGTACCGACGCGATACCTCCTGTGATCAGGTGCAGGAACTTTGGAATAAAAGGTGCCGGAGCTCCGGCTGTGAGTGTACCGGAGGAGTGCTTGGCGTCTTTTTGCATATATGCAAATGGTTTATTATGTGAGAGCTGTGTGCGTAGTACAGCGTGTAAACTTTGCCAATAGACCGCCGCTGTGCAAATCTATCGAACCAATGGAGGCTATCTTTCAATCAATGAGATCGGGATGCCGTGGGCCCTCGGTAAACACAAAATCTCTATAGGTGAATGGTATGTAATATATGTTACATAAGAAGCTATCGCAATGCTGTAGTTTTGCCATCAAAACGATCAACTATGCGGGAAATGTGGGAGCAGCGCTACGGCGCAGAGGAGTATGCCTATGGACGCGAGCCAAATGAGTTTTTCAAATCAGAGATCGGTAAAATAAAGCCCGGCAGGCTGCTGGTGGCGGGAGCAGGTGAGGGGCGTGATGCGGTGTATGCTGCTACACAGGGCTGGCAGGTAGATGCCTTTGACCTCAGTGAAAAGGGGAGGGAAAAAGCGCTGCGCCTCGCTGCGGATCATGGCGTGCAAATCAATTTCTCTGTCACGGATGCAGCGCGATATGTGGCCGTGCCGGGCAGCTATGATGCAGTGGCGCTGATCTACTTTCACCTTCCACCGGTGGTGCGTACACATCTCTATACTGAGGTGATCCGAGGGCTCAAGCCCGGCGGCGTGCTGGTAGTGGAGGCCTTTACACCGAGCCAACTAAGTAATAATTCCGGCGGGCCTAAAGATATATCTATGCTCGTGACCGCAGAGGTGCTCCGCGGGCTGTGTGCTGATATGCGGATAGTGCTGTGTGAAGAAACGCAGACCACCCTGAATGAAGGTCCCTACCATCAGGGCCATGCAGATATAGTACGGCTGATAGCAGTGAAATAGCTACATCCTGACATCCAGTATCACGGCAAAATGATCCGAGAGGTCCTTATTGGTCTGGCTCCACGGCTGCTGGTACTCGCGTGTGTAGCGGTGCTGTGATGTGATATGGGCGCCATTGGCCTTGACAAATACGTAGTCAATGATGCTTTTCGATTTTTTGGGGTGGCCGTTATTTTTGCGGCGCAGGTCATTGAGTGTATGCGCCGTGAGTATCTTCAGCTCGTCATCCACATCGCCATCGGCCCCTTTCATAGCAGTCGTGAGCCGGTTGTACAGCAGCGTATCGTCTTTGTGCGTATTGAAATCTCCGGCTATGAACTGCGGTACGCCCTGCTGCTGGTGGCGGTCCAGCAGGCCCGCTGCCTCTATATACTGACTGGCCTTGAGATCTACGCTGCCGCCTGCCTGCAGGTGAGTGCCCAGCACCTGTATGCGCCCGGCGGGATGCTCTACCTGCACTAGTATGGCTCCTTTGTGACCATAGCAGTCTGCGCCCTTGCACTGGCTGTACTTGATACTCTCCAGCTCCTGCATTGGATAGCGGCTGAAGATCAGGACACCGCCTGCACGCTTGTAGGTGACCAGACGCCTATTGTGCTGTCCGGCCATGTAGGGATAGGCTGACCGAAGGCCCTTCTTCAAAAGCCTGACTGACACGCCGTCAAATGCCTCCTCAAATACGACTACATCAGGATGATCTTCCAGCACCTTGGCAGGTATCAGTCGCGCTCTTTTGACAGGATGGTGGTGTATCCATGTAGCGCCGCGTGGCAGTAGCTTGACATTGTAGGTCATGATACTGATCTGCCGTGGGCTGGTCGTGTCTTTGCCGGAGGCGAAAAGGCTACCCGATAGAACGATAGAAAGTATAAGAAGGATATATCGGTACATGATGTGGGATATGGATGAGTGAAGAGATGCGTACTATTTAGGCCTGAGTGCCTTGATAGCGCGGTCGGGATAGTCTGTGATGATACCATCCACGCCGTCGTTTTTCAGGGCTGTCATTTTGGTGATCTCGTTTGGTGTCCATGCTATCACTTTTATATTCTGTGCATGGCACTTTGTTATCATAGACTTATTGCACAGCAGGAACGTAGGCATGTAGTAGGTAGGGTTGAAGTGCAGGTCTTTGAGGTTGATCTCCAGTACGTCGGTACTTTTCTCTGACATGAGGCCGGTCAGGGCCGAGCCGTCTATTTTGTGTACCTCCTGCAGGATGCGCATATCCAGCGAGGCAAAAATGGTGCGCGGCAACACACCTTTGGATTGCATTACAGCATATACCAGCCTGGCATACTCCGGTGGCTCGGGGTGCATGACCTCATCCCCCTTTTTGGATGATACGATCTGGATGTTGTAGTTGACCGGAGGCAGGTTGTTTTCTTTGGTGTACTTCTCCACGGCATCTATAGCCTCGCTGAGCAGTGGTTTGGTGGCAGCTTCTTTCACCTGATCAGTAAAGCGGCTATTGCCACGCAGGCCGCAGTCAAATTTTTTGATCTCATCATAGGTCATCTGGTAGATCTTGTATTTGTCCTTATCAGCTTCCGTCAGTGGCTTGCCATCAGGCGTGGAGCAGATGGCATCATCCATGGTCAGCTCGTGAGAGACCACTACCTGATTGTCCTTGCTGATCACTACATCCAGCTGTATGGTATTGACCCCCAGCTTGGCGGCGCGTACGAAGCCATGGATGCTATTCTCGGGATACATACCGCGAAAGCCACGATTGCCGCCGATATCAAAAGGTGTCTCGGCCATAGCCGCAGTGGTGATAAGAGCCAGTAGGAATGATGCCAGGTATTTCATCTGATATGTGATTGGTGTAACCCTAAGATACGGGTTAATCCCCGAAAAGTTATACAACTTTCGGTAGACATACCGATCAACGAAATCTGAAAATGAACGATCTATTTCTGCAACAGTTGTTTGGAACACATGTTTTCTGTAGCATCGACATCATTACGAAACTTGTGCAATATGGTAATGGCTGCTACTGAAGGCACCTGATGAAAATAGGCGTTGATCCAATCTGCTGTATTGTTGCCGGTTTTGCCTTCCGAGGTTTGAGCCGATGTGAGGTCTATGACTGTGGGAGGCGTAGCAGTGTATGGCTTCATCAGGGAATCTGCCAAACTTTTGTATTCTGCCAGACGGTGATAAAGGGCCAGGCCGTTTCGATCGTGTATCATGATGCGATCTGCGACTTCTATGTCTCCGTCATCGGTGCTATGGCTCTCTATAAGGTGTGACAGGCTATCGATATATAGGCTAGTTTGCGTAGAAACATTGTGCAGGGCCTGCCAGGTTTTGATCCTGCTCTCGTCTCCTGTAGCCTGCATGTCTTTCTCCGTGATCACGGCACCGCTATGCAGGGAGTCCTGCTGCTCTTGCATAGATCTATTCACCTGCTCGAAGGCAGTCAGTATCTCGCTATTTCGCATTCTAGCCTGCCAGGCGGTATAGGTCATCACTCCCAGAGCAAGTATTGCTACCAGGACGATATACATTCTTTTGCTCATGGTTTTTATTTACCTAGTTCCTTTGCCCTATTCAGCGCGGCGTATAGCGCATCATGCACGCCGTCACTGGTACGGGCGGAGTCAAAGACTCTTAATGCGGCCTCCGTAGTACCGCCGCGGGAAGCCACTTTCTGTATCCATTCCGCGCAGGTGCTTTCTCCTTTGCTCTGCAGGTGCACTGCACCGAGAAAGGTCTGCTGTACGAGCAGCTCGGCCTCAGACTCCTTGAACCCCATACGGACAGCAGTCTGTATCATGCTCTGCATAAAGTAAAATACATAGGCCGGTCCGCTGCCCGAGACGGCGGTGGCAGCATCCAGCATCTCCTCATGCTCTACGTGCAGTGACTTGCCTGTCGTATTGATGAGGTTTTGCACGATGAAGAGTTCCTTCATGTCCATCTGCGGGGTGGCGGTGAAAACAGTCATACCCATGCCTACCTGAGCGGGTAGATTGGGCATACTGCGCACGATCCTGCCAGCGCCGAGGCTGGATGCTATGGTGGCTATGCGCACACCTGCCATGACAGACAGGATGACCTGATGCGCGCGGATGAACGGGCGCACGCTCTCTGCCAGTGCAGGAAAGTCCTGCGGCTTGACGGCCAGGATGATGATATCTGCCAGGGATACAAAATCTGAAGGTGCATAGTGTATCTGGTCCTCGGGCACCTGTATGCTGCGCGCCTCGGTGTGCTGAGACACCTTGTCCAGTATATAGAGATCGTGCGGATTGATGAATCGTGATGCCAGGAAGCCCCGCGCATAGGTCCTGCCCATATTGCCAAAGCCAATGATAAGTATCTTCATGCGGCTAAAGATAATCACAGCAGGATGAGTCTGCTAGGCTCCTTGTTTCAAAAACAATCAACAGGTCTATTTACCTTTTGACTGGGCAGGGGTATCATTCTGCTTGAGCTTTTTCTCATCGATCAGCATACCTGCCAGCGCCCGTCGTTTGGCTGCGTACCTCAGGCGCGGGTCTATGTGGTTTAGCGCTACGAGTTTGTCATAGGCCTCTATCAGCTCAGGTGGCGTTTTGCCTTTGTATTCTATTTTGTAGACAGAATAGCCGTCAAACGGGATGATATCATGTGAGCGGGTAAAGTGGACGCGGTCAGCAGTGCCATCGCGCCGGAAATAGGATAAGAACTTTTCGCGCCGTGCGGTGCAGAGCTGGGTATAGCGCTGATCAACGAGCTGCTGCCCCAGCAGGTGCGCTGCTTTTTCCTGTACGGAATACAATAGCGCTACGCCCGGCTGTGCTGTGAGGTAATGCACAAAGCCTGAATCCTTGACTGACATATGATCTACCGCCAGTGAATCATCCATCGTAAATGCCGTGGCCTTTTGGTGCCTGCTATCCAGGTAGTAGCGCTTCTTAGCCTCATACAGCAGGATGTACTCCTTTTCTTTCGCTACATATTCGTATGATGTGACCTCTATCTGTGCCTGCGGGTAGCGCTGCATAAAGTCTGCTATCTGCTGCAGGTGCTTCTCCTGATCTTCCAGCAGGTCGCAGCGACGGAGTTCCCATTTGATGGCGAGGTTTTTCTCTACCGTATTTTCTACCTTTTTGGTGTGCTCTATATAGGCAGTGTACGGTGGCTTGATAATGATATTGCGCACTATCTGGCCGACTATATTCCATATTTTGAAGTGCGGGTCGTGCAGGTTGCCGGCTATGGGCAGGCTCACGTCTACGGCATTGCCGGGATTGCGCAGCAGCGCTATGATGAGCGGCATGGGTTCATATTTGGTATCGCCCTTGCGCATACGGCCTGCCACGCGTGTATCGAGTACGAGCAGTCGATTGTCACTATGCAGCATATCGCTCCGCACCGTAGTAGTGCCTCCGAGCTCTATGATGCCACGGTCTACAGGGTACGAGGTGTAGGTGATAAAGTAGGGATTGAATAGGGCGGCAGGCAGGCGGCTGAGCTGATAGAGCAGGTCGTAGTCCTGATAGGTGCCGGGATTGATGCCGACACTGGCGGTGAAGGTGCCATGAGGGTTGATGTCAGTTTTGATGGATACCTGTATGTGCGGGTTGTCCTTATACACCGAGTCGGCGTGTGTGTACAGGTGTTTCGCACCGATGTAAAATTTCTCACGGAGCGCGTAGTCTATGTATTTCAGATCGCCGTCATAGATGTCAAAGTGATCGAGGCGGTAGGAGCTCTGCAGGAAGTTTTTGACCAGCACTTTGACGTATTTACCTATCTCCAGTATCAGGTTAAACTTCGTGTTATCCGCCTGGGCAGCTTTTACTTTTTGCGCCTTTGCGCCAAACATATTCCTAAGATTGTCGAGGTAGTCATACCGCTCGTAGACGAAGTAGGGCTGCTGCAAGGCGATAGAGTCAAACCAGTATTGGTACCTGCGCGGCGTGAGGTCATGTATGCTGAAGCTCAGTCGCTCAAAGGCCACTATATCTGAGGTGGGCGATTTGCCCACATGAAAGTCATGTACGCTGACAGGCCCATCTGCATGCAGCGCGAGTTTATCTTTGAAATTGCCCGTACTATTTATATCAGCGTCTATGGTGCCCCGCAGGCTGGCATAGTTGGCCAGGTCGCGCAGGTACTGCTCCAATATCTGCAGATCCAGATGCCGCATGCTCACAGATACACCATAGTCCAGTTTGTAGAGGTCGAGGTAGCCCTCCCCGCGCACCGTGCCCGTACCGGAGCCGGACTGCATATCAAATTTCAGATGAAAGGAATCAATAGCCCACCACTTGCCCGTGCTGGAGATATTGACATGCTTCATATAGTAGTTGATAGGGATCGATTTCTCTATGTAGTGAAACTCGCCATCTGTGATCTTGAAATTGAGCACATTGATATGAAGCGGATGGCGCACCTTGGGACCAGGCGGGCGCGGATGTTTGGGCGAGAAGTGGATGATGAGGTCTGTGAAGTTAAAAACCTTGTGGTCCTGAATGATCCAGCCCACAGGCCTGACCAGGTCTGCATCTGTAAATTCAAATGTTTTGGTCAGTGTCTTGGGGATATTGTAGTGTACGTTCAGCTCGTCGGCTTTGAGGATGGTGAGGCTATCGCCTCCCGGCTCGTAGATTTTCAGGCCGCTGATGTGCACGTACCCGGTGAAGGGATTGACATAGACCCAGCTCGTCTTGACCTGGCGGCCCAGAATGGTCGGGCCCACATAGCTTTCTATGATGTATTTGCCCACAGGAGAGGCACAGGCTATCACGACTATGATCACGGCTACTACGATAGTGGCGGTGATCAGCAGCCTGCGCACGGTGAGATGAGATGCGAGGGGCCTATTCACTGCCTATGAGGTGCAATATCAATGCCACGGCTGTCCAACCTTATGATTCACATAAAGTTGATACTGCTGAGGGTAATAAATGCCCCAGACTGCAAACAAAAAAAGCGGCCATTGCTGCCCGCTTTTCTGTGTCAATCAAGAAACCTTGTTTTTAGCTCTCTGAGGAGGATGGCTTCGGCTCCTCAAAGTGGAACCTGCTGCCGCAGCGGGAGCGGAGGCGCTCCT
This sequence comes from Bacteroidota bacterium, assembly GCA_018267385.1. Lineage (GTDB taxonomy): Bacteria > Bacteroidota > Bacteroidia > Chitinophagales > LD1 > UBA1941. The sequence goes on along the minus strand of JAFDYN010000006.1, from coordinate 311,351 downwards.
TTTGCTCAGGGCTCATGTTTTGCCAGCGGTCCTGCATGCGCTGCTGCCACTCAGCATCACTGAAGCGGCCCCTGCCGCCATAGGTAGCCCATGCCAGACGGCGGTGGTGCCAGCCACCCCAGCCACGGGCGCCAAAGAGCAGCCGTACGAGTGCGAAAACTCCTAGGGCCTTGAGGAATGTGAGAGTACCAAAGCCAAAGAGCGAAGGCATGAGCCAATTCCAAAGGCCCATAGTGGCAAATGCTGCCGCCGTAACGAATGCTACCGGCACGAGTATGAATAGAAATCTGAATCTGCGTATCATGTTATGTTGTTATTGTGATTTGAAAAAAGGATAGTGCGCTGAGCGTGCATGCGTGGCGCTCAGCAGCTGTGCTATATGCATGTAGACGCAGCAGCCGGGTTTTTATTGATAAAGGCTGTGAAAAAAATATCTGCGCATAGCGCAAACAGTCAAAAAATGGCTAACTCGCAGCCGAAAACCTAATACCCTTATCATGGATCTGCCTTATGAACTCCGGGACCTGCTCAGACAGGCCTACTCTGCAGAGAGAGCTGCAGCTTTCGCCTATCAGGGCCATGCCGGCTCCCTGCCCTCACGCGATCACGACGACAAAGCCCGCATACGTGAGATAGAAAATGACGAATGGATACACCGCGCCGAGGTGCTGAGCCTGATGCACGAGTACGAGGTATCTGTGTCTATATGGTATGAGGTGAAGTACTACCTGATAGGCAAAACGATCAGCTGGAGTTGCTATGTGATAGGCTGGTTCATGCCAATGTACTTTGCCGGGAGGCTGGAGAGCGGCAATGTGAATGAATACTACCGCATGAAAGACCTCTTTCACACGGAGGGGATCACCCGTCATGACGACATACTGGAGGAGATGGGCATCAAGGAGAAAGAGCACGAGGTTTTCTTTCTGGGCAAGATAAGGACGCATGCATGGCTGCCGTTTTTTGAGAAGGTCTTTGGCTGGGGAGCATCGCGCAGCTACAATCCGATAGACCTGGACGAATTTTAGACAGCCTTTTCTTATATCTTCGTAGCGATGCTCAAAAGTTTTTACATATTATCGGTACTGGTGCTGGTATGTATCGGCAGTACTCATGCAGCCGGACGGGCGGGCAAGAGTGTGGTCATGCGCACCGGCACGTCTACCGATTCGCTATACTACAAGGATAGGACGGAGAAGCTGCGGGCTGAGCTGAAGTACTACCGCGGCATGCAGGCTACCGGTGGTGCGCTGACGGGCCTGGGGGCAGCTTTTTTTGTGGGAGGTCAATCTCTCCTGTGGTCCAGCGTAGCTATGAATGAAACCGGCAAGCGGCACTATCAGCCTGTGGCCAAAGACCCGCTTTTTCTGGCAGGGTTTGGCACCACGATACTTACTGCCATACCGATGGCGTTTGGCGTGCCACTGCTGAGATACGGTACTCATAAAGTGCGCGAGATCAAGCAGGAACTTCATTGACCGGCCCATGAGACAGCCCAATAGGACACTTACTATCTTTCACTACATCAGGATAACCCTGATAGGTGCTGTCATGATCTCGCTTTTTACCTGGGAGCGTTTCGCATGGCTGCATGTGCCCGCGCTGGTAGCCGTGGTGGGAGAGGTGATCCTGGAGCTGGTGTATATGGCCTACCTGATGCGTGGATTCCGGCGTGTGGTGGCTACAGTAGAGCTGGAGCAGGAGAGCAAAGGTGACGACGGGCTCTCTACGCGCTTGTATCTGCTGCGGTATGATTATGATGGGCAGCAGCACGCGTGCCGGTATGGGGACAATATTTTGTCCAATACTTTCGCAGGTGCTACTCACGCCAGGCTGATGATAGACAAAAAAGACCATCAGGTCATCCTTTTAGATGATTTCAAAAGGCGCTATCTGAATCTCTTTTTTGCGCTGATGATGCTCGCCAGCGTCTTATCTTTTATGGGTATATTGGGCAATACCTTCTAGAGCGTGATATATCCCGCCCGGATGCCTTGCGCCAGTTCCAGTACCTTCCAGATGAAAAGCATCCAGGATTCTGCTATGATAAGCAGGGTACTGGCAGATAGTGATAAGACACCCACAATGTTGAAGCTCTTGCCACCGGATATCGGGGCCATGATCTCATTGAGGTAGGAGCGGTAGCTCAGGTATGCGCGGCGAATCATGATAAACAGTTTAGGTACGTTTTATTCATCTCTATGTCAACGTTCTAAAAGCGTGCCTGATTGTGACGTTTGCATTCTTTAATGGATTTTACCGCCAGGTGAGGAGTGGATGCCTCATTCTGACCGTGAAAGTCACGTTTCTATCTATGAAACCTACGGATCAGAAATAACAGATAGAGTTTTACATGTGTTTGGTCATACTGCCCGGTATATAGTTAAACGACAGGACGACCTTTATGTCATAAACGGCATTGTTTCACTACTAAAAAAACTATCGTATGTACCAGATCAAAACAAACTCCATCATGATCATAGCTGCAGCTATGCTGCTACTGGCCGGCTGCAAAAAAGACAATACCGCCACGCTGACTGCCGATGATGCATCAGACGCTATGAGCGCCGCACTGAGCAGCAGTACAGATGGCCTCTCCTCTCAGGTATCCACTGCGGCGAGCTACGCCGTAGCCCAGGGCGCTTACAAAACTGACGGCACACAAACCCTCCAGTGCGGTGTGGCGTTTGATACGACAGTGGCATTCCACTATAGCGGGGGCGCCACTACGGCCAGCTATACCGGGCAGTGGGAGTACCTGCTCACCTGCACAGGCAGCCAGAGCCTGGCCATGACAGGCAGCTACAGCGGCAACTTTGATGCGCCACGTATATCCTCTACCAATAGTGGCCAGCGCCAATGGGTCCTGAGCGGTATCACAGGCAGCACCTCTATCCCGTATACTTTTAATGGTACACTGACCCGCAGCGGCTCTCACACCTCCAAGGTGAGAAACCGCTATACCTACACTGTGGATATGACTGTGACCGTGACCAACCTCACTGTGAGCAAGACCACCTATGAGATCACAGGAGGCACCGGTACTGTGACCATGACCGGCACAGTGAGCAATGGCAACAGCTATACATTCAATGGTAATATCACTTTCCTGGGTGGAGGTGCGGCTACACTGACCATCAATGGCAATACCTATAATGTAACGCTGTAAAGAAAAGGGTTAAGCGTTAATGAAAGGCTGCAGGATATCCTGCGGCTTTTTTTATTTGCGTTTGCGCACCATTTTGGCGTCAAAGACTCCCCCCAGATAGATCGAGCCGCCATACTCCAGCGCAGTAGCTGCAGTACTCACCTGGGCACCGCTGTCATAGTAGACGACCTTCTTCTCACCCGTTCTCACATTGACCTGGTAGGCGGTGCTGGGAGAGAGGTGCGTGGAGTCCTTGCGGTGTTTCAGAAAGTCCAGAAAGCGGAGATGGCAGGCTACGAGCAGGTCGTCTCCTGTGAAGCGCAGATTGTCCGGGCCGTGCATTTTCGCTACTACTTTTTTATTGATCATGAGGCTATCCTGCATATCAAAGGAGAAGATCTTATTCTGCCGCGTACTGGCCAGGTAGACCTTGCCACCCCGATTGGTGATACCATTGCTATAGCAGAACCGGCCTGCGGCCACAGAGCAGTGTCCATAGTGCCAGTAGATGATCTTTGCGCGCTTGAGTATGAAGAGGGCCTCCCAGAAATTGCCCAGTTTACCCATATCGTTTGAGATGAGAACGCTGCCATCAGGTAGCCCCGTCACAGCATTGGGCGAGACGATGAGCGGGTCGGTGATCTTATTCAGGAATACAAGGCTATCACGGTACACACGGTAGCGCAGGATGGCCTGCTCATTGGGCGCATTGCTCACGACCAGCAGGACAAGGGTATCCCTGAGACGTACCAGGTCCACACCGTGGGGGTAGAACTGCAGGCCTGCAGGTTCGTGGCGGGGCAGTATCCTGACCTGGCCATTGGCTGGATAGTAGACATTGATCTCGCCGTAGTAGGGCTGGCCCTCGCGGCGGCTATTGCAGGAGACCAGCAGGCGGGGCTGCTCACTGATGGTATCTATGACCATATCCTCCGGGCCGGGGCCTACTGCTATGACTTCGTCTTTGGTCTGAGCGGCTTTGGGCAGGGATACGCAGGCCGTCAGTGCTGCTGCTATCAGCGCCAGGGTGAGTAACTTTTTCATCGCTGCAAAATGCTAAAAAGATAGGAGAGTGGGAATACGTGGCAGCCACATTCCTGCAATGTCATATATCTGTCATATTACCTTTCTGCATATAGCTTTAATGAATCGAAGCGTAGCTTAGCGGTATCAATCAGCAACCATGCGACCTATTCTATTCGGCATCCTGACTATCCTCAGCACCATAGCTACGGCGCAGCACTATGCTGATATCAGTGTAAATAATATAAATGCCACTCTCGGAACTGGCGGGCTTCTTTATGCTTTTGATTCCGGCTGGAGTATTTACGACATACAAAATACTTACGAGGTACCAGCGGGGTCTTTAAAGAATACTATCACATTAGGCACTCCGTGGGTCTCTGCGTTAAACGCTGGCAACAGTCTGCTAGGTGCATTCTCGGGTAGTTATTTCAATAAAGGATTGACGGATGGTCCTGTAGCGCTGGATACAGGGATCGCTTATAAAAATAAGTATAGAAGAGTATTTAAGATGACCGCTGCGCACATCTCCTATCATCGTAGCCACTATCAGGATCCGAGTTACATTGTCCCTTCGGACATTGCCGGATGGCCGGCAAACGGGAATACCTCAAATGGTGAACCGCAGAAGATAGCTCCATTTGTAGACCTAAACGGGAATAACTTGTACGAACCAGAGCTGGGTGACTATCCGGATATTTATGGTGATGAGGCTATCTTCCTTGTCCTCAATGATTCTTTGGTAGCGAGCTATTACGATTGTACACGCATACATGCCGAGATACATATTATGGCCTATGCATTTTATGCTTCTCCTGATAGCCCGCTGTTCAATACGACTTTTTTACATTTCACCATATTCAACAGAGCAAATGAAGATTATCATGACATGCGCTTTTCCGGCAGGTTTGTGCCGGGCATACAATGTGTGGCAGATGATGTAGCTGGCTGTGATACCAGTCTGAATAGCTATTTTATCTACCGCAGGAGATATGACCCCATGGGTGATCCAGCCTGCTCAAATGTAGGACTAGGATACGGAACGGATAAGGTGGCACAGGGTTTTACTTTCCTAAATAGTCGTCTTAGGGCATTTGCCATAGCCGGATATGGCACACCTGTAGAACCTGATTGCGATATGATCAGGAATATGCAGATGGGAGCCTGGTATAATGGTACAGCGGTTACTTCCACAGGTAACGGTAATACGGGTTTGGGCAATACAACCCCATATATCTATTCCGGAGACCCGCAGGACTCAACACAGTGGTCGGAAATTCACAATACCTCTGCATTGATCCAGACAGGTAGGGACGTGATTGGTACTGTAGAGATCGATACTTTTAAATCAGGGGAGAGTGTAGATATAGATATGGCTTTAAATACAGCTTTTGCACCTGATACAGCTATCGCTTTCTCTGAGATCGGTTTGCTAAAAAATAACATCAGAGCGATACAGCAACTCTACGACCGGGGCGCGCTCTTTCATTCGGCGTCAGTAACAAATGGGGTGAAGAATATAGCCAAAGAAAAAATTGAGGTCTATCCTGTACCCGCTGTATCGTCCCTATACCTCAATCAGAATGTGGAGGGTATGAGTTGTACAATAATAGATGTGACCGGCAGAGAGTATGTCGCCAGGGTGGCTGGAAAAAAACTGGACATATCCGGCCTGGCCGCCGGAGTCTATTTATTGCATATTGCCGATGGTTCTCATTCCAGCAACCTCAGGTTTATCAAGGAGTAAGACAGGTTTTCATTGGTACTTTTCCGCTTACTGAAATTTAACTGCCATTTTCCAAAAAGCATTTAACTTTCCACACGGCCATCCTAAACCGTGGCCGCCAAGACCATGTCCGTATTCAGATCTAAGATCAACCGCAACTCTGACAGCTACCAGCGCAATCTGGAGCAGATGCAGGAGAAAATAAAGGAGCTCGAAAGCAAGCAAAAAGAGGCCCTCTTTCAGGGAGAGGCCAAGTACCTGGAGCGCACGAAGAAGGCTGGTCGCCTGCTGGCGCGTGAGCGCATAGAGCTGCTGCTGGATCAGGACTCTCCTTTCATGGAGCTGCTGCCATTTGCAGGCTGGGGTATGGACGGATTTGGTACAGGCGGGACCATCGTGGCCGGTGTCGGCTTCGTGAGCGGCCGCCTCTGCATGCTCAATTCAAACATCGGTACGATCAAGGGTGGCGCGGTAGACTACGCCACCCTGCAGAAGGGCCTGCGCATAGGCGAGATAGCACGCGACAATCGCCTGCCCATGATCAATATGGTAGAGTCTGCCGGTGCCAACCTGCCCGACCAGGCCAAGATATTCAACTACGGCGGGGCCAATTTTCGGGAGATCACGCGCAGGTCGCAGGCGGGTATACCGACCATTTCCGTTGTCTTTGGCAGCAGTACTGCCGGCGGTGCCTATATACCCGGCATGTCAGACTATGCCATCTTTGTGAAAGATGAAGCGAAGGTATTTCTCGCCGGTCCACCACTCGTGCGCATGGCTACCAATGAGATCACTGATGAGGAGTCTCTCGGCGGCGCGAGAATGCACAGTACGATATCAGGAGTCTCAGACTACATGGCTGAGGATGAGATGGACGCTATCCGCCTGGCGCGTGAGATAGTGGCTCAGCTCCATGAACCGGAAGAGATGCATCAGCAGCTGGCCAAGGAACCACTATATGACAGTGAGGAAATACTGGGTGTAGTATCTGCCGATGTGCGCATCCCTTTTGATCAGCGCGAGCTGATAGCACGCATCGTAGATGGTTCAGATTTCTCAGAGTTCAAGCCGCTCTATGGCGCTACACTCATCACGGGATATGCACACATAGACGGCTACCGCATCGGCATACTGGCCAATAACGGTGTGCTATTCTCCGAAGCTGCCAATAAAGGTGCGCAGTTTATCCAACTGTGCAATCAGAATAATACGCCGCTGCTCTTTCTGCAGAATATTACCGGCTTTATGGTCGGTAAAAAATATGAAGAGGAAGGCATCATCAAGCATGGTGCAAAGCTGATCAATGCGGTGAGCAATAGTACGGTGCCCGCCATCACGATCATCACCGGAGCCAGCTACGGTGCGGGCAACTATGCCATGTGCGGGCGCGCCTATAATCCCCGGTTTCTCTTCACCTACCCGCAGTCGCGTATCGCCGTGATGGGCCCTGACCAGCTGGCGGGCGTGATGCAGACTATAGGCCGCGCAGCAGCCGAGAAGTCAGGCATACAGTACGACGAAGAGCAGGGCAAACAAATGGCGGGCTACATGGTGAAGGAAGCAGAGAAGCAAAGTAACGCCTGGTATGCATCCGGGCAGCTATGGGACGATGGCGTGATAGACCCGCGCGACACGCGCAACTATCTCAAGCTCTGCCTGCAGGTCATACACCGCACAGAGATAAAAGGTGCCGAAGGGTTTGGGGTGTTTAGAATGTAGTCTGAAACTGGGATTTATGTGATTATTGTGATGATGTGATGATACATTGGAATAATCTGAAGAGAGTAACTTATGATAAATGAAACTTATAAATATTCTGAATTAACCGGACGGATCATTAAATGCGCCATGACTGTGCATTCTGAGTTGGGCAACGGATTTCAGGAAGTGATTTATCAGAGGGCTTTAGAGATAGAGTTTCAATACTGTGGGATACAACATGCAAGGGAGTTTGAGATGCCTGTATTTTTCAAAGGGCACCAGATCGGAACGAGACGAGTGGATTTTCTGGTAGAAGATATCGTATCAGTAGAAGTAAAAGCTACGACAGGGTTGACCAATACGAACTTCGCACAGGCGATAAACTATCTGGAAGCGTATAATCTCGAAATCGGTCTTCTGATAAACTTCGGTGAAAATAGTTTGGTGTTTAAAAGATTTACGAATAAAAAGTACAAAGCAGAATTAAAGCGTTAATGTATTTCTCAAAACAATCTAATGGATCAAAAGAATCATAGTTCAGACATGATGCGCAAGATACTAATAGCGAACCGAGGTGAAATAGCGATACGCGTCATGCGTACCGCACGAGATATGGGCATCAGTACGGTAGCAGTCTATTCTGATGCGGATAGAGATGCACTATTTGTGCGCACGGCTGATGAGGCAGTCTGCATAGGTGGCACACATGCCTCAGAGAGCTACCTCGTACAGGACAAGATCATAGCAGCCGCAGTGCAAACCGGTGCAGATGCCATACATCCGGGGTATGGCTTCCTGTCGGAGAATGCAGCCTTCTCTCAGCGCTGCGCTGATGAAGGCATCACCTTTATCGGGCCTTCGGCTGCGGCTATCACGGCTATGGGCTCCAAGATCGGTGCCAAGGAGCTGATGAAGAAAGCCGGCGTACCTGTAGTACCGGGATACAATGGTGCGGACCAGACCCCTGCCACACTGCTAAAAGAAGCAGAGAAAATAGGCTATCCCATCCTGCTCAAAGCGTCTGCCGGAGGCGGTGGCAAGGGCATGAGGATCGTAAACAAGGCTGATGAACTCGAGGCAGCTATAGAGGGTGCTTCCCGCGAAGCCACTAAGAGCTTTGGTGATGGCAGCCTGCTCATGGAGAAATACTTCCCATCTGCCAAACATATCGAGTTTCAGATCTTTGGTGACAAGCACGGGAATTATACACATTTCTATGACAGGGAGTGCTCGCTGCAGCGCCGCTATCAGAAAGTAATAGAGGAAAGTCCATCGCCATCACTGACGGAGGCGCTGCGCAGGCAGATGGGCGAGGCTGCTGTAGCTGCTGCGCGCTCTATAGAGTACAGCAATGCGGGTACTGTAGAGTTTATCCTGGACCAGAGCGGCAGTTTCTACTTTCTGGAGGTCAACACACGACTGCAAGTAGAACACCCCGTGACGGAGGAAACCACAGGGCTGGACCTGGTGAGGCTGCAGATAGAAGTAGCACAGGGTATGCCGCTGACCGTCAGCGCTGAGACGGTCAAACAATCCGGCCACTCTATCGAGTGCCGTGTGTGTGCGGAAGATCCGGAGAATAACTTTTTCCCCGCTACAGGAGAGATACTATACTGGCATGAGCCTCAGCTCCAGGGTGTGCGCTACGATAGCGGTGTGGTGAGTGGCAGCAAGGTAGATGTGTTTTACGACTCGCTGATCTCAAAGGTGATATCCAAAGGGTCAACGCGTGCAGAAGCAATACAGCGTATGGTGTACGCGCTCGATCATATGGCGGTGCTCGGCATCACTACCAATAAGGATTTTCTGAAGGAGCTCCTGCTGAATCCATCTTTTACGGATGGATCCTTTGATACAAAGCTGATAGAGCGGCAGTATACCGGCTATCGCAAATCTATAAGCGAGCGGGGGCGCCGCGACTCGGCCATCGCGGCACTACTGTATGACTGGCACCAGCGCCATGCGCAAACATCATTTGCCCGGTCACTCAATGGCTGGCGCAATATCAGCTATCAACCGCAGACATTTCTGCTGGAATACGCCGGAGAGCCACTGACCGTCTCCTATGAATATGCCGGTGAAAACCGTTTTGAAGTGTATATCAACGATACAGTACTGGACATTGTCCTGACGGAGGTCAGCGGCCACCGCCTCACCTGCGTGATAGATGGCTACAGGCTATCCTATTACATCGCGCGTGGTGGGACCGAGATATTTGTACAGAGTGCGGCTCATGGTACTTTCAGGTTCAGGGAGGTGCCACGGTTTCCGGAGCCGGGCGCTGCCCTTGCTGCCGGCGGCTACGCGGCGCCTATGCCCGGAGAGGTCATCAAGGTGCTCGTGCAGCCCGGAGATAAAGTGAAAGCAGGCAAAGGCCTGCTCGTCATGAGCTCCATGAAAATGGAAACCACCATAGAGGCGCACAGCGATGGCGAGGTAGAGGAAATCTTCGTGACTGACAAGCAGTTTGTAGAGGCGGATACGGTATTGCTAAAGATGAAGGAGTAGTGGCTTCATTAAACCTTCATTTAAAACGTATTAACCGAGAAACACGCCGATATTGGGCCTGTTGCTATAATATTACGGTCAAATAAATGCTTCTATGCACAAAATTAGCTACCTGTTCCTGTTGCCCCTGATATTGCTGCTCGGCTGCGGCAAAAGCCAGAACGAAAAAGACGATGCCATCCTGAAGAAGTATATCAGTGATCACCAGCTTAACGCAGTGGCAGAGCCAAACGGCCTCTACTATGTAGAGACGCAGGCAGGCACAGGCGGTAGTCCTACTGCTACCAGCACGGTCTGGGTCAACTATACTGGTTATTTTATTGACGGGACTATATTTGATCAGTCCGTCAGTGGTACGCCTGTACAGCTCAACCTGGCCAATACCATAGGTGGCTGGCAGGAAGGGATACCGCTGATGAAGAAGACCGGTAAAGCAAAATTGCTGGTCCCGTCATTGTTGGGCTATGGAGCATATGGCAGCGGTAGTGTTCCCGGCAATACCTGCCTGATCTTTGATGTAGAGTTGGTCAATTTCCAATAATAATATCAGCCTCCTTGCTTAAACTATAGGCTAAGGATTTTCCCGCTTCAGGTATTATTTCTACATACACTTTTCTATACAGGCAGCATTGTTTTACTCAAGGCAGCTTGCAATGTTTTGCCCATCTTACCGCAAAGATTTGTAGCACAATCCTATCTGGTTTGAGTACCCCTGTGGCATATCCTTTGGATGCATTCCTTATTCCAATAAATAAAAAACTAAACAACATGGAAAGCAAGGACAAATCCAAGGGCAGCTCTGCCAAGAGCACCAAAAATTCTTCGACCTCCTCCAGTACTTCCTCCAAACAAAATGCTAAAGCTACCTCTGCCAAAAGCGGCACCAAAGCAGAGCAAACTGATATGATGGGTAGTGAGTCTTCCCAAGACACCTCATCAACCCAGGGATCATCTGCCAAAAACTCCGGCAAAGCATCTAAATCATCAGAAAAGACGCAAGGCCAGTCCGGCTCCAAAGAGCAATCTGGTTCTCAGGGCCAATACGGACAGTACAATCAAAGTAATGGTGGCCAGCAATATGGTGGTCAGGGGCAATATAATCAAGGTGGCTCCTACGGTACACAGGAAAACCGTCAGGGATGGGGCAACCAGCAAGGTAATCAGACTGAGTGGAACCAGCAGCAGGACTACAATGATTACGGCCAATATGTAGGTCATGGTGGCCAAAACTATCAAGGATCTCAATACGGTAATCAGCAGGGGCAATACCAGCAGGGTAACCGCGGTGGCCAGTACAATCAGGGCTGGCAAGGCAACCAGGGCCAGTACGGTCAGGGCGGCTGGCAGGGCCAGGGACAGTACGGTGGCCAAAACCAATATGGCCAGGGACAGTACGACCGCAATGACCGGAACCAGCAGGGCAATAATTATAGCCAATCTTCGGGTCGTCAGGGGCAGAATGACCGCAATCGTAGCAGCTACAATGACTACGAAAGGGGCGGCTACAACTCAGGTGGTGACCGCTACTCTGACTATGATCAGCATGGCAATCGCAATACTAACCGCTCACAGCGCGACCAGCAGCAGGGCCAGGGCGGCCGCAGTGACTGGGGCAGGAATGACTACTCTGGATACAACGACGGCGCAGGCACCTATGGCTCACCGCGCCAGCAGTCTGGCCGTGGTGACTGGGGCCGTGATCAGTACCGCAATATGGGCTCCGGTGGTCAATACTCCGGCGGCGGATATAATGACCGCGGTGGAAGCTACCGTGGGGAGAATCAATCATACTCCCAGAGCGACTATGGTCGCGGCGGCGGACGCTCCTCCAATGGTCAGTCCGACAATTATAGTGGGGGCAATGGAGGCTACAACAGTCAATACAGCGACCGCTACTGGGATGACAACGAACCATCAAACGGCAACTATGATCGCTCCAGCAACTATAGCCGCTCCAATGACTATGATGATCAGTATGACGAATACGGTGACGATCAAAACTACAGTGACCGCAGCCGTCAGGGACGCGGAGAAGATGAAAGCGATCACCGCTATGACAACTATGACGAATATGACGTAGATAGCGAAATGGATGAAGATGCTGATGATATCTCTACCTCGCGCTCCAGCCGGGGTATGGGTCGCACCGGATCCTCCGGCTATGGCTCCTCATCCGGTTCTTCTGCCGGCCGCTCATCAGGCGCTCAGTCTAAGAGTACGAAGGGCAAATCCTCATCGCGCAAGTAATTTGCTGCTCCTTTTGAAGCCAAAGGCAGGGTGTTTACCCTGCCTTTATTTTTTGTACGGTTTGGATTAATATTTATCTTGAGTAGTCTAAAGTTCAGGGTATGATAAAAAGACTACTCCTTCCCATATTACTGCTGTGTCTGTCTATATGGACTGCAGGTGCGGCTACACCATGCTCATCGGCCTATAAACAAGTGATCGTCGATATCACGCCGGACAATTTCCCGCAGGAGACACACTGGAGTATCCACAATGATCTCACTAATGCGCTGATAGACTCGGGCACGGTCAATAGTGATACCATATGTGTAGACACCGCTGCCTGCCTGCGCTTTACCATCTTCGATGCTTACGGTGACGGTATCTGCTGCAACTATGGCACGGGCTCCTATCAGGTCAAGCTCAATGGTACAATAGTAGCCAGTGGGGGCAGTTTTGGCCACTCAGAGACTACGTACTTCAACTGTCACCCCGGCCATGACTGCAATAATGCTGTAGCAGCCACTAAGAATGATACCATCACCGCACCCCTGCCCGATACCTGGTATACCTATACGCCGGACTCTACAGGACTGTATAATATATTCACCTGTGGCATGGGCAATACCTGTGATACTAAAATCTATGTATACGACCACTGCGTAGGGCTGGTATATACCAATGACAACCAGGGCACGATCATGTATAATGATGACAACTGCCCCAACTATCTATCCCTGGTCTCAGGCGCTATGCAGGCCGGCCATACCTACTACATCCGCATAGGTCAGTATGATACGAGCTGTGCGCATCACTGGATCCACTGGCGCATTACTTTCCAGGGCCCTATCAGGGGCTGTATGGACTCTACCTCGTGCAACTATAATCCTCTCGCCACCATACCTGATACCAACTGTGTCTATCCCCCCAGCCCTCTCTGCCCGGCTCCTGACCTGGCTGTAGACGGGATAGAGCTGAAGCACTCATTATACCTTGATACGCTGAATGTGGCCAACGGCGACTGCTATGTGAATGAAGGCTGCCTGGCCGGCTATGGCCACCGCAGGCTGATACGCTTCACCACACACATCCGCAATATCGGCACGCAGGACTACTACATCGGCGCGCCTGATACGGTGGGCAACCAGTTCGTATGGGATCCATGCCACCAGCACTGGCACTATGTAGGCTACGCTGAGTACCTGCTCTACGACCACAATAATCAACAGGTGCAGGTCGGCTTCAAAAATGGATTTTGCGTCCTCGATCTGGAGTGTAGCGGCGGGGGTACAGGCAAGTTCTCCTGTGCCAATATGGGTATCACAGCGGGCTGTGGTGATATATACAGCTCTGGTCTGGCCTGCCAGTGGATAGACGTGACCACGATAGATACAGGAGACTATACCCTGGTGGTCCGGGTCAACTGGGACCGCTCTCCCGATAAGCTCGGTCATTATGAATCCCGCTATGACAATAACTGGGCGCAGACCTGCCTGCGTCTTTACTACGGGGCCGGAGGGCAGAAGTACTTTGACACTCTGCCGTCCTGCCCGCTCTATGTAGACTGTGCCGGAGATACCTTTGGCAATGCAGTACTCGACTGCGCACATACCTGCGGCGGCACTGCGGTACGCGGTGACCTCAACACGAATGTGCAGCGCGACTCTACGGACCTGGGTATGTACCTCACTGGTATGACAGCGGAGACGCTGGGCCGGACCGACTGCAATGACCTTAACGGCGATGGCCACCTGAGTGTGGTAGACGCGGCCCGTCTCAATGGCTGCCTGCGCAAAACAGATAGTACCCTGACCACGCTCAATAACCCGCAGAGTTCGCAGCACTTGTGCGAGTTTCCGTATAATGTCTACAATCCGCTGGATTCTGTCGTCTTTGGTATAGGCAATGTGAACTGGCAGCAGCACTATCTGGATATCAGCGTATATAACCCGCTGTGCAAACTCATGGCCTATGAATTGAAACTAAGCGGTATGACCGTGGACTCCGTGGCCAATCTGGCGCTGGGTAACTATAATCCGGATATCCGCCACTCAGCCTCCGGTCACATCCTCGAGCTGAGTAATGAGGACCAGGCGCTCTTCAAACAACTGGCTCCGCTCAATTTCCTCCGCGTGTACTTTAGCCACATGACCGATAGTACTATCTGCATAGCCAATGCGATAGATGCCGTCAATGAAAACTACCAACAGGTACTAAGCCTGAAAATCGATGACTGCGTGACCCTCCATAGACAGGATTCGACTGGTGTGGGCCTCCAGGAAGTGCTCAGCGCTACTGATCTTCGCATCATACCAAATCCATCTATGGGCACCTTTGAGCTGTATACCAGCAGACAGTCACTCTACGGCGCAGCTATACATATCTATGATGCAGTAGGCAAGGCAGTCTATGAGGAGAAACACTTTGAGGGCCTGACTAATAAGGTACACTTTGATATGACCGGTGAGGCTGCAGGCGTCTACCTGATGCAGATCAACCTCGCCGGCACCTCTGTCACAAAGCGGTTCGTGATCAGCAGATAGGCGGCTATTTTGCTATAGCGGCGCTATGACTGGCTGAGTCCAGCACTACGGTAGTCGTATCGTGGGTCGGTGGTCCTATGCGGTCATCTGGCCCCGGCACGCTGTATTTATATACAAAGATGATCAGGATGACCAGTACCGTGGCTATAATGATGGTCATTGTCTTGGGCTTCATAGTGCAAAAGAAGTAAAAGCCATGAAAACAATCTTGTGATTTTCATTCTTATAATTTCAGATCCATGATCAGCGTCATATGATCGGAGAGGTCCTGATGCTCCAGGTCCCAAGGAGTGGTGTAGCGGAAGATATGCCTGGAGATATCCCTGTATGGCCGGCCATTCGGTTTGTAAAGAATATAGTCTATGATATCCTGCTCCGGGTGCAGGAGTACCTTGCAGTAGTTTTCGCTCATATCACATACTACATCGTCTGAGGTGTAGTGCATATCGCCTGAGATCGGTCCATCCTCTGCTTTCAGCATATCCAGCATGGCCGGATAGAGTACCGTATCGGTGCGAAAGGTATTGTAGTCGCCACCCAGTATCTGGGGCACACCAGGCTCCGCATGACGCTGCAGCATCGCAGCGATCTGAGCAAACTGGTCAATGTGTATGCGGGGGATGCCACCGGCCTGTATATGCGTAGACATGACCTGTATCTTTTGGCCGCGAATGGTAGTGGCAGCAAGCAGCGCTCCTTTGCGCGCCCAGCAGTCATTGCCTGAGCAGGAGGAGAAGCGTATCTGCTCCAGTTTTTTCAGTGGGGTCTTGCTAAATATCATCGCTCCACCGCTGAAGATAGTACCGGCCTCTTTATTGACGGGGCCGAGGACATAAGGATATGTTTTGCGAAGCTTACGTTTCAGAATGTGATAGCAACGATCATCAAAAGCCTCCTGCAGCAATACCACGTCTGTGTTTTCTGCTATGATATAGCGGGGGATCAGTTTGGCGCGCTGTACAGGCTTGTGGTGAATGTAGCGAAAGATGCGCGGCAGCATTTTGATATTCCAGGTCATGATACGTATGGCACCGGTATCTGCAGATTGCCCATGTACATAGCCCGGAGTGAATGCAAGCATCATAGCCAGCAACACAAAATATACTTTCATACGAAGAGGTGGATCTTTCGAGGCAAACTTCAATACATTTTCTCAAAATCGGAATAGGTATTCAGCGAATGCTTATATCTTTATTGCTATTCTGTATGATAGTGACTTATATCAGGATATTATGCCTCTCACTGGCTTGGATGGTGGCTGTATCGCTACCGGCCCAGCGGCTGTATCAGATCAGCGGCGTACCTCTCTACAATGGCAGCCTGCCCCTGCTCAATGGCTGGAGCGGAGGATTCAATAATCCCGTCATCTCTCCCATAGACCTGGATCAGGACAGCCTCATAGATCTTTTCATTTATGACAAGGCTGCATGGAAAGCACAAGCATTTCTGAATGTAGGTAGCACTGGTCATCCGGCCTTTCTATATGCGCCTGAGTATGACGTGACCTTCCCCAGTGGCATGCAGGATTGGGCGCTGGTGCGAGACTATGACGGTGATGGCGCGCCCGATATTTTTGCCTATACTGGTATCAGCAATATCACGGTCTACCATGGACGCCGTATACCTGGCGGCGGCCTGGCGTTTGATCTGGTCTGCCCGCGCCTGACTTATGCATACGGGGTAGGTGGTGTAGACGGTATCTTTGTGAATGCAGATAATATGCCTGTGCTGACGGATGTAGACTATGATGGCGATATAGATATACTGACTGCTGATATGACCGGTTCCCGTATCAATCTCTATCGCAATAGGTCTGTGGAAATGGGTTATGGCCGGGACTCACTGATCTATGTCAATGCAGACGGCTGCTGGGGCAATATCTATATGAATAGCGGCTGCGGTGTATCATTTTTCTCCTGCAAGACGGGAGCCGAAGGACCGGCAGGCCTGGCGCCGCGCACTCCGCGGGACGGGGGCGGCACACTATACGCTTTTGACTATGAGGGAGACCATGATATGGACGTGCTGCTGGCAGATATGTCATGCAGTACGATCAAGTTCTTCCGCAATGACGGAGACTCGATGAATCCTGCCGTAGGGTATACGGATACGCTCTTTCCCAGCTATGACCACTCTGTGAAAATACCCGTGTACCCGGCCGCCTATGGTGCGGACGCAGACAATGACGGCTATGCGGATATGCTGGTGGCACCTTTCACGAGCAATAACCTGTACCTGATGAAATCTGAAGATGTAAAGTGCCTGCAGTATTATCATAATAATGGCGCATCACTACCGCTCAATACCTTCCACTATCTGGGCGATAGCCTCATCACACCATCTACACTGGATGTAGGTACAGAGTCTCACCCGGTATTCTTTGACTACAATGGAGATGGCCTGCAGGATATGGTCATAGGCCGCTACGGCCGCTATCATGACTGGCCACAGCTAGCACTATATGCCAACTCGGGTACAGTGGATAGCCCGGCCTTTGTGCAGGTATCTGACGACTGGGGCGGCCTGCATTCTTATTCACTTTCCGGCGCTTATCCGGCCTTTGGCGATATGGATGGTGACGGCCATGCAGATATGCTGATAGGCACGCAGACCGGCGAGCTGGACTTTTTTCATAACGCGGGAGCGGATACGGCATCATTCCCATCTATGACTGCAGCATCCTGGTTTGGCATCCATGCAGGCACAGCATCTACGCTATGTATCTATGATCTCAATGGCGATAGCCTGAGCGATATAATGGTAGGCGGGACCAGTGGCAATATCAGGTACTACTGGAATTTTGGTACGCGGGCAGTACCGCAGTTCTCACCGGACTCAGTGGTCAATACACTTGGGCACATCTACATCCATAGCACACCTGTGCAGACACTGGAGTATAGTAGTCCCTATGTGCAGACAGAGCAGGGGACCACCTACCTCTACACCGGCTCGCGGGAGGGGTGGATATCAAAATACCTCGTGGATAGAGATAGCATCCGGCATGGTGGTTTCGCGCTGGTGAGCAATGATGTGACAGGCATCTCTGCCGGGCAACATAGTACAGTAGCGATAGCTGATATCAATCACGACGGGCAAAATGACTATCTGATCGGTAATATACGCGGTGGGGTCACGCTTTTCTCGGATGCATACTGGGGTACCGGTACCAGCCTGCCTACGGGCCTCAGCGAAATAACAGAGGATGGGAGAGGAGTGGTAGCCTATCCTGTGCCTGCCACAGATGTACTGCATATCCGCAGCGCATCTGCTGACCACTATATGCACAGTGCTCACCTCTATGATACAGAGGGCCGACTGGTAGCTGCCGCTGATGCCGTCAGCGGAGTGGTGACGCTGTCTCTAGGGGAGGTTGCAGCCGGTGTATATATCCTTATCACTACTGATGAGAAGCGCCATCTCTACAGGAGCAAAGTAACGGTACTGAAATGATCAGAGGTCAAGGAGCCTGCGGTGATAGTTGACCTGGCCCAGGTGATAGGCCAGGTGACCGTAGAGATGTATCATAAAGTGCCCCGTGGTCTCATGCTTTTCATGCTTCATGATCGGAAAAGTATCCCCCAGGGACCGGTTGTCCAGTCTGGCAAATGTAGACTGCATCATGGCGATAGTCTTGTCCAGATCTGCAATAAGAGTGCCTCTTGCTACATCTCTGGTAGAAAACTCCAGCTCCCGCTGCCGTACATAACCCGTATTGCCCAGCGTGGCGCCGAAAAAGTGATTGAGATTGCCTATGAGGTGGAGGGTCAGCGTGCCGGCAGAGTTGCTGATCTGCCCACTCGTTTTCCATATGTTGGCCTCGTTGCCGTATGCGGATAGCTCTTCCTTAAGCTTATTGAGGTCACGGACAAAGAAATCCAGAAACTGTGTGCTATAGTCTATCATGTCCTGCTATTTGGGTATGCAAGATAGATACTTTGTCTCATAACCGACAGATCAGAAAGTATACCTGATGGCTGTATTGATACCTATGTCAAATACACGGCTATGCTGCATCTGGATCGGATCAATGCTCATGCGCATGGCAGGCTCAGCAGAGATCGAAATCCGGTGTGGTAGCAAAATATCTACGCCCAGGGTGTATAGCATCGATCCATAGTATCGTTTACCGTTGCCCAGCGAGTAATATTTCATCAGTTTCCCATTATCAAGCTGATCTGCCGCAGCATTTATGCTGCTAATTGCTTTACCTGGTTCAAAATTATTGACATCCGGAAAATCAGCCACATCTGCCGGTACAAACGTAGCCGGAGGAGACTTTGGTTTGAACTGATAGGTAAAGCTTTCGTTTACCTTGATATGACTGACATATGACACACCCACACTCAGCCGCAGGTGGCGAGAGGTATATGGATATACCTTGATACCTATCGGAATAGCAAGCTCCTGTATATGCGAGGTAAAGCTCATGAGGTCGCTGTACTGATTATCAGGATATGCAGGTCGGTTGATCTTGAAATTGACCTCAGAGTAAAGAATACTGTTTGTGACAGCAAAGTATTTACCTATAGCAACCTGCTGTGAAAGGCCCGCAGACCAGGTAGGGACTGAGGCAAAGGTCCGACGTGTATAAGACTCAAATATCCCCGTCTCAGCGCCAAGGCTGTAGGAGACAGATACTTTATGCTTGTGGTGCAGCGGTATAGCCTGAGTAGATGCTCCGTCAGGGTCTAGCTCCCTGTTTTTTTCATCGGTAGCAAGCAGCGTCCCGGTACCGGGTGCGAGGTCATCAGCAGCTACCTGATACTCTGATGCTACTATGCCCGTAGGTGCGTGATCTGCTACACTCGGTATCACGTGAGATATTTGTGTAGCGTGTCCTTGTTTCCTGTTTTGATTTTTTTGTTTAGAAAAAGGCTGAAAGTCTGAAGACGAAGAAGTGGATCTAGCCTTAGCTGTTTTATCTGTTGGTACAGCCTCACCAGCATTTGTGGCGGATTCAGATTGCGTTGTGGCCTTTACATCTGCTGCAGATTGGTTTGTAGTACCAGACATGGCCACCTGAGATGGCTCTGCTACGCTCTTGCTATTGGCCGCTACCGGGCCATGCACAGGCTTACTCTCGTACAGGCCATAGTACACACCTGCACTCACCAGCAGCGCTACAGCTACTGCCCCTGATGCCAGCCACCACCACAGGAAGCCTCGCTTTTTCTTGCGCTCCATGAGCTGCTCCATGGCGGCCCAGGCTTGCGGGTCGTAAGCATACTCCGCAGAGAGCAGCTTTTCGCGCAGGGCCTTATCGTTGGGATTCTCTGCCATATTCATCTGTTTTGACTATTCTGTTTTGTTCGATCATTTTCCTGAGTTTCACCTTTGCTTTGGCCAGGTTAGATTTGCTAGTGCCTTCATTTATCTCGAGCAGTTTGGCTATCTCGGGATGCGTGTACCCCTCTACTACATATAGATTGAATACGGCACGATAGGCCGGTGTGAGGCTATTGACCATAGCCATGATCTCATCTACGGTCAGGTCAGAGACTATATCTGCCGTGTCCTCCATATAGATGGTCTGCTCTATATCACTATGGCGGTGGCGTATCTCTGCGCGCAGGTGATCTATGGCTGTATTGACCATGATGCGGTGTATCCATGCCTCTATGCCGGCATTGTCTTGCTTCCTGTAGTCTTTGACGGATGTAAAGACTTTGAGAAAACCCTTATTGAGTATCTCTGTAGCCTGGTCACGGTCGGCAGCATAGCGCATACAGGTGCCCATCATACGCGGGAAGAGGCGCTCATAGAGCAGCTTCTGCGCTGTTCGCTCATCGCGCTTGCACCCTTCTATGATCTCATCCAGCATTTTGTGATAGGACACCTGCATCGCTACTAAGTTACTAAATCGGGCTCGTCTGTTATTTTGCCACGGCGATATGACTCAATGCAGTGACGTGCTGCGGATCTGAGTAGTCATACTCATAGAGGCCATCGCTGCCTATCATGAGCAGGATTTTATTCCATGCTATCACATCCTGAGACTGGATACTGGCAAAAGCGCCCAACTGATGGCTGCCGATATTATTGATATCTGCGGCATCAAATACTTTCAAGCCCTCGTCACCATCGCAGATGAATAAAGTAGCACCATCAATACTCAGGCCACGTGGGCTATGCATCTCATAGGTAGCTACTATCGTAGGTGAGGTCGTATTGGTCACATCTACTACCTGGAGCTGGTTGACGGAGTTATTGCAGGTGGATCCTGAGTGCAGGGTCACATAGGCATAGTGACCCTGCACGACCACAGGATCGCAAGACAGCGCATGAGAGAAGGTGGCATCATGCTGCGGGCTGAATGGGCTATTAAGATTGAAAATCTGCATACCGGTAGAGGTGCCGATATATAGATGGCTGTCATAGGCAAAAATGGTCTCGATGTTCCAGCCTATCGCGGAGCTACCTGATGCGGTGGGCGCAGCGGCGTTGCTCACATTGAAGACACGAAGGGAGGATTGGTCTACGATATACAGCGCATTGCGGTCTATGGCGAAGCGGCTGGTAGAGCCTGCGATATTGGGAGAGGCGGGGACATTTGCTGTAGATGAGCTGGCCACGTTATTCATCGGCTTTGCCATATCGCCTTCCATCCACATGATAGGTCCGCCGGCATTGCAGCCCACCTTCTCGGTGACACGGGCAGAGTCGTATCCGGTCAGTACGCCGCTGCTCCCATCGGCATAGCTCACATAGAGCGGAGGCAGTGCATCATAGACGGTATTGACCACAGAGGGGCTGGCGGGGTTAGCTATATTCAAAGCTACCAGCGCAGTGTAGCAGTCAGCGTAGAGTATATTGTCTTTGACAGCCATGTCTATATTGCCGGGGATGTTTATGAAGGCGACATTCTGCGGCGCAGATGGGTTTGAGTTGTCTATCACGTGGATGCCGGCCATGTATTCATTCACCAGGATATAGTGCCCGGTCAGGAAGATCTTGCCGGTCTTCTTCAGTGGCGTAGGTGCCGTAGTTTTTACGTCTTGAATAATATCTGTGATCTGGCGGTAGCGGGGGGTGTACTTCCAGTAGGTCTGGGTCTGCTCACATTGGTCCTTTTTGCAGGATGCTGCGAGTATCGTGAGCAGTATCAGAGGGGCGATGAATTTTCTCATAATGGTGTGTTTGTGGTTTTAAAAGTTTTCAGGCAACCGTTGTCTGAAGAGAAACGTTATGAATCTGATAACCGTTGCCTGAGCACAAAAAATAATTCCATGAGATCATTTATCACGATTACCTTTCTGATCATAGTAGCTACCCTGAGGGCTCAGAATGCTACCAGCAATATCCTGTACCTGCACAATGGCAGCATAATATATGGCAAGGCAACAATGGCGGCTGATAAAGTACAGATGCGGATGAATGACGGGAGTGTGCTGATCTTTCTGCCCGGTGATATAGACTCTGTACGCGAGGAGCCGGAGCGGAAAGCTATACTCCGTGACTTTCACACCCGCTACTACCGCCATGACCGGGGCTATCGCAATATCACAGAGCTGCAGCTATCCTATGGCACCCGTCCTGCAGACTATTACTATTATGCCGGTGGCACAGATGATATAGGCCTTAGTATCCACACGGTGAATGGCTATCAGCTATGGCCGTACCTCTTCGTAGGTGCCGGTGTGGGGGTAGACAGGCTGACGAGCTACCGGCAAACATTTATTCCGGTCTATGGCAGGATCAGCAGCGAGTTTCTAAAAAAAAGGGTGACACCCTACGTCTATGCAGACGGGGGCTATGCCTGGATGGTAGCCGATAATGTATCCAGCACAGATGGCTACAGCAGCTACCATCGCGAGGGAGGCGCCTATGTGACTGCCGGAGGCGGTGTCAGGATCTACACCAGGGGCCGGGCATCTGTCATGATCAGCGCCGGCTACAGGCGCATGTACAGCCATGTGCGGTATAGCTACCAATACGATGGATCTACTATCTACGATACGCGGAGGACGTATCAGCGTATGGTTTTGGCGGTAGGAGTTTCATTCTGAGCAGCCGATGCAAGCAGGGATTTGGCTATATTCAGCGCATCAATCTCACACACATGCTCAGAAAGATACTTTATGCAGCAGCGGTGATCCTGCTGGTCGCTGCTGTGGTTTTCTTTGGCTTCGTGCCCGGTATCATAGATAAAAAGATCAATACCACCCTCCACCAGGCCAACGCGGCTGACAAGGTAGCGTGGTATGATTCGATACCATTCATAGCTGACCTGCACTGTGATGAGCTGCTGTGGCATCGCGATCTGCTGGCCCGTCACAATTATGGCCATGTGGATGTGCCCCGCATGCAGGAGGCCAATGTGGCGCTTGAGGTTTTCACCATAGTGAGCAAGACACCCCGCCATCAGAACTATGATCACAACTCAGACAAAACAGATCAGATCGCACTACTGTCATTCGCGCAGTTACGTGCCCCGTCCGACTGGTTTAGCCTAAAAGCGCGCGCACTGCATCAGTGTGAGGACCTGCACCAGTCAGCCGCGCGTAGCAAGGGGGCTTTTCGCGTCATCACTACCCGCGGAGAACTAGAGCAGTACATCAAAGATCGCAGCGCTGACCGTAGCCTCACCGCAGGCATGCTGGGACTGGAGGGCGCCCACTGCCTGGAGAATGATGTCAATAACCTGGATACCTTTTATAAAACAGGAGTGCGCTACATCGGGCTGGCGCATTTTTTTGATAACGAGTGGGCGGGCTCTGCGCATGGTATGGCCAAAGGTGGCCTGACCGCCAAGGGCAAAGAACTCCTGCACAGGATGGAGCAGCTCCATATCATGATAGACCTTGCTCACCAGTCTACAAAGACAATTGATGATATTTTTGCTAATACCACCGGCACGCTGATGGTGTCTCACACAGGAGTACGTGGCCTCTGCGACAATGGCCGCAACCTGACCGACGCGCAGATACAGGAGATAGGCAAGCGGAATGGCATTATAGGTATAGGTATGTGGGAGACGGCTATCTGTGGTACAGATGCCGCTGCTACGGCCAATAGTATCAAGTATGTGGCCGACAGGATAGGTGTGGAGCATGTAGCGATGGGGTCGGACTTTGACGGAGCTGTAGATGCTACGTATGATATCACCGGCTTCACAGAGGTGGTGAAGGAGCTTATAAATCTTGGCTATTCGCGCTCAGATATCGAGAAGATAATGGGAGGCAATGTGCGTGACTTCTGGCTGAGAAACCTGCCCGAAAATTAAACTTACTTCTTTTTGCGCGCGTCTATCTGAAAGAGGGCAAAGACTACCAGCGTATGATTTGACTCGGCCTGCGTGCCATTGTTTCGCAGGATGAGCTGATGCATGTATCCGACTGAGAGTACGGCCCATCTGTTGAAGCGATACCCCAGACCTATCTGCGCACGGTTTTCCTCCGGGTAGTGATAGGTCACCTCAGGTCCTACTGCGGCGTACATTTCATCCCATATATTCAGAGATAGTGTCTTAGCCTGCTGCAGTGTATGATGATTGAGGGCAATATTGACTTGTAGCCTGGTGCGTATGCGTGCTTTGAAGGCGTAGCCGTTATCCAGGATATTGCCGCTTGCTTCTTTTATCTGTCGCTGCCGCCAGTTTTCCTCTGATCTGATGCGCGCATTAAATCCTACCCGCCCCCAGTTATTGCGATAGAGGATCTGCTGCCAGATACGGTGTTCATATTGCCTGCCGAGTGCCGGAAATTTGCCGTAAGGATAATTGAGGAAGAAGCCATAAGCCACCGGCGTCACCACAAAGCGGTCGCCCAGATAAATGTCTCCGCCCAGGTGAAACTCATGCTGCTGGCTGCGCTGAAACTCATTGAAGCGAAGGATAGCCTCGGTCTGCAGACCAAAGTATCTGGTGAGGCGCACCTGACCCGCTACCCATAGCCACATACTGGACTGCTGGGCTATGGTCCGTGGTGTCTCTGCACTGCCGCGCAGAGCACCGAAGCAGAAAGGGAATAAGAGTAGTGTTATCTTAATGTTAAGTCGCACGCCGCAAAGGAAACAAAAAGAAGGAATGCGAGGAAGCCATCAGCGACTAAAGAACTTGCAACTGTCAGGTGTGCCATTTGTATTATTGATATACCCTCCCGATGCCAGGGTGCTATAGGCGCTACGGCCGGCAGCGGTTGTGTCATTTTCACAAACGTCAAAGGCGGCATCTACCTGATGGGTATCTATACAGCGGTAACATCCCGTAGAAGACCGATGGCAGCCCTGAGATAAATACGCCAAGAAAATCAATATTGCAAGATATCTATTCATCATACTTTCCGGGCGAGTACAAAAAACATAGGGGTAAAGATTCCAAGTTCACCTCCACCTACGAGTCCATCGGCTGCTGTCTCTAGCACCTCATGTACGCGTGTGCTACCCTTGGGGATCACGTGCAGCCGTTCCAGCCCTGCCAGTGCTGTATGCATGATGCGGCGACCTGCAGGACTGGTGCGCAAATGAGCAAAGGAAAACTGCTCTCCACGAAGCGGATGGTACCATGGCGTATCTGCATCGCACTCGCTAGCCCGGTCCGTACATTCCAGCACCTCAAACCCGGCTGCCGCGAGTGAATCAATCACATCTGCAGCGCCAGTGATATCAGAGAGGCCATTGCCTATCTCTATCTGATGCTTGATCTGCTGGTGGCGCAGATCTGCTGGATCGTATTTGTCCGTCATGACCCACTCATATGTGGCAAACAGTCCGCCAGGTTTCAACAGGCGGTTCACCTCGCGGAAGAGGTCTGTACGCCTGCCGGCAGCATGACAGGTAGCCTCTATACCATATGCCTTGTCAAAGGTTTCATCACGTAGCGGTATCTTCATCCAGTCACAGGACAGGAAATTGCACTGGCTTCCCATTCCAGCTTCACGGACGAATTCATGGCCTTTTTCTATCTGATACAAGGATTTGTTGATGCCGGTGATAGATACTTTAGAGTGCTGTGCTATATTGATCATAGGGCCGCCCACACCGCAGCCCAGATCGAGGCAGCGCTCTTCCTCTTGCAACTGTAGTTTATCTGCCAGATAGGTCTCATATTTGTGCAGTGCAGCCTGTTGTGATTCACCCTGATGCCGGACCCCAAAGTGAAAGAGTTTGCCCCAGCCATGGAGGTAGAAATCAGTAGCGAGTCCATAGTATTCTGAGCTGAGTGAGGCAGCCTCGCCTACGCGATCCTCAGGACGCGCATGCCCATCGTCGAACCTGTTTTCATATCGTTGTAAAGTGTCTGAAACACCAGCGGCGGTGTACGCTGTTTTGAGCAGTTGAGTGGTACGCATTTTAGATAGTGTTAATGGTTAATGGATTACTTTACTCACTAAAGGAATGCCAAGAGGGGAAGTGCTTTACTGTCAGGCGATTTCCAATTTTCGTTATATGAGGCTAAGGCACGTATGGGAAGCTTATTCCATACTCGTGTGGATGCCTTGGATTGAGGATCAGTATGCTACATTGCAAATACAATATGGCATGATGGTTGTTTGAATCAAGATGAGCTTCTGATCTGGGATGGCTCAGTAAAAGAGCCCGGATTGAGTTCCGATCCCAAACACAACCGGATACACCCGGTTTAATGATCAGAGATTCAAGGCCCTCTTCCCGATTTTAGGAAGAGGGCCTTTTCTTAGTACGCATTGTCGTACCAGACAATACGCTGCCTGCCTTTGTTTACTACCTGCAAAATGTGTATTTTTGCGGCCTCTTAAGAAGGATTTCCACAATGATCACAGTCAATAACCTCTCGCTGCGCTACGGCAAGCGTACCCTGTTTGATGATGTCAACCTCAAGTTTACCAGCGGCAACTGCTATGGTATCATCGGCGCCAATGGTGCGGGCAAGTCTACTTTCCTCAAGATACTGCAAGGCGATGTAGACCCTACCACGGGTACGGTCTCTTTCTCCAAAGGTATGCGCGTGGCAGTGCTGAAGCAGAACCACTTTGAGTATGATGAGATACCTGTCATGACCACCGTGCTGATGGGCCACAAAACACTGTGGGGCATCATGCAGGAGAAAGATGCGCTGTATGCCAAGGAAGACTTCAATGAGGAGGATGGCATCCGTGCAGGTGAGCTGGAGAATACCTTTGGTGAGCTGGATGGATGGAACGCCGAGGCAAAGGCGGCTGAGCTACTTAGCCACCTGGGTATCAAGGAGGAGTTTCACTACAAGCTGGTGAAGGAACTGGATGGCAATCAGAAGGTGCGCGTGCTCCTGGCGCAGGCGCTCTTTGGCAATCCGGATATCCTCTTCCTTGATGAGCCTACGAATGACCTGGATGTGCATACGATCGCGTGGCTGGAGGACTTCCTCGCGGGCTATGAGGGTATCATTCTGGTAGTGAGCCACGACCGTCACTTCCTCGATGCGGTGTGTACGCATACAGTCGATATCGACTTTAGCAAGATGACCATCTACTCGGGCAACTATAGCTTCTGGTACCAGTCCTCACAGCTCGTGGCGCGCCAGCGTGCCGATGCCAATAAGAAGGCTGAGGACCGTATCAAGGAGCTGCAGGACTTCATCCGCCGCTTCTCTGCCAATGCATCTAAGAGCCGACAGGCTACCAGCCGTAAGAAAGCGCTGGAGAAGATCAACCTCGAAGAGATCAAACCATCCAGCCGCAAGTATCCGGGTATCATCTTCAATAACATGCTGCGCGAGCCGGGCAATGAGATACTGGAGGTGCGCAACCTGAGCAAGGTGGTGAACGGCGAGACACTCTTTAAGAATGTGACCTTTACCATGAAGCGTGGTGATAAGATCGCGCTGGTGGGTGACAATAGCCTCGCGGTGACTGCGCTGCTCAATATCCTGAATGGCACTGACAAGGACTACACCGGTACCTTCACATGGGGAGTGACGATCAATATCGCGAGCATACCGAATGACAATAGCTCCTTCTTTGAAGGGCTGGACCTGAACCTCATAGACTGGCTGCGCCAGTACTCTCCGGAGGAGAAGGACGAGACCTTTATCCGTGGCTTCCTGGGCAAGATGCTCTTCAGTGGTGAAGAGGTGCTGAAGAAGTGCAACGTGCTCTCCGGCGGAGAGAAGATGAGGTGTATGTTCAGCAGGATGATGCTGATGAGGGCCAATCTACTATTGCTGGATGAGCCAACCAATCACCTGGACCTCGAGTCTATCACAGCGCTGAACAACGGCCTCAATGACTTTAAGGGGCATGTGATCATCGCCTCCCGTGACCACGAGCTGGTAGAGACCATCGCTAACCGTGTGATAGAGATCACCCCTAAGGGGATCATCGATAAGGATATGACCTTTGACGAGTATATCAATAGTGACCGCGTGGCTGAGCAGAAGGCTGAGCTGGTAGGCTAATAGATACTGGATATGATATGGACGAAGCCATCCTTTTGGGTGGCTTTGTTGTTTTCGTCAGTGACTATGGCAAGTTTTTCGACTATAGGAGCAGGGGAGGGATGAGTGGCGAAAGACGGCGGTAAGATGAATATCGTATGCCGTACGCGACAAGTTTTCCGACTATGAAAGTATTGGTATCATTGGGTTTGAGGGTAATAAAGATAGTTGGGGGAGAGGATGTTTTTAGTGAGGAAACCTAAGATGCTAATGACTATCACGGCGGTATATAAGGGTGGCTATAGCACCCTTATATATCTTATTGAATCTCATGACCCATTTTGGCTAAAGCCAACTCATTAAACCTCATCATTCCCGGACTAAAGTCCGGGGCTATTGGAATGACATATAAAGTCAAAGCTCAGACTAGTGCCTGAGCTTTGACTTGAAATAGCTGATAGGATTGTGTTATTTGATCTTGGTCGAGGCCTTGCTCGGGTCGAGCAGGTCGTAAAACTGATTGAGGCGAGGCAGGAAGATGATACGGGTGCGACGGTTGGTAGCCATGTCCTCCGGATTATCATTAGGCACGAGGGTATTATACTCACCACGGCCGGCTGCTATCAGCTTATTAGGGTCGAGGTGGTAGTCATTTTGCAGGGCACGGACAACGCTGGTGGCGCGCTTCACGCTGAGGTCCCAGTTGTCATCTATACAGTTTGTTTTGATCTTGTTATTATCTGTGTAGCCCTCTACCATCACGTCTACCTCAGGGCGAGACGCTGCGATAGATGCTATCTTGCTTAGCACTGCGCCAGCTTTGTCTGTGATGGTGTAGCTGCCGGATTTGTATAGCATCTTGTCAGAGAGATTGATGTAAACCACGGTCTTGTCCACTTTTATGTCTACATCCTTATCATCGAGGCCTTCCTTGAGCGCTCCCTTGAGGTTGACAGCCAGCGCGAGGTTGATGGAATCTGCCTTGTCCTTCGCGGCGAGGAGCATCTGGATGTATCTGTCCTTGTCCTGTAGCTGCGCGAGGGTTTTGCCTATATTTTCATTGGCTCCCTTGGAGAGGACAGTGAGGTCGCCTACAGCACTGAGCTGCTTGTCACGCTGCTCCTGGCAGTCTTTGAGCTGGGCCTGTAGCTGCTGGTATTGGTCATTTTTGCCACCGAGGTTGGCGCGGGACATGGCCAGGTCGTTTTCACAACTGCTGAGACGGCTGGTGAGTTTGTCTTTGATCTCATTGCAACTCAGGAGGTCGCTTTTGGCCTTGGAGAGTTCGCTCTCGAGGGCCTGGTATTTTTTCTTGGTCACGCAGGAGCTCAGTGAGAGTAGGGTGAGCAGCGCAGTGATGGTGATGATGGATCTCATATTGTGATGTATTGGTTTAGTTTTTAGCTATCCATACGACCATAAATTCTGCGCCAAAGTGTAGAATTCCCCAAATTGGGATGTGGAAATGGCAAATTATGGCTGTCTGAATTTCGGAAGGGAAGTAAGGAAGGATTACCGGAGAGGGAAATGATTTCTGTCAGGTGGGGGACAGATTTAGATGGGTGAGAATGTAGATAGGGAAGTATGAGACTTCCTGATATTTGCAGGTTGCGGTACTGGTAACTGAAGTATAGTCGCGTTACAAACGCGAAGGAAAAGAATCCGAGTTGGAGACGCGGATTAGTGTAGGATATGGGCTAGTGGTTAATCCCATCTCGATCACCTATCACTAGGCTGCACGACAGGTGCCGGTGTTTCCTCTGGTTTGGCGGCAGCGGGGACGGGTGGCGGCGGCGTTTTCTTGCGCCGCTTGAAGAGATCCAGCCAGTTGTCAAAATCCTTGCGATAGGAGAGGCCTATGCCGGTCTTATTACGGTTGCGCTGGTTAAAGTTGTCGTAGTCATTTTTGTTGTAGGTCTTGGCGCGCCAGGAGCCGTTTTTGTCCAGCACATATTCTATCTGGAAGTCCCCGGTCACATACGCGTTGGGATTGCTGGTATTGGTGACGGTGTTGCTGCCCACGCCCTTGTTATCGCCGAAGTCAAAGTTGCCGCCCACGTTTATGGAGAGGCGGTTATTAAAGAAGCGCTTGGTCAGCGCTAGCTGGAGTTCGCGGCGCGTATTGAGGTTATCTGCAGAGGTAGCACCGGTGCCATACCAGTCATCGTATTGTTTGAAGTTGAAGTTGAAATCCAGGTCGTGCACATTCAGGTTGTCAAAGAAGCTGCCCAGATAGAGCGATAGCTGTGAGGAGAGGAACTCGCTCACTGTATTGGCCACTGATCCGCTGATAGAGCGGGTACTAGTCGCGTCACCCGCTGCGAGCGAGTTGGTCGGCAGGAATTTGCCCATGACCAGCAAACCAAATACCTGCTTATTCATCTCGGCATCTGAGGTGCGTATGAGCTGAATCTTATTGTCTATGTAGGTGCGTATCACGGGGTCAGGATTCTGCGGAGCGATGTCAAAGGATATCTCAGGGGCAGACAGTATCCCTTTCAGATTCAGCAGCAGGTTTACCACGATGCGGTTTTTGGAGCGGGATATCGCTTCTTCATTGTAGGTAGTGCTGACGGCATTGGCGCTGTAGATGCCCAGCAGGTCAGATATCAGGTCATAGGTAGAGGTGCGCACCTTGTAGATCGCATCAGCATTGAGCTGCGCATTGTACACGTCGCCGTTGAATGTGATAGTTCCACCGGGATCCAATGTAAAGCGCTTATTGATCACATTCTGCAATGTAAATAGATAACTACCACGAGCAATAGTATAGGAGCCGCGCATACTAAAGTCGCCGCCGCGCAGGATCTCTATACGCATATTGCCACTGCCCGTGCTGGACAGGATATCTCCGGCCACAGGATCCAGTATGACATCTACCTGCGCATCTGGAGTCACGTCTACGCTGACTGTGAAGTTGACCCCTGTAGGGGCGCGGCTGCGGCGGGCGTGCATCATGGTATCCTCCTGGCCCGGCGTGATGAAGCGGTAAAAGTTGTAGCGGTTCGTTTCGTATGAGTTATTGATCGGGATGTGAATGTAGGTACCCTTCTGAGTGGTGCAGCCGTAGGCGCTGATATTGACGTAGGGTATCGTGCCGGTGAAGTCCACATTGCCGGCTGCCATGATCTGCCCGTAGAAGATAGGCTGATCTTTGACTGTAGTATTTAGAAACTCTGCGCGCTGCGTGGTGACATGGAGGTCCAGGGTGAATTTGCGGAAGTGGTCGTGATAGATGCGACCTGTACCCAGTGCAGTGTTATTGAAGCGGTCTATGACGGTGATGGTGCCGATGTCAAAATAGCCGTCACCCAGCTCTATATCTTCATCTTTCAGTGTATAGTTAGTATTGAGATAGGAGACCTTTACCTTGGCTTCATGGATATGCAGGGCGCCCTGCGCTACGAGTGCTTTGACAGGGCCTTTGAGGTCTATATGCGCACTTGCAGTGCCGCTTACCTCCTTCACGTATTTGACAAAGAGGGGATGATTCAGGAAATTCAGATTGAGAGAGCGGATGTCAATGCCCATATTCAGATCCTGCTGCTGTATGTCATAGAATCCATTGATGGCTATATCGTTTTTATCACCTTCTATGCCTCCTGTCACATTTACGCGGCGATTGATATTATCCAGCGAGCTATTGATACGCAGCGTGCCTATATTGATATCCTTCATGGTCAGGTCACGCGCTTCCACATTGGCTACGATAGCAGGCTTGTAAAATATGTCCTCTACCTTCACGGTCCCGTTGACAGTAGCTGTGATGTCTTTTACCTTCCTGCTGAAAATATTGAGGAAGTCTGCCAGGGCTGCGTCCTTCAGGGTCAGGTTGATACTCGTGGAGCTATCGCCCTTGAGGTAGGAGTCGAGCCGGACGGATTGCTGTCCGTTCACAAATACGAGCCCTGATGGGCTGGTCACGATCTTTTTGCCGTGGATGGTCAGGAGATTGTCAGGCATGAAGCTCCACTGATTGCCACCGAGAAGTACTTCCGATGGAGTCATACGTATCTCTACGCCACCGGCCACGGGCCTGATATAGGAGGTGATGTCGGCTTTATTGAATCCGTGGGCGTCTGATGCCATCAGGTCAAACCGAAACTCTTCTTTTTCCTTATTGAGTTTGGCTATCAGCGTGTCTACTATGAGGCTGTCACCTATGTAGAAATTATCTGCGGTGGTGCGCATATCTACCTTGCCTTCATGAGAGTTCAGGTCAAAGTCAAAGCGCTTCAGCGTGTACTTGTCATAAACGATCTCCGGCACTGAGACATTAAGATTGAGTATCTCCTTAGCGGTATTAAACTCTCCTGAAATCACAGAGTTTCTGATCATGCGAAACTTAGGATCTATGACCCTGGTGATAGCGGAGGAGTCATAAAACCGGAAATTGAAAGTGAACTGCTGCGGATAGACGTAGGCCGTATCACGGTAGTCCTTTGTAAAGGTATAATTGAGGTAGCGCGTCACAGCACGGGTCATACCTGAGAATGTAAAGCGGCCATCCATCTCGCCCTCTGCTTTGTCTGACATGAGCGTGATCTTCTTAGACTGATCGGAATTGACGGTAGAGGTGAGTGTCAGATTGTGAACGATCACGGAGTCTGAGCGATGCTGCACAAACAAGTCCTGGCCTATGATCAGGCCGATCATATCATCCGGTTTCTTGCCTATAAAGTTTGCCGTGAGTGTACCGCGGATATTGAGCGTGTCTTTGGTGATATTAAGATCGCGCAGGGAAACATTTCTGATATCTGCGGTAAAGTTGTAGCGTGGTAGTTTCTCAGTCAGGTCTACCAGCCCGCGGAAATCCATGTCGAGATTCTTGTCATGAGAGATCAGCTCACCATTGAAAAACTTTCCTTTGATCACACCGTTTACTTTAAGGTCCTGGTATTCGTAGCCCTTTACAGTCAGGCTGCTGACGGCACCATCCAGTTTGGCGTTGACCGTTTCCAGTTTGATACCATTGCCTACGATGTGCGTCTTGAGGCTGATCTTGCCCAATAACTGCTGCTGGCCAAACCATTTACCCAGGTCAAAATTTGTCAATGCGAGATCACCTGAGTAGGAACCCGTTTTAAGTTTAGGATTGTACTTGAAGTTTATGTCAGAAGATGCAGAGCCGAGATCAGTATATAATCTACCCTGCGTGACAAAGTCTGTGAGGAAGCCGTCGAAGTTTCCGGTGAAGCTGATATTGCCGAGTGTATTGAAATTGGCAGGAAAAGGAGCCGTGGGGTAGATGCGGCGGATGTCATCAGCCGAGGTAGTAAACTGGCTGATACGAAGGTTTAGGAATGTCTCATTGATATCCGGCAGACCACTGGTGTAGAAGTCCCCTTTGAGTATCGTATTGCGGCCTATGCTGAGCGCTATGCCTTTGCCCTGCAGGTCATTGATGCGCCCTTTCACATGGCCTGTGATAAATATCTTATTGTGCGCTAAAGCATCAAGCCGGCCCTTGGCAAAGTAGTTTAAGTCCTTGAGCGAGATGTAGGCCTTGTCGAGATCAGCTTTCAGCGTGACTTTTCCGATGAAATCATTAAAGTCTTCGTATTCATTGAAAGTAACACCCAGATAGTTATTGATACTGCTGTTTGGTGTTTCCAGTTTGAGCTTGCTGAGACTTACTTCTTTATCGGTAGCCTTGACCATTGCTGTCAGGCCTTTGATGCTGAAGCCACTCTTTTCTGCGGCGGTCAGTGTGCGCACATCTATGCCTATCGAGTCACGCAGGATACCCGCCTGGCCCGTTTTAAAATTGATACCGGTAAATAGGATGTGAGAGAAATCTATCCCTTTGGGGCTTGAGGCCAGGTTGAGATTGTCATAGGAGAAGATAGAATGTGTGATAGCGGCCTCCTGCCAGGTGAGCTGCCAGCCTGGTGGCATGAAGTGGATAGCCTCAATAGGCTTGGGAGCACTCGTATCTCTGATACCACCTATGATGGCGGCCCGGACGCTGTCTATACGTATGGACTGAAGGGCTATCAGTTTATTCTTGATCGAGATCTCATTTACATCTACATCACAGGAGGGGATGAGCACCTTGGTCAGAGATTTTTTCTTCTGGTCCTCATAGCTGAAGTCGGTATGGTAGATGCCGATGGTCTTGAGCTGTATCAGTAGGTCCAGTGACTTAGCTATCGTGTCCTTTTGAGGGGTAACTATAGGGGTAGCGGGTTTATCCGAGGCGAAGAGCGTGGTCAGGTTCAGCTTGCCGGCGGTATCACTTTGTAGCTTGACGCGGGCATGGTCCAGCGTGATGCCTTTGATCTTTACTTCTTTTTTGAAAAGGCTCCAGTAGGAGATGTTTGCGTTGAGGGTGCCGGCGTAGATGAGCGTATCACCTTTTTTGTCAGCTAGATAGAAGCCTTGTAGGTCTACATTGCGCAGCAGCGACCATTGGAAGCGGTCTATGGATACTTTGGTGCCCAGTCGTTTAGATACATAATTGACCACTATGTGGGCGACATAATTCTGTACGGCAGGGATACGCAGCGAAAGGGTGACACCACCGCATAGCAATAGTACCAGCAGTATAATGATACCGAGTATCCTGAGCCCTTTCTTCATCTTATGTGCACCAACGCCTGGCTACGCCCTAAAGTATGGGTCTGCCTGCGTTTTAAAAATCTTTAGTTCCTTATTCTTTCCTTTCTTTGCAGCGCGATGCCTACTATACTAGCCATAGAATCAAGCTGTGACGATACATCTGCCGCGGTCTGTAAAGATGGCAAAATTCTTGCCAACGTTATCGCCTCTCAGGCGGTGCATGAGGCCTGGGGCGGTGTGGTGCCGGAGCTGGCCTCCCGTGCACACATGAAAAATATCATCGTGACGGTGGATACGGCCATGCAAAAGGCAGGAGTAAAGCAGACTGAGCTTGATGCGATAGCATTTACCCGTGGGCCGGGCCTGATAGGGTCACTGCTCGTGGGAGTGTCCTTCGCCAAGGGGCTCGCTATGGCGCTGAACCTGCCGCTTATAGAGGTAAACCATATGCAGGCACACGTCATGGCAAATTTTATAGACGAGACGCCCGCCTATCCTCATATCTGTATGACGGTATCTGGTGGCCATACCCAGATCATACTGGTAAAGGGACCGCTGGAAATGGAGGTAATAGGTGAAACAATAGATGATGCTGCCGGTGAAGCCTTTGATAAATCTGCCAAGATACTTGAGCTACCCTATCCCGGCGGGCCACTGATAGATAAAAGATCAAAAGAAGGCGACGCAGAACGCTTCAAATTTGCGAAACCCCAAATACCGGAGTACGATTTCAGCTTCAGCGGTTTGAAAACATCGATCCTGTACTTTGTGCAGGCCGAGACCAGGAAGGATCCGGATTTTGTGGCGAAGAATATGAATGATCTCTGTGCCTCCATTCAGAAAACGATCGTGGATATCCTGCTCAAGAAGCTGGAAGCTGCGGTCATAGCGCATGGTGTGAAGGAGATAGCCCTGGCAGGAGGTGTCTCGGCTAACTCGGAATTGCGCGAACGCTTTGCTGCGCTGGCCAATAAGCATGGCTGGAGGGCATACATACCCAAATTTGAATACTGCACAGATAATGCCGGAATGATAGCGAAGGTGGCCGAGTATAAGTTTGAGCGCAAGGAGTTTTGCGGGCTGGATGTGGAGCCGCTGGCGAGGTATGCGCTCTAGTTTTTTACTTCACAGAGGGCACTGAGTCTTTCACAGAGTTATTATATGGACGGCTTATAATGGAATGAGAATACTATTCTTACCCCTCTGTGTTTCTTCTGAGCCATCTGTGTAGTAAACCCTCCGATAAAACGCTATTTTAGCCCGCATGAATGAAGCGGGTGTTTCCCTGATCAAAAAGTATTTTCCTGATATCACGCCGGAGCAGGAGGCGGCCTTCGCTAAACTGGGCCCTGTATATGCGGAGTGGAACGAGAAGATCAATGTGATCTCGCGCAAGGATATAGAGAACCTTTATGAGCGGCATATCCTACACTCGCTGGCTATTGCCAGGTTCACCACTTTTAAGGGTGGTACGAAGATCATGGACCTAGGCACAGGCGGGGGATTTCCGGGTGTGCCGCTGGCTATTATGTTTCCGGACTGCCGCTTTCACCTGGTAGACTCGATAGGCAAGAAGCTGAAAGTAATAGAAGCGGCGAAAGAAGTTACCGGATTGAAAAACCTTTTCACCTTCCACTCCCGTGCGGAGGATATGCCTTATGATTATGACTTTGTAGTATCACGTGCCGTGGCCCCTATGAGGGAACTCATGCAATGGTCTACAAAGAAGTTTCTGCCCAAGCACCAGAATGAAAAGCGGAATGGGATCATCTGTCTGAAGGGAGGTGACCTCACGGAGGAGCTGGCAGGGCTGAAAATGGTGCAGCTCACACCCCTGTCGGTATGGTACGAAGAGGATTTTTTTAAAGATAAATCGCTGGTGTACGCACCTAAGTAATGATACTCGACGCTCAAAATATAACGAAAAGCTACGGCCCGCTACGGGTACTCAATGGCGTATCGCTACAGGTGCAGAAAGGAGAGGTGATCTCTATAGTCGGTGCCTCGGGTGCGGGCAAAAGTACACTGCTACATATCATCGGCACACTAGACAGGCCTGATGGCGGCACCGTGACCATAGCCGGTGAAAGCATATCAGGGAAAAAGGATAAGGCGCTGGCAGCATTTCGCAATAGTAAACTAGGTTTCATCTTCCAGTTTCACCACCTGCTGCCGGAGTTTACTGCGCTGGAGAATGTATGCATACCGGCCTTTATAGCCGGTACAAAGAGCGCGGCTGCCGAGAAGCGCGCTAAAGAACTCCTGGACCTGCTAAAGCTAAGTCATCGCACGGGACATAAGCCCAACGAACTGTCTGGCGGTGAGCAGCAGCGTGTAGCAGTGGCACGAGCCCTCATGAATAACCCTGCTATCGTGATGGCAGATGAGCCATCCGGCAATCTCGACTCTGATAATGCCGGTGACCTGCACAGGCTTTTCTTTGACCTGCGGGATCAACTGGGCCAGACCTTTATCATCGTGACGCACAATGAGGAGCTGGCGCAGATGGCCGACCGCAAGATAGTCATGAAAGATGGCCGTATAGCTGACGGGCAGTAGACTTGCCATTCGGCTGAAATCTCATTACACTTGTCTGGCTGATGAAATCTCCACAGGACATATTATGGCAATACTGGGGCTACAATGCCTTTCGCCCGTTGCAGGAGGAGATCGTGCAGTCAGTCCTGGAGGGGCATGATACGTTGGCGCTGCTACCTACCGGCGGGGGCAAATCGCTTTGCTTTCAGGTGCCGGCACTGTGTATGGATGGCCTCTGTATCGTCGTATCGCCTCTCATCGCACTGATGCGCGACCAGGTACAAAACCTGCAGGCAAAAGGAATCAGGGCAATAGCGATCCATACTGGCCTGCCGCATGGTGAGATAGACCGCCTGCTCAATGCAGCTATGTTTGGTGACGTTAAGTTTCTCTATATCTCGCCTGAGCGGATCGCTACGGATGAGTTTCAGGCGCGTGTGGCTAATATGAACGTGAAGCTCATAGCCGTAGATGAGGCGCACTGTATATCTCAGTGGGGGTATGATTTCAGGCCATCTTATCTGCGTATCTCAGAGCTGAGAGCGCTGCTGCCCGGGGTGCCATTGATCGCGCTGACGGCTACGGCTACCGGGCCGGTAGTAGATGATATACAGGAGCGGCTACAGTTTCATAATGGGCAGGTTTTTCAGAAGAGCTTCACGCGTAGCAATCTGAGCTACGTAGTGCGGCAGGCAGATGACAAGTATCTGCAACTGCTGGATATACTAAAGAAAGTACATGGATCGGCCATCGTATACGTGAGAAACCGGCGTAAGACCAAGGAGATAGCTGACTACCTGAGACGGCAGGGGATCAAAGCCGATTTCTACCACGCAGGGTTGGAGAACGATGAAAGGCATAAACGCCAGGCAGAGTGGGTGGCGGGTAAGACCCGCGTGATAGTCAGCACCAACGCCTTTGGCATGGGGATAGACAAGCCTGATGTGCGTGTAGTGGTGCACATAGAGCCTGCGGACTCGATAGAGGCTTACTTTCAGGAGGCAGGCCGGGCGGGTCGCGATGAGCAGCGCGCCTATGCCATACAGCTCATGACGGCCAATGATGAAGCTGACCTGCTCGAAAGCAAATCTAAGGATATACCGACCTATCAGGAGGTACGGGCGATGTATGACCAGATAGGAGGGGAGCTGAATATAGCCTATGACTCAGGCGTACACCAGCCGCACGATTTTGACTTGTCCGCCTTTGCTAAGAAGTATCAATATGGACCGGTCAAAGTAATGAGTGCCTTGAAGCTCATGGAGACACAAAACCTGTTGGAGGTGAGTGATGGTTTTCAATCCCAGCCTAAGGTAAAGATAGTGGTGGGTAAGGATGTGCTGTACAAATTTCAGGTAGAACATCGCAAGTATGAGCCGCTGATCAAGATGATACTGCGCACCTGCGCGGGTGTCTTTGAGGACTATGTAGGATTCAACGAGGTGGCGATAGCGGCTAAGGTCCATATGTCATATGAGGCACTGGCCACTGCTATGCTACAGCTCGACAGGCTGGATATACTCTCTTACATCCCCCGCAGGGACAAGCCTCAGCTAGTGTTGCGGCAGCCGCGTATGCGCCCGGACCATCTCACTATGGACAGAAGCTTTGTGGAAGCGCGGATAGCAGGAGCGCGTGAACGCCTGGAGGCGGTATATCAGTATGTGACTAATAAAAGTGTCTGCCGTAGCCGCTGGCTGGTGGCGTACTTTGGCGAGGCTGATGCGCCGGACTGCGGTATCTGTGATGTGTGTATAGGGCGCAAGAAGGAAACACTGAGCGCCGGAGACTTTGAGACTATCGCTGCCTCTATAATGATTGCAGTGACGGAACCTCTATCCGTCAGTGCTCTGGCCGATAAGCTTTCTCTCAACCCCGAAAAGGTAAGTGAAGTAGTACGCTGGCTGGCAGATCAGGGGCGTGTGGCGCGTACAGAGGATGGGCGCGTCTTTAGGCGGTAGTCAATTCACTACACAGGGATAG
Organism: Bacteroidota bacterium; assembly: GCA_018267385.1. Taxonomy (GTDB): domain Bacteria; phylum Bacteroidota; class Bacteroidia; order Chitinophagales; family LD1; genus UBA1941. The sequence goes on along the minus strand of JAFDYN010000006.1, from coordinate 272,064 downwards.
AGTTTTTCTCAGAGATATTTTAGCGGAAGCATCTATAGACTTTGCTATGTTGAGGATATTCTATTCCTCTGCGCCTTCTGTGTAGTAAACCTAAGACTTTCTTTGAAAAAAACTAGCTTCGCTGCTATGCCCGCCCGGAGTATTATATTGACCGTGACCAATGACCTGACCTACGATCAGCGCATGCAGCGTATCTGTACCTCGCTGGTGAATGCAGGGTATAATGTGACGCTGGTGGGTAGAGAGAGGGCGCAATCACTACCATTAGACAGATTTTCTTTTCAGCAGGTGCGATTGAGGTGTTGGTTTGACCGGGGAAAGATTTTTTACCTGGAGTATAATCTCCGCTTATTTTGTTACCTGCTTTTTCATAGACATGATATACTCTGTGCTATAGACCTGGATACGATTGTAGCCTGCTACTATGCCGCAGTGATGCGCGGTATGAAAAAAGTATACGATGCGCATGAGTACTTCCCTGAGGTGCCTGAGGTAGTGCGCAGGCCGCGCATACGTGCGGTCTGGCAGTGGGTGGAGCGTACTTACGTGCCTAAGATGGATCTCGTTTATACCACTACACAGAGCATTTCAGAGGTTTTTGCGAAGACATATAAAAGGAATGTGGCTACGATCCGCAACCTGCCTCTGGCGCAGCAAGAAAAAGTAAAAAGTGAGGGTACATCTGGCTATCTGCTTTATCAAGGCGCGCTGAATGAGGGCCGTGGCCTGGAGCATCTGATAGACGCAGTAGCTGATCTGGATATAGAGCTGTGGCTGGTGGGAGATGGCGATATCACTGATGCCCTCAAGGCGCAAGTGCGAAGGTCGGGATCAGAACATAAAGTCAGATTTACAGGCTACGTCAAACCTCCTGATCTCAAGGCGATCACAGCGGGAGCATTTATTGGTATCAACCTTTTGGAGATGAAAGGGCTGAGTTATTATTATTCATTGGCCAATAAATTTCTGGACTATATCCAGGCCGGTGTGCCGCAGGTCTGCATAGGCTTCCCTGAGTATAAGCGTATTAATGATCAGTATCATGTAGCGGTTTTGGTAGACGATCTGGAGACCGATACGATAAAAAGTGCGTTGAAACGTTTAATGGAAGACAAAGATTTCTACGCCAAAGTGAAGGAGAATTGTTTGGTTTGCAGGCGGGAACTCACATGGGAAAACGAGGAGAGAAAATTGATCGCGCTTTATGACCGGCTCTACTGACAGGCATCTGCATATAGTATCTTTTAATGTGCCCTACCCGCCAGACTATGGTGGCGTGATAGATGTCTACTACAAGATCAAGGCACTCCATGATCTGGGTGTCAAAGTACACCTGCATTGCTTTCACTATGGCAGGGAGGAGTCCAAAGAGCTGGAGGAGATCTGTGCGAGCGTGCACTACTATGAGCGCAAGAAATTTTACCAGGCTATCTACTCATCGGTTCCCTATATCGTAGGCTCGAGAAAATCAGATGAACTGCTGAGCACTCTGGCAGGAGATGAGCATCCGGTGCTTTTTGAAGGGCTGCATACCTGCTTCTACCTGGGCCATCCTTCTATACGGCAGAAGATAAAGGCGGTGCGTATGCACAATGTGGAATGGGAGTACTACAAAAGCCTGAAAGAGGCGGAGCGCAACTTCCTGATCAAATATTACTTTAATGTAGAAGCCAGCCGTCTCAAGAAATTTGAAGAAGAGCTGCGGCACGCGGACAGGATCTTTGCCATCAGCAAGAGCGACTATGAGTACCTGCGCCAGTCGTACGAGAATATCGACTTTGTATCCGCTTTTCACTCCAATGAGGAAGTGACATCCAAGCCGGGCCGCGGCAGCTATGTACTATATCATGGCAACCTAAGCGTGGTAGAAAATAACCAGGCCGCCATTTTCATCGTAAAGAAGATAGCTGCTGAGATGACTGTGCCATTCATCATAGCGGGTAAAAATCCCACTGACGCGCTCAAAAAAGAAGTAGCCAGGTACCCGCACATAGAAATGGTGGAAAATCCCTCGTTTGAGCGGATCGCTGATCTGCTCAGCAATGCGCATATCAACCTGCTGACCACTTTTCAGAATACGGGCATCAAGCTAAAACTACTCAACTCGCTCTATAGGGGCCGCTTCTGCCTGGTCAACTCAAAGATGGTGAATAATACCGGGCTCGAGTCGCTCTGCGTGATAGAGGATAACCCCAATGCTACCAAACGTCTGATCACCGATATGATGAATCTGGACTTTGACCAGCATCATATCAATAAGCGCAGGCAGCTGCTCGACCACGAGTTTAGCAACCGGGCCAATGCGACGAAGATCATCAGGGCTATCTGGGAGCAGGCGTAAAATACACTGCGGGGATAACCGTCTGTCATAGCAATGTCATATCCCGCAGTTTTTTATGTAAAAGACTTACCTTTGGCATCTGTCATTAAAAGTAACTGATGGCGTCACTCCGCAGCATCCTGACCAGCCCGATGGGCATATTGAAACTAGCCATAGCCCTGTGCTACATAGGCCTGGGCGTTTATCTAATGGTCTATAGCCAGCAGATATTGAGTTTCGTAGAGCCTACCTATCGTTCTATTCTCTCGTGGGTGTTTATCATCTACGGAGCATTTCGCCTGATCAGGGCGCTGACAGACAGCCCCAATGCTCAAAATATCTGAACGTGCAGTATCGTCCGCTCTACCTTATCGCTATTTTTTGCCTTAGTCTCCTGGCCTGCAGCCGCCACCCGGATCAGGCCTCCCTGCCCCCGGCCACCATTGAGGGGCCTACACATATAGACTCGATCACGGTCTATGCTGATGAGGCTTTCCGCTACATCATAGACCAAGAGGTGCGGGTATATGAGAATGACCAGCCGGAGCAGCACCTGCAGGTCATCTACCTGCCCGAGGCCGAGGTGCTGAAGCACCTGAACACGGATAGCTTCTCTACGGTAGTGATAGGCCGTAGGCTCCGTGAGTCAGAGCGGACGCAGCTTTTCAAGAATAACCACATCACACCTGATGAGAGCTGCTTTGCGCGCGATGCGATAGCGCTGGTGGCTAACCCAGCCTTCCCGCAGGATACACTGCCCTACGGGCTGGTGGGCCAGCTGGTAGCCGGGCGTGCGGGGCAGTACAAAGTGGTCTTTGAGGGAAATGGCTCAGGGGTACTGAGCTATATGTTTGGACTCTTCTCGCAAACCTCAGGTCGCTCTGCCTTTGCGGTTAAGAATACAGATGAACTGGTAGAATATCTGCAGAAAGACGATAAAGCGATAGGCTTTCTGCCCTATGATAAGATCAGCGATGAAGACGTAGCATCTGTGCGCGACCTGCTAAAGAAAGTTAAGCTGCTGTATGTGGCCAGGGCTGACTCCACGGGGCGCATCATAGCGTCTACCGCCTCGCAGAGCGAGATAGCCGATGAATCTTATCCCTTTGCCCGCCCTATCAACTTCATACAGCATAGCATGGATCAGAAGGTCGGCACGGGGTTTGTTAATTTCCTGTACAAAGATAGATCAGGTCGCATTATATTGAAGTCGGGATTGGTGCCGGCTATCATGCCGTCGCGCACGATCAATATCAATACAGGCGGACTGAAATAATTGAAAAACGCTATCATTGCAAATCTTTAAAAAAAACCGGATAATAGGATGAAAAGTATCAAGATCGCAGCTGCTATGCTGTTATTGTCCTCTCAGGTATTCGCTCAGTCTGCGCTGGATGAGGGCAAAAAACAACTGGAGAAGGAGAACTTTGCTACAGCCAAGAATGTACTCAGAAAGGCACTGGCAGATGGAACCACAGACAGGGTGCAGACAGCGTACTACCTGGGCAATACCTACCTGAAAATGGATGATCCGGACTCAGCCAAGATCTGCTACAGGGTGCCGGGTTTTGAAAATAAGACCATCTACGGCCTGCTGGCCAATGGCCGCCTGAGCCTGCTGAATGGAGACAAGGCCAAGGCAAAGCAATATTTTGAGCAGGCAGTTGTGACTTCTAAATTTAAAAGTGCAGATGTGCTCAATCAGGTAGGAGATGCCTGGTATAAACCTAATATCATAGACCTGCAGGAGGCTATCAAGAACTTTGAGGACGCCTTTAAAATAGATCCTAAGAATACCAACAATGCGCTGGAGCTGGGCGATGCCTACCTGGACAACAATGAAGGTGGCAAGGCTATGAGCAAGTATGAGAGCGCTGCTGAGGTCAATCCTAAGCTGACGATGGCCTTTATCAAGATAGGCCGTCTGAATACACGCGCCCGTACCTATGACGATGCGATCAATGCACTGCAAAAGGCTATCGCCCTCGAGCCTGACTATCCGGTGGCGCACTATGACCTGTTTGAGACCTACTTTCTGGCAAAGAAATACGACCTGGCCAAGGCTGAGATCAAAAAATACATTGAGCTGAATAAGGATGATGCAGAGGCAAAGACAAAGTTCCTCAGCTTCCTCTTTGCATCTAAGGAATATGATCAGGTAGTATCAGAGGGTATGAAAATGCTGGATGCTGATCCTACGAATATGGTCATCCTGCGTGCACTTTTCTATTCTAACTATGAGCTGAAGCACTACAAGGAGGCCGGCGACTATATGCAGCGCTTCTGGGTAGCGGCTCCGGTATCACGTGTGCGCCCCATGGACTATGTGTATAGCGCCAAGGTGGCCAATAAAAACAACGATACTACTGCTGCACTCAAGTACTTTAATACGGCACTGTCTGTAGATAGCAATAACGCGGAGCTACTCTCTGACTATGCGCAGCTGATGTACACTACCAAGAGGTACCCGGATGCAGTAGCAGCCTACACCAAGAGGATAGCTAATTTCCCTAGTCCTACTTTCTATGACTACTACTGGCTGGGCCGTGCTAATTATAATATAGCTCTGGGCTGGAATTCTAAAAAGGATGACAAGGCAGCAAAAGATTCTGCGGCTAAATACTTTCAGGCGGCAGATACTGTCTTCTCTAACCTGACCACTAAATATGCTACCGTACCTGATAGCTGGCAGTGGAGGGCAAAGGCAAACAGCTACCTCGATCCGGAAATGAAGACTGCGGCTTCCAAGCCATACTATGAGCAGTTTATCAAAGTGGTTGAGGCAGGGACAGATCAGGCCAGGTACAAGAACTTCCTGATAGAGAGCTACCAATACCTGGGTGCCTACTACCTGAATAAGAATGACAAGGCTACTGCAGGTCCTTTCATCAACAAGGCTAAAGACCTCGACCCTAATAATGAGCTGACCAAAGAACTTCTGAAGAATCTCTGATCAGCATTCAAAATCTATAAGGAACGGCCTCCCTACCCGGAGGCCGTTTTTATTTGCCTGTGGATAGCAGAGATGGCTGATGAGCAGCTTTTTTAGTATCATGCACACAGTATGGAATTTAAATGTACAGAAACACTGCACCACCCACTGCCGGTAGTATGGGAGACCATCCGCGACAGGCTGCCTGAGATAGCAGCTCTGCAGGATGATATGGAGTATGTGAAAGTGATCAAGAGGACGAAGAAAAAACCGGATGGGGTGCACGTGATCAGCCAATGGCAGGCTGCGCCACCACTCCCGGCCATGCTGAAAAGCATGATCAAGCCGGAGATGATGCTCTGGACCGAAGATGCTATCTGGGATAATGAGACACACTCCAGCCAGTTCTCGATAGAGACGCACTACAAGGTAGAAGATATCTCTTGCGTAGGCTCTATCGCCTGTACCAAAGCCGGTAAGGGCACCAAAGTGACCTTCAGCGGTACCTTTAGCATAAAGAAGACTGCTAAATCCTCCATCTTTCTGACCGGGTTTGTACTATCAGCTATTGAGGCGCTGGCCGCGCGGCTGATCCCTCACAATTTCTCCAAGGTGATGCGGTCTCTGGATGACACCATCAGAGATGAGCAGTAGTGCAGAGATTTCCTCATCCCGGTAGCGGTATGAATCTTGCGGCGTAGTGCAGAAATAAACACTATGTCAAGATCAATAGCTAATAAGAGGATCGCCGTAGTAGCGACGGACGGGGTAGAGGAATCTGAGTTTACCGTGCCTATAGAGGCGCTGAAGAAAGCAGACGCCACGGTGGAGGTCATCTCCCTAAAGCCGGGCAAGATCAAAGCCTGGAATCATACCGACTGGGGTGGAGAGTACTCAGTAGATAAGACAATAGCAGAAGCCCAGGCAGCAGACTATGACGCACTGGTACTACCCGGCGGTGTGATGAATCCTGATAAACTGCGTACTGATGCGGACACGGTAGCATTTGTCGCGAGCTTTCTGGAGGAGGGCAAACCCATAGCTGCTATCTGTCATGGCCCCTGGACCCTCATTGAGACAGGCCATCTGAAAGGAAGGCATATGACCTCCTATCCGTCTATCAAATCTGACCTGATCAATGCAGGCGTAGACTGGAGTGATGAAGAGGTAGTCGTGGACAACGGTCTCGTGACCAGCCGTAAGCCTGATGATCTGCCTGCATTCTGCGCCAAAATGATAGAAGAAATAGGAGAGGGCCAGCACTGATGCACTGACGGTGCCGGGAGATAAATACTATTTGTTTGTCCATACTGCTTAGTTTTGGTTGTCTATAGGATAAATACATCACCATGGATACATATCTCGCCCCGATAGAGAAACCCGACAGCCTCATCATGAAACTGGTCTATTATCTCACTGAGAGGCAATTCGGCAAGGTTCTGACGCCATTAAAAGTGTTTGGAGCCCGTATGCCGCTGGCCTTTGGCAAATGGCAAAGTGAAATATCCCGACTGGATAAAAAACTGACGCTCCCGGCAGAAAAAGTCATGCTGGTAAGGGAGCAGGTAGCGCACCTGAATGTATGTCTGTTTTGTATCGATATAGGCAGGTCCATAGTGATCAAAGGCTCCATGCGGGAGGAAAAATTTGACGCACTGGCAGCGTATCGGACCAGCCCCTTATTCTCCGCTGCCGAGCGGGCTATGCTGGATTACGTCACGGAGCTGACCCGGGATAAGAAAGTGGATGAGGCTACATTCAGCCGTATGAAGGAATACTATACGGAGCGCGAGATATGCGAGATAGTTTATCTCGTAGCCTCCGAGCACGTGTATAATATGACCAATATCGGTCTCAACATCCACTCTGATATGCTGTGTGACATCAGCCGGATGAAAGCCGGCAAACAGTAAGGTTTCAGGTTTTTGGGAGAAAAAGTACGTGTATGACTGCGTTGTTTTGCAGTATTATATCACGTCAAAATCCAAAGATCATGAAAAAACAATTACTCACTATTGTGGCGCTTCTATCCATGTTGCCATGCTGGGCTCAGTGGCAAGGAACCAACCTGACTAACCTGCCATACCTGCCTATAGGTAATATGACAGTACATAAGGGAAACCTGTATGCCATCCTCGTGGATCTCACACCCTCCAAGCTGTATAAGCTAGACGCAGGAGGTAGCTCATGGACTGCTGTCACTACCAGTGCTGCCGGCCCGCGGCTGATGCAGGATGCAGGCAATAAAATGTATATCGCCACGCTCAATGGCACGTCATCCCAGATATACTATTCCTATGATGGCGGGCAGACCATGATACTGGATACGGTAGGCACTACCTCACAGGGTGCTACACTCGCTGTAAATATGCAATACCACAATGGTAAGATCGTGCTGGGTACTAATGATGCCTATTTTATCAAGGATACCGGTGATATCCAATGGCGCAATATCACAGACCTGAACGGCAGCGCGATCTTCCCTCCGGCTGATCCTATCACATGGTACGGCGATACGATGTATGCTTACAAAAATAACTTCCAGAGCCTCTATATATCGGCGGACTATGGCGTCACCTGGGTACTAAGGCCTACAGACCTGCCCTCGGGTTTTCGCACGCTACGCATCATCACAGATGCCTCCAGTAGCCGCCTGTATGTCGGTGGCTCATGGGCTAATGACAGCACCTCCGGTATCTGGTACTCGGATAATGGTGGCAGCCACTGGACGCTGGTCAATGCCAATGGCGTGATAGGCAAAGCCTCAGATCACACACCGCAACAGATATTTGCGATGTATGCAGACGGACAGACTTTCTACGCTGCAATGGATAACAACAAAAATCCATCGGCACCAGATGTGATCAGCACGACTACCGGCCTGGCTAATCTGGCCTGGGATACTACCGGCCTGCCTACCACCGCAGACAATCAGACCTACGGCGACTATTTCCTACGCTATAATGGTGAGGTATACCTGGCCGTGAACGTGTTTGATATCTACAAGAAGGGGGCACCTGCCAATGGTGTTTCAATGCTAGGGTCAAAAGTGCTATCAGTATATCCTAATCCTGCCGGTAGCAGATTATATATCCGCCAGGATGAGTCTTCAAAAATATCACAGGTGATAGTTTCAAGCCTTGCCGGTCAGGAAATGATAACCACTACCTACACATCCGGAGGGATAGATATAGAAGGATTGGCTGCGGGTATGTATGTCGCAGAGATTTACTCCACAGACGGCAGCCACAACCCCGTCAGGTTTATAAAAGAATAAGACAAAAAACATCTAAGAGGCCCCGGTAAGAGATGCCGGGGCTTTTTTAGCTCAGGGTGAAGAAGAATACTGCGCCCTCGCCATCTTTGCCGTCCGCCCAGATCTCGCCTCCATGCTTTGTAATGATACTATATACTATAGCCAGGCCGATGCCGGTTCCCTCAAACTGGCTCTTGTCGTGCAGCCGCTGAAAGGGGCGGAAGAGCTTGTCTACATGCTTCATATCAAAACCTGCCCCGTTATCTTTGACATAATAGACTGTTTTGCCATCCATGCTATTGGCGCCTATCTCTACCTTGGGCTGAGCTTTTTTGCGCGAATATTTGACTGCATTACCTATCAGGTTTGAAAAGACCTGTTTGATCAGCCCCTCATCAGCCACCGCTTCGGGCAGTGGTAGTATTACGATCTCGGCATTTAGTTTTGTCTCACTATCTTTGATCTCGCGCAGCGTGCTATTGGCTATAGCGTACATATTGACATCTTTCTTTTGCAGCTCCTGCCTGCCCAGGCGTGATAGATTGAGCAGGTCATCTATCAGCTCACCCATATGCCGGGCATTGTCCTTGATGCTATTGAGAAATTCCTGAGACTCATCACTGAGCTCATGTGTATGCTTCTTGAGCAGCAGACCTGTATAGCCGCTGATGATCCGTAGCGGAGAGCGGAGGTCATGCGATACCGAGTAGCTGAATGCCTCGAGGCCCTTATTAGCTTCTTCCAGCTCTGCTGTACGCTCCACTATTTTTTGCTCGAGTGATTCGTTTAGCTCTTGTATCTCTGCCTCAGCCTGCTTGCGCTCAGTAATATCGCGCAGATTGCACACGATCCCTTTGACTGCCTCCAGGTGGTATAGATTAGTAGCAGTACCCTCTACCCACACATAGCCTCCATCGGCCCTTGGCAGCCGCATCTGCCCAAAGACAGGCAGGCCCGGATTTTCCAGTACTATTTTCAGCCGGTCGCGTACTATCTCTACATCATCTGGGTGCAGCATATCATACATGCCATATTTGAAAGGGTTGGTCTCATCAAATCCCAGGAGGTGAAATGCTGACGGGCTCGCATACCTTACCATCAGAGCTCTGTCTATGATGTAAATAAGATCAGCTCCGTTTTCTATCAGCGCTCTGAACCGCATCTCATGCTCCATCAGGGCACGCTCAGCACGGAGGCTCTTTAGCTCACTCTCTACCTGCTGGAGTTTTACTTTTTGCAGCTCGCGCTCTTTCTTTTCATTCTCATACTTTGCCTGCACATCCAGCACGGTGCGGCTCATCTCTGTATCATAGAGTTTCTTATAGTAGGTGATGTAGCGCTCGTAGGACTCGAGTGCGGCGGCAGTATTATTTTCTGCTTTGTATAGGCGGGCTCCCAGCTCAGCCAGGTCCTTTTGCAATATGTCATTATCTATACTGTCTGCTCCATGTATCACATCATTATAGAGCGTCCTGGCCTGGTCCAGATGGCCTCGCTCTACTGCTACGAATGCCAGCTGGATAGACACAGTGAGCTGATCCAGCTGCATGTTGTTATCCTTGGCCAGTTGCAGAGCGATAGTATAGTTTTCTTCCGCTGCCTCCCATTGCCGGTTGTGCATCAGGATATCAGCCTGGTTGCAGTATGCCTTTACTATGACGACGGCAGAATTATATTCCTCAGCATACCTGATCGCGCTGGAATATTCCTCCAGAGCTTTGTCAAAGTTTTCTTCACGCTTGTACTGCATGCCCATGGCAAAATGCCAATGCATCAGAAGCTCGCGCTGATCATACCTTTTGATCAGTTCTTCCGCAGTTTTCAGGGCTTCTTTACCGGCTTGAAAATTCTCTATAAAAAAGTGCAGAGAAGAAAGCTGGATAAAGCCACGGGCCAGGTCTTTTGTATTGCCCATTGCCTCTTTCAGCTCGATTGACTTTTGGAGGTACTCTATGGCATACCGGTGCTGCTTGGTAGCAGAGTAGACAGCTGCTAGATTATCATATCTGTTATAGATATATCTGGACTCGCCTATCTGGCGCGATAGTATGAGCGATTTCAGAAAATACTGCTCTGCCGGTCCGTATTCACTTTGCTTGAAATGGATGTTGCCACGCAGGTTGGAGCTCTTCATTTCCAGCAGCGGATCGGGCGCATAAGCGAGCTCGTTGTCTAACAGCGTTAGAATATCTAATGCTTCTACAAAGTTATTGTTGTGATACGATACTTCTGCTTGAGAAAAGAGGAAAGATGTTGAAATATTCGTATGCTTTTTTTTCATTCTACGAGCAGAGTCTATATGTTTGCGCGCTAAATTTTTTTATCACCCCAAACAATTCAAAGCTAATGAAAAAAACTTTGCTCTTCGTCTTTTGTGCTTCTATTCTACTATGTGCTAGCAGCGCTCATGCACAGACCGCTCAGACCTCTCAGACCACTACGCTCGATGCCAGTGGTATGATAGTCCGCCCTATGGCAGGTACCGAGTATGTCGTAGGTATCGTGGTGACCGATGTCAAGGGAAATCCTAAGCAAGGTGCATACGTGACTGCACCATGTGCTGGTAGCCCTAAGTATACTGATGCACACGGTACAGCGTCATGGTCTGGCTCTGGTGCGTGTCCATGCAACAACTCTCCGGCTACAGTGACTACCACTGGCTGTGAGCTGTCGCCAAAAGTATCTTGCGGCACTAACAATGTAGTTTGCCCGTAAGGAGACGAACGCAAAATTGCAATAGGACTTATTGCAATCGGTATGAAGAAAATCAGGCAGATCACCCCAGGGAGGTCTGCCTGATTTGTTTTTATGAATATATGGAACTTGTTATGAGTCCTTCGCTCATTTAATTATTAACACAAAATATAATTTGTATATGGATAAAATTATATTGAAAAAGCGTCATATAGTGACCCAGACCGTTAACAGCGAAAAGTCCTATCTTTAATGATCACACAGCGTTAATTCATGCGTAATATTTTGCTTCTTTTCCTTGTTGCTATCTCTTGTTTTGATCATCTACTGGCTCAGCAGCAGGCCATAGTCATCAGCAGGTGCGGCGGGACGGAGATAGTCACCATTCCATCCATCATAGATATAGATCAGGATGGTATGGACGACCGACTGGAGCAGAAGCTGCTGGTGTACTTTATGCCTAAGATCATACAGTTTAGTGATGAGTCCTGTCCCGGTCCTGCCCTGGATGGCACCGGCGATAGTAACCTCATAGCGTGCCACATTTATCCTATACCACAGCAGTATACGCGTAGCACCAGCTACGACTCTATTTTGATACATCCGGTGGCACTAGTACCGGCCCATCAGCTGGTACCCGGTCTCATCTGGTACTACCCTAAGGTGAAAGTCAACTGTGCGGTGCTATACGGCCAGGACTGCGGTGCTCTGGGCCATACTGCCGATGTGGAGGGGTTCAATTTCTCGCTGAAATACACCGGCCCAGACACGGTAGCCGGGTGGATGTATGATACCATCATGAGCCACTGGATGGGAGATACGATACAGACCGTCTCTCATGCCGGTACGCTGTGCCAGCAGATCGAGGTCAGACCCATGCGCAGCCTGTATGTGTCGTGGGGAGCAGACTCCGTATATGCCTCTCCTGACAAGCATGGCAACTACCTGACTATAGGCGGCTGTGGCTCCTCTATCATCTGCAACCCCGGCTGCGGAGCTACCAAACAGCTGAAGCATGTGATACCTGTCAATCTGGGAGAACCAAGTGCTACCATGATCACTGATATGGGCAGCCTCTATGCAGCCTATGCGGGCAATGATCCATGGAGTACGTCCAACTTTCTCAATGCTCAGGGAGGCAATGCCGGCTCTATCAGAGATAAGATGCTACTGCCGTTAAGCTCTACTTTCATCAGTGGCCACGTACTCACTGCTGCTCAGATCTGCCCGCTGTATACTCGCTGCTATGGACAGCCTGGATATGCCTACGCTGATCAGACCTGTGCAGGCGTGCCTTATCACTTTCATAGTCGTACTCTGACTCAGTCAGGACTCTACCGCGATACGCTGTCTGATAGCCACGGATGCGATAGCGTGATAGCTCTTACTCTCAGTGTACTCTCAAAGGATACCTTCTCGTATGCTGCGGCTACCTGCACGGGTACCAGCTTTGCCTTTCACGGGCAGCAGCTCACGACTGCAGGTACCTATAGAGATACACTCACGGATCAGCACGGCTGCGATAGTATGGTCAGGCTGGATCTGACTGTTTATCCCGGCACGGGGGCTTCATACCAGGCGGTCAGCTGCGATACCATTTATACCTTTCATGGTCAGGCGCTCACGGCCTCGGGCACGTATATAGATACGCTATCTGATATGCATGGATGTGATAGCGTGGTAGTGCTCCATCTGATCGTAGATACTGCAGCGCAGATCGTATGGGGTATCAGCTCTGATACCGTCATGGCTCACACCCATCCTATTTTACTGGCGGTGTCTCCCTCCGGTGGCGTATTCAGCGGAGCGGGAGTAAATGGCAATTTATTTTTTGTCGACTCAGCCGGGCCGGGATCACATACGCTGACCTACCTCTATACTGACCCATATGGCTGTACTACCGCTGGTCAGCATACGATGACCGTACTGAGCCCTGCAGGCGTCGCTGATATAGATCTGATGAGTATTTGGCTTTATCCCAATCCTGTCTCTGATATGCTTACGGCTGTTTCTTCATACTTCGCTCATGAGAGGGTGACTGTCAGGTTTTATGACATGACCGGCCAGCGCATCGTAGTGCCATACGTGCAAAGCGGGGAAAGCATACGAGCGGACTGCAGTATGCTGAGCCCGGGTGCGTACCTCATCAGATTTGAGTCTACAGTCGGCTACAGCTATAAATGCTTCGTCAAGGGTGAATAAGCTGATCAGGCATCAGGGCCTAGCGTAAAATAAAAAGTGGCTCCTTTATCTGGCTCTGCCTCGGCCCAGATCCGGCCTTCATGCATTTTGACTATGCGGTGTGCCAGAGCTAGTCCCACGCCTATGCCGTCAAAATCTGAACGGTCATGGAGCCTCTTGAATACGCCAAAGAGATTGTGCGCAAAGCGCATGTCAAAGCCTGCTCCGTTATCCTTGATGAAATACACAGTCTCATCGTCCTGTCGCACAGCACCTATCTCAATACACGGAGTAGATTTTTTGGAAGAATATTTTACAGCATTTGAAATGAGATTTACCCAGACCTGTTTGATCAGTGCGTGATCTGCATAGGCTGGTGGCAGCTCATGCAGGCTGATCTGCTCGGGCAGATAGCCTATAGCCTTGCGCAGGTCATCCAGCACGATGTTTATCATGGCCCTCATATCTACCGGACTTTTAAAGAGGGCTTTGCGGCCCATGCGGGAGAAATTCAGCAGGTCATCTATCAGCTGGCCCATCCGTTTGGTATTATCCAGTATGATGTCTATGAATTCCTGAGCTTCTGCATTCAGCGCAGCGGCATGATCTGATTGAATCAGCTTGGCATAGCCGGCAATGATCCTGAGAGGTGAGCGCAGATCGTGAGAAACGGAGTAGCTGAACGCTTCGAGATCCTTTACGACCTCCTCCAGCTCTGCCGTGCGCTCAGAGACCAGAGTGCCGAGTGATTTGTTCATCTCCTGAATCGAGCTTTCAGTTTGTTTGCGCTCAGATACATCTCTGAAATTGCAAACTACGCCTGCGACTGCGGGGTCATCCAGCAGATTGATACCGGTACCTTCTATCCACACGTATTCTCCATTTTTCTGGGGAAAGCGAAACTGTCCATGTATCGGTACGCCCGGGTTAGCCAATACGGCCAGGCCCATTTCTGTGGCTTTGTCCTGATCGTCAGGATGCACCATCGGGAAGGTGTCTACACCCGCTATTTCTTCTTCGCTATAGCCTAGTATTTTGGTGACATAAGGACTGATGTACACCGGCTGGCGCATAGCTGTCATGATCACTATACCATCCGTACTGTTCTCTATCAGGGTGCGAAACCTGCGCTCTGTGGTCTGAAGGTCATTCTCCGCCTTCAGCGCTTTGAGCTCACTTTCTACTTGTAGCAGTCGAGATTCTTTCAACTGTCGCTCACCTCGCTCAGCCTCATACTTTGCTTGTATATTGACTATGTTGTGACTTAGTTCGTTATCATATTGTTTTTTGTAGTACTCTGTATATCGCCTGTGGGCGCTGAGAGCGGACTTGTAGTCACCCTCCTCCTCATACATCAAGGCAGCTACGGTCTCGAGGTCCTTGAGCTGTATGTTATCTTCTGAGGCATAAATTTCCTCGCGCACACGCATGTAAATCTCTTTGCAGCGCTTGATATCTCCCCGTTTTAGTGCCGTGAAGGCGAGCTGTATGCAGGTATTGCGCTGATCGATGTTGAGGAGATTTTCATTAGAGATATTTAGGGAGCGCTCGAAGCTTTCCTGAGCTTTGCTCCACTCCTCTGTTTGCACGTATATGTCACCCTGATTGGTATATGATCGGCACTCTACCAGCGGAAAGCCGAGTTTGCGCGCCTTCTCCGCTGCTTTGTCATATTGCTCTAATGCTTCTTCATACTTTTTTTCACGCTTGTACTGCATACCCAGCAGAAAGTCAAAATGCATGGTTAGCTGCTCGTCAGGAGGGTAGCGCTCCATGATCTCTGTTGCTCTTTTGATGGTATCCTTTCCCGACTCCAGAATATCTATGTGAAAGAAAAGGGATGCTAACTGTAGTAGACCTGGTATCAGATCTTGCTCGTGCTGAGTTGTTTCTTTTAGTTCTATAGATCGCTGCAGGTAGTCATGAGCCAGATGGTAGTCTTTGCTGAGCGAGTATAGAGCGGCCAGGTTATCATACCTTTTGAAGATATAGACAGGATCGCCATGTTTCTGTGCCAGGTCCAGAGAGAGCAGGCTATAAGTCTCGGCTTTTTTTAGGTCGCCTTGGTTCAAATAGATTACCCCCTTCAGACTGGTCAGTTTCATGCGAGTGAGCAGTGTCAGATGCTCATCACCAGCAGCCTCCAGTTCATTGAGTATATCAAGCGCCTCGAGAAATGCGCGCCTGCTATACATATTGTAGGCTTCATCGAGTTGTTGTTGATGTGATTCGGCAGATTGGAGCATTGCACAGCGTGTAACAAAAGGGTAGGTAAATACGTAGGAGTAAGTCAACCAATATTTCAAATGTATGAAAAAAATGATCCAAATTTTTGCAGCTATAGCCATGCTATTTGCTACTTCTACAGTTTTTGCAGCTACAGATCGCCATCACAAGCCGACTGATCCTGCCCCGGAATTTTCGAGTGCGGTAAAGGTACCAGCAAAAGCGGTAAAGCGTATCGGTGGCGAGATGGGGCTAACCATAATAGTGCTGGATCTCAATATGAAGCCTATGGCCGGAGCGCTCGTAGCAGCGCCATGTACAGGGCAGGCAGCCAAGTACACAGATTCCAAAGGTGTAGCCACTTTTGACCTGGGCTCCTCATGTCCTTGCAGCGATGATGATGTGACAGTCACCACGCAAAAGGGATGCAACCAGCAGCTCAAAGTCAGCTGTGGCACCTATCAGGTACAGTGCAGTCAATAAGTGAACGCCGATAAAAAAAGAAGAGCCCACAGGTATCCTGTGGGCTCTTCTTTTTTCATTTAAGGTCAATTTAGTTACAAGTAGAATATTGTATGGACGTAGTTTTTATCAAATCTGGTGATCTGGTAATCTGAAAATGTAACGATCCCTATCGCCACGATAGAAACCCTGCTCGCGGTATGTTTTAAAGAGTTCTTTCAATATGTCTTCCAACTCTATGAAATCCTGCGGCTTTTTGAGATACATATCTGCACCTAAAGCAAATGTTTCTTCTACATCGCTTTTCTCATCGGATGTGGAATAAATGACAACGGGGATATCTCTGAGGCGCACATCCTGACGCATATCGTACAGGCACTCTTTACCATTTTTGAACGGCATATTGATATCCAGAAAAATGATGTCTGGAAGGTTGCTTTCCCCAGCGAGTTTATTCAGCAGGTCTTCGCCATTTACAGCTGTAGAGATGGTGATAGATTTATCTATACCTTTGACAGTGTGAATAAAAAGAAAATGCTCGTCGGGACTATCATCGGCCAGCATTACATAAATTGGTTTGGACGTCATGAGGCGCAAAAGGGTTTTTTATCTTGAGTCTCAAAAAGGTGCGCAAAGATAAATGCCATATTGTAATTATTCAATAATGTTCGCCCCAAAGTTTTATATTTCAATAGTTTTTTTGACAACCGAAATTTCTTTAAACACAGAATTACGTGTGATATATAGAGTTGAAAATTAGTATTTTACAAGGAGTTAAATGAATAATAGCACAGGTATGACTATTTATCACGAGACTATAATAGTCGGAGCGGGTTTCGCGGGTATATGTATGGGCATCAAGCTACGCGAGGCCGGGCATCAGGATCTGCTCATACTGGAGCGAAATGATGCGATAGGAGGCACGTGGTATGACAACTCGTATCCCGGAGCAGCATGTGATGTGGAGTCTCACCTCTATTCATTTTCATTTGCGCCTAATCCTAAATGGAGCCGACAGTTTGGGCCGCAGCAGGAGATACTACGCTATATGGATCACTGTGTCAGTACCTATGACTTGGGTGATAGTATCCGCCTGCGGTCGGAGGTCGTATCTGCCGCTTTTGAGGTGAGCACGGGTCTTTGGCATATCACCGTAAGCGGTGGGCAGGAGTATACGTCGCGCTTTTTTGTATCGTGCTCCGGTGGGCTGAGCGATCCCGCTTACCCCGGCATCAAGGGCATTGATACTTTCGGAGGCAAGACCTTCCACTCTGCGCGCTGGGATCATAGCTATGACTACAGCGGCAAGCGTGTAGCAGTGATCGGTACCGGTGCGAGTGCGATACAGATCATACCAGCTATAGCAGACCGTGTCAAAAAACTTGAAGTGTTTCAGCGGACACCTGCATGGGTCATACCCAAACCGGACAAGGCTATCTCATCCTTCCGCAAGGCTATGTATGAGCATCTGGGATTCATGCGTGCGCTCTACAGGTGGAGGCTCTACTGGCAGCATGAGCTCATGGCTATCGGCTTTGTGGTAAACCCCACATTGTTGCGCCTCTTTGGCAAAGTGGCTGCCAGACATATCAACCGCTCGGTAAAAGATCCGGTTTTGCGCAAAAAGCTCATGCCTTCATATGTGATAGGCTGCAAGCGCATCTTACTCTCCAATGACTACTATCCCGCGCTCCAAAAGCCAAATGTCTCGGTCATGACAGAAGCCATATCTGAGATAAACTCCGGGGGAGTACTCACTGCAGACGGCAAACAATACGACGTAGACCTGATAGTACTCGCTACGGGCTTTCAGGCGGCAGAGAATGTAACTCGATTTGCAGTCAAAGGTCTGAATGGCCGGGATATGAACGAAGCCTGGCAGAGTGGCGCAGAGGCCTATCTGGGTACTACCGTCAGCGGCTTCCCCAATATGTTTCTGGTGGTAGGTCCTAATACAGGTCTGGGGCATAGCAGCATGATCCTGATGATAGAGGCGCAGGTAGGCTATATCATACAGGCCATACAGCAGGCTACGCAGCGATCTGCCAGGTATCTGGATGTCAAGAAACAGGTACAGCAAGACTACAATCAGAAACTGCAAGATGAGCTGTCGCGCTCTGTCTGGCAGTCCGGTGGCTGCCATAGCTGGTATCAAAATAAAGATGGCAAGAATGTGACACTATGGCCGGGCTTCACGTTTACATTTATGAAGCGGACAAAACATTTTGAGCCTGACAAGTATGACTGGGCGGTATCCTGAGTTACCACTTGGCAAAATGCTCCTCTACCACACCCTGACCGGTGAAATTATGCAGCACTCCGTCTAGCCTGACCGTACCCGCAAAGGTACCAAATGGCTGCTTGAATCTGCTCATCATCACGAGCGCATTGATATCTTCTCCGCGAGCGCCGCGAGGGGTAAACTTCATGTTCAGCGTACCATCCAGTGTCGTGATCTGCCAGGTATTTTTATCTACAGGCCGCTCATAGCTAAAGGTGGCCTGCGATAACTGCTGCACTTTACCATTTACCCATAGTGCGTTTTCTATGCTGTTATTAAAATCGCCAACGAGATTGACGCCAAACTCAACGCCATGATCGGTGACTGCATTCATAGAGGCCCAGTTCCAGAATGTATGACGGGGAGGATAACCTTTGCTAAAATCCAGACCGCCTATCGTACCTTCAAATTTGATGGATGCGCCGTCTATCGTACCTTCTACTGCAGCGGGCATCAGGAGGTTTTTGTAAGTGTGATGAAAAGGTCTGTCACCTGCGGGAGCGATGGTAGTGCTGCCGTTGCCATTTTCCGTCAGAGACAGGCTGATATGGATGCGTTTGCCTGCAAATGAGCAAGTGATTCTGTCTGTGTCTGCTTTGATAGAGAAGTTTTTCAACTGCCAGGTGCTGCGGAGGTCGGGATCAAAAGCGGCACCGAACCCCAGAGGCACGGTTGTTTTCTCCTCTATATACTGGCCGGTCTGCGTGTCAAAAAAGTAAACAAAGGCCGTGGCCACCATGCCCGCATCTGCTATGGCAAACCCGACACAATACCTCGTGCTGAAGGCACTGGTAAATATCCATGCCTTGCGCTGAGAGCGGCGCAGAGCGGACCAGGGTGCGGTGCTCATATCTGCCACCGGGCCGGCATAAAGCCCGAAAGGGACAGGGCCGTTTGCAAATGACTTCAAAGAATCTGGAGCTTGTGGAAGCATGGGTATAGTATTTGGATATGGCATGAATGTACAGAATAACTGTCTAAACCGGATGAACGTACGAATGAAGCGATATGGTTTTAGTTAAATATTGCATATTGCCGTGCGGATGGTATTGATATACATTAATTTTGAGACTACTAAAAGAGTTTATGAAAGGAATATGGATAGCACTGCTTTTGATGGTCGGTGCTGCAGGTGTGCATGCACAGGATGACCGCTACTATGAGAACAATAATGGCGGGGGAGATGATGTCTACACCGACAATACACAAACTGAAGCGCAGATGGACCAGTCTGCTACCAGCTATCAGACTTTTTACAATGACCTGGACCCATACGGACGCTGGATACAGAGTCCTTCCTACGGTTATGTCTGGAGTCCTGCACAAGCAGGTGCCGGATTTGAGCCCTATCTGACTAATGGGTACTGGGAGTACACCGAGTATGGATGGACATGGGTCTCAGATTTTGCATGGGGCTGGGCCACCTTTCACTATGGCAGGTGGTATATGGACCCTACCTACGGCTGGGTATGGGTGCCCGGCTCACTATGGGCACCGGCCTGGGTAGACTGGGGTCAGTATGAGGGCTACTACTGCTGGGCACCTCTGTGGCCGGGCGAGTATACGTCTACGCACTATGGCAGTAGGGATCATCATTGGTACTTTACGCAACAAAACCACATAGTAGATCACGATCTCTCCAACCATATCGTGAGCCCGGCGGTGGTCCGTCCCGAAGGAGGGAGTCTGGAGCCACACATCATCCATATAGATCATATTAGTGGTTTAGATGGATCAAAGTTTTTTGCCGGTCCTAAACTCAAGGAGGTGGAGAAAGAAGCCGGTCACTCCATACCGCGTGCCACGCTGAGCGCAGCTCCGAAGCCCGAGGCTACACGTGTGAGCGATGGCAGTATAAGTATCTACAGGCCGGCTATCAGGCCAGCGGCGAAACCACAAGAGGCACCTGCACGCACTGCCAGCCCCGTCAATACTGACAGGGGTAGCGGACCTGCTCCCCAGCAACAGTCAGAGCCTATAGGCGGGCTGTCTCAGCCTGTGCAGCAAAGGCGGCCAATGGAGATATCCCGTCCCTCAGCACAGCCCCAGATACAGCGTACTGAGCCATCCTATCAGCGGGTAGAACCAGCACAAAGACCTACTCGCAATTTTAGCGCGCCTACTAATGGTGGTGGTGCGCCATCACAGCCGCAGATACGTGTGGCGCCGGTGCCTGCATCTGCTCCTGCACGCATGGGTGGCGCGCCGAGGCGGTAATGGACATAGACCTGCACCTGCTGTATAGGCAACTTTGCCATATTAAATTCTTGTTTCGCAGTACTTTGAAGGAATTGTAAAATTGTATATTATTAATTTGCATTGCATTACAATGAGTAAATTGTGATTAACCTAGACCCGAGAAGCACAGTATTGCGTATATAGTGTATCATGAGGGTTACTAGCAATAATGTAGAAAACGAAATGGCAATAATAGACTTTCTGATAGTGGATGATAGTGATGCTTTCGTCAAGCTGACCAAAAGAACACTGCACAAATCAAAACTGGAATGCACCGTAAGGGAAGCGTCTAACGGCAAATTTGCACTGGATATGCTGTCAGAAAGAGCCAACTGCCCTGCTGTGATATTGCTGGATATGAATATGCCTGTGATGAATGGATTTGAATTTCTGGATCAATATATAGGTGAAGGCCGCTGCACAGACAATACCCTCATATACATGCTCACATCATCTTCGATGGAGCAGGATAAAATGAGAGCCGGAGCATACCCTCAGATCAAGGCCTACTTTGAGAAGCCGCTTACTGCACAAAATATAGAACAGATCATAGCAGACCTGAAAGCACAAGGTGCTGTATGAGACTGGCACAGTTTTTTATAGTTGAGATTTCATATTTTGCGATATGAAAAAGGTTCTCCTCACTATCGGTCTGCTTATTCTTTCCAATACCTTCATGACTCTGGCCTGGTATGGTCACCTGAAATTTAAGGACATGAAAGGCTTTAATAATCTTGGCCTGATCAGTATCATATTCATCAGCTGGGGGATCGCCTTGTTTGAGTACTGCTTTCAGGTGCCGGCCAATAGGATCGGCTTCCAGGAAAATGGCGGGCCATTCAGCCTGCTACAGCTCAAAGTGATACAGGAGGTAGTGACACTTTCCGTATTTACTATTTTTTCCGTCATCGCTTTTCGCAATGAGACACTCCGCGTCAACCACTTCATAGGCTTTGGCCTGCTGGTGCTGGCCGTCTATTTCATTTTCAAGAAATAGCCTACGGCACCTGATAGTTGATCTGAGTGGACTGAGCGACCGTGCCGGTAGCTGGTAGCGTAAAGGTCGCATTGGTAGTGCTCACGTAGTCTCCGCTGCTCATAGTACGGTTGCCATCAGCGTCGTAGATAGCGTAGAGGTAATAGGTGCCGGGATGCATATAGTTGAATGTAAAGGACCGGTCACCAGAGGCCAGGATCACGTAGCGCGAGCGTGTCTTGAGGCTGGCATAGTTGATAGAGAAACCGGATATCATGGGCTGTGTGGTCACGACCAACAGGACAGATTTATTGGGATCCGGTGCGGGTAGGGTCGGGGAGAAGGTGTACGACAAAGTAGCCTGCCCCAGGTAGGGCTGCGCAGACTCCGGATAGGGGTCTCCATTCAATGTGTAAAAGATACTCTCCGTCAGGCCGGCAAAAGTGGAGGAAAAGTTCTTGACCATTTCTTTTTTAGGATAGCCGAAGGCTTGCTTTGCTGCCTGGCAGCTACTGGTATCCTGGCGTCCGGCGCGCCACTCCATGTGTAGCACAGCCGAGGAGAGGCTGTTATTCTTATTGGTATAGCTACGTAGTATCATGCTATCATCGTGAAAGATCACCTCTGACCAGGCACGCTTCGTACCTTTGACGAAATCTGAAAAGCGGTAATAGGCCTGAGAACCGGTCTCAGATACGCTGTCTGCAATCAGGTAGGAGACCCGCTTCATACCTGCAAAGCTGCCACCATTGCGGAAGCAAAGTTTGTACTCTGTACTATCGTATACTATAAAGAATGACATAAAGATATCATTCAGTGTATCCAGTTCGTTTTTGGCAGAGACCTGCCCGCCACTGATAGGGCGAAAATCAACTATCCACTCGGGATAGCCGCCGAGTGCCGTGGTAGAGGTCACCGGTCCATCCCATATGCCGGATATGTGAGACAGCAGCCCGTATCCCTTTATTGCAGAGGTACTGACATCCGGAGGTATATTGGGATTGGTGTTATTGGTATTCTGCTTGTCGTGGCAGGAGGCGAGCAGGCACAGGCCGAGCAGTGCGGTGGCAGACCAGAGGGTAAGGCGAGTATTCATTGCAGATGTTTTAGGCAGGGTAAATATAAAGCAAAGCACTGCTCTAATTTATGATCTTCAGCATATGGCATAGAAATAGCTAAATTTGAGAGGATAGATGATCCTGACTCACTAAACTTGTCCCATGAAGATACTGTATACACCCATTCTGGTATTGCTCCTTTTTTTACGGTTATGCTCCTATGCACAGCCCCAGATCACCAATGGCGGCTTTGAAGCCTGGAGCGGCATAGATACTGTGCGTCCGGATGGCTGGGCTACTACGGAGCGACTGCTGGGGCTGTCTGTGAATAAGTGGGTCACCCAGGAGACACGTCCGGCCTATGTACATGGCGGTGTATCTGCCGTGAAGCTGGCTGCAGATACGCTGCATGGTCGCGCGTGGGTCAATAGCGAAGCCTATGGCACATTCGTGCATACTACAGGTATCGCTACAGATGGCAAGACAGGAGCCCGGAGCACGGTGGATGATGATTTCACCTATATGCCGGGTGTGATAGCTGTGGGTACTGCTTCGCAGCCCAGAGGCTACTGGGTGGGATCAGGAGTAGCGCTGGGTGGCCGGCCATCTACACTGAGTTTCTGGGTACGGCTCAATCATCCTGTAGCAGATACGGCCAGCGTGCGGGTGCTGCTGACACGCTGGAGCCCCTCACGAGGCGCCAGAGATACTGTAGCCATAGACAGGCAGGATATTTTGCCTGATAGCAGCGTCATGTCTGGCTATGCACTCTTCACAGATACACTGGAATACCTCAACCTGGAAGTACCCGATACGGCTCGTATCACTATATACGGTGGCCGTATGCGTAATGTAGCGGCCCGGGGCAATGAGACATGGATAGATGGTGTGGTCTGGAGGTATGGCTTCCCGCCTCCGGTGCGGCCTGTGGTGCAGGCGGATTCGCTCTGGCTCATGCCTAATGTGGTGGAGACCGTCATGAAGGTGCGTGCAGATAGCACCCTGCTGGGGTGTCGTATCATCATAGAAGCTGAGACCAGCGTACTGGTCAAAGATATTCCTATATCAGGACCGATGCTGACGGTAGATATGACAGATGTGCCTGTAGGCAACTATGCCTATGTGCTGATAGATACCAATGGCAATAGGCTCAGGAAGGGTTATCTATCGGTACTCAGAAATTAAATCAAAATATGCCCATATGGGCGATTCAGTCAATATCATCAACTGGTTTGAAGTGTACGTAGAAGATCTCTCTGCCAGCGGTGCTTGGTAGGGTAGAGGCTTCAGGTGGTGAGGTAGGCTACATGGCACTCTTCACCGATACCGAGGGTAACGGTATGGCGCTGTACTCTCCGGCGTGACAAGACCTATTTAGTCTCTGACGTGGAAATAAGGGTAAGGTACTTCTGCTGACATTCGGGTTATGATAAGGGTTAAACAAATAAGTACTTTTTTATACGGAGTTTAGATTTATGAGTTTCAGGTCAGATATTTTTTGGTTCAAAATCTTTTACCTTGGGTGCTGATGGCGGGTGTCAAAGGCAATAGGTTCATACTGATCATTCCGGTGCTGGTAGTAGTCATATCTATGCTGCTGTTTTTTATAGCGCTGGTGAGTGGCTGGTTCGGCCCAGGTGGGGTAGTGGCTAGTGAGTTTTGTGAGGCAGCACGCCCCGGTCTGATCAAGCAGCCCTACAATACCTGGTCTAATGTTACCTTTATATTGTCCGGTATCATCATAGCCTGGCAGCTGATGCGCGGAGACTATGACGCCAATGCCAATATCCTGACCCGGAAGCCCTTTTATGCAGTCTTTTATGCTTCACTGGTGGTGCTGCTCGGGCCTGGCTCTATGTGCATGCATGCTACTACTTCTGATCTCGGCGGTTTTTTTGATATGCTATCCATGTATCTCGTAGCTTCATTCACCTGGGCCTATGCGCTGGAGCGTTTCTTCAGCTGGCGGCCGGTGCATTTTGGTATTTTATTTACGATCTTCCTCTCGTTTTGTATATGGGCAGATGGGAGAGAGGATATACATATCGGTTTTGATTTCTTTGGTGATACGGTCTTTGCCTTACTGATCGGCCTCACTATCATCACAGAGGTTTTAAATCGCTTCATCCGCGGTATGCATCACGATATCCGCTGGGCAGGCGCGGCTTTTGCCAGCCTGATGCTGGCTTTCTTTATCTGGAATATCAGTGGCACAGGCACTTCTCTGTGCGATCCATACTCGCCTCTGCAGGGACATGCGGCATGGCATATACTCTGTGCAGTATCTACCTATTGCCTTTTCAGGTTTTATGCCTCAGAGCATATGGAGGGTCACTCTATATCGGCATAGTCAGCTTTAGCCGCGGAGAGACAAGCATCTATAGAGTTGCCAAAGAGCTCCGTCAGCGTCAGGCCAAACGCCCGAGCCTGCTGTGGTACGATACTCTCTGCAGAGAGACCCGGCACAGAGTTTACCTCCAGCATGTAGTATTGACCATCACGCAGGATGTAGTCTATGCGGCACATACCCTTGAAGTCTAGTTTCTCATAGATAGCGGCTGATGTTGCTTGTATCTTTTGCGCTATGGCCGGATCGATCTCTGCCGGGGTCACCTCTCTGGAGTGTCCTTCATACTTAGCCTGGTAGTCAAAGAAGGCATTCTTGCTCCTGATCTCCGTGAGCGGCAGGGCAGTCACTCTGCCCTGGTAGCGTATCACCCCGCAGGTCACCTCGGTGCCTTTGATATACTCCTCTGCTAGTATCTCATCGTCGTAGTCAAATGCGAGTCGGATGGCAGCATCCAGCGCGTCTGCTGTGTCTACCTTTGAGGCGCCATAGCTGGAGCCATTTTTATTAGGCTTCACAAACAGGGGGTAGGTCAGTTCCTGATTGATTTTTTGCGAGAGCTGGCTGCGGTCATCGTCTCTTTTGGCCACCACTGACTGCGCTGACAAAATGCCAAACGGCCTGAGGTATTCTTTTGTGCGGCTCTTGTCAAAGGTGATAGCAGCCGTCATCACGCCGCAGCAATTGTATGGTATCCCCATCATATCCAGATACCCTTGCAGCCTGCCATCCTCGGCGGGTGTACCGTGTATGGCTATAAATACGGCATCAAATTTTACTTTGCTACCGGCTATCACCACGCTGAAGTCATTTTTGTCTACCACGGACTGAGTACCTTCGCATTCAGCTACCCAGTTGTGCTCTTCTATGAGTACTTTATACACGTTATACTTCTCCTTATCCAGGTACTGGCATACGATGTCGCCGCTTTTCAGGGAGATACCGGCCTCTGCTCCGGGGCCGCCGCACATGACTGCGATATTCTTTTTCATGCTCTTTTATTTAGGATGTCCTGATGCAGCCGGTATTTACCCTACCGGCATGTGCACTATAACGCTAATTAATGGATATTTGTGCCTCGGTGGCGGGGATTCTTTCATCTGATAGTAGATAAACCTGCCCCACTGCCTAAATAGATAGACAAAAATGCACCACAGAATAGAGCAAAGGATAGATCACCTGGTGGCCTTGGCCGGCAAAATGAAGGATAACGAGCTGCTGGAGGCGGTCATAAACCGTACTGCGACTATCAATCCTTTTTTTACTACTGATTTCACGCACGCTGCCCTCCGGGCGATAACCGAAGAGATGCTGGATGGGCAAAAGCTGCGCACCTGGCTCTCAGCTTATGATCTGCCTGGGCAGGACCCTCTAGCCCGGGTGGGTATCATTATGGCGGGTAATATCCCCTTGGTAGGGTTTCATGACTTTCTCTGTGTGTACATGATGGGGAACCCTATGCAGGTCAAGCTATCCGGCAAGGATGACCTGCTTTTCCCCGTAGTGTTTGATATGCTGTGCAAACTGGATACGGCACTGCCCGGCCGGGCGCAGATCGTAGAGAAGCTACAGGACTATGATGCGGTGATAGCGACTGGAAGCAATAACAGCTATCGCTACTTCGAGTATTACTTTCGTGACAAGCCGAAAGTCCTTCGCAAAAACCGCAACTCTGTGGCCATACTGACCGGGAGGGAAAGTGATGCGGAGCTGACAGCACTGGCCGATGACATCTTTATGTACTTTGGCTTTGGCTGTCGCAATGTATCTAAGCTTTATGTACCTGATGATTATGATATGACACGGTTATTCCCCCATTTTGACAGGTACCAGTGGATGTTTCACCATACCAAGTACATGAATAACTATGATTACAACCGGACCATCCTCTTGCTGAATAAAACGCCTCATCTGGCCAATGAGATATTGATGATACAGGAGCAGGCTGCCATCGCGTCGCCCGTTTCGATGCTTTATTATGAAAGGTATAGCGATATAGGCCGTCTGAATCAGGAAATAGCCCGGCATATAGAGCAGATTCAATGTGTGGTGGGGGGAGATGAGGTTCGACCATTGTTAGATATAGACGTTATGCCTTTCGGCACCGCACAAAAACCGTCGTTGGTTGATTATGCAGACGGCGTAGATATTTTAACGTTCCTAAAAAGCCTTTGACCTTGCAGTATCATATATTACTAGCTATCTTTATCCGATAATCAAAAACACAAGTAAACCAGTCATGTACAAAAAATTACTTTTTGCTGTGCTTTTTATGCCGGTCTCGGTATTTGCCCAAAATACCTATGATATGGTGTATACGACCCTTCATACGAAATGCTCGAATGCAGCCTGCCACAGTGCATCCTCTGCAGAAGCACTGAAGTTTGATGGTTCTTCAGCAGCAGTGTATGCTGCGCTGGTCAACCAGCTGCCTACTAATACAGCATCTCTGGCCAGAAATGAAAAGCTGGTCTGGGTCAACCAGCCATATGACAGCTATCTGCTGAAGAAGGCTGCCAGCTGGCTCGATACGGACCTGGATATCCCCGCTGCGGAGGCTGACTCTGTGCACGTGAATGCCGGCCTGAGCAACATTGAGGCTGAGTTTATCCGTCAGTGGATCATGTACGGTGCCGGCCAGACAGGCAACTATATAGATACAAACGTGATCCATGCTTATTATAATGATACTGCACGTGCAGCTTTCTACCCTAAGCCGGCCAAACCTGCTCCGGGGACTGGTGTGCAGGTGCATATGGGGCCTATATTCGTACCAGGTACAGGTACTACAGAAGTAGAGTATTGCCTCAAGCATGAAGTAGACTTTGCCGGTAATGTAGAGGTGACCGCTACAGAGGGCAATATGAACCCGCAGTCTCACCACTTCCTGCTTTTCCGCTTTGATGACTCTGCCTCTGCAGCTGCAATGCCCGATGGTATGCGCAGGATACTGCTGACCTCAGGCAATTCATCTTTTGATGGCAATAAGTCACTGAGCAGCGCCTGGCAAACCAGCCAGACATATTCTCTTCCTACGCAGACTGCTTTTTTCTGGCCGCAAAAGACCTTCCTGGATCTGAACTATCACATGAAAAACTATACTGCACCGGGCAACTCAGGTGTGCAGCCATTCGACTTTTACCTGAATGTAGCTACGACCCCGCACCTGCCTACATCCAATACGATAGAGATGAAGACCCGTCTGGTCAATAATCCCGGCCTGATCATATTCCCTCATGCTACGGCAGACCTGCCATACGCTGACGGAGATAATGGCAATGGTGAAATGCGCTATATCTGGATGATGTCATCACACACACACAAGTACGGCACGGCCTATAACCTGTATGTGAATGACCCATCAGCGCATAACGGCATAGGCACAGACACACTGTACAATGGTGACTACGAGTATGATCCTAGCGGAGCAATGCTGTTTGATCGCGGGTACTATGACTGGGAGCACCCTTCTGTAGAGTACTTTGTGCCTCAGCGCCCTGTAGACTTCTCTAATGGTGGCGGCATCGTGGCTCAGACCACCTGGAATAATACAGGTGGCAACCTCATCCACTTCGGCTATACTACAGCCGATGAGATGCAGCTTTTCTATTATATGTACACCACACGTCTGGCTACTACTGCTGTGAATGAGGTGAAAAGCAGTGACATCAAGTTTGCGGTCTATCCTAATCCTATGACTGATCAGGGTACCCTGATGTACACACTCGATAACCCAGCTACCGTCAGGGCGACTATCGTAAATGTAGCAGGTAGTGAAGTAGCTACGCTAAAAGAAGAGCGCAATCAGGCCGGTACCTATACTATGGACATGGGCCCTAAGGCGCTGGCCAAAGGTATCTACTTTGCCCGCCTGAGTGTAGATGGCGCTACATACACACGCAAGTTTGTAATACAATAACTGATACAAAAGAAGATAGCAAAGCCCCTCTCAGGAGGGGCTTTTTTGTTTACACCCGGTGCGGGAAAATCAGCGGTAAGGCATTGCAAAACATCTATATTAGCCGCCTCAATCTAAGTCATGGAAAAACTACAATCCTACCTCGAAGCCAATAAACAACAACATCTCGATGAGCTGCTGGACCTGCTGCGCATACCATCGGTCAGTGCAGATGAAAAATTCAAAGCAGATGTGCTCCGCACTGCTGAGTTTGTAAAAGAGAAGCTCATAGCTGCAGGGGCCGATAATGTGGTGCTGGAGCAGACCAAAGGCTATCCTGTAGTGTATGGAGAGAAGATACTCGACCCTAAGCTGCCTACGGTGCTCGTATACGGCCACTATGATGTGCAGCCGGCAGATCCATATGAGCTGTGGCATTCACCACCGTTTGAGCCGGTGATCAAGGATGGAAATATCTATGCACGCGGCAGCGCTGATGATAAGGGCCAGATGTACATGCATGTGAAAGCATTTGAGGCGATGATGAAGAACAACGCGCTGCCTTGCAATGTGAAGTTTATGATAGAAGGAGAGGAGGAGATAGGTTCTGAAAACCTCGAAACATACGTCAAGGCAAACACGGCTAAACTAAAGAGCGATGTAGTACTGATATCAGACACGTCTATCATAGCTAATGACATCCCCTCTATCACTACCGGCCTGCGAGGCCTGGCCTATCTGGAGGTAGAGGTCACCGGACCTAACCGTGACCTGCACTCAGGTGTATACGGCGGTGCTGTGGCTAACCCTATCAATGCACTCTGCGATATGATCTCGTCACTACACGATGCAGATCGCAAAATAAACATACCGGGCTTTTATGATGATGTAGCAGTAGTATCTGATGCAGAGCGCGCAGAGATGGCCAAAGCGCCATTCAGCCAGGAGGAGTATAATAAGGACCTTGATATGGCACTGGAACTGGGAGAGAAAGGCTACAGCACGCCAGAGCGCGTCTCCATACGCCCTACACTGGATGTAAATGGTATATGGGGCGGCTACATAGGTCAAGGTGCAAAGACAGTATTGCCATCAAAAGCATACGCCAAAATCAGCATGCGCCTTGTGCCCAATCAATCCTCGGAGAAGATCACTAAGCTCTTTGAAGAGCACTTCAAGAGCATCGCGCCTAAATATGTAAAAGTAAAGGTGACCAACCTGCATGGCGGCGAGGCGGCGGTCACACCCACCGATACGGTAGCTTATCGTGCCGCATCCAAGGCGATGGAGAAGACCTTTGGCAAAACGCCAATACCACAGCGCACCGGTGGGAGCATCCCTATCGTGACCATGTTTGAGCGTGTGCTGGGTACCAAGACAGTCCTGATGGGTTTTGGTCTGGACTCTGATGCCATCCACTCGCCAAATGAACACTATGGTCTTTTCAACTATTACAAGGGGATAGAGACGATACCTTACTTCTTCCAGTACTTTGCTGAGATGAGTAAATAATGATCTCAGTCTTATAATGCAAAATGCCCGCTCGGTTGCGGGCATTTTGCATTTATAGTTTTACAAGATAAGCTACCTGCTAAACTCCTGCAGGTCCTTCATGATCTGGTTGGCGATATTATCTGCCGTGGTCTCGGAGTTTGACTCAGCATAGATGCGGATGATAGGCTCTGTATTGCTACGGCGCAGGTGTACCCAGTCTTTGTCAAACTGCACCTTGACGCCATCTATCGTACTCACCTCATAGTTAGCGTATTTCTTTTCTACCTGCTCAAAAAGCGAATCGATATTGACTGATGTATCCAGGTCTATCTTCTTTTTGCTGATATAGTAGCTCGGATAGGTGGAGCGGAGTATAGAGGCTGTCTTGCCTGACTTGGCCAGGTGCGTGAGGAAGAGGGCTATGCCCGCCAGTGCATCGCGGCCATAGTGCAGCTCAGGGTAGATCACCCCTCCATTGCCTTCGCCGCCGATCACTGCTTTTTCTTCTTTCATCTTCTGTACTACATTCACCTCGCCTACGGCAGATGCATGGTACTCACAGCCGTACTTTTCTGTCACATCGCGCAGGGCACGGGTAGAGGACATATTAGACACGGTGCTTCCTTTCTTGTTTTGCAGTACATAATCCGCCACTGCGACCAGCGTATACTCCTCGCCAAACATCTCGCCATTGTCACTGACCAGCGCCAGGCGATCCACATCAGGATCTACCGCTATACCCAGGTCGCATTTGTACTTGCGCACCGCATTGGCCAGGTCGCCGAGGTTCTCCGGCAGCGGCTCAGGATTATGCGGGAATTGCCCCGTAGGCTCAGTGTAGAGTTCGATCACTTCCTCCACACCCAGCGCCTTGAGCAGCTTCGGTAGTGCGATACCTCCCGTAGAGTTTACACAGTCTATGGCTACCTTATATTTCTTTGCCTGTATGGCTTTTACATCTACCAGTTTCAGGTCCAGTATCTTCTGGATATGTTTCTCTATGTAGCCATCTTTCAGCGTATAGCTGCCCAGCGAGTTGATGTCTTCATACTCCACACTACGCTCCTCTGCTATGCGCAGTACCTCTTCTCCGGCCTTGGCTGAGATAAATTCTCCCTGAGAGTTGAGCAGTTTGAGTGCGTTCCACTGTTTGGGGTTGTGACTCGCAGTGATGATGATGCCGCCACCGGCCTTCTCATCATATACGGCCAGCTCTACTGTAGGCGTAGTAGAGAGACCCAGGTCTACTACATCTATGCCTATGGACTGGAGGGTAGCCGCCACGATGCTGGATACCATCTGGCCGGATATACGTGCGTCACGGCCTATGACCACCTTGCGCTGGCCGCTGGTCTCGATGACCCAGTGGCCAAATGCCGAGGTAAATTTCATGATATCTTCGGGTGTGAGATTAGCACCCGGGAAGCCGCCAATGGTGCCTCTGATACCTGATATTGATTTGATAAGGGACAAGGTTATAATTTTTGTTGCAACAAATATCCCAAAAGGGAGATTATCCTTAACTTTGGGACGACGAATGTACGAAAAAGAGGGGCTAGAATTATGCCTAAATATAAACATAACCAGCATTCATATATGACAAATGGCTGATAAGAAATGGTTTGAAACATGGTTTGATACACCCTACTATCACCTGCTCTACAGCCACCGCAATGATGAGGAGGCGCGCACGTTTGTCTCTAATCTTGTGGGCCATTTGCAGATTCCCCAAGGTAGCCGGGTGCTGGACGTAGCCTGTGGCAAGGGCCGTCATAGCCGCTACCTGGCCAAACTGGGCTACGAGACCACGGGTCTGGATCTATCGCCGCACAGTATAGAAGAGGCCAGAAAGGAAATGCTCCCAAATCTTCACTTTGAAGTATGGGATATGCGCAAGGTCTATCGGGCAAATTATTTCTCACTGGTCGTCAATCTCTTTAGCAGTTTTGGCTATTTTGACAACGAGGCAGACGATCAGGCAGCCATACGTGCTATGGCCGACGATCTCATGCCGGGAGGCACACTCGTACTAGACTATATGAATCCCGAATGTATCTCTAAGCTCATGAAGCCCCGTGATATTATCAACCGCGGAGATATACAGTTTCACCTGCAGAAGAAACTCGAAAATGGCTTTATCATTAAAGACATAAATTTCATAGCAGAGGGAGCAGAGCACCACTACCAGGAGAAGCTCAAAATGATCAGACCCGAGCAGTTTCGTAAATTGTTTGAAGGTGCAGGGCTGACTATCACAGAGGTGTTTGGTAGTTATGATCTGGTCCCGTTCAAGGCTGGCGAGAGCAACAGGCAGGTGATAGTGGCTAAGAAAAAGTAACTTCACCCAAAACAGATTTGTGGCGCCTGTACTAGACCACACCCTATTCCATATCATCAATCAGACGCTGGCAAATCCCGTCCTCGATTTTCTGTGCCCCATTCTTAGAAACAGATTCACCTGGCTACCATTCTATATCATCGGGGGGATTTATGTTTTGTATAAGTATCGTATGCAGGGGGTATTCATTTTAGTAGGGGTGGGTATCACTATCCTCTGCTGCGATCAGTCGGCCAATGCCATCAAGTGGAGTGTGCATCGCCTGCGTCCCTGCCATCTGGAGCCGGGGGTACGGCTACTCATAGATCACTGTAGCGATACCTATAGTTTCCCGTCCAATCATGCTACCAATCATTTTGGCCTCGCTGTTTTCTTGTCATTGGTCTTTCGCCGATACAAGTGGCTGGCAGTGGTATTGATAGTATGGGCGGCATTGGTGGCGTTTTCACAGGTTTATGTAGGCATACACTATCCTTTAGATGTCACTGCCGGAGCGATGCTGGGTATAATGCTTGGGGGGATGGTGTTTTTCTTGTACCGCCTGGCGGCAAAGCGCATCCATCAGCCGTTGGGCTGATTTATTTCAGGTGCAGCTTTTGCAGATTAGTATATGGACACCGTATCTTCGCCGGTATACTAAGACTCCGCATGAAGCACGGCCTACTCGCTTTTATCTGCATTTTTTCTTTCGTCGCGTCGATATCAGCTCAGGACGTATACGTCAATACGCAACCTCCATCCAATACTGCCAGCGCTAAAGCTTTTGGCCAGCGTTTCGCAGATGGCTTTCTGGATCGGAGGCATCATCACCAGCGGGACACCAACTCCGGCGAACCCTTCGCACAGTATGACCTGACCTGGCTCAATGGCAATGATCGTCGCCATGAGGCCCTGCTGGCTACTAAATATTTTACCGGCTCTGCCATGCTGGATATCAACTACACAGCATCAGATCATCACCCGATAGATAATACAGTAGTCGGATCTACCGCACTGGCGCGGAATAATGAGATAGAGCTTTCTCTGGCTGCCTTTGGTGGCGAGTTTAATTATCACAATGTCCGTGCAAAGCTGATGCTGCAATTTGGTACCCGCACCACACTCGTGCCGCGCAACGATGCCAGCTGGAACCGCGGCCAGGGAGACCTCAAGACAGCGTACCGCTATCTCAGTGAGGCCTATGCGGGCTACCACTTTAATGCGATGAAGGGTATCAATCTCGATGCAGGAC
Source organism: Bacteroidota bacterium (assembly GCA_018267385.1). Taxonomy (GTDB): domain Bacteria; phylum Bacteroidota; class Bacteroidia; order Chitinophagales; family LD1; genus UBA1941. The sequence goes on along the minus strand of JAFDYN010000006.1, from coordinate 238,132 downwards.
TTTTCATGTCATACATAGGGATGAACTCCTACTACAATGCTGAGAACTGGGTCTACCAGCCTTCATTCACATCAGATAATACACCTTGGTTTTTTAATGGCCTGCGCCTGCAGATGTTTCCTACTACCAGGATCAAAGTAGAGGTGTGGGTCATCAATGGCTGGCAGTCTTATGGCAAGTTTAACAGCATGCCGGGATTAGGTTGCCAGTTTCTCTGGAGTCCAAAGGAATATATACGCGTAGTGACCAACGATTATTTTGGCACCGATGTAGCCAATAACCCTAAGGCATTCCGTTTCCACTCAGACAATAGCTTCCAGGTTCGGCTTTTCAATAAACCGGAAGGCAAGGTCAGCAAAGAAGCGATCAGCCTGGCAGCCGATCTGGGCTTTCAGAAAGGCGGAGATATGGGGGGCTTCGGATTGCTCAGTAGCTCACCTCAGTCCAATTTTCTGAGTGTGATGGTCTACCATCGTTTGTGGTTTGGCCGAGATCACTTTGCCTGGACAGTAGGGGGAGGCGCCATGCACAATCCGGGCCGCTACCTGGTACTGGCACCCGGCGGTGATGCCGATCCTAATATCAATCCCCAGACGGGGCAGACAGTCGGTACGCATCCGTACTCTCTCAATCCGGGTGATCCTTTTGACGGCTGGGATGTCTCTACCAATGTAGACTGGATGCCTAATGAGCTTATCACTTTCCGGCTGGAGGTAGTACATCGCGAGGCATCAGTGCCTTACTTTGCAGGTCACGGTGGTGTGACCTCTCCTGATGGCTATAATGGTACTACCGTTCCTGCCAGCTGGATGCCCGACCTCGTACGACAGGAGACACGCTTCATCGCTGCGCTGCTGGTGAGGTTCTGATGGCTAGGCATTCCAAAACTAACAGCAATATCTGATTGCATTATCTCTTATCCCAAGTCTCATATCTCTCGTCTTTTCCATACATTTACCCTGCTACAAAATCATACAACATGGAATTAGAATTCATCAAAGTAAATCCACAATACGATAAGCATGTAGGCCTCATAGAGCTCAACCGGCCCAAGGAGCTCAACGCGCTCAATCGCCAGCTCATGCTGGAGATACGCGATGTACTGCGCGAGTGGGATGAGGAGGACAATATCCGAGTAGTCATCCTCACAGGTGGCGAGCGCGTTTTCGCCGCAGGGGCCGACATCAAGCAGATGGCAGATGCCACGGCTATCTCCATGCTGGGTATAGATCAGTTCTCTACCTGGGATCAGATCAAGAAGACCAAGAAACCGATCATCGCAGCTGTGTCAGGCTTTGCGCTCGGTGGCGGCTGCGAGCTGGCCATGACCTGTGACCTGATCATCGCGTCTGAGACGGCACAGTTTGGCCAGCCGGAGATCAATATCGGTACGATGCCGGGCGCGGGTGGTACCCAGCGCCTTACCCGTGCGGTAGGCAAAAGCCTCGCCATGGAGATGGTCCTCACAGGCCGCTTCATCACAGCAGAGGAGGCACAGCGCGCCGGCCTCGTTGTACGTGTGGTACCGGTAGAAGTACTACTGGCGGAAACTGTCAAAACTGCTAAACAAATTGCCGCAAAGTCACCGATAGCCGTACGCCTCGCCAAAGAGTCTGTCAACAAAGCCTATGAGACTACACTCGACGAGGGCCTCCAGTTTGAGCGCAAGAACTTCTACCTCACTTTTGCCTCTGAGGATCAGAAGGAGGGCATGAAGGCCTTTGTAGAGAAGAGGGCACCGGATTTCAAAGGTAGGTAGTTAATAGCTTTATAGTTGCATCCATGGTTGCTTTTTCAGGTGTGAACCAAGATCTGCAAAAGGAATAAAAACAGGTGTCCAAATAGTACCGGTGGGTACCCCCGCAGATGGATATATGAGCGCTATCCCTTTGGGAGTAACTATAAACTGATCTGGTAAGCGCAGGGGCTGGTACCAGTCCTCAGCCTTTTCAGCGATCTGTGGTCTAAGCCAGTCTATCTTCCGCATATATTTTATCCAAAGGCCTATGAGTATGGAAGAATCCTTTGGAGATATGATGTCGTTTATTCGTATCAGCCTCTTATCCAGCACGGAGTAGCAACCAAAGGTGCAGAGCGTTATTCCATGGCTGTAATCCTGATTGATCGTATTGATCTGCTCCAATGATAATATGTTTGAGTCGTTGAAAAGAACATTGATAGTATAGTCTTCATGCCAATCATAAAAACCGTAGCTACTCCAATTTCCTGAATTCACAATCTTTTTGAAGTCATGGAACTGATTTACCGCCTTCGCTCTCATGTAGTGTTCCAATTCAGCTTCTGATCTTCCTTGATAGAATTTTAGCAAGCCTCGCTGTACATCCGAAGGGGTATCTACATCATATAAAAATGAGCTTGCATAATATGCTCTATAAATTGTATGTTTTTCGCGATCAAGTACGCTCACAGAGTCCAGATAAAGGCTCTGCCTGAGTGATATCGCATCGATAGTATCTCGCTCCAGCTCGAAGCTGTATCTTTTCAGAATAGTTTTATCATCGTCGCGGGTCTGAGACCACATACCGGTAAAAAAATCTCCGCTCAGGCCTCCACTAAAAATCTCGTGTGTATCCGTATGCAAGACCAAAGAATCTTTCAAGCTCCTTGAGTCCCATTGGAAGTACCATTGATATATCTTGATCGGATTCTGATAGGCATCATAGGAGTAGTAACCGCTGGCCAGTATACCTCGATTACTCCAATACGATATGGTCAGATCCATCGTGATGGCATACTTCCCATCTATTTTACCTTTCAGGTGATAGTAGCCGGGTTCTATTCCCTTGCAAAATACATCATGCGCCAGGCCTAAAATCGCGATGATAAGGAGGAGGTGACGTTTCACGGAAATCAGGATCAGTTTTGTCTTTTAAAGTTAAGTGTTTGCTACCGTAATCGGTGCCATATTTTGACCTGTTTTTCAGCTTTTTAAAATCTTTCCCACACTCTCATATTTTGCTTTTCTATATCGCCGGATTTCCTATTTTTATAGGATAAACCGAACTTTCTGTCAATGCATAAAAGTTTACTGGCTTTTGTACTGGCTGTATGTGTGAGTAGTGCTGCGATAGCGCAGGGCGGCTTTTGGAGCAATGCCGGCGCACTCGTCTCTATACGCGATACATCCTTCGTCTCCGTGATAGGGGATATGTACAACTCAAACGGCGGCATCTATTATAATTTTGACTCGATCTTCCTCACCGGAGACTGGAGTAATACTGCTGGCAATCACGCCTTTGACTCCATACTCGTACCTGCCGGCACCGGCTACGTATACATGTATGCCGCCGACCAGCGGATCAAGGGTACTGACCAGACTTACTTTCACAATCTCATCCTGAAGAATCAAGGCACCAAGTATGCCGATCTGGACGCCAAAGTAGATGGCTTCCTGGACATGACCGACCGCGAATTCAACGTAGATACCAATACGATCTGGGTGCGCAATCCGCGTCTCAACTCCGTACGCCGTACCACCGGCTTCCTCTCCTCGCTGAAAGATGGTGGCCTGCTGCGCTACACTGATTCTGACTCTACCTATCTGTATCCGGTAGGCTCTAATCTCGGCACCTCCCGCTACAGGCCGATAGAAATGACCCCTACTGCGTCGCAAAATAACCAATACAAGGTGCGCTTCGCGAATATTGATCCTACAGCAGAGGGCTTTGACCGCAATATCCGCTTCCACCTGGTCTGCTCTATCAATCCAAACTGGTATCACCGCATCTACCATCCATACGGACCGGACTCGGCTGACCTGGCTATTTTCTATGACCCTGCAGCCGATGGCCAGTGGAATGATATCGTGCACTGGCAGAACCTGCCTGAGTGGGAGTCTATCCACCGCGATACTGTTGTTCCCGGCTCGCCATTCACCAAGATGGCCAAATTCCGCTGGAATGACTACAGCTACTCTCCGTTTGCACTGGCTATCACCTCTCAGCCCTTTGCTGTGGCTGGTGTCGACACTATCATCTGGAGGCTCGATACCATCCAGCTGCAGGCATCAGGCGGAGTGGGCTACGCATGGAGCCCGGCAGATAGCCTCAGCGATGCCAGCGTGAGCGATCCACTCGCATGGCCGTCACAGAGCACCATCTACCACCTCACGGTAGAGGATAGCAAGGGCTGCTATGACTATGATAGCCTCTATGTAATCGTGCGCAATAAACCGATACCTAACTTCTTTATACCTGATGTGATCACACCAAACGGCGACGGCTACAATGACTTCTGGCATATCCGCGACCTGGACCGCTATCCGCAGAATGAAGTACGTATCATCAATCGCTGGGGAGATGAACTATTCTTTGAGGCGCCATATCAGCAGGACTGGACCGGTACGTGGAAAGGAGAACCCCTGCCGGGAGCTACCTACTACTATATCCTGAAGGTGAAAGACGAAAATGGCAACTGGGTCACATTTAACGGGCCTATCACGGTGGTGAGATAAACCTAAAACGGCGAAGAAATGATCAGATATATACCAGTTGGTAATATTTTCAAAAAGACACTGCTCACTGCGGCTGTAGCTGTGCTGGGCTATGCAGGGTATGCACAGCAGATAGAGGAGTTTTCGCTGTTTCGTGAGAACGCCGTGGCGCTGAACCCTGCTATGGTGGGCAATCAGGGCTTCCTGTCAGGTAATTTTACATTCCGCAAGCAATTCAGCCAGATCACAGATGCACCGTATACAGCCTACATGAATATGCAGGGCCAGGTGGCGGATAAGAATTTTGGTATCGGTGCATCACTCATACATGACCAGACTGGTCCTACAGGCAAGACCGGCGTGACCCTGGCTGCCGCGTATCAGCTCAAGCTGGGCAAATCAAACAATCCTAACGCACACTACAATACTGCTACCACGCACATGATCAGCTTTGGGCTCTCTGTGAGCCTGATGCAGTACCGCCTCAATGGTAGCGCCCTGCACCCTGACCAGGGTGGTGATCCCGGCCTCTATAGCAGCAATGCATATAAGCTGACCCCGGATGTAGCCTTTGGCGTCTACTACCAGTGGAAGGAAAACCTCTATGCGGGATTTTCTGTACCTCAGGTCATGGGCCTCAACATCAACTATACAGGCCGTGATGGCTATGCTGCCATCAAGACCGTGCAGCACCTCAACTTCCTGCTCGGTGGCAAGATCCGTGTGTACAAGCATATCTTTAGTATAGATCCTGCCGGTGCCTTCCGCTGGGTCAAGAATGCACCACCTCAGGGAGATATCGGTCTGCGCCTTACCTTTCTGGATGGTATCTGGGTGGGTGGCACCTATCGCAGTACCAGCACTGCCATACTGGATGCGGGCATAGAGATCAAAGGCCTCGTCCGGCTCTCTTATGCTTACGATCTCAATTTCTCCAAATATCACGGCGATATAGGCCCTACGCATGAGTTCTCTGTAGGTTTCCGCTTCAATCGTGACAAGAAGCAACTGCACGATACTAAGGTGTTTGCTGGTCTGGGTCAGTGATAGAAACCGTTAAGCATTTAACTTGAAGTGGTTTGGGGTCATAGCTTTTGTTGTTCAGCTTATGCTGCTGAATACTCAGGCATTTGGACAGAAGCAAAATCAGGATATAGTATATCACGTCTCCAAAAAGCACGAAGTCAGTAATCTCTTCGGCACCTGGATATGCGCCCAAGGCAACCAGCACGGTGATAGTGTCTTTTTTGAGTATTCATTTCATCAGGATATGAGATGTGATGATCTGCTGATGAGCAATAAGCGGGATTCCCTATGGGGCCCTGCTGAGCACAGCATCTTCTTTCTTCAGACAGATACACTTGTCTTCAGGGGGATCGATGACGGCAGTATAAGAAGAACTCAGATACTAAGACTAGAGAAAAATTTTCTCCGATGGGTTGTGCTGCTGGATGAAGGAGGGCGCGGAGCGATCATGGACTTCAGGCGGATGTCGTTTTAAGAGATGATTGCAAATAAAAAGCCGCACCATTCTCAGATACGGCTATATAATTAAACGATGAAGAGACAGTGATCAATGCCAGTATTGGAATACGGCAGTATAAGTGCGGTTGCGCGATGTAGTATAGGTCACCTTGTAGCCGTATGGGCAGCTGGTAGTCACATTACCCGTGGCATCTACACCAAAAAGTACATCCAGCGTGTTTCCATTCACATAGTGCTTCATCTCGCCACTGTCCGGATTGCGGTAGCTGCTGCATGAGTTGTCAAACACGATAGGTGTCGTGATCTCATTCACAAAATCGGCACCTTTGCGGTTAGTACCCCACATATCTACATTGGTATGGCCGCCCTGTGTAGCATTGCCGGATAGCGTCAGGCTCAGAGCGCCTGCACTGGTGCGTGTGTAGGTGCGGCTGCGGTCCACGCTCCACGTCCTCTGAGAGCCATCATCAAAAGTGAGCTGCACAGTAGTGGCTGTGTGGCGATGTACCACTGTGCCATTATCCAGCCCTGCCAGCAGACGCCAGGCTAGGCCACCGGTCACATTGGTCAGCTTATTTAGTCCATCATACTGCACATGTCCTCCGGTAGCTATGTTTGTGATTACCAGCGCGGTAAATTGTGCATCCAGCACAGCGCCTTGGTCACGCCACCTGGTGCCTGAGGTATATCCCTCCAGCGTGAGTGTGACTGTACCTGAGCGCTTAAATTTATTGTCTACGACAGTGGTCCCGTCATAGGTAATGGTCAGTATACCGCTGGCAGCCTGAGAACTATCTATGGTAGCACCCACCAGGGCGTATATGCCATCAGTTTTGCCTGATAGGCTGGCTACACCTCCTGCAGCATTTCCGGCATCATCCATCACGGCATTCATATGCTGGGTGGCTGTGTTTTCATCCTGGGCGCTGGACAGGTCGTTTGCAGTATCTGTTTTCTTGCAGGACGTAAGTACAAGGCCCGAGGCGGCTATCAGTACCAGTACCAGACGAAAGTGGGAGCTTTTCATATGCTGTGTTTTTGGTTTATTGATCAGATGGTCTTATGACACGGTTTTAATATACAGGTTTAAAACGGGTAAACACATAAAACCGGTATATGTATGATATTTATGTAAAGTGAAAGACAATGAGCGTATTGATATTCATTGAAGTATGTAAAATAAAAAAGCTCCGGGCACTGCCGGAGCTTATATGATTTATCACTGTGTTAAATGTTACTGACTAGCCAGTTTAAACATGATAGGCAGTACAAAGGAAACCTTTACGGCTTTACCTTGCTGCTTGCCCGGATTAAACTTCGGCAGCATCTTTACCACCCGCACAGCTTCTCTGTCCAGACCGGAGCTCACTCCTTTCTTGACTGAGATATCTGTCAGTGAGCCATCTTCCTGTACTACAAATCCCACTACTACACGACCCTGGATGTCATTTTCGCGTTCCATATCAGGATAGTTGATATGATCACGTATGAAGGCCATCATTGCAGCTTCACCTCCGGGATATTGCGGCATCTGCTCCACCACCGTGAAGATCTTATCTTCTACGATCGGTTTTGACTCGATCACCGGTGCCTCCACCACGGCAGGAGCATCGTCCTTGCCTTCGTGGGTCTCAGTACTGATGGTCTGGTCCTTGATCTCTGTTACCTTGACCGGCTCATCTTCTTTACGTACTTCCTCGTCTTTCTTGGCTACCATCTCCAGAAACTTCACCGTAGGCCTCACTGGTGGTGGTGGTGGTGGCGGTGGGGGAGGAGGTGTCTCATCTTTCAGTGGCGGTGGCTCTGCCAGGGTCACTGTCGTCTCTACTACCTCTTCCTTTGGTTTGGATTTCAGAAAGGACAGGTCTACGAAAGAGCCGGCTATCAGTACGCCTGCTACACCTATGGTGATCAGCAGGCCTATGATTGAGTTCCTTGCTTTTTCTTTACGCAGCTGGTAGGCGCCGTATTGTTGGTTCCTGTTATAGAACACAATATCGTCAAACGACCAGCCTTGAAATGATTTTGATTGTTCCATGCTCTGCGGTTATGCTTTGGTTTGATGCAGATTTTTAATTTTTTCCATAAGGGGACCTTACTTGGTCACCTTTTCTATTTCTTCGCCGGCCTTGACCTTTCCATTATTGTCTATGGTCTCCTGCTCTATCGGCACGATGTCTTGTATGGCGTAGATACGCGTCTTGGTGATATCCATTTCATCCAGGATGTCCACCATGTCTTTGTATTTTGCGCCTTCGGCCATCTTGATCAGCACGATCATTTTATCGCCGTACTCTTTGTCATGGCCGTGCATTTTTTCTACCTGTTTTTGCTTTTTCAGCAGTACCTCACGGATACCCTGGTCACCAGCAAAGGTAGTTTGCTTCATATCGGTCATTTTGCCTTCTTCGGTGCCGTAGTACCAGACCACGTCATCCTTGCCGAGCAGTACATTGAGCACCTGGCTTTCCTTTACGTCTTGCTTTTTCGTATCGTCTTTCTTAGGCATGGAGAGGTCCATGGCCTTAGGCTTATTGAGAGACGTGGTGAGCATGAAGAAGGTGATCAGCAGGAACGCCAGATCCACCATCGGCGTCAGGTCCACCTTGGTAGAGAGCTTTTTGCCTCTTACTTTGCCTCCATGTTTGCCTCCTCCGCCTCCCCCGGAGGTATCTATTTCTGCCATTGTATCCTGGTCTTTATTAGATTAAGAATTTATTCTTTCTTCTCCGCGGCTGCGGCAGAAGAGCCACCCGCCAGGGTGGTGATCAGGTTAAAGGTATGGATGTCTTTCTCCGTCAGGGTCTTGATCACTTCCTGTACGGCCTTTACGTCGGTATTCTTGTCTCCCTTGATCGCTATGCGTATCGCGTTGCGCGCGCTAGGGTGGTTGATATCCACGTCTGCATACCTGCCAGCCATGACCCAGTCTCCCAGCTGATTGTCAGCAGAGTCTATCGGTATACCGGTGCTCTCTGCGCTGATCTCATCAGGCTTCTTATTCAGCAGCTCGCCCACATTCGTTTTTGCATTAAATCCGAATGTCTCTACCTGCGCAAAGTTTGCCTTCTGCTTGTCAGTCAGGTTTACCAGGTTAGGGTATTTGTCCTTATAGTATTCAGCCATCTTTTCCAGCGCCTTCAGGCGGAAGGTAGCGCTGGGATAGTTGATATAGGCCTTACCGTTTTTATCTACAGATATCTTGATAGCATCATTCACCTGTATCTCCGAGCGGGAGTTTGGCAGGTCTATGGCTACCGGCTCGGTAGGCTTGAATTTTGAGGTGAGGATAAAGAACGTGAGCAGGAGGAATGACACGTCACACATGGCGGTCATATCTACTGAGGTGCTTTTCCTTGGTATTTTTACTTTAGGCATTTTACCAGCTTTAATTATTAGTGATGACAAAAGAGTTGCATTTCCATAAGCGCAAGGCTTATTTTATGCATGCTGCTTATTACCAATTACTTCTTGCGGCTGGCAAATGACTGTGCGATGCTGAAACCGATCTCGTCTATAGCATATGTCAGGGAGTCGATCTGGCTGGTAAATACGTTGTACAGGATGATCGCGCACGCAGAGGTAGCGATACCGATAGCCGTATTGACGAGGGCCTCAGAGATACCTGCAGAGAGCTTGGTAGGGTCAGGAGAGCCTGTAGTAGCGAGAGCGGCGAAAGACTTGATCATACCGATCACCGTACCGAGGAGTGCCACGAGGGTACCTACAGAGGCGATAGTAGAGAGGAATACGAGGTTCTTTTGCAGCATAGGGAGCTCCAGAGAGGTAGCCTCTTCGATCTCCTGCTGGATAGCGAGTACTTTCTTTTCGCCTTCCAGTTCAGTATTAGTTGCCATCTCCTGATACTTGTGCAGGCCGGCCTGTACCACATTTGCTACTGATCCTTTTTGCTTGTTGCACTCAGCCAGGGCGCCGTTTACGTCACCATTAGAGAGGGCAGTCTTGATCTTCTGCAGGAATGGCTCGATAGAACCGGTACCCTTAGCCTTAGTGATAGTGATAGCACGCTCTATAGAGTAGCTGATTACGGTGATGAGCATACCGATCAGGATAGGTACGATGAAACCGCCCTTGTATATCAGACCAAAGATGTTTGAGCTGCCATCTGCATTCTTCAGTGGCTCTTCCTTTGCATCTACATAGTTACCGCAGAAAAACTTCCAGATACAATAACCGATGATCAATGCGATAGGTACTACCAGGATGCTGAAGTCGAATCCCTTTTGTTGTTGTTTAGCAGGAGCTTGTGCCATGATACTTATTGTTTTTTAGTTTAATGGTTTATTATTGAGAAGTTCAAAAATAGATTTTTAATTCTCTATTCAAAATTTTGTTTCAAAAATAGGGACCGTGTGTTGCGCACCGCACTGTGCCTCATTTTGGCTATTACAACGCCTGTCCCCGAGAGGTATTGCGGAGCTACAATTTTCGCCATGACTTATTGCAAAACCATGACAAATCGGTAGATGTTCTCATTGGTCAGGTAAAATATAGTGTCTACCGAAATTTGATAACATATATTTAGAATTTGGCATGAATTTGGCACTGTTAAAAGCTAACTTCTTGACATTTCAGATCGGATCATGTATATAGCTGTACAGTATACTAGTATGGATGGTGGCTATCCACATGCAGGTAGTAATAAGACATCAGATATCATATTTTTAAATCATATTTTTACAGAAATCAAAAACCAAATTCTCAATGGAAGACAATAAGCAAGGTGCCGGCGGTAGCAAGAAGATCTACATAGCCATCATCATTCTCCTGCTCCTGATCAATGGCGGTGCCATCTACAAGCTGTGGGATGAAAACCGGAAGCGTGAAGACCAGAAAACAGTAATAGAACAAAAGGATACGGAGCTCAAGAGTCTTAATCAGCAGTTTGAGACTGCCAAGCAGGACCTCGAGAGCATGAAGGGCAAAAACTCTGAGCTGGACAGCATCGTCAATAATCGTCAGGCTCAGATAGAGAAGATACAAGGAGAGCTGGCTGCTGCTCAGAAGCGTGGCAATCTCTCAGCAGGCGAGCTGAAGAAGTATAAGGATATGGTAGCACAGGTACAGGCTCAGAATGCCGAGCTGCAAAAGAAGATAGAAGAGCTTACTGCCCAAAACCAGGAACTGAACGCCAAGAATCTCGACCTGACTAAAAACCTGGATGCGGAGAAGACAACGACAGCTACTCTCACTGATCAAAACAAGGGACTATCCAAGAAGGTCGAGCTCGGCTCACTGCTCCACCTGCAGAATCTGAAGGTAGAAGGGGAGAAGAAGAAGAAGAACGGCAAGGAAGTAGCAAAGACCAGCGCCAAGAGCATAGACCTGCTCAAAATCAGCTTTGCTACAGGTGACAATAAAGTACTGGAGAAGGGCAACCTCTCTCTCTATGTACGCGTGATCAACCCTAAGGGTGAAACAATATCTGTAGCTGACCAGGGCTCAGGCACACTGAAGCTGGCTGACGGCGGTACAGATATGCAGTACAGCAAAAAAGTAGATCTCGACTGGGATCAAACCAGCAAGAATGTAGCTATAGACTGGACTGAGAATATCAAGACTGCAGGTACCTACAAAGTAGAAGTATACCAGGCAGGCTACCTGATAGGCCAGAGCTCAGTGACGCTCAAGTAAGAAATACGACAAGCATTAATCAGGACCCGCCGGCATCCGGCGGGTTTTTTTATGATGTGATTTGCGAGCGTAGCGAAGCAATCTTTAACTTAAATGGTATTTGACTGTTAGATTCTGCTAATTCTCAAATTCTGTTTCAGACGATCACTCCTCCTCCAGCGCTATCTGCAGCGGCCTGTCAAAACTCTCATCGAGTGATATCAGGGTCTCAGTGCGATTGATACCCTCTATCTTTTGTAGCTTGTCATGTAGCACCTCGCGCAGGTGCTGCGTATCGCGGCAGATGATCCTCAGGAATAGGCTATAGTTGCCCGTGGTATAGTGGCAGGATACCACCTCCGGTATTTTACGCAGCTCCTTGACTACCTTATCATACTGGTCGCTACGCACCAGATACACCCCTATGAATGCCGTCACATCCATTCCCAGCTTTGCCAGGTCTATCTGCAGGCGCGGACTTTTTACGATGCCTAGTTTCTCCATCTTGGCCATACGCACATGTATGGTGCCTGCGGAGACGAAGAGCTTTTTGCCTATTTCGGTATAAGGAATGAAGGCATTTTCCATCAGTGTATTCAATATCCGCAGATCCAGGTTATCGATTTCGTAATTCAGAGCCATTTTTTGCGTGCTGTTTTTGTGTAAATGTAAAGAAAGTTATTTTTATTATCGTTTCTGTATATTATGTTTCTGTTCTTTGAATTATTTGTAAATAATGGGGTGTCATGTTATCTTTGTATTACGAAAGCGGAAGCAATCGCAATATTGTTGGGTGATGAAATTGGCAGACATGCCCTCCTGTCTCGGGGGTGAGGAGCCAGGGACAAATCCGGTGAAAAGATTGAGTGTAGGGACAGGTCACGACCTGTCCCTAGCAAGCAAGACGGCAACCAGACTAACCTCCTCTTGTAGGTTCGACTCCTGCTCCAACAGCACAACGGCCAGAGTTCTTGCTCTGGCTTTTTTGACGCCGTCCGCGTCATGTAATTTTTAGGTAGAGAATCGATGTCAGCTCTCTGTGTGTCGCTGATGTCTCAATAGCCCTCGTGCTGCCATGCCAGGGCTATTTTTTATTTAAGCACTCTCCCTTTAGCCATATTATCCCAGCTCATGCAGGCTCCGGCCATTTATATGGCACAACCCTTGTGATAAATACTGTTATAAGCCATGACTCCGGTCATGCCTTTATCCTGACTTATCATTAACTTTGATATAAACCATCCATCCTCTCATGAAAAACATACTCGTAGCAGTAGATCTGGAGCAGGGAGATATCCTCCTGCTCAATAAAGCGGCAGAGCTGGCGCTTTGTACCAAGGCAAAAGTCTGGGTAGTGCACATAGCTATGCCCGATCCGGATTTTGTAGGCATGGATGCCGGTCCTATGTATGTGCGCAAGACTCTGGCTGATGACCTGCGTACAGAGCACAAAGCGCTCCGTGCCTATCACAAGGAGCTGCATGACCAGCGGGTGCCATCCGAAGCGCTGCTTATACAAGGGCCTACTGTAGAGACGATCTTTGCCGAGGCTAGCAAGCTGGACGCAGACCTGATCGTGATAGGCGCGCACAAACATAACTTCCTCAAGCGCGTCTTTGGCCAGGATATCACGCACCAGATCATAGACCAGTCGCGCATTCCGATGCTGGTAGTACCATTGGATTGATTTACGGATTTACTTATTTACAGAATTACAGATTTGCTAATACAGATTCCAGTACTGCATTTTCCGTACATCTGTACATCTGTAATTCAGTAAATCAACATCATTCTCCCAGCATGCCCATCTTGCCTCCGGTAGCTATAGAGTCTATCCTGGCTATGCCCGGCTGAGTCCACTGCACGTGATAGTCGCTCCAGCCTTTGGTACCCGCTTTATCGTCCGGTTTGTAGTAGTCGGTAGATAGTATCTGCCCCCAGCTATTCATGGCCAGGTGCATCTCTGTATAGTCTCCGGCGCGGGCCTGATTGGCACCTTCGTCGCACCGTGTACGAATGATGTAGCCCTTTTTCACCGCCGCCTGTATATCGGCAAAGTGCCGCTCAGGGTCATTGTATTTCACAAATGCAGCCTCGGGGGTGCCCGGTTTAGCGTACGTAAACATCACCCTGCCACGATACGAGGGATGCCCCTTGATATAGGTCTCATGTTCATCTCCGTTGCAGTCTATGGTGAATATCACCTTACCTCGCGCCTCAGCCAGGGTGGGCCAGCCGCGGGTGAGGATGGCATGCTCCAGCGTGCTATCCGTGCCGCGCAGGTCATCTGGTATGATCACCCCTTTCAGGTCCTGGCCAAAGATATCTCTCACCTCTGCGTCCAGCGCATCTGCAGCTGCCGAGTCAAACGGCAAGGCCTTGGCAAAGCGGCGCAGCGCAGGTACATGGTCTCCCACAGCATCAGTCTTCACCTCTACATGTATGAAGATAGGTAGGTGGTGCGGGTGCGTCTCACTCCAGCGTTTCACCTCCGCGAGTCCATCTTTGAAGGTCAGATTAGTAGAGTTGTAATCCACGTCGGGGATATGCAGCATCTTATAGCCGGGCTTCTTTAGCTCCGGTATGCCGGAGGCTGCCTTGAGTCCTACAAATGACCTCAGCCTCCGAGAGTAGTAGCGTCCGCCCTGCGGGTCATAGTACACGTCCAGCTCCACTCCGCGTATGCCATATTTATCAAACTGCTCAGTAAGCGGCACATGCTGGTAGTCCAGTTCATCAGGATTGAGGTCTCGCGGTAGCAGGCCCATCTTGTAGAGGTTCTTGATATAGCGGAGCACGCGCTTGTCGGTACGGAGGTGGTAGCTATTGTGGCTGGCTATGATCTGCACCTGATTCATACGCAGTTCATCGCCATCAGTCGGCGCCGGTACGAATGACAAACACGCGATAGCTGCAATAAGAAGAAAGGCAACGATATACTTCAATGGAATGCTTTAAGATCGGAAAGATAGAATAGCCAAACCTAAGATTCAAAAAAGATAGGCAAGCTGTTATTTGTTTTAAACAAGATGCGAGGATGCTACTGTATTGGCTGTTACCTTCCCTTATTTAGGAGAGGGCAGGGTGAGGTAAGGCGGCGTAAGAGATTTACAACACCTCCGCCTCCACCAGCTCTACAGTTTTTTCCTCCCTCTTCGGCCAGAAAAACTCAGACGGATGCTTCCTGAAGTACTTCCACACGGACCGGATCAGGTCAGGATAGTTGCGGAAATACAAACCACGCGAGCGCATAGCTACAAACAGCGCCAGCCAGAAGCTCACGATAAAATTGACAAAGCCGATCACCGCCAATCCGCCCAGGCAGGAGAGCAGCATCTGCATAGCTACATGATAGTGCTGTCCGTAGATGCCCAGGGCAAAGTTTCCCATAGAGAAGGTCACGTGGCGGATATCCAGCGGTATCCCGGTAATGTGTCCTGCAAAGGCCGTCATACCGAGCATAAAACCCACAGCTATATTGCCCATCAGGCCGCCCAGGTTGTGGTCCAGGTAGTGTGAGAGGCGCGCCAGCCTGTCTGCCCGCATATGGCGTATCAGCCATGGGTGGTGCTGTAGCCGCAGCCCTATGCGGCTTACGATCACCTTATTGTCGCCAAATCCTGATATCAGCCCGGCCATGAAAAGGTAGAAACCTGCAAAGGCAGCATACAGCGCGGAGAGCGACCGGATAGGAGAGATGTCTGCCAGCATCTTCTCTGCTACGTGGCCGGCTATGAAATGGTCACCACCAGACAGGCCTATCAGGTAGATCCACAGTAGCGCAAAAGGGAAAACCACCAGCAGGTTGCCGGCAAAGGATACGATCTGGCTTCGCATCACCGCGGCTATCACCGCGGCAAAGCGTACATAGTCCCTCTTGCCCTCCGCGCCATCCAGAGAGCCTGCTATATAGGCGGCTGTCATAGCGGGCTGCTTGGTAGCGATAGTGAAGCCAAGCAGCTGCACTACTACAAAACCGATAGCATAGTTGAGAGAGTAGCCTATACCCTCCCACAGTGGCGGCAGGTGTGCGTGATGCAGGAAAAGCTTGATGATGACCATAAAGGACACGATAAAGCCACCACCCGCAGCAGAGAGAAACATATCGCGGTACTCCCGCCTGCCTGAGGTGATGTAGTGCTCACCGGTCATCCGCTTGTGCTCGGTGATACGGTAGGCTATCATCTGTATATTGTCGTTCACAAATTCACGTAGCTTGCGCGGGCGCAGCTCTGTCTGTATGATCTCTGTGATCAGCGTGCAGAAGCCAGTCACTTTCTGCCCGGCCTCCATCTCTTGTATCAGGGCCAGTATACGGCTGAGCCGCTCCACCAGTTTTTCGGATTTGCGCAGCAGGAATGTCTGCTTCAGTGACGTGCCATTCTGCGCAGCAGCTTTATCCATGCTCCGTATATTGCTCGTGCACTGTTTCAGCATCACCATGGCCTGGCCGTAGTCCTCGGCTACCTTGTCCCGGTCTGCTTTTTCTATAGATACGAGCAGTTCATTCACCTCCTTATTCTGCTCCATAAATGGTGTGATCAGTGTCTCATCCCTGCCTGCGCGGATCAGTATTTCCTCCTCCATGCCTATCGCTGCTATCCGGTAGGAGATCACTTTGGCGGCATTCTCCAGATAGGTCTGTATGATGTTGCTATCGGGCAGCAGCCTAGCTGCGTTGGCGCAGACCCAGTCATTGCCATAGGCCTCCATCAGGGCACTATACAGGTCGCCGTCCTTCTTATGGTGAAATATCTTTTTGATCACTACTCGTAGGTCGCGCTCATGCAGCACATAGGGCAGGATAGAGGCCTTGAAGAGGCGCATCGTTTCCCCGGCAAAGCTATTACCTACCGGTATGCCGCTCTCAGTGAGCGCATAGGAGATATCAGCCTCGGCAAATAGCCACACCACATCCTGCTCCAGGGCTGCTATGTCATCTGCAGAGAGTAATAGGGCAGCCTGCAGGTCGCCTTTGTCATCTTTTCTGGCTGCGCGCCGCACGCGGTCCATCAGCTGCATGAGCGCATTGATGCTCTTCTCAGCTTCCGGTGTGAATTGGTTTTCTACTTCTGGTTGGGTTGTCATGCCAGTGGGGTATTACAAAAATGGTGCTAACACATCACAATCACAGTTGATAAAGCATTCAACTTATTCACATAACAATTCCCTTCATCTGCCCCCACCCTATGCTCACGAGCACGCGGGCTCACAAAAGAAAAACCTCCTCACCCTATGCAGGAGAGGAGGCTCACTATATGGAAGACTAGAGAGAGACTTTAGATTAGATGAGTTTCACCTCACCTTCACCTACTACATAACCCTTCTGATATACCTGTACCTTGTAGGTACCAGGGTCCTGCAGGTGTTGTTCCCAGTACATGATTACCTTCTTGCTCTTCTGGTCCCAGTCTATATCAGCCTTCTTGCTGTATTGTACCGGATTGTCAGATTCGGCAGTAGCGATGGTACCTGAGCCTTTATCTTGTTGTGCTACAGTTTCACCCTTAGGATTGATGATGCGTACATACAGGTCCAGATTGCCCGGGTCGAGCACCTTATTATTACCGGTCTCAAAAGTGATCTTGAGCTCTTCAGCAGCCTTTACCCTCTTCACAGGAACTTCCTTGCCACTGTGGCGTTTCTTGATAGCTTCTACATCTACTTTGGATATCTGCAGCAGGCTACCGAGTTCTACCTTCTTAGCCAGGCCTTTATTCTGGTCAGACAGTTGGGCTGTAGTCACACGCTCTGCATCCAAGTTCTTTGTCAGGTCTGTATTCTGATTGGTCAGCTCTTCGTTCTTAGTATTGAGCGCTGCTATCTGGTCATTGAGGTCCTTGATAGATGCTTCATATTTAGAGATCATCTGGCGTGCTTTGGCTAGCTCTCCTGATGTCAGGTTACCCTTGCGTACCATCTCAGCTATCTGAGCTTTCTCGTGATCTATCATTTCCTGATCCTCACGTATCTTGCTGTCCAACTCAGCATTTTTGCCCATGTAGGCTGTCAGCTCAGCACGCTTGGCATCCAGTGTATCAGAGATGTTTTTAAATTCTTTCTCGAGGGAAACCTTTTGTGCGGTGACGCTTTTCTTTTCTGTGTCCGTATTGTAGAGGACATATGCTGTACCGATGTTCAGCAGTACGAGAAGGATAATCGTCGAATAGAAGACCTTCTTGCTGACGGTGCCTTTTTGATTGCTTTCCATGATTATAGTTTTTAGTAATTAAAAAATAAAAATGTACAGCTCTCCTCCCATGCAGTTAGTTATTGTTAGATGATTACGGCGCTCTCAAAAGCGCCGACGGGTAGAGGTTTGCGATAACCATGCCAAACTGTTATGAAGTCTTAAAAACAGGGCTAACCTGTTATCCTACAATTGCTTAAAAAACTAAAGCAGAAAATACCTGCAAATGGGAAACGCCGGACTAGCCGGCGCTTTTCAGATAAATGTTGTCGTTTAAGCTAATTACTCGCTACTCCAGCATGATTCGTTTGGAGAAGGAGTCTCCGGCTTTATCATTGGTCACTCTCACGAGGTAGCTCCCATCTGATAGTCCATCCCGATATAGCATCACCTCGATACCATAGAAGTTCTTCTCCATTACCTTTCTTCCCATCAGGTCGGTCACTACTATTGTATAGTCGCCGGCAGGCTGATCTGTAAGCCCTATCTGGAAGGCGCCGCTGGCAGGATTTGGGCTGATGCGCATGCGAGAGGAATTGAGGTCGTTGATACCACCTCCGCAAAAGATGCTGTAGCCTGCGTATTGGATATTATCTATCAACCATCCTTCCGACGGGATGGCATCACTATCTGTTTTGATAGTGAAGCGCAGCATAAAGTTTGTCAGTTGATTGGTTTTCACGGCATACCACGATGGAGCAAAACCGATCGTATCTGTCTGCCAGGTACCTGTCTTACCATACAGATAGTAGTTGCTATCTGCATCTGGCCGGCGCGAGAGGTTATCCCACCAGGTAGGCGGATAAAACTGCAGCCCATCGAGTATAGTGGTATAAAATTCACAATCATGCCGTTCACTTGCTGGCCGCACGCTATGCCAGTGCTGGCCGCTATCCACAGAGAAGTCAACGTAAGCTTCTCCATGCGCACTATCCATATCATATTTATGGCGAAAAGATAGAAAGCCTCCAGTATAGCTATTGAGATAGACGTCAGGTAGCATGATGATAAAAGAGGCCTCTGTACCCGCCGGAATGAGGGAATCCGTCAGCGTCACCACTGCTTTGAATGGAGAAAAGGAGGAGCTAAAATTGCTTTTGTGGGGTGCTCCTATCTGCCAAATCCTGAGAGAATCTAGTAGGCTGTCCGTGTAATAATGCTGTGCAATAACTGCCGAGTCCTCAAAGGTGAGTATAAAGTCTGCGGATTGGGCAGAAACCAGCAAACCGGAAATGCCCAACATTAGGGTAAAGATGTATTTCATAGTTTTAATTTTTCTAAAGGTAGCATTGTCAGACTCTTGTCACGATTATTCATTGTCATGATCTCGTCATATTTTCATCCTGTAGTCTGGCGATGGGTAGTAAACATTGGATTGTCATTTCCTGTTATATGACAATTCTAGTTTTGTCATTTTTCTGCCGGCAAATTGTCCAGTGGGGAAAACTTTTATCAACAATACTAGTTTAGAATCTTTCTAAATAGCCTGAAACCCTGATAAACACTATGTTTTTCAATGACTATTGTCACAAAAGTTAAGGTGTAAATTTTATTGTTATTTTTTGCTTTTTTAATAGTTGCCCCATTATATTTGCCCCCGTCATTTTTATGACATTATTCTGACAATTCATACCATTTATGATGGAAAATAGAAGTACTCTGATGAGGAAAAATCTGCCCCTGCTCTTCGCCTTTGCTCTGGTTTTCAATCTTTTATCTACTGTTTCATTTGCCGCTGATGTCGATAAGGCAAAGTGGAATGATGGAAAATCATTGTTCAAAAGCAACTGCGCGAGCTGCCACAATCCTAAAGTAGCACAGACCGGTCCGGCCCTGATGGGGGTGACCAAGAGGTGGGAAGACGGCGCTGCCTACCAGGGCAAGCCCGGTACCTACTGGCTGCATATGTGGATCAAGAACTGGAGTGACGCTGTAGCGGCCAAGAACCCGTATGCAGTGAATATCCAGAACTATGCACCATCAGAGATGAACCGCTTCCCGTCTCTCAAGGACGAGGATATAGACAAGATACTCCTCTATGTAGAGAACCCTGACGCAGGTAGCCCTGCACCAGCTGCAGCCACAGCACCCGGTGCCGGTGGCGCTGCTGCCAAGCCGGAGGAAAGCTCTAACACGACTCTCTATCTGCTCGGTATACTGATGTTTGTACTGGCAGGTATCCTCGTAGCGGTGACCCGCCGCCTGGATACGGTGCTGAGCGAGCAGAAGGGCGTGAAGGTAGAGCCGGGTACACCATTCTATAAGACTCGTTCATTTATAGCTGCTGCTATCCTTATAGTATTTGTAGGGAGCATCTTCTGGCTGGCAGAGGGCGGTATCCGCCTGGGGCGTCAGAAGGGATACCAGCCTACACAGCCTATCCGCTTCTCCCACCAGCTCCACGCCGGCAAGCATAAGATAGACTGCCAGTACTGCCATACCAGTGCTGCCAAGGGCAAAGCGTCCGGAATCCCAACGCTTAATACTTGTATGAACTGCCACAAGGCCGTGAGCAAGGGGCCTGTATACGGTACAGAGGAGATAGCCAAGATCTACAAGGCCGTGGGTTGGGATCCTGAGAAGAAAGTCTACTCAGGTACACCTAAGCCTATAGAGTGGGTACGCATACACAATCTGCCTGATCACGTATACTTCAACCACTCCCAGCACGTAGTAGCTGGCAAGGTACAGTGCCAGACCTGCCACGGTCCGGTAGAGACCATGGCTGAGGTATACCAGTACGCTCCGCTGTCTATGGGCTGGTGTGTCAACTGTCACCGTCAGACAGAGGTACAATTCGCATCCAATAACTACTACAGCACCTACGAGAAGCTGCACGAAGACCTGAAGAATAAGAAGATCGACAAGGTGACCGTAGAGAAGATAGGCGGTACAGAGTGTGCTAAGTGTCACTATTAATCTATAGATAGTCAATAGAATACCAGGGAAACGCAAGAATTAAAAAGATCAAGTTTAACTCGAAATAAACGACATGGAAGACAAAGTATATTGGAAAGGTCTGGAAGAACTGGAGCAGCCATCACAGCAAAACGACAGAGAGTTTGCAGATGAGCTGCCGGTGCTCGGCTCTATCATGGAGCCTATCACTACCAAGGGCACTACCAGCCGCAGGGACTTTCTGAAAATGCTCGGATTCAGCACCACAGCCGCTGTGGTAGCTGCCGGCTGCGAGATGCCGGTACGCAAATCCATCCCATATGCATTCAAACCGGAGGAAGTAACGCCGGGTATAGCTAACTACTATGCCTCTGCTACCTATCAGGGTGGTGACTATGCAGCAGTGCTGGTCAAGACCCGCGAAGGACGCCCTATCAAGATAGAAGGCAATAGCCTCTCTACCGTGAGCCAGGGTGGCACCTCCAGCCGTGCACAGGCAGCCGTACTGTCCCTCTATGATGGTGGCCGCTATCGCAATCCGATGAGGGGCAAGGAGAACATCACATGGGAAACTGCTGATAAGGAAATAGGAGAGAAGCTCAAGGCAGTGAAAGACGCCGGCGGCAAGATTGTGATTTACTCTGCTACTATCCCGTCTCCATCTACACTCGCTGCTATAGAAGAATTCAAGAAGGCATATGGTGCTGACCACCTCGTGTCTGACGCCGTATCATACTCAGGTATCCTCGCTGCCAATGGTGGCGCGATCCCTGCTTATCATTTTGATAAGGCCAAGGTGATCGTGGGTATCGGGTGCGACTTCCTCGGTACCTGGCTGTCGCCTATCGAGTTTGCCAAAGACTGGTCTAAGAACCGCAAGCTAAATGGCAAGAAGGAAATGTCACGCCACATACAGGTAGAATCTGCACTCACTGTGACAGGCTCTGCCGCTGACAAGAGGTATGTAGTAAAGCCAAGCGAAGAAGCGACCTTTGCAGTAGACCTGCTGAAGGCTGTAGAAAGTGGCGCATCCGGCAATAAGAAGGCTGATGCAGTAGCCAAGGAACTCGTGGCCGCTAAGGGTACTGCCCTGGTAGTATCAGGCTCAAACGATCCTAACGTACAGACAGTAGTAAACGCTATCAACAAGGCGCTGGATAGCTACGGTGCTACGATCTCTGATACACAAACTTACAATACCAAGAAAGGCTCTGACAAGGCTGCCGCTGACCTCGTAGCAGGTCTGGACGGCGGTACGATCAAGGCGGTGATCTTCTACAATAGCAATCCGCTCCTCACGCACCCTCAGGCTGCCAAGCTGAAGGATGCTATCAAGAAGGCTGCAGTATCAGTATCTTTCAGCGAGGTAGCTGATGAGACATCTGAGGCTTGCGCTTACGTTTGCCCGGACAATCACTGGCTCGAGTCATGGAATGACGTATCACCAAAGACCGGTGTGTACAATATCACTCAGCCTACTATCACAAAGCTCTTCAACACACGCCAGGCGCAGGAGACACTCCTCACATGGGCTGGTAATAACACAAACTTCTACGATTATGTGCGTGCCTACTGGGATAAAAACCTCAGCGGCAAGCAGTCTAAGTTCACAGGCTTCAATGCCCTGTGGGATGTGACCGTACATGATGGTGAGCTGGTACTGGAGGGTGACAAGGCATCTGTAGGTACATGGGCCGGTAGCTACTCTGCTACAGCTGCTGACGCAGCATCTGCGGTCACTGCTGCCTACGGCAACCTGGGCGACTCGCAGCTCAAGATATATGAGTCTGTAGCCATAGGTGATGGTACCTGGGCAGGTAATCCATTCCAGCAGGAAAACCCGGACCCGATCACTAAGATCACCTGGGGCAACGTGGTCCTGACCTCAGTTAACTTCAGAAGGGCTAATAAAATCAAGAATGACCTTGAGCTGAAAGACTATCAGCTTGTAAAGGTGACTGCAAATGGCCAGTCTGTGACCCTGCCTGCAGTAGCAGTGCCGGGCCTGGCTGATGGCACCTTTGCTATAGCAGTAGGCTACGGCAAGACCGTGACCAACGGCGCAGCCGGAGACGATCTGAAGGTAGGCAAGAACGTATATCCTCTCATGGGTATGATGGGTGACAACTACTCCTTTGTAGCCAAGGCGACCGTAGAAGTACTGAACCAGGAGGAGAAAGTAGCGATCACCCAGTCTCACCACAATATCGTGCTGAAAGACCTCGGTGGTATCAAGAAGCGTAAGCTCGTAAAGGAAACTACACTCCCTGAGTACCTCAAGAGCCCTGATGCCGGTAATGAAGACCGTAAAGAAATACTCGAAGAGCTGGTGACCCTGTACTACAAGCATGAGTACCCTGGCCACCACTGGAAGATGAACATAGACCTGAACTCTTGCATCGGCTGCGGTGCCTGCGTCACGGCTTGTAATATAGAGAACAACGTGCCTGTAGTAGGCAAGGATCAGGTGATCCGCTCACGTGAGATGCACTGGATGCGTATAGACCGCTACTTTACGTTTAATGTGCTGGAGCAAGATGCTACTGATCCTACAGACTCGGAGACCAAGAACGGCCAAAAGCCATTGCCGAGTGAGGATATCGACGTAGTATTCCAGCCGATGCTGTGCCAGCAGTGCGACAATGCTCCGTGCGAGAACGTTTGCCCCGTAGCAGCCACTACACACAGCAGCGAAGGCCTGAACCAGATGACCTACAACAGGTGCATCGGTACCCGCTATTGCGCTAATAACTGTCCTTATAAGGTTCGTCGTTTCAACTGGTATGACTATCAGGCTGCAGATTCTTTTGATGGCAAGCGTGTAGGCAAGATGTGGGCAAACGAAGGACTGCTCTCAGACGTGACCAACTCTATGCACGAGCCACTGGCCCGCATGGTGCTGAATCCGGATGTGACTGTCCGCTCTCGTGGTGTGATAGAGAAGTGCTCATTCTGCGTACAGCGTACTCAGGAGGGCAAACTCGCAGCCAAGAAGGAAAACCGTCCGCTGAAGGATGGTGAGGTGAAGAGCGCCTGCCAGACGGCTTGCCCTACAGATGCGATCGTATTTGGCGATGGCAATAACAAGGAGAGCGTGGTAGCAGAAAGGCTGCGTGACCCACGTACATTTGGCGTGATAGAGGAGATCCACACCATGCCAAACGTGACCTACCTGACCAAGGTAAGGAACCGTGAGGAAGAAGCCAAGGCAGCTACCAAGGAAGCATAAGATATTAAGTATTAAGATAAAGTCGATAATAAGGAGAAAGTAAAAGCAGATAGCAGGTAGTTTTATTGTGTTTTTCTAAATACTACTACTGAATATTGACTACTAACTCTGATAAAAACAAAAAAGATGCACGCTTACGAATCGGATTTTAGAGAACCGCTCATCAATGGTAATAAGAACTATACCATCATCACTGATGAGCTCGTGGCACCTACAGAGAAGACCTACACCGGATGGTGGCTCCTGCTGATCATCTTCGGCGCACTGGCTGGCCTGTTTGTGTTTGCCCTCGGCTGGACCGTATTCTTCGGTATCGGTGTCTGGGGTCTGAATAAGACGGTAGACTGGGCCTGGGATATCACCAACTTCGTGTGGTGGATCGGTATCGGTCACGCAGGTACGCTGATCTCTGCGATCCTCCTGCTCTTCCGCCAGAGGTTCCGTACGGGTATCAACCGTGCTGCGGAGGCAATGACGATCTTCGCCGTGATCTGCGCCGGTATGTTCCCGGTATTTCACATGGGTCGTGTCTGGAATGCATTCTTCATCTTCCCGTATCCTAACACACGTGGTCCGCTCTGGGTTAACTTCAACTCACCACTCCTCTGGGACGTGTTTGCGATCTCCACTTACTTCTCTGTATCACTCCTCTTCTGGTACTCCGGTCTGATGCCTGACTTCGCTACGATACGCGACAGGGCCAAGGGCAAATACAGGAAGATGATCTACAACATCCTGTCATTCGGATGGACAGGTACAGCCAAGCAGTGGCAGCGCTTTGAGTCGCTCTCTCTGATCCTCGCCGGTCTCTCTACACCGCTCGTACTTTCCGTACACACCATCGTATCCTTTGACTTTGCTACATCGGTCATACCTGGCTGGCACACTACCATCTTCCCTCCGTACTTCGTGGCTGGTGCGATCTTCTCCGGCTTCGCCATGGTGGAGACGCTGATGCTCATCGTGCGCAAGGTGTTTAAGCTGGAAGACTACATCACTGTAAACCACATCGAGTCGATGAATAAGATCATCGTTTTGACAGGTTCTATTGTGGGTATCGCTTACATTACTGAGCTCTTCATAGCATGGTACTCCGGCTATATGTATGAGCAGTTCGCTTTCTACAACCGTGCACTCGGCAAGTACTGGTGGGCATACTTTATGATGATGAGCTGCAACGTGCTCTCTCCGCAGGCCTACTGGTTCAAACCGGCACGCCGCAACCTGTGGGTCACTTTCGGTCTGTCTATCTTCGTAAATATCGGTATGTGGTTCGAGCGTTTCGTGATCATCGTGACCTCTCTGGCAGATGACTTCCTGGTATCCAGCTGGGCATACTTCCAGCCTACATGGGTAGACATCGCGATCTTCATCGGCTCTATCGGTCTCTTCATGACGCTGTTCCTCCTGTTCTGCCGCTTCTTCCCGGTGATAGCGATAGCTGAGGTGAAATCTATCTTCCGTACGTCATCTGCTACAGCCAAGGCTGAGCGTGCCAAGGAACTAGGTCAGAGCAGCGGCGGATTTGTAGGCCTCACCACATTCGGTATCCTGGACAAAGACGCCAAGTAAATAATCAGTAATCGTAAAATCAGTAATTCTGTAAATAAAGAAAGATGGGTGCAGTAAAACAAAGCAACAATTTCGTACTCGGTCTCTGGGATCATGAGGAGGTATTCCTCCACGCTATAGAGCATATCCGCCATGACGGACTGGAGATATATGAGACACTGACGCCATTCCCGGTCCATGGCCTGGAGGAGGCGCTCGGCTATCGCGAGACGAGGCTCCATACAGTAGGTTTCCTCTTTGGTGCTACGGGTACCACACTTGCGCTGTCATTTATGACATGGGTGATGGCTTTCAACTATCCGCTGAACTTTGGTGGCAAACCATACTGGCCGCTGCCATCTTTCATCCCGATCACGTTTGAGCTCACCGTCCTCTTCTCTGCATGGGGTATGGTACTCACATACTGTGTGCGCAATAAGCTGATCCCCGGCTACGTACCGCGCATCTATGAGCCACGCACTACAGATGATCGTTTCGCTCTGGTATTTGACATAGAGGGCAAGTCCGGCGAAGAGATCGAAAAGATCAAATCTCTCTGCAGTGGTAATGGCGCAGTGGAGGTGAAGAACCGCACATTCAAAGACGGCGAATAATCAGAAGTACAGAACCTCTGAAGCAATAAGAAAAGATAGAAGCTCAATAAGAATAAGAGAATGAGAAAGCAAATCATAAACGTAGCACTAGTAGCAGCCTCTCTGGCACTGTTC
The DNA here is from genome assembly GCA_018267385.1 of Bacteroidota bacterium. GTDB lineage: Bacteria > Bacteroidota > Bacteroidia > Chitinophagales > LD1 > UBA1941. The sequence goes on along the minus strand of JAFDYN010000006.1, from coordinate 211,964 downwards.
TCGTCATGCGGTTTTGACCCTAAGACTCCGGGCCGTACATACATGCCGGATATGACCTACTCAAACGCCCTGGAGACCTACGCTCCGAGCGTGATAGTCAATGAGGATGGAGACTCTGTATCTACGCGCAAGCCGGTAGCGGGCACGATCCCTCGCGGCTGGATACCTGCCGATGAGAAGATCAGGACAAATGAGGCATACCTCATGTCATATATGTCAAAGAGCTACTTCACACATGATCCGGTCAAATGGCAGGAGGAGTATGACAAGGCCGGTGCTATGCTGAAAGACCCGCTGGAGTATAACGATGAAAATAAGGCTGCGGGTTCCAAGCTTTACAATACACATTGCATCAACTGCCACGGCGCAGCAGGCAATGGTCAGGGCAACCTCGTAGTACTGGAAGACGGATCAGACGGCCCGTACACAGCAGTACCACCTGACTACAAAAAGAGGCTCGCTGAGATCAAGGATGGCAATATCTTCTACTCTGTCAGCTATGGCAAGGGTATGATGGGGGGCTACGGCTACTCACTGAATGTGACCGAAAGGTGGCAGGTGATACACTACATCAAGAGCCTCGCCGGTATAGACGGTGCAGCTACAGGTGCGGGTGCAGCCAAGGAAGGTGATAGCAAAGACGCTAAAGCGGAAGCGCCAAAGGCTGATGCCAAGAAAAAGGGATAAACCGGAAAACGTAACAGAGATAATAAAGACAGCAGAACACAAGTAATTTTAAAGACATGGTAGAAAAATTTGAATTTGACGGCAAGCTGAAAAAGAACCTCTTCATTATGATGGGGGTGGGGCTGCTCGGCCTGATCTGGGCTTTCTTTGCCAACGGTGTGCATGACAATCACAGCCGCTTCTGGTCAAATATCCTCCTGAATACCTACTACTTCACAGGCATGGGTATCTTTGGTATCTTCTTTGCCTCGGCTAATCAACTGGGCTACTCAGGCTGGATCACGCTGGTCAAGAGGGTATATATGTCGCTCTCCGGCTTTGTAGTGATAGGAGCTGTATTTGCCGCTATCATAGTAGGCGGTGTGTGGGCTAATTATCATAATCTATACGCGCACTGGTCACTGGCGGAGAATATGAAAGAACTGCCTAACGTAAAGCAAACATTCTTTGCCAAGCCTTTCTGGACTGCACGCGTGGTGATCTACTTTACCCTCTGGATCCTGGTAGGTAAGGCTGTGATCAATGCGATCAATGCCAAGAACATCGGCGATCAGAAAGTCTACAAGCGCTCTAAGCTTATGGCTGCACTCTGGATCGTTATCTTTGCAGTATCTGAGTCTTTTGTGAGCTGGGATATGGTCATGAGCCAGGATCCACACTGGTATTCTACCCTCTTCGGCTGGTACAACTTTGCCAGCTACGGTTGCGGTGGTTTCGCTATGGCTATCCTGCTCGTTATCTTCCTCAAGAGCCGCGGCTACCTGCAGCAGGTCAATGAAAACCACATCCACGATATGGGCAAGTACATGTTTGCTTTCTCTATCTTCTGGACCTACCTGTGGTTCTCTCAGTTTATGCTCCAGTGGTATGCGAATATCCCGGAAGATACCAACTACTGGGTAAAGAGGTTTGACGTTCCTCTTTTCAAGGTTACTATCTTCCTTTCCCTGACTATAAACTTCCTCGCACCGCTCCTGCTCTTTATCACTAAAGGTGCAAAAAGAAATCTGAAGGTAGCAGCTTTCATCTCAGTACTGGTGATCTTCGGTCACTATGTAGACTTCTTCAATATGACCATGTTCGAGCCAAATCTGATCCCGGCTGGTACTGAGGCTTGCTGCACTAAGGGTGAAGGCAAAGAAGGTGAGAAGAAGGAAGCTGCTGCTGAGTCTACGGCTACTGTACTCTATGCACAGGCCGATGCCGGCACCGCTAAAGGTACAGTAGGCAAGACTGTAGTGACACCTGAGAAGGGCTCTACTGATGCAAACACTGCAGAAGGCCAGTCGTCTAACGAGGCTGCTGCCCAGACAGAAGGCGAAGCAAAAGAAACTAAGGCAGAAGAAGGCAAGAGTGAAACCAAAGCCTGCTGCGCCGGTATGGGCAAGGGCGAGTGCAAGGAGCACATGGCTGAATGCAAAGAAGGTAAAGAAGGAGAGGAGGCTTGCTGCGGTTTGCAGACCAAGGCGTCTCTCGGCCTGCCTGAGCTACTGACCTTCGTAGGTTTCCTCGGCATGTTCCTCTATATGTTTTTCAATGAGTTCTCTAAGGATAGCACATTTAACGAAAATGACCCTTATCTGAAGGAGAGCCTCCGCCACCATGTAGAGTACGCATAAGCCGCTGGAGTCGTTATATTTGCACCGGACCGGAAAACAAAATAAAGTAAAGACTAGTTTCTAGTAGTTGAGTAAGAAATTATAAGGAAATCAATAAAGAAAAATCATGTTAGCATTTGTCACTTTTGCATTGATCGTATTGTTCTTCACAGTATTGGTCCTCATAGGCAAGACCAACGAACTGTCTGAAGACATAGCCGGCAAAGGCATGAACTATGACGCCAAGAGCAAGTGGAACGGATACCTGCTCCTCGGTTTTGTCATAGCATTCTTCATCAGCATCGTATATCAGGTCAAGCTGCTGGCTCCTATCATGATCCCTAAGTCCGCTTCCTATCACGGTGAGAAGACAGACAACCTTTTTTATGTGACGCTGTTCTTCATGACCATCGTGTTTATCCTGACTCAGTTTGCACTTTTCTACTTTGCCTACAGGTACAATCAGAGCAAGAACAAGAAAGCGTACTTCTACTCTCACAATAATCAGCTGGAGGTGATCTGGACAGTGATCCCGGCCATCGTACTCGCAGTACTGGTGGTAATGGGTATGAGGGTTTGGTTTGGCATCTTCAATGTAGAAGGCCGTGATAAAAATCCACTCGTGGTAGAGGTGACTGCCAAGCAGTTTCAATGGATGGCCCGCTATCCCGGTGCAGACGGCAAGTTTGGCCACCGCATACTGGATACAGCGCATATCACTCCTACCAACGAACTGGGTATCGACTGGACCGATCCAAACAGCCACGACGACTTCTGGTCTGACAAGCTGGTCTTCATCAAGGACAAGCCAGTACTCGTGAAGCTGGGTGCGCTGGATGTGATCCATTCATTCTACCTGCCTCACTTTCGTGTCAAGATGGACTGCGTGCCGGGTATCCCTACTCAGTTCTACTTCACACCAAAGTATACTACTGAGGAAATGCGCGACTACCTGAAGACGCTGCCATGGTGGAATACGATCAACCCTGAGACAGGTGAGCCTCGCTGGAAGACCTTCAAGTATGAGCTCGCTTGTACTGAGATCTGCGGCCGCTCTCACTATGGTATGCAGAAGGAGGTAGTAGTAGTAAAAGACCAGGCTGAATACGATGAGTGGATGAAGAAGCAGACTCCTATCTATGTAGCGCCAAAGTCTGAATCTGCCTCTGTAGATACTGCAGCTGCTCCGGCTACAGCCGCTACAGACAGCACCGGCAAGGACGCTGCCAAGACTGGCAAACCTGTAGCTGCATTGGTCAAGAAATAAGAATCATAAACTAAAAAATAGCAGTGCTATTTTGCACACTAATAAATATCAATAAGAAGTAGTCATGAGTGCTCAAACAACAACAACCGCCGACGTACACGGGCATGTGGATACAGACCACATCCACGGGCATGAACACCACCATGAGCCTACCTGGCTCGAGACGTATGTGTTCTCTACGGATCACAAGACGATCGCCAAGCAGTTCCTCATCACAGGTATGTTTTGGGGTATCGTAGGTGGATTGCTCTCAGTCCTTTTCCGTCTGCAGCTCGGCTGGCCTAATGATACCTTCCCATTCCTGGAGTCACTTTTGGGCAAGTGGGCTGAAGGTGGCAAGATCAGCAATGAGTTTTACCTCGCTATGGTGACCATGCACGGTACGATCCTCGTATTCTTCGTACTCACCGGTGGCCTCTCAGGTACCTTTGCTAACCTGCTGATACCATACCAGATCGGCGCACGTGATATGGCCTCAGGCTTTATCAATATGCTATCTTACTGGTTCTTCTTTGCAGCATCAGTAGTGCTCTTCATATCATTCTTCCTCCAGACTGGTCCTGCATCAGGTGGCTGGACGGCTTACCCGCCGCTGAATGGCCTCCGCGATATCGCTATCAACAAGGGTTCCGGTCTGGGCTTTGATATGTGGGCGCTGGCTATGACCTTCTTCATTGTATCATCTCTGCTCGGTGGCCTCAACTATGTAGCTACCATCCTGAACCTCCGTACAAAGGGCATGAGCATGATGAAGCTCCCTCTCACTATCTGGGCATTCATGTTTACGGCTATCCTCGGTATCCTGTCTTTCCCTGCGCTCCTCGCAGGTGTGGCACTCCTCGAGTTTGACCGTCTGCTGGGTACTTCATTCTATCTGAATATGATCGTAGTAAATGGCCACCTGCTCGACTACCGTGGCGGCTCTCCGATCCTGTTCCAGCACCTGTTCTGGTTCCTCGGTCACCCTGAGGTATACATCATCATCCTGCCTGCCATGGGTATCGTATCTGAGGTACTGTCTGTACACAGCCGCAAGCCTATCTTTGGCTACCGTGCGATGGTGGTATCCATCATGGCCATCGTGGTGATCTCCTTCCTGGTGTGGGCCCACCACATGTTCGTGACAGGTCTTAATCCAAACCTCGCAGCAGTATTCGTACTCTTCACACTCCTCATCGCGGTGCCATCGGCTATCAAGGTGTTCAACTGGATCGGTACGATCTGGAAGGGCAGCGTACGCCTCTCTGTACCGATGATGTTTGCTATCGGTTTCGTATCTATGTTCATCTCTGGTGGTCTCACTGGTCTGATGCTGGGTAACTCTCCGATAGACATCCAGCTCCATGATACATACTTCGTAGTAGCACACTTCCACATCGTAATGGGTGTAGCGGCGTTCTTCGGTATGTTTGCCGGAGTGTATCACTGGTTCCCTCGTTTCTATGGCCGCTTTATGAATGATACGCTGGGCTACATTCACTTCTATGTGACGCTGATCGGTGGCTATGCTATCTTCTTCCCTATGCACTTCATGACTGGTCTCCCTCGTCGTTACTATACTTTTGCAAACTTTGAGACCTTCAATAACTTCAACTTCCTCACACAGTTTATCTCTATAGCAGCTATCGTGGTATTCATCGCACAGCTGATATTTGTGGTAAACTTCTTCTACAGCATCTTCAACGGCCGCAAGGTAGATGTAGAGCGCACAGAAGATGGTCACACTTATGGCAATCCATGGGAAGGTACCACCCTCGAGTGGACTGCACCTATCGAGCGCATACACGGCAACTGGGCCGGTGAGATACCATCTGTATACAGGTGGCCATATGACTACAGCGTAAATGACAAGCCTTATATCTCTCAGAATACGCCGCTGGCTCCTGGTGAGGTAGAGCACACTTGATAAATTAAGATTAGTAAAGGTAGTATAGATAGATCGTGCAAAAAGTAGATGTCATAGAAAAGCAACCGAGCCTGCTGGTGCAGAAGCTCAGGGACTATGCGGAGCTGACTAAGATCAGGCTGAGCCTGACTGTAGGTATCTCTGCCGGTCTGGGTTATCTCTTCGGTGCAGATCTGCACAATATCCATTGGGCATCATTCGGCCTCTTCTTTGCAGCCGGCCTGATGGTGACATGTGCTTCCAATATCCTGAACGAGATCATCGAGAAGGATTCGGACAAGCTGATGACCCGTACCATGAACCGCCCACTGCCTACAGGCAACATGTCTGTGGCGGAGGCCATGCTTTCTGCCGGTATCATGGGCGTGATAGGTGTGCTCATCTTGTCTTTCCAGTTTAACCTCACTGCAGGTGTACTGGCAGCTGTATCTCTGCTCTCTTATGCCTTCATCTACACGCCGCTCAAGAAGGTTTCTTCTATCGCAGTATTCGTAGGTGCTATACCGGGTGCACTGCCTCCTATGATCGGGTACGTATGTGCCAGCGGGCAGGGCGAGGTCGACTACTTTGTAGCGATCTCCCTTTTTGCTATCCAGTTCCTCTGGCAGTTTCCGCACTTCTGGTCCATAGCATGGATCCGCTATGAGGAGTACCTGAACGCCGGGATTAATATGATGCCATCTGCCTCCGGCAAAACACGCATGACAGCGATACACTCTGTGATCTATTGTGCCGGTCTGCTGATCGTATCTATGGTCCCTTATTTCATGGGATGGATAGGCATCATATCTGCCGGTGTGATCGCAGCGTTTGGTGCCGTATTTCTCTGGCTGGCGCTGGAGCACTATCAGAAGTGCACCGATGCCTCTGCCAAAAAGGTGCTTTACACATCCTTCCTGTACCTGCCGGTAGTACAGCTGGCACTGGTGTTGGGCAGGATATAAATTGAAAGGATTTTCCCGGAAGGGAAAAAGTATATTAAGTATGAATCGTACTATAGCGATGAGTAGAGGAGAGGATGAATACATGCAGGAGCTGAAAGGCACTACGGAGTATACCGGAGTGCACCCGCAGAAATTTGCCCTTTGGCTCGGCATGGCGAGTATGACAATGTTCTTTGCAGCACTGACGAGTGCGCTGATCCTGAAGAAGGGGGACTTTAAAAGCTGGGAAAACTTCCGGCTGCCATCTATCTTCATGGCCAGCACAGCGGTCATCATAGGAGTGAGTATAGCTATGCATGCCGCGCTGATCAGCTATCGCAAGGCCAGGTTTTCTGCCTTTAGGTGGCTCTTCACGCTGGGCTTTATACTGGCTGTGGCCTTCCTGGTGATGCAGTGGCTGGGTTTTCGCGCACTGGCGGCTATGGGTTTTCCGCTTACTGGCAATATCGCAGGGCAGTTTGTCTACCTGATGGCCATCGTACACGGACTGCACATAGTAGTAGCGCTCCTGGTCACAGCCATCGTGCTCATACTGGCCATCCGCGCTCGCCGCGACCCGCTCTATGAGCTGAAAGATGTGATCAACCCCAAACGCAAACTGCACATGGAGTTGCTGGTCACATTCTGGCACTACATAGACATCGTCTGGATATACCTCTACCTGTTCCTGTATTTCAACTACAGGTAGGCGAGGAGGAGCAAGAGTCAAGAATCAAGAGGATCAGTCGAAAGACAATGTTGAAATAGGAACCTGAATTGAAAATAAAGAATCGCCCTTAGCAAACGGCAGGTTCTTCCCTCTCCCTCGGAGAGGGAAGATGCCAAAGGCAGATGGGTGAGGTGGATTTGAGTATTAAAAAGCAAAATAAAAAGCAACAATGGCATCTGCTACAGTAGAACAAGGTCACGGAGTAGTATCAGAGCGCGAGCTCTGGAAGGGCGGGCGCTCCCCGTTTGGCATCAGTTACGGCAAGGTAATGATGTGGTATTTCCTAATCTCTGATACCTTCACCTTTGCATCATTCCTGATCACCTACGCATCACTGCGTTTCACTCAGAGCCTCACATGGCCCAATCCGGCTGAAGTATTCAGCTCTATACCGCTGCATATCTTTGAGGGTGTCAAGGCGCCGCTTGTATTCGTCAGCTTCATGACCTTCCTCCTCATCGTGAGCTCCTACACTATGGTGCGCGCGGTACAGGAGGGCTACCGTATGGACCGCTGGGGTGTGATCAAGTTTCTGATCCCTACGATCATCTGCGGTCTGATGTTTCTCGGCTGCCAGTACCTGGAGTGGTCTCACCTGATCGCTGAAGGTATGACCCCTACTCACGCAGCAGATGTGACCAAGGTGGTAAACTTCGGTCAGCTCTTCTTCATCATCACGGGTTTCCACGGCCTCCACGTATTCGGTGGTGTACTGCTCAATACCTGGCTGCTCGTATCTACCTGGAATGGCACTTTTGAAAAGCGCGGCCACTATGAGATGGTAGAGAAGCTCGGCCTCTACTGGCACTTTGTGGATCTGGTATGGGTATATGTATTCCTTTGCTTCTACCTGCTCTAATCATTATTTAAGAAACTGTAATTGACTCAAGACTCAATACTAAAAGAATATGGAACAACACACAGATATGCCGGAAGGCCACCTGCACCTCTCTGACGCTGAGTACTCTCATGGCAAGGGTGAGGTACTGAAGACGATCATCATCCTGTCTATCGTGACCGTGGTAGAGGTAGGCGTAGCGATCACATACGATCATTTCAACCCGACCGGAGGAAACTTTAAGTGGCTGATCAACCTCTTCATGGCTGTCATGTCAGTAGTGAAGGTGGTATACATCATGGGCACCTTTATGCACCTCAAGAATGAGACCAGGGGGTTCTTCCTGACTTGCATCCTGCCGTTCTCATTCCTCATATGGGCTATCATCGCCTTCGCATATGAGGGTGGCTCATGGCAGCACATGCGTTCTTTGCTGAACGTATTCTAAGCGATCTCACACATCAAACTATAGATCCCTGCCTCTCTAGGCGGGGATTTTTATTTTTAGTAAGATATTGATAATCATATGGCTTGTCGGTTCAAAAACAAAATCTGGGATTGTCATTAGCAACCATCGCTCCGGTTCAAAAGCAATTTCGAGGACCTCTCTTAATGCATCTGTCTAAACCCTTCGCGTCGGTTCAAAAACAAAAAAACTATCTGCTACGACCGCTTTTATGTTTGTCATTTTTCACACCCAGACCAAGGCTGAACGCAAGGTCTAGCCCTGCGTAATAAGTGAAGACCCGCTTTTCTGTATAGTTGTAAGATGCGGTCGTATTATCAGGCATGATCAGGTTATTGAAATCAAACACAGGGCCTATATCAAAACTGGCTCTGTCGCTGATAGGGATACCCCATGCGGCTTTGATAGCAAGACCAATATTTATGTTAGGCTCAAATTCAGCTGAATGGATCGGACCTTGACTATATCTTGACCTAAAAGGTCCAGCAGTATTGTCAAGTTTTTCCAATTTATTCATAGGCAAACTTAATTCCGGGCCTGCACTAAATTTAAAGGCGCTTCGTCCTACATATTTTACCATTGCAAGTCGTACAGGAATAGTTATATAGCCGATTTTAGTATTGTAGAGGAATGTTCCATTTGTGAGATGAGGTAGATTGTAATTCTGTTTGCCAGATGTTGTAGTCTGCCCATAGAGCATATATGTCAGCCCTGTTTCTAATCTAAGCAGCGAACTGATCCGATACGTGTAGCCGATATTGACTGCAAACGTATAAGCCGGATAGTAGATACGCACATCATCATAGCCTTGCGCCTGGTGGCTGGCTGTGATGGCAGTGCGTTGTGGTCCCGACGGGCCTTTATAGAATGCCCAGGAGCCAGCATTTGTCACCGTAAGAGTGATCGCGTGCTTTGAGTTCAGGTACGCCGGCTTCGCAGGCTTTTTAGCCGCGACGGCGGATATAGAAGCAAAAACAAGTAATAGCGATAGGATTCTTCTCATAGTCAAACGATTCCTTGAAACGGCACCTCTCTTACAAAATTGCATTCGGCCACAAACAAAAAAAGCCACTCCAAGGAGTGGCTTACAGAATTGTGTATTAAACTCCCTCTCCTTTGGAGAGGGAGTTAGGGTGAGCTCTAGTCTATCTGCACCCTGTAGCTCTTCGGATACTTCACAGTATACGACAAACGTTCTTTCTGTTCTTTGCCTGATGGTATGTTGAGCTTCCAAGTCACCTTGCCGGTCTCAGTATCGCGGGTAGCGCCATCGTGGCTGATATCATCTATGGAGATATCCTTGTCAGTGGTCACAGGTACCTGGTCCTCTATCGTGATATTGATCGGATATTTCTTATTGTTGCGCACGGATATCTCAAAGGATGCCGTTGCGGTCTTTTTGTCAGAGAGGATCACGCGTTTGTTGTAGTCCTTTACCTGCTTGCGCTCTACGGTGATACCCTTATCTATACCCAGGGAGAGGTTTAGTGTGTCATCGGTGTTAGCCAGGCTGAAGGCTGTCTTGCCGGTGTACGTTCCCTCATAGTAGAGATTCACCTCGCCGTCCATCAGGTTGTAGTCCAGCCAGTTTGGTATGTGTGCCATCAGGTAGGCTTTTTTCTCCCGCTTAGGTACGCAGAAGTACTCAAACGAAGCCGGTATCTCCTGTGACTTCATATCCACCGCCCGTATCTGTCCATCATTCACCACTGTGTATGGCGTAGCCAGCTCAAAGCTGATGCTGGTGGCATTTTGCGTTTGTGGTGCGTAGTACACATTACCTTGATCAGCAAGGTAATTTTTTTCATCCGCCCGTGCCATTTTGTGTCCGCCGACTACTACTTCGCTCAATTCTTTGTACATGGCCGCTGGAGCTGCAGAGTAAGCGGATATAATATTTCTCAGCCACAGCGGATTCAGCACCGGTGCAATACCAGACTCATTAGGATTACCATTGGAGAAGGCTATGCGCACGTCCTTCCACTGCTCGCCGGTATTCTGCCAGACGTTGGCCTTGTACTTCAGTGTGAGTGGTTTATTGATGTCATCTACATAGAGATCATACGATGGATTCCAGCCTGCATTGGCCACTACATAGCTGAGCGTGAAGTCACCTGTAGCGCCTGTCTGAGACTGTACCGTCACGACCACATCCATGGTAGAGGTCTCAGTGTTGGCGTTCAGCGCCGTGATCTGCTCATTGATGCGGTTGATACTGTCCTGCTCTTTCTGTATGCGCTCATTGTAGTCTATCTCATTAAACTTCAGGTCGCGCAGACGGGTGCGGTGCAGGTCCAGTACAGCGGCCAGGTCGGTAGCCTTGAGGCCGGTATTATCACCACCTACTTTGTAGTTGGCCTCCAGCATCTTTTCCTCCTCGGTATAGATACTGAGCGTAGCACGGTCGCGGATCTGCAGCTTCTCCCATACCTTGCGGGAGGTCTCCAGCGCCTCTATATCTTTGCGCTTCTCCTGGTCGTGCATCTTATTGGCCACCGGGGATACCGAGAGGATGGTGAAACCCCCGCTGGCCTCTACGCGTAGGCTGCTCTGGTCCATATAGGGCGAGATGCCGGTAAAGGTCAGCTCACTGCGCCCCGCAGCTATGGATGCCTGTGTCACACGAGTGACCTGGGCGCCCTGCGGGAAGACCGTCACGCGCGTGACCTTTGAGTCAATGTTCTTTGTAATAGTTTGCGCCGTGGCGGCAGTGGTGACTAGCAGCGCCACCAGTAGGGTTGTTACCTTCATACATGTGTGTTTAGTGAATCAATGCCTATCACGTCAGTGATATATGACAAAGACTATGGATGGCTCAAAGTTCCATAAAATACACGGCTACACAGTTACCCTGTTGTGATTTTTTTAGAAATGCGAAAGTCAACTCAACTGAAGAGCCTGCTTGTATTAAAGCCTTCCCTTTAGGGAAAGGCTTGGATGGGCTTGTATTAAAGTCCCTCTCCTTTGGAGAGGGATTTAGGGAGAGGTGATCAATGCTTCACCTCACACGGATAGTCAAAGAGGCAGCGCGCCTTGATGTACTCGGCTACAAAGTCCGGTACATACTGCTCCCAGCCTTCTTTTCCACTCTTGATCATCTGGATCACATTGTTGGAGAAGATCTGCAGCAGGGCAGGATCGTAGCCCTTCACATCTATGAGGAAGTGGCAGGCCTTCAGGTAGGCAAAGAGATGTGTGAGAGACTCAGAGATCGGGTAGTTCTCCAGCGTGATGAGAGGGGCATCTGCAGTAGGCTGGTATGGGTAGACCAGCATCTTAGTATTGCGCTGGAATATCTCGCCAAAGTAGTGCAGTATTTCGCTTTGCGGATCAGCGTAGTGGTCCTCGTTGAGCAGCTCCATGAGGTTCATCACACCTATCACCACGCCGATATTCTTGGGCCTGCAGCGGCGCAGGTATGCCAGCAGGGTATCGTGCTTCTGGCAGTTAGATATCATCACGGTGTGGCCCAGGCTGCAGAGTATATCTGTCCGGTCCAGAAAGTCTTTGTCATCAAAGCCGGCATTGGCCTCGAGGTTATTGATCGTGAGCTCGCTGAGGGCGAGTAGCTGATCATTCTGACAGTCGGGGAAACACTCTTTGAAGGTTTGCACGCCGGCATTGAACATATCCTCGCTTACCTTGGTCACCGGGCGGAAGCGGCCGCGCAGACACAGGATGTTGCGTTTGTAGAGGATGTCCTTTGGTTGATAAACCTCCTTGTCCGGGCCAAAGATCGTACCGCTGGTAAAGGCTTTCTTCACCAGCATCAGCGCCAGCAGGCGATTGTCTACCGAGGCAAAGTCAGCGCCTGTGAGACGCAGCATGTCTATCTCTGCCTGGTCAGTGGTGAGGTTATCCATCAGAGAGCCTACAAAGGCATCCATATCCTGCGCGTACCAGTAGCAGGCATAGATCAGGTTGACACCCAGGCCGCCTATGGTGCGCTGCTGCAGCAGGGCATCGTTCTCTTTCAGCCGCACGTGCATGATCACTTCATTCACCGGCCCCTGCGGCACCAGCTGAAACCGCAGCCCCATCCAGCAGTGCGGATCGTTATTGCGGTGATAGTTGATAGTAGTACAGGTATCGGCAAAGGCAAAGAAACGGCGGTGCAGGTATTTGTCATCTGTGAGGCGGTTCTCTACCAGCTCGTACTCGTGGGCCAGCATGCGCTTCACACGGCTCTCGCTCACATAGCGGCCGGAGCCCTCCTCGCCATAGATAGAGTCAGAGAAGGTCATGTCATAGGCAGACATCGTCTTGGCTATGGTACCTGAGGCGCCACCCACCTGAAAGAACGTCCGCGCCACCTCCTGACCCGCGCCGATCTCGGCAAAGGTGCCGTAGATAGAGTTTTCCAGGTTGATCTTAAATGCCTTCCGCTTGATAGAGACTACTTCCCGTTCCATTATTACCTCCCAGTGGTTTACTTATAGTATATACAAATATACTAACGTAAAACGGGAGTTTTGGTTTTGATAACGTTAATTAAGATGGGAGATAAACGGGATTGCGATCCTTTTGCTACTGGTGGCGGATTGATATATTTGCGGTGTCTGGATGGTACACACCTCTACATGCAGCACTGGGTAGGAGAGGGCAACCCTGTCTTACCTGGGTGTAGCGCAGTCTGGTAGCGCACTTGCATGGGGTGCAAGAGGTCGCTGGTTCAAGTCCAGTCACCCAGACATCGGAGCCCCCGCCACCGTGCGGGGGCTTATGATTTACAAATGTGTGTATGAGCAGAAGCCGAACAAACAACACGGCATGGTTGTTTCATACCCAATTACCATGCACCTGATCAAAAACCACTGGTACCTCGCCTGTTTTGAAGACGAGCTACAGCCCGGGGGGCACATGAGCCGCATGATATGCGGCGAGGATATCCTGATCTACCGTACCGACTCCGGGCAGGTAGCTGCACTGGAGAACCGCTGCTGTCACCGCAATGTACAGCTCTCGCTCGGCTACGTAAAGGGGGAACGTATGAAGTGCGGCTATCACGGCTGGGAGTTTGGCGCAGATGGACGCTGCGGACTCATACCCTCTCTGGGGCCTGATGAGAAAATTCCCCGTGCGGCCTGTGTCAGGCAGTATCCGGTGAAGGTCCAATATAAATGCGTATGGGTCTTCGTAGGCGATCCGCTACTCGCCGAGTTTGAAGAAATACCCCCATTCAAAGAGCTGGACGAGTGGCCGATGGTGTATAACTATCATGTGATCAAAGCCAATATCAAGCTCGTGGCCGAGAGTCTCTTTGACTCCCACCATATCAACCACGTACACCGCAAGAGCATCAAGACCCTGATGGGCAACCTCCATAACGAAAAGCCGGACTATCACCTCAGTATCACAGATCGGTCTCTGCACGGCTGGTATATGCGGGATAACGAGGGCAGCATCTTTGAGAAGTTCTACTTCGGCTTTCAGGATAAGGTAGAGGCGCACTTTGGCTTCTGGTGCCCGCATAGCAGTATGCTGGACTTGCGCTTTCCTGCCCACCTGCACATGCCGTCGCGCCGCATGGTCATCTATGAGCACTTCTACCAGGTAGATGAGGAGCATGTCATGATGATACAGATCACTACCTGGCATCGCATCTTCCGCTACAATCCATGGTTCGCCAAGTGGTTTATGCTGCGTAAGAGCATGCAGATCGTAGAGGAAGATATCGCCTTTCTGGAGAGTAATAAATACTGGCATGACCGCCGCCAGCTCAATGATATGCTGATACGCCCTGACGAGCTGACCTTTGAATTCACCCGCCTCTGGAATAAAAACATACGCACTGATGCTACAAGACCTGATCAGAAAGAAGCTGCACCACTACCGCCAGCCACTCAGCTATTCTGACCCCGCCCTGCCCTATACAGCCACTACGCCCAGACGCGTGGCTGTCATCGGCGCGGGCATAGCCGGCATCAGCACTGCGTGCAATCTGGCAGAATGGGGGTTTGAGGTGCACCTGTATGAGAAGGAACACTTCCTCGGTGGCAAGGTGGGTAGCTGGCAATTTGAGAGTCACGGTGAGACGCTACGCGCTGAGCATGGCTTTCATGGCTTCTTCCGCCAGTACTTCAATCTACGCGCATTTCTGAAAAAAATAGGTGCGGATAAGCACCTCATCCCGATAGATGACTATATCGTACTCTTTGATAAAGACAAGAAGCAAGGCTTTAAAGACCTGAGCCGCGTGCCGGTCATGAATATCCTGGATATGCGGCGCTATGGTGTCTTCTCATGGCAGACCTTCGTGAGTCCTTTCAGCCTGCCTATGATAGACCTGTTGCGCTTTGATTTCAAGAAGACGTACAAAAAGTATGACAAGGTCAGCTTTGCTGATTTTGCACGCCGCACGCGGATGAATGATAGGATGCGGCTTATCTTCAGTTCCTTCTCCCGCGCCTTTTTTGCTGAGCCGGAAGATATGTCTATGGCAGAGCTCATCAAGAGCTTCCACTTCTACTTTCTGAGCAATGAAGAAGGCCTGCTCTACGATGTACTGGATGATGACTTTCAGCACAGCTTCCTCTCATACTGCGAGAATTTCCTCCGTCAGCATAAGGCCTACATCCATCTCAATAGTCCCGTGACCAGTCTGACAAAGACCAGTGAAGGATTTGAGGTAAATGGCTCAGCGTACGACTACTGCGTACTCTGTACGGATGTGAAGCACACCAAGCGGCTCATGCAGTCGGCACAGGGCTTCGAGCAATATAGTGCCACGCTATCAGCGCTCACCTCGCTGAAGCAGACCAACCGCTATGCAGTGCTGCGCGTTTGGACCGATCGCTTTGAGGCAGACCTCTCGCTGCCGTTCTTTATCTTCACTGACAGGCTGCGCTGCCTCGATAGTGTCACTCTCTATCACAAGATGGAGAAAGAGTCCGCGCAGTGGAGCCGTGAGCATCAGGGGGGTATCTTTGAGCTGCACAGCTACGCGCTGCCGGATGATATGCGTGATGATGCAGAGATACGCAGACAGCTGCTCGACGAGCTATATCATTACTTCCCGGAGCTGCGGGGCATGAGCATCAGGCATGAGTATATGCAGCACCGTGATGACTTCCCGGCCTTTCACACCGGGCAGTATGCCTCGAGGCCGGAGGTGGTCACAGAGGTGCCCGGTTTCTACGTGGCGGGAGACTGGGTGCGCATGGACAACTGTACCATGCTCATGGAGGCCGCCTACACCTCAGGAGCGCTGGCTGCCAATCATATCATGCGACAAGAGGGGCTCCGTGAAAACGAACTCATCAGCGTACCGACCAAAGGTCTATTAGCTTAAATAAATCAGTAGTCTATCAGTACAGCCGTAGTCATAGGATCTGGTATAGGTGGCCTGGCCACAGCTATCCGCCTCGCGCATCGCGGTCATCGCGTCACCGTGTATGAGCAGAATCCCGACGTAGGCGGCAAGGTGCACCGCATAGAGCAGGATGGCTATAGCTGGGGTTTTGGCGCTTCGCTATTTACGATGCCGGAGCTGCTGGATGAGTTGTTTCAACTCTGCGGGCGGGACCCCGCACAGTATTATACCTATTCGCGCATAGACCCTGTATGCCGCTACTTCTATGCAGATGGTACACGGCTCGATGCATGGGCAGATACAGAGCGCTTTGCTACGGAGGTGGAGGAGCGGACCGGTGAACCGGCGACAAAGATCACACACTACCTACGCCGCGTGGCAAAGATGTATGAGGTCACAAAAGATATCTTCCTCTTCAACTCTCTGCACCGCTGGCAAACCTATGCCACGCGTACTGCCCTCAGAGCATTAGCAAACCTGCCGCGCATCGGCATAGGTGGCCATATGCATCAGGCCAATGCGACTGCATTCTCCGATCCACGTATCGTGCAGCTCTTTGACCGATATGCTACCTACAATGGCTCCGATCCCTACCTGGCACCCGCCACGCTGAATGTGATCTCACAACTGGAGTATAATCAGGGAGCGTACTTTCTGCAGGATGGTATGCCGATGCTCACGCGCAGCCTGCACCGGCTCGCGCTGGATATGGGTGTAGAGTTCGTCACCTCTTGCCCTGTCACTGCCATCCGGATAGAGCAGGGCAGAGCTACCGGCATAGAGGCGCATGGCGTATTCATCCCGGCAGATATCGTGGTGAGCAATATGGACATCGTCTACACCTATCGCAAGTTGATGCCTGAGCAGAAAGCCCCCACGCGCTATCTCGATCAGCCGCGCTCCTCATCGGCTATCATTTTCTATTGGGGTATGAACCGGACCTTCCTGGAGCTGGACCTGCACAATATCTTCTTCAGCGCAGACTATGCGGAGGAGTTTCGACAGTTGAGCGCAGAGGGTAATATCTGTGACGATCCGACCATATACCTTTATATCAGCTCAAAGAAGCAGCCAGCCCACGCACCTGCAGGAGGGGAGAACTGGTTTGTCCTCATCAATGCACCACATGATGCAGGGCAAGACTGGGATGCTGTAGCTGCCCGCGTCCGCGCAAATGTGATAGCCAGACTGAGTAAAGAACTAAATACCGACATAGCCGTATGCATCGCCACCGAGACGGTCAATCACCCCGCCACCATAGACAGCAAGACGGGATCGTACCTCGGCGCTCTATACGGCAGCAGCTCCAATAATGTTCTGGCAGCCTTTCTGCGCCATCCTAATTTTAGCCGGAACATAGATGGACTTTACTTTTGTGGGGGTAGTGTGCATCCCGGCGGTGGTGTGCCGCTCTGCCTGCTATCGGCACGGATCATAGATGGTATCATAGAAGAAAACAATAAGGCCTGATGTTTGTGGTCAAAGAAGCATCGATATGAAATACACCTACCTGCTCATAGATTTTTTTACTGTGGTGATGCCGCTGGTTTTCTCCTTTGATAGCCGTGTGGCCTTTTACAAAAAGTGGAAGTACCTGGTGCCAGCTATGCTCATCACGGCTGCTATCTTTATCGTGTGGGACCACTACTTCACGCTGGCAGGTGTGTGGAGTTTCAATCATCGGTACACGCTGGGATTCGATATGTGGTCGCTGCCGCTGGAGGAGGTGTTGTTCTTTATCACGGTACCATATTCTTGTGTTTTCATCTATGAGAATGTGCTGTGCTATAAGCCCAAACAATGGCTGCCGGAGCGGCTGGGAAGCATACTGATCTTTGTAGCCGTGGTTGCCGGTGTACTAGCATACCTATCTATAGGCCATGCCTACACGCTGTCGGTCACGCTGGGTATGGCCGTACTGCTGCCTGTGTCAGTATGGCTGCTGGGTGCTGTGCAGCTGGAGGGGTTTGTACTGGCATTCTTTATCAGTATCATACCTATGCTGATAGTCAATGGCATACTGACTGCACTGCCTGTAGTCAGCTATGATGATCGTCAAAACTGCGGTGTACGCATCGGTAGTATTCCCGTAGAGGATTTCCTCTACGGCGCTTTACTGCTCGGTATAAATATTTGCCTCTACGAGGTGCTGCAAAGTATAGCAGCACGTAACAGCTCCGGCTCGAACAAAATGAGCCGCGCTGATGTTTAGACAGAAAAAGTAACCGATGCTGAAAGTAAAAGTGGACCGTGACGAAGCAGATCAGATGGGCGATGAGCATGTGATGACCTCTATAGAGACACCACTCCGCGCAGATGCCTTTGCCATGGATGATGACCTGAAGATAGAGCTGATAGAGGAGAAGTTTGCAGAGATCATGCAGATACTCGGCCTGGACCTGGAGGACGATAGCCTGCGCGGCACGCCACACCGGGTAGCCAAGATGTATGTCAAGGAAATATTCAGCGGACTCAATCCTGCCAATAAACCTAAGATCGCCGTGTTTGAAAACAAGTTCAAATACCGCGAGATGCTGGTGGAGAAGGACATCGCTTTCTACAGCAATTGTGAGCACCACTTTGTACCGATCATAGGCCGTGCACACGTAGCCTATATCAGCAATGGACAGGTGATAGGCCTCAGCAAGATCAACCGTCTGGTACAATACTACGCCAAGCGCCCTCAGGTACAGGAGCGCCTCACTATACAGATAGCAGAGGCGATCAAGGAAGCCACACAGACGGACAGCGTGGCAGTAGTGATAGATGCACAGCATCTCTGTGTGTCATCCCGTGGAGTAGGCGATACCAGTTCCTCTACGGTCACTTCCAGCTTTAGCGGCAGGTTTCTCAATGAGCAGACGCGCAACGAGTTTCTGGCGTACTGTGGTTTGAATAAATAGGCCGGATATGGGACATTATATCGTCATAGGCGGTACCGCCGGCATAGGGCTGGACATCGTGCAGCGGCTCTCTGCTGCCGGACATAATGTTCACGTACTCTCGCGCAGTGAGCGGAACCTGGAAGGTATCAAAAATGTCTCGCACTCGGTATGGGATGCCAGTAGCGATACAGCACCGGCAGGAGAGTGGCCTGCAGCGATAGACGGGTTGGTGTATTGCCCCGGCAGTATTACGCTGAAGCCTTTTCACCGGCTGACTACGGAAGACTTTCTCGCGGACTACCGCGTGAATGTAATGGGCGCGGTACATGCGATCCAGTATTTCCTGCCGGCGCTCAAGACTGCTGCTGCACCGTCCATTGTGCTCTTTAGTACCGTAGCAGTGCAGACGGGCATGCCCTTTCATGCATCGATCAGCGCTGCTAAAGGTGCGATAGAAGGGCTGACCAGATCGCTGGCTGCAGACCTGGCACCGCGCATACGCGTGAACTGTATCGCACCCTCACTGGTACAGACAGAGCTGAGCGCGCGGCTCACTTCTACAGATGATAAAATCAAAGCCTCTGGGCAGCGTCACCCGCTAGGGCGGATCGGTACGCCCGGCGATATAGCAGCTATGGCTACGCTACTGCTCACTGATGCTGCATGGATGACAGGGCAAGTAGTCCACATAGACGGGGGTATGGGTAGTCTCAGGCTGTCATAGGATCAAAGATACTTTTCACACTTCTTCCAGTACGACATAAATGAGCCCGGCACCTTATCTACCTGCGGGAATAGCCAATCCGGTTCATCTTTGATGCCGAGATAATGCAGGGTAGTGGGATGTTGCCTGGTATAGACCTGCGGAAAGTTCCCCGTACGTATCAAGTCCTCTATGCTTCCGCAGAATAACTGTATTCCCGGTATGTTTTCTGCCAGCCGCAGTATGAATGATAATACGTGTGGTGATACCGGATACTTGCGGTAATGCTCCGGCTCCAGCAAGAGTACCCGATTGGCATCCATGTCTGCGCGCCAGAGCGGGTCGAGGTGGCAAGCATTGTAGATCAGCAGCGGCTTGTCATAGTAAAACTGTGGTGCAGGTGTGTCCGGCAGTATGGTGTGAAGTCCCGGTACGGAGTGTGCTTTGAGTATTTCCGGTATAGCGAGATCAGGAAGCCGCTCATATGGTACATCCAGGAAAGTGCCTCGCTGCTGTGTATGGCAGTACTTATTGATATTGCCCTGGTCACAGTAGTATTTCTTTGCCGAGAAGGTACCCACTACCCACTGCCAGCTCATGGTATTGCTGGCCAAATCATGATCTGCGAGATGATAGTAGAGCCAGCGCGCAGGCTGTGACCAGTGCGCGTGGCCTATGTTGCAGGCTATAGACGCTACATACATGCGCACATGATTGTGCATATAGCCGGTAGTATAGAGTTGCTCTATGGCAGTATCTATGGCTGTGATGCCGGTAGCGCCATTTATCAGTGCGTCTGGCACACCATGATGCGCTACACCCATTTGAGGACCTTTGATATCAGACCATAGCTGATCTCCCAGCTGATACCACTGCCGCTGAAAGTACTCCCGCCACGCCAGCTCAAAGATAAAGGTATATGCCTGCTGCCTGCTATACCTGCTCAGTATGCGCTCCCTCACATACGGCAGAGAAATGACACCCCGCGAGATATATGGTGAGAGATAGCTCACGGCACCATCGGTATAGTTGCGCGTGCGGGCATAGGCTGTGGCATCTACGCGGTCTACGGCAGCCAGGATATCTGCGTATCGGGTCAGTAGCTGCGGCATCATATGGCTATTAGTTTCTTGTCGCGCAGGTGGTGCAGCATCAGGGATTCACCTTCACTTATATTGCGATAGCTCACTACGTCGCACAGCGCCAGCACATGATCGCCGGCATCGGTCAGTGAGAGGACTCGTAGCTCGATCACCGCCAGCGCATCAGCCAGTATCCGGTAGCCATGGTAGTCTGTGAGCCGCCTGCTGATCGTTTTTAGCTTATCTTTTGTATGGCCACTTTGCTTGCCCAAACGGTTGATCAGGTTGAGGTGAGCTGTGCTCAGTATCTGTAGCACAAAACTGCCTTGTCCGGATATATTGTCCAGTGTCTTCGTACCCTTATAGACAGCCACCATGTATCGCTTGGGCTGCATGGATACCTGTGAGGCATAGGTGCAGATATTCATGTTGTGCTGAGTGCCATCATGACTGGCCACACTGTACACGGGTAGGTCGAGCCGGTTCCATGATTTCTTCTTAAGGGCGCTCATTGATATTTTTGGTGCAAGTAGTGAACAAACAGGGGCTTATAATGTTTCATGTACATAACCATTACACCACAAGATTGTTTAGCCCCACATGAACAAGCTTCTAATCCTCCTATGCCTCTGTATATCCCTCACTGCAGCGGCCCAGACAGGTATCATCCGTGGCCGTGTAGCAGTGGCCGGCACCAATGATCCCCTTGACTTTGCCACTGTGGCGCTGGATGGCACTACCATAGGCACACAGACAGATGAGAAAGGCGAGTATGAACTCAAGAACCTCAAGCCCGGCTTTTATAATGTAAAGATCACCAACGTGGGCTATACGAGCAAGACTGTATTTGAAGTAGAAGTAACGAACTCAAAGCCTGCCATAGTCAATGCAGACCTGGAGAGCAGCACCGAGAAGCTCAAAGAAGTAGAGGTGACCACCAGCACCTTTCAGCGCAAAGAGGAGAGCCCCGTATCTATCCGTACGATAGGTGTAAATGAAATACAGCGCTACCCGGGCGGCAACCGGGACATATCACGGGTAATACAATCGCTACCGGGTGTAGGCTTCAGTACAGGCTTCCGCAATGACCTGATCATACGCGGAGGCTCTACGGCGGAGAACAAATTTTACCTCGATGATATAGAGATACCCAATATCAACCACTTCGTCACACAGGGCGGCTCCGGCGGACCGCAGGGCCTGATCAATGTAGATTTTATCCGCGAGGTCAATTTTTACTCATCAGCTTTCCCGGCTGACCGGGGCAATGTGCTCAGCTCAGTGATGGACATCCGCCTACGCGATGGCCGCGAGGACAGGTGGGGGGCTGCTGCAGCGCTGGGCATCACTGATGCTGCATTCTCGGCAGAGGGTCCACTCGATAAAAAGAAGAAAGCGACCCTGCTGCTCTCATGGCGCTCGTCTTATTATGACTGGTTTTTCAAGCTGATCAATGTGCCGATCTTTCCCAACTATAATGACGGACAGGTAAAACTGCGCTGGAAGATCACGCCCAAGGATGAGCTGGCCTTTCTCAGCCTGAATGCGATAGATATCTTCCGGCTCAATCTCAATGCAAATAAGACTGATGCCAATAAATACCTGCTGCTGATACTACCCGTCAATAACCAGCAGAGCACCACCAATGGCCTCAAGTACACCCACTACTTTGCCAATAGCTACCTGCAGGCGGTGGTGAGCAGTAGTGAGCTTTTCAACCAGATAGACAAGTATAAGGACAATAGCAAAGACTCTACCCGCACCCAGTACTACCGCTCCACGCAGGCAGAGACCAAGGCGCGGCTGGAGTGGACCATGCGCGACAAAGGCTGGAAGATCAATGCGGGCGGCAATCTGGAGTGGGACCACTATTACAACCGCTCGCAGTTTCAGGGGCCTTACTTCAGGTATGACTATCTGACCAGGCTCGATATCTACCGCTATGGACTCTTCTCTCAGGTGAGCAAGACGGTAGCAAAGGACAGGCTCACGCTCTCACTCGGTATGCGTCTGGATGGCAATACGTACAACAGCAGTATGCTGAACCCCCTCAATCAATTGTCACCACGATTTGCACTATCTTATGCTATACTGGAGCGCCTGCGGTTAAACTTTAATACCGGCTACTATCATGAGACCCCGGCCTATACGGTGATGGGCTACCGCGATACGACCGGTGCGCTGGTCAATCAGAAGAGGCTCACCTATATGCGCAATATACATGTAGTGGCAGGCATAGAGTATACGACAAAGTATAACAGCCGCATCTCAGTAGAGGGTTTCTTCAAACAATACTACAATGTACCGTTCCTGCTGGACGACTCTATCTCCCTGGCCAACCTGGGCAGCAACTTTGGGGTGGTGGGCAATAGCCCTGCACAAAGCACCAATAAAGGCCGCGCCTATGGTGGTGAGTTCCTCTTTGAGCAGAAGCTGTACAAAGGCTGGTTTGGCATCCTGTCATACACGCTTTTCTGGAGCCAGTTTCAGGATAAATATGGCGTGTACCGCTCCTCCAGCTGGGATACGCGCCACATCATCAGCTTCACTGCGGGCAAGAAATTTAAGCGTAACTGGGAGCTGGGAGCAAGGCTGCGCGTGCAGGGAGGTTCTCCTTACACCCCTTACAATATAGCCTACTCTACGCTGATACCGGTCTATACCGCCAATCCGACCGGGGTATTTGACTACAATAAACAAAACTCCCTGAGGCTGCCGTGGTTTCACCAGCTGGATGTGCGTGTGACTAAGAAGTGGTACCTCAAGTCTCTGGCTGTGGAGCTCTACCTGGATATACAGAATGTGTACTTCTACAAGCAGAAGCAGCAAGACCTGTTTACCATCAAGCGCGATGCTAACGGGCAACCCGTGATAGACCCATCTGATCCTACCCGCTATATACCAAACCTGCTGGCCAATACATCCGGCGTACTGCAGCCTGGGCTGGGGGTGGTCATCAGCTACTGATGGCAGAGCGGTACGATCACCAGTCTATCTGCTGTCCATCTCTGTAGAAGCCGCCGGTCGGGCCGTCATCAGGTAGGGTAGCAGCCCAGACGATTCCTTTGGCACCGTCACTCACCGGCCGTGCCCCATACGCTTCGGTACCTTCATAGGTAGCTGTAAAGCCAGGACAAGCTGCGTTGACCTTGATGCGGGTGTATTTAAGTTCTTCTGCGATATGCACAGTCAGTGCGTTGAGGGCGGCCTTCGTCATACTGTAGACAGGTACTGCTCCGGGCTGCGCTGTGATGCCAAAGGCAGGATCGTGAAAGGAGCCTGCGCCGCTCGATACATTCACGATGCGCGGGCTGCTACTTTTCAGGAGCAAAGGGGCAAATGCCCGTATCATGCGCCAGGCACCCAGCAAATTGATGTCAATGGCCTGGTGTACTAATGCCGGGTCGGTTTGCATGGCACGATTGCCCTGATCATAGTAGGCACCGGCATTATTGATCAATACGTCTATTTTCTCGTAGTCATTTTCTATGGTTCTACGTAGAGCGTCGATACTGTCGGGGTCGGTCACGTCCAGTTGCTCGGCTTGTAGATTGGCGGGGCCTGCCAGTAGTTTAGCCTGATAGACGTCTCTGGCGGTGATGATCACATAATACCCCAGGCTGGAAAGCTGCCTGGCTGTCTCATAGCCCAGGCCGGTCTCGCGACTCACTCCGGTGATCAATGCTACTTTCATAATACATCAGCTCATTGTCTCGGAAAACAACTGAGCCGAGGAAATGTTCGACTGTTAAAATTTATTTCGGCGAACCTTTTCATTATAGCCTTGTTCTCACCGTATAATGCTATTTATGGCTAGTATTGCCACTCATATGAAGAGAACTGTCTCTGACATCCGGCTACAGGTAGTGACCGTAGTGCTGGTGGTACTGCAGCTGGTGGGTATCATAGGCCTGCACAGTGGCGCATATGGCTCGTGGTTTGAGCAGATAGCCTGGGTGAATATGCTCATCAGCTTCGTACTGGTGCTGGGTATGTACAGCCGGTGGCCGGGACTACAGGTAGTCTTTGCCGGTGTGGCGCTGGTGGTGGCCATGGTAGCAGAGATCATAGGGGTGCAGCGTGGCTGGCTCTTTGGAGACTATCATTATGCAGGTATAGCTGGTCCGTGGCTATTGGGTGTGCCGCTGGTCATAGGGCTGAACTGGGTACTGCTATCTATATGTACCGGTACACTCGCTGCGGCCTTGTTTCATCATACCGCCGCGCGGATCGCTGCAGCGGCCCTGCTCATGGTAGGTATAGACATCCTGCTAGAGCGTTTTGCCACGGCGCATCACCTCTGGGTGTGGGAGCAGGGCGGGGTGCCCCCGCTGATGAACTATGTGACCT
The DNA here is from genome assembly GCA_018267385.1 of Bacteroidota bacterium. Lineage (GTDB taxonomy): Bacteria > Bacteroidota > Bacteroidia > Chitinophagales > LD1 > UBA1941. Next base: position 187,217 of record JAFDYN010000006.1, on the reverse strand, counting down.
GGGCTGCCGTAGCTATCGTACTGCAGTGCCTGTATATAGCTCTCTGGCGCGATCATAGCAATAAGGCAGCTATCATTTACCTCATCGTCCTGTCCTTATTTCTGGTGGCCGATGTGTGCTTTGCACATACGCCTATGCATATGAGCGCATGGAACTATGGACCGCCTATGACTATTTTTGATCACACAGCGGGTATAGTATAATGGGTCAGTATTCGATCAAGGATGTAGAGGTACTATCAGGTATCAAGGCGCACACGCTACGTATCTGGGAGAAGCGCTATGACTTTCTGAAGCCACAGCGCACCGATACCAATATCCGCTACTATGATGACTACCAGCTCCGGCTGATACTCAATATCAGTACGCTGAACCGCAAGGGATTCAAGATCTCGCGCATAGCACACATGAGCGAGAAGGAGCTGAACGCAGAGATACTGCGCAGCACAGACGAGGGCGATACCGATGACCAGACCGACCGGCTGGTCCGGGCTATGATAGACTTTGAGGCAGATGCCTTTGAGAAAGTGATCAACCAGCTCACCAATAAGTTTGGTTTTGAAGATACCTGCGTGCGTTTGTTCTTCCCTTTTATGATGCGCACAGGGGTGCTATGGACTGCCGGCACTATACGCCCGGCGCAGGAGCACTTTGTCACCAATCTGCTCCGCAGAAAGCTGCTCGCGGCCATAGACCGCGTACAGACACCTCAGAAACCGGATAAAAAGCGCTATGTCCTCTTCCTGCCTGAGGGTGAGAGCCATGAGACGCTGCTGCTATTCACCGAGTACCTGCTGCGGCTGCGCGGCCAGCAGGTGATCTATCTGGGTAGCGATGTGCCGATAGAGGACCTGCTATATGTACGTGATGCCTTCCGCCCGGATGTGCTGGTCACCTATATCTCTATAGAGCAGGAAACGATGAGTACCAGAGACTATCTGCACCGGCTGGCAGAGATGTATACCGGTACGCGCATCCTGGCCGGAGGTGCCCGCCTGGCCCAGCCGGAGCTCGCCCTGGCGGCCAACATCACTGTTGTCAATTCTGTCCCTGATCTCAAGGACGCCATCTCCTGATTTTTTAAACGCTTCCATTTTAGTGTTCTGACATTCAATCGATTGAGTGCGTGGAATTATTTTGTTTATTTTTTTTACCAAAAAGCTAAACAAAATGGATTTTATCTGTTTAAATTTGTATTACAAAAGTTAGACAAAATGGAATTTGCAACGCAACTTTTACAGTACGAGCCCAACCTGAAGTCATTGGCTTTTTACCTGACAGGCAGCGCTACGCGCAGCGAGGACCTGATACAGGAGACCTACTACCGCGCCCTGCGCAATGAGGACAAATACCAGCAAGGCACCAACCTCAAAGCCTGGCTGAGTACTATCATGCGCAACATTTTTATCAACGACTATCACAAGAAAAAGATCGTGCAGCCTATAGGAGACGGCGACCGCGAGGTGCGGGAGACCTTTCGCACAGAGGTCAACGGCTCCTACAGAAACTTCCTCTCTCAGGAGATCAGCCATGCCATGGAGACGGTCAATAGCGACTTCACGAGGCCCTTCCTGATGTACTTCTCCGGCTTTCAATACCAGGAGATAGCAGAGCAGCTGCACCTGCCTATCGGTACCGTAAAAAGCCGCATCCACTCTGCCCGGAAAGAATTGCAAACACGCCTGCGTGCAATGGGCATAGAAAATGCAGCGTATCTTAACTAACCTCATTATGGGAAAAGTCCAACACGTGATCGTCATAGGTTCGGGATTTGCCGGACTCAGCGCAGCCAGTACACTGGCACAGCAGGGATACCGTGTGACCATACTGGAGAAGAACGAGCAGCCGGGTGGCCGCGCCAGGCTATACCACGAGAAGGGGTTCACCTTTGACATGGGACCTAGCTGGTACTGGATGCCCGATGTATTTGAGGACTACTATCGCCAGTTTGCGCATACTGCATCAGACTTTTACGATCTGAAAAGGCTTGATCCATCCTACAGGGTCTTTGCTACGGAGGGCGCCGGGGCAGATGTACCTGCGGCGTATGACAGCCTCATCGCGTTTTTTGAAAGCAGCGAAAAAGGAGCTGGAGAGAAGCTGAGAGCCTTTCTGGATGAGGCAAAGGTAAAGTACGATATAGCCATGAGCGACCACGTACACCGCCTGAGCGACTCTATCACAGAGTTCTTTGACCTGAGCACGCTGATGGGTACTACCCGTCTGCAGATGTTCCATTCGCTGAAGAAGGTGATCCGGTCTAAATTTAAAGACCCGCTGCTGGTGAGTATCCTGGAGTTTCCGTCGCTCTTCCTCGGCGCTACACCGGAGACCACACCCGCGCTCTATAGCATGATGAACTATGCCGACCTGGTGCTCGGTACGTGGTATCCCATGGGCGGTATGTATGAGATCATCCGCGCCATGGTGCGCATAGCAGAGGAGCAGGGCGTAGAGATCATCACCGGCTCTGAGGTGACAGGTATAGATGTGACCAATGGTAAAACCACGGGCGTGATCTGCGGTGCCGTGCGCTATAAGGCAGATGCTGTGATAGCCACCTCTGATTACCACTACACCGAGCAGGCGCTGCTGCCCGCTCAGTACCGCCGCTATGATGAGCAGTACTGGGATGACCGCACGATGTCTCCCTCTGCACTGATCTACTACCTGGGTGTAGACCGCAGGCTACCGGGCCTGCTGCATCACAACCTGTTCTTTGACGAGGACTTTGCGGTGCATGCCAAAGAGATATACAGCGACCCTCAGTGGCCATCGGCACCGCTCTTCTATGTGTGTGCACCGTCTGTGACAGATGCCGGTGTAGCGCCTGAGGGCAGTGAAAACCTCTTCCTGCTCATGCCACTGGCACCCGGACTGGAAGACACTGAGGAGATGAGGGCCAAATATTTTGACATCATGATCTCAAGGCTGGAGCAGCGTATCGGTCAACCTTTCCGCGACAGGATCGTTGTACAAAGGAGCTACTGCATCCGCGACTTTGAGAGCGACTACCATGCCTACAAGGGCAATGCATACGGCCTGGCCAATACCCTGATGCAGACCGCGATACTGAAGCCTAAGATGCGCTCTGCCAAGGTGAAGAACCTGCTCTATGCAGGCCAACTGACCGTGCCCGGACCGGGTGTGCCGCCCGCCATCATCTCCGGCCAGATAGCAGCCCGCGACCTGATGAAACAACTATCGAAAACAAATACACTCACTAAAACTCCCGCTCATGTTTAACCTATTTGTCAAAACCAGCGCTGCCTGCAGCAAGCTCGTGACCCAGGCCTACAGTACCAGTTTCTCACTCGGTATCCGCACACTGCATCCGCGCCTGCGCGATGCGATCTACGGTATCTATGGCATGGTGCGCTATGCTGATGAGATAGTAGATACGTTTCATGATTTTGACAAGAAGGCGCTGCTGGCCAAGTTTAAGGCAGATACCTATGAGGCTATCCGCGATGGCATCAGCCTCAATCCGATCCTGCAAAGCTACCAGCTGGTGGTGAACCGCTACCAGATACCGCTGGACCTGACGGAGGCCTTCTTTCGCAGTATGGAGATGGACCTGTATGAGACCGCTTATGGCCGTGAGGGCTACGAGGAGTATATCTATGGCTCTGCCGAGGTGGTAGGGCTGATGTGCCTCTATATTTTCACCGAAGGTGACAAGGAAATGTATGCCAGGCTGGAGCCATCGGCACGTGCGCTGGGGGCGGCCTTTCAGAAAGTCAACTTCCTGCGCGATATGGGCAGCGATTTTGACGAGCGTGGCAGGGTATACTTTCCCGGTATAGACTTCGCCCGTTTCGGCGATGCGGCCAAGCAGCAGATAGAGCAGGAGATAGCACATGACTTTGCACTGGCCCTGGAGGGCATACGCCAGCTACCGGTAGGTGCGCGGGGAGGCGTGATGCTGGCATATAAATATTACATGAGGCTCTTTGCCCGTATACGGCACACGCCGGCCAGTGTGATCAGCACGGTGCGTATACGTGTACCTGATATGGAGAAGCTGCTGCTGCTCTGCGTGACGCTGACAGGAGAGTCAGTGAAAAAGGCCTTTGGCCCCGCCGAGAGCACTCGTGCACTGGACTACCACCAGGCTGCGTAAACGCCGGGCATTTTGCTTGTTGTATATTACCAGTAGCCACTTGTAAGATATGCGTGCCCCTACGCAACTATCCGTGTGGATAAACGGTACATACCGGAAATATCTCACGCATGGAGCCCCTCATAGATATCCTGATAGTAGAAGACAATCCGCATGATGTTTTATTCATAAAGCAAGCGATCAGTGAGGTGGGCCTGCCGCTACATGTCAAGCACATACAAAACGGTGCAGATGCTATAGACTTCCTCAATGGCCTCACTGACTGCGGCGATATACCTCCGCGCCTGATCCTCTCAGATATCCGTATGCCCAAGATGGATGGATATGAGTTTATGCAGTATATCAAGGGCAATGACAAACTACGTGAGGTGCCGCTGGTGGTGGTATCTACCTCAGAGCAGGATGCGGATATAGAGCGTAGCTACCGCCTCGGTGCCAATAGCTACCTGATCAAACCGATGGATGTGACCATCTTTATAGATACGCTAGTGCGCGTATTCCGCTATTGGCTCAGTGTCAATCAGCCTCCGCACGAAGAGCATACCCGCGAGGCATTTATGCGCTTTAGTACTGCTGCCTGAGGCTACTGGCCGTCATAGGCTGCCTGTATTTTTGCTATGTCCAGCTTCACCATGCTCCATAGGGCCTGCATGGCACGTGCCGAGCGCTCAGGGTCTCCCGTCATCCACTTGTCAAACATAGATGGCACTACCTGCCAGCTCACGCCATATTTATCTTTCAGCCAGCCACACTGTACTGCCTGGCCACCATCTGCCGTGAGGGCATCCCACACGCGGTCTATCTCCTCCTGTGTATCGCAGGGCGCTACCAGCGAGATGGCACCCGTATAGCTCTCCCACGGCCCGCCATTGAGTATCATAAACTGATGCCCGTTCAGCTCCATGTGTATGGTCATCACACTGCCCTCAGGGCGTGGTGCACCCTTGCCGTAGTAGGTGGTCTTGGTCACTCTGGAGTTTGGAAATGTTTTAGTGTAGAGCGCTGCGGCTTCTTCTGCTGTATCATTATGCCAGAGGCATGGATAGATGGGCTTCATGTTGTTTATGGTTTTAGTGATCAATCGTGCAGTGCAAAGATGCTACATCTATGCATACAGCGATGGTAGAAATGCGACAGATATACGGTGCAACTACGGATCAGAATATACCGTCTGTATGGCTCACGGCAGCTCAGAGTTCCGATTTTGGTCGTTTTTTTGACTTTGGACGGGAGGAGTGCTGCTGTATGTTTGCTATCGCAAAGACCGATGGAGACGTATCCACCACCAGCATAAAGGACTTTGTTTTTTAGTAAATGTAAAGAAAGGCCCAAACCCTAAAACCAGCCAAGAAAGCGGTGCCCCTGTGGTGCCGCTTTTGTTTTTATGGCTAACATATTTTTACTTTTCAGCTATACATTTGGCATAGTATTTCAGGTGCTCCGGCAAAACATCCATCATGCAAAAGCTATCCGCGCTCATAGTAGTTTGCCTGCTATATGCAGGCACTATATCTGCCCAGTACGCCTGCAGGACCATCACAAAAGGTGATACTGTGTACCAGCGCTGCTACTACACTACGGGCCAGCTCTCTACCCAGATCAGCTATCTCAAAAGCAATGACCGGTGGAAGAACCTCAAAATATATGGCAAAGATAAGACTGTGATATATGAGCGCAGCTATGGACAGCGCTACGGCTCCAGCCATGTAGAGCTGCGCTACCAGGCCGGCGGCGGCGTAGCGAGCGCACACTACACCATGCAGCCCGACGGCGGGATACAGTACACGGATATCACTACCTATTTCAAACCGGATGGCACGATAGACCATGAGGAGGATATGAGCCGCGGCAATGACGGGGAGATACATCCGTGGCCTATCCATATGCCCGAGCGCCCGCAGCCGGTAGTACCGGCACTCAAACCTGCTACCACACTACAGAAGCCCGCGGAATGCGCCCCGGTACCGGGGCAAAAGCAACTCTATGTCATAAACTATACGAGTGACCCGCTGCACCTCATCTGCCAGTATAAGGATATACAGGCGGCGGCTATGGGGCTGGATATAGAGGCTGCAGATACAGCTACAGTGGGTGTGTATTCTTCTTTCCGCAGTGTGATAGATCCGCTGCAGCACTATACGCTCCAGGTGACTAATAAGGCACGTACGGGCTATCAATATCAGCTAAAGACAATAGCCAACGGAGATGATGCACGGCAATATGTGATGATCGTGTGCAGGAGGATAAAAAGTAAGGGCAACTATATACCTATCTACCCTTTTGGGCTTTTTTTAAACTGCTTTATTTGACATCATTTTTAGTGCATCATTAAGGTCAGCACTCTCAACTATCTGCAATTCGTCACGCATCTTTATTAGTACATTACAGAGGGCGTTAATCTCAACATCAGTAAAGCTTGCGCTATGATTAGCAGATAGCTTGTTTCTAAATGTCTTGTCGTTCATTGCTATTTTACTCGCCAAATAGGCTTTGTTGAGTTCCAACTTCTCTATAAGGCTTGATAGCTGTTGTATTGATGTCATGTGATTGAATGAGTTGTTTATAAGTAATGTGAGTAGTAGCTATGGATAAGAAGTAATCGAATCGACCACTCTCAGAGTGCTTGCGGGTATTGTATCTAAAGGCTGATTCATCCGCATATTGCTGTAAATGCTTCGCAGATACGCTATGATAGCATCCATAGACAGACCTCTTTAATTGCGACCAGAAGCCCTCTATATTATTCGTGTGCGTGTCGCCTATGACATATTCGCCTGAACTGTGATTAACTCGCGTGTGCTGATATACGGAGGCAAGGCGGTTATATCCGAACCACTCATCTGTTTTAACCTCACTGCCTAATGCGACATTAGCCAGTATAAATGGGTTGATCGACTTACTTGATGTGTCTATAGCCTTGCGGGTGCGGACTTTTCCACCGCGCTCTATAACGCCCAATACAGGTGTTTTGGTAGCCGTACTACGTCCCTGTGTGTCTTTAGTACGCTTAGACTTGTGTTTGTTGCCTTCCTTGCCACCCATAAACGTTTCATCGGCTTCTACTACCCCTGTGAACTTATCAGCGCTCAGATCAAGCCCTAATTGCTTCCTGATGCGATGCGATAAGAACCACGCTGTTTTTTGCGTGATACCTAAGTCGCGCTGTAATTGGAGCGATGATACGCCCTTTTTGTGTGCGGTGATGAGGTAGATAGCTGCGAACCATTTAGAGAGTGGCACCTTGCTATCTTCAAACATAGTCCCTACTCGGACGCTATATTTGCGCATACATTTATTACACTTGTATAGCTTACCACTCTCGTATTTGTAGATGTTATGCGACTGGCAGTCTTTGTAAGGACAAGCTAATTGATCTCCCCACCTCGACAACTCTAAGTAGTCACGACAAACCTGCTCATCCTTAAAAAAGGTGAGCAGGTCAATCAGGTTGTTAAACTTTCTGAGTTGCATTATTTGAATTTTATCGTACCGTTTTTAAGTGCTTCAATAACTTCATTTCTCATATCCGTATTTAATATTTCTATATCTGTTGAATAAAATACTTCATTGCGGACATTTGTCATTTTACGTTCGTTGATAGCTTTCAGTGTATCTACACCCTCTATAAAGCCCCTCTTTGTATGATTAGATATTCTTATAGAGCAAATATTTTCCTCACTTTCAAGTTCGATATATACCGACCCCGTTGCAGCATAGTCAATACTTTCAACAATAGCTCCTGCGCTCTCAAGAGCAGAGAGTATTTGCTTGGCAACCTTCTTTACACTGAATCCTTGTTTTGCAATTTGGAATACATCGCCATTTCTATTTGAGCTTATTGATTTCATTTTTGTACCGTTTTGATAGGTCAAAGATAAGTGAAATCACTTAGTAAGCAAATTAAATTACCACTTTTTTGCGATGATTTCATAAACCATTGATAAATAACACAATAAAATTTCAATTTATTAGGGTAGATAAGTATATAGTTACCAAAGTAAGAACTAGGTCAGGAGTCTACGAGGCCACGGCCTTGTTTATTCACCAGGCCTTTCTCTATGAGCTGGAGTTTCGTCTTGTCCAGTACTCCGTTCACAAAGTCTTTGCTCTTGGGCGTACTGTAGATCTTTGAGATGTCTATGTACTCGTTGATGGATACCTTGACCGGTACAGTAGGGAAGTACTTCAGCTCGCAGACGGCCATCTTCATCAGCACCAGGTCGAGTGTCGCGATGCGGTCCATCTCCCAGTTCTTTAGGTTAGGCTCTATGTCTTTGGTCAGTTCCTCATTGTGCTTGTAGCAGAGGCGCAGCAGGTCTACGCCAAATTTTTTCTCCTCCTCCCACTGATGTATGCCGGTGATGAGCGCATTCTCATCTTCCTCCGTGAATGCCTCTACATATTTCTGCATGACGTGATTCAGCAGGAGCTGGTCATCGTCAAAGTTGACATAGAGGTCCTCCAGTTGTGCTTCAAATTCCTTGTTCTTGCCGAGGATCTTCTTTACCACCAGGTCCATGACCTCGCGGTCCTGCTCCAGGGTAGGAGTGCCCGTCAGTGCGATATAGTTTTTGTAGGTATACTTGTCATGCAGCATGTTAAACATGGCCTTGACTACCTCCTGGTCTATATTGTGGGATATCTTGTACTGCTTGAGATAGGCCTGGTATTCCTTATTGTTTTGCAGGAAAGTGGCTATCCTGTTTGAGGCTATGAGGGTACTGGCCTTTTCGTCCTCTTCTGTCTTGATGTACTTGGCCATTCTCTTGGCCTTGTCTACCAGTGAGTACTGGCAGACCTCGTACATATAGGCCAGGTTGGTCAGGTAGAGGGATATGGAGCGGTCCAGGCTTTTATTTAGTTCCGTCTCCAGGGCGCCGAGCTGCACATCAGGATTTACCTCGATGCTATACAGCACTTGCATGACTTTCGTCCTTAAACTTCTTCTGCCGAGCATTATTACTTTATACTATCTCTTTGATACCAATGAACGTGTTACTTCTTAGCGGCTGCGATACGGTCCTTAGCTATGCGGATCGCTGCCTCCTGGGTAGGGACCTTGTCGGCCTTTGCCCGTGCAAATATCTGTAAAGTTTTATCATAGATCGCATCAATATATACCTGCGTCTCTTTTTCTGTCAGTCCTTTCACCTCGCGGTAGCAGTTTATGACACCACCGGCATTGATCAGAAAGTCAGGAGCGTAGAGGATGCCGCGGTCCAGCAGCATGTGGCCGTGTACATTCTCATCTGCCAGCTGGTTATTGGCAGCGCCGGCTATCACGGCGCACTTGAGCTGGCGGATCGTATCCGTATTGACCGTGGCGCCCAGCGCACAGGGAGCGTAGATGTCTACGTCCAGACCATATATCTCATCTGTGCCTACCACCGTAGCGCCGCTCGCTGCAGCTACACGCTGGAGGTTGTCCTGATTGATATCTGTGATATAGACTTTGGCACCGGCTTTGGTCAGGTGCTCCACCAGGTAGCCACCTACGTGGCCTATACCCTGTACGGCTACTTTTTTGCCGGAGAGGTCATCTGTGCCGAATGCTTCTTTGGCGCTGGCTTTCAGCCCGAGAAAAACCCCATAAGCTGTGAAAGGAGAAGGGTCCCCCGTGCCGCCGGCCTCAAGTGGCTTGCCGGCTACGTGGCGGGTGCGCTGCATGATATAGGATATCTCCTGGGTAGAGGTGCCTACGTCTTCTGCGGTGATGTATTTACCACCGAGGGTATCTACCGTCTCACCAAATTTTTTCCAGTATTTTTCGGTGCGCTGTTCCTTATTGGGGCTGATGATCACGGCCTTGCCGCCACCCAGGTCTATGCCGCTGATGGCAGACTTGAAGGTCATGCCGCGCGAGAGGCGCAGTACATCCCAGAGGGCGTCAGATTCATTTTGATAATTCCAGATGCGGCAGCCGCCCAGAGAGGGGCCGAGAGTGGTATCATGTATGCCTATGAAGCCCTTGAGGCCGGTTTCTTTATCGTAGAAGGAGAGGAGGTGCTCGTGCTCCATCTCTTGCATCAGGCTCAGTACGTTAGATTCAGCTTTCACGTCAGTAGTGGTGCTCATAGCTGTATTTTATATCGTGGTCATAGGTGAAAGGCGGGGTCAAACCTAAATGAAATAAATGGATTCGTCAAAATGGAGGTTTTGCATCCTGATATGGTGGATTACTCTCTTTTGAAAGAATACCAGAAAGTGTATTTTAGCCCCTGTCCTGCACGTGATTAAGATCAGTTGTGCCGGGCCTAAAACTAAACCATGGTACTCACTATTGTACAATCCCTTTGTTTTGTTCTTTTCGTAGGTGGCTGCAGCTACATTGCTTTCCGCGGCTTCCGCAATGTCTACCTCAATATCATGCTGGGCAGAGCGGCCGACTATACGGATCATCCCGGTGAGCGGTGGAAGACCATGCTCATGGTAGCGCTGGGGCAAAAGAAAATGTTTAAGCGGCCAATAGCCGCCATGCTTCACCTCGTGATCTATGTATCCTTTGTGATCACACAGGTAGAGCTCATAGAGATATTCATAGACGGCATCTTTGGCACGCACCGTTTCCTGTTTCATGCATGGGAGAATATCCCTTTTCTCCGTGGCCTGTACGTATTTGCTATCAATCTGATAGAGGTCCTGTCTGTACTGACTTTTATCGTGACGATAGCATTCCTCTATCGCCGTGACCTGCTGAAGCTGCCACGCTTCAATAAGCCTGAGATGAAAGGCTGGCCGGATATGGATGCGCACATCATCCTCTTCCTCGAGATGTTCCTGATCACAAATATCTTCATCATGAATAGCTTTGACATGGCTGCTGCGCATGGTGAGTATGGCTTCTGGATCAGTGGCATGATAGCACATAGCTGGGAGGGTATGAATGAAAGCCTGCTGGAGATATTTGAAAAGATAGGCTGGTGGGGCCACCTGGCCGGCGTTTTGGGCTTTCTGATGTACCTGGCACATTCCAAGCACCTGCATATTCTACTGGCATTCCCAAATACGTATTTCTCTCGTCTGACGCCCAAGGGCTATATCAATAATATGCCTGAGGTGACCCGCGAGGTAAAACTGATGCTCGACCCCAATGCGCAGGTAGAGCCTGCAGCATCTGATGCTCCGGCTAAATTTGGTGCCAAGGATATCTTTGACCTGACGTGGAAGAACCTGCTCGATGCCTATACCTGCACCGAGTGTGGCCGCTGTACCGCTCAGTGCCCGGCTAACATGACCGGCAAACTCCTCTCTCCGCGCAAGATCATGATGGATACACGCGATCGTATGGAGGAAGTACGCGAGAAGATGGACGCCAATAAGGGCGTATGGGTAGACGACGGCAAGAACCTGATAGAGAATGGCTATATCTCTGTAGAAGAGCTGCGCGCCTGCACTACCTGCAATGCATGTGTAGAGGAGTGCCCTGTCAATATCTCTCCGCTGGATATCATCATGCAGCTGCGCCGCAGCCTGATCATGGAGGATAGCAACTCGCCTAATGAATGGAACGGCATGTTTGCCAACCTGGAGAACAATGGTGCACCTTGGCAGTTCTCTCCACAGGACAGACTGAATTGGGAAAAAGCTTAATCGTCTGTAGACCATTTTAAATTTCAACTATCAAATTTCAAATAAGACAATGGATATAAAGGTTCCTACTATGGCCGAGATGGCCGCAAATGGCCAGAAGCCGGATGTGCTGTTTTGGGTAGGCTGCTCAGGTAGCTTTGACCAGCGTGCACAGCGCATCACGCGTGCATTTGTCAAGATACTGGACCATCTCAAGATAAAGTATGCAGTGCTCGGTACCGAGGAGAGCTGTACAGGTGACCCGGCTAAACGCGCAGGCAATGAATTCGTGTATCAGATGCTCGCCATGCAGAATATCGAGGTGATGAATAACTATGGCGTGCAGGAGATCGTGACTACCTGTCCGCATTGCTTTAATATCCTGAAGAATGAATACCCGGCCCTGGGCGGCAAATATCGCGTGAGGCACCATGCACAGTTCCTGCAGGAGCTGATAGACCAAGGCAAGATCAAACTGACTGACGCGAATAGCTTCAAAGGTAAGCGTATCACCTACCACGACTCCTGCTATCTGGGTCGCGCTAATGAGATCTACGAAGCACCGCGCAAAGTACTGGAGCTGCTCGACGCAGAGCTGGTAGAGATGAAGAGTTGCAAGACCAAAGGCCTCTGCTGCGGTGCCGGCGGTGCGCAGATGTTCAAAGAAGAGGAACATGGGAAACTGCGCATCAATGAAGCACGCACGCTCGAGGCGCTCGATGTGCAGCCGGACATTGTAGCCGCTGCCTGCCCATTCTGCAATACGATGCTCACCGACGGTGTCAAAGGCAAGGACATGCAGGTCTCTGTCAAGGTATTTGACATAGCGGAGCTGATCGCACAGGGCCAGGGCCTCGACGGTTTCTAGGCTATTTTATTGGCTTGTCCTTTGCTACCCTTATAGCATGGCAGGTAATACTCCATCCAGGTCTTTTTTATATACAGGTATAGCTTGTACTGTAGCTATGGCATGCTGCGATGTGATACTACTCGGAGTGCCACAATCCGGACGCGCAGGAGATATCTATAGTTTCAGTGCGCTGGCGCAGGTGTCTATGACCCGTATTCAGATCGGCGCTTCCTTTGGTCTGCTGTCATCTTTGAATATTTGTTTAGGCTATTGGTATCTGTGGCAAATGTTGCGGCCTTACAGTACACGGCTGGTGGGCTGGATGCTCGCAGCATTTACCTTTTACGGCGTACTAGGTGGTGTATTTCATGCCGGTTATTACTTTGCCGGAGCGGCTATGCATCACGGAGACTTGGCGCTGTATTTCCGGTTTATCCATAGGCTGCAGCTGCTCGCCGTCGTAGCGGGTGCAGGGGCACTGATCGGTAGTTTGCTATACGCATATATTATACTGAGGCTTCAGCAGTACTATAGTAAGTGGTATGCAGCCTTCAATCTGATCGTCTGCGAGGGTATTGCTCTTACCGTCGCATATATATTGCCAGCGCCCGTGGGCGGCTATATTCGCCCCATGTTTATCAATCTGGGCACGCTGCTGTTCTTTATCACACTCGGGTTGATGAGTAAAAGTAAAACCCCGGCTGAAGGCACGGGGTCTTACTAAAAATTGTAATTGCTTGATCAATCCTCCTCCTCAAACTTCTCACCATAGGAGCCACTGCCGGCATCCTGATAGTCCTCTATCCGAAAGTCTTCCCTGCGGACAAACTCCTCATGCCTCACCTTGATCATATTCAGCCGGTCCAGGCGAAAGGAACGATAGTCATTTCGCAGTTTGCACCACGCCACAAGGTTTCGGCGGCGGTCTTTGTAGACCAGCGCCATCGGCTCTATCTCACGCGTGGAGACTCCTTTATCCTTAGAGTCATACTCTATGACTGCTACCAGACGATTGTCTATCGCGTTATTGACGGTACTGAGCAGATTGGGAGAGTAGTGCATTTGTTTGCGCTGCACTGGGCTACGGTTATACGTAGAAGTTCCATTCATGCGGTTTGGGTTTTGTTATTCAATATTGGTGAACAGGGTCGGGGTCCTGGCACCTCACAGGGTTGATACTGACGAATTTATCGCTATTTAATAACTTTTATCCAAAATACATTGAATGGCTACAATGTTTAATGCAACGGTAGATGTTTTAACAAATTTGTCTGGTGTACCCTGTATCTGGCGTAGTTGTTAGGTTGTAGCTTTTTTAGGTTTCTGGCAGTTTCCTGCGGCCTGAAGATTTAAGAGTTCTGGCCTGTATGAGTTTTGATGGCTTTAAGGACGTCGTTTGCTACATTCTGAGATAAATTCTCAATATCCTGATCAGTCAAAAGAGCATCATATTTAAAGTCTTTCGAGAAGAATGTTGTAGTATCAACAGAATATTTCAAACTATATTTTAAATCTTTTATTTCTATAAAAATTGTGGTTCGCAGATCAAAACCGTTTACTTGATCTTGATATTCGGAAAAATAATAATCAATGGCGTAGGTACCCTCAAAGGCTAAATTATGAATGATTGAATCAATGAATTCTCTTATTGTATTATCCGAATTCAACAGAAACTTGGCTGTCTTTCTCCGAAACAAACCGTCGAATTTTTGTAGTTTTTCATCGGCTCGCAGCAAAAACTCTTTTATTCCTTTTTGCCATAAGGCTTTGTACTCATTATTCGAATAATAGATAGGAGCGTTCTCGGGCTTTTGTAATTTTCTCTTTAGCAGTTCTATCTCCTTATCCAGGTCATCAGGGTCTTCTATACTTTCTCCACTTGCTGCTTTGATTAGTAGCTCCATTGATCGTTTAGCGTCCTGGGCCACCAACTCTATGAATGGTTCGATCGTGCCTCCATCCTGAGCCAGTGCCAGTGCACTGATATATTGCGGCCTCTCATCTACCCTGATAATGGCGGGGGCGAAACCTGCCCGCATCAGAATCATATTCATAAGAATACGACTCATGCGGCCATTTCCATCATCAAAAGGATGTAGTGTTACGAATCTATAGTGGAAGATAGCTGCCAGAGTGATAGGATGAAGTTCTTTTTTTAGCTCTTCTTCTCTAAACCACTGCACTAGTTCTGGCATCTCTATTCTGACCTCATCAGGGCTTCTGAACGGCACAAATACTTCTCTGCCATTGATGATCCTGTTTACTCCGTTTGCACGGTCTTTATATTCTCCTGGCCTGCCTTTTACATTTACCGTATTCCCCAAAGTGTCTACCGCACTTACAAAGTAAGTATTCCCCATCAATTGATGATGCAAGTTGCGGATCAGTACTTCTGTGATCGGCTCGTCGCGCCTGACTAAGTCCTCCAGGGTCAATAGTACTTCATTATGAAGTTCAATCTCTTCATAATGGCGGCCAAGCTTATTGCCCATGTGCAGGCCATGCACCAGCAGCATTTTAGTTTCGCTTAGTGTCAGTGTATTGCCCTCTATCGCATTTGAATTATAGTTCCAGTCTAGCCTGAGCTTTTGATTTAGCTTATTGAGCCTATCTGGAGCTATAGGTCTTAAAGCATCCGCTTGTTGCTTCAGGTCATCTATGGAATTTAATGTGTCAGCGAGTGCCATAGTAATTGCTTTTATCTACTCTGCCAGCATCTGCTCTATCAGTGCTATCTTCTTGAGTGCATCCTCTTTCTTCTTTTTCTCACTCTCCAGCACTTCTGCTTTAGCGTTAGCCACAAACTTCTCGTTAGAGAGTTTCTTCTCTACCGAAGCGAGGAAGCCCTTGGCGTAGTCCAGTTCTTTCAGCAGCTTCTCACGCTCAGCAGCGGGATCGGCTACTTCACCGGTTTGTACGAATAGCTTGTACTCCTTCAGTACGAGCGGCCGGGCTTGCTTGATATCTTCAGTTGTCTCTGACCAGCTTTCTACCTTGCATAGCTTGGCTATCTTGCCAGCAAAGCGGTCGAATGACACAGCGCCACGACCAGACCAGAGTACGTCAACGGTTTCGTGGTTCTTCTTCTGCGCCTTGGCGCGGATCTCGCGTATGCCGGTGATGATCTCTATAGCTAGCTCCGCCTCGGCCAGTAGCTGCTCATCAGGTGCAGATGCCCTGGGGTACGCAGATACACAGATGCTGTCTTTCTCGCTACGCTCGCCCAGCAGCTGGTATATCTCCTCAGAGATAAACGGCATGACAGGGTGCAGCAGCTTCATGAGCCGCTCAAAGAAGCCTATCGTAGCGTCATACGTGGCGCGGTCTATCGGTTGTGATTTGCCGTCTATGTAGTCCGGCTTGATCATCTCCAGGTACCATGAGCAGAAGTCATCCCACACGAGCTTGTAGATGGTCATGAGGGCATCGCTGATGCGGTACTTGCTGTAGTGGTCATCCAGCTGCTCCATTACCTTATTGCACTTGGCCTCAAACCAGTCTATGGCTATCTGGTTGTCCGCATTGCTGCCATCCACTACTTCCCATCCTTTCACCAGACGGAAGGCATTCCACACTTTATTGCCGAAGCCGCTACCTTGCTGGCAGTAGCTCTCGTCAAATAAGAGATCATTGCCGGCAGGAGAGGAGATGAGCATACCCATACGTACGCCATCGGCGCCGTACTTCTCTATCAGGTCGAGCGGGTCAGGAGAGTTGCCCAGAGACTTACTCATCTTGCGGCCCAGCTTGTCACGCACGATACCTGTCAGGTACACATTGGTGAATGGCTTTTCGCCACGATATTCATAGCCCGCTATGATCATACGCGCCACCCAGAAGAAAAGGATCTCAGGTGCCGTGACCAGGTCATTGGTAGGGTAGTAGTAGTTGATGTCTTTGCCATCAGGATTTTTAAATCCGTCAAACACAGAGATAGGCCAGAGCCATGAGGAGAACCAGGTGTCCAGTACGTCCTCATCCTGAGCTACCTGATCCGTACCGAGGAGCTTTACCGCCTCTTCGTGAGTCTTGCACACTACAGTGTTGCCCTTGGCGTCATACCATGCCGGTATGCGCTGGCCCCACCACAGCTGGCGGGATATACACCAGTCGTGTACATTCTCCATCCAGTGCTTGTAGGTATTGATAAACTTGTCTGGTATCAGTTTGATATTGCCATTCAGTACGTTCTCCAGGGCAGGCTTTGATACCTTATCCATTTTGAGAAACCACTGCATAGAGAGCTTTGGCTCTATCACCGCACCTGTGCGCTCAGAGGTGCCGACCTTGTTCTTGATCTCTTCCACCTTTACCACCTGGCCCATCGCGGCGAGATCTTCTGCTATCTTCTTGCGTACCGCAAAGCGATCTTCGCCTATATAAAAGCCGGCCGCAGCGCTGAGCTTGCCCTCTGGTGTCAGGGTGTCTATCACCTCCAGGTTGTGCTTGATGCCGAGGTTATAGTCATTGATATCATGTGCCGGAGTCACCTTCAGCGCACCCGTACCAAACTCTATATCGATATAGTCATCAAAGATCACAGGCACAGAGCGATTGACCATCGGGATGATCACACGCTTGCCGCGCAGGTGTTTGTAGCGCTCATCGTCAGGGTGTACGCATACTGCCGTATCACCCAGTATGGTCTCCGGGCGTGTAGTGGCTATCGTGATCCACTCATCTTCCGTTCCTTCTACTTTGTATTTCACATAGTAGAGCTTAGAGTTTACCTCTTTGTATATTACCTCTTCATCGCTGATAGCAGTGAGGCCCTGTGGGTCCCAGTTTACCATACGGACGCCGCGATAGATCTGGCCTTTTTTGTAGAGATCTATGAATACATCTATGACCGCTTCGCTCAGGTCATCTTCCATAGTGAAGCGCGTACGCTGCCAGTCGCAGGAGGCGCCGAGCTTCTCCAACTGCTTCAGTATGATGCCGCCGTACTTTTCCTTCCACTCCCAGGCATACTCCAGAAACTTCTCACGTGTGAGGCTTTTCTTGTCTATACCTTGCTCCTTGAGCATCGCTACCACCTTGGCCTCTGTAGCGATAGAGGCATGGTCAGTCCCGGGCACCCAGCAGGCATTCTTGCCCTCCATGCGCGCCTTGCGCACCAGGATGTCCTGTATCGTATTATTGAGCATGTGGCCCATGTGCAGTACGCCAGTCACATTGGGAGGCGGGATCACGACGGTATATGGCTCGCGCTCATCTGGCTCTGAGTGAAAGAAGTCATGCTTCAGCCAGTATTGGTACCATTTGTCCTCTACAGCTTTTGGGTCGTATGTCTTTGCTAGTTCCATTTATACAAAGGAATTATATGATTGCTATGAATGTCAAAATATAAGGGAAACGAGTGGTGAATATAATGATTCGCGCGCTGTTTTAAAGTCCGGTTTGCTATAGCCTCCAGTCTATCTCTTTCCTGCCATGCTCACGTAGGTAGGCATTGGCCCTGGAGAAGGGCCTGCTACCAAAGAAGCCTGCATCAGCGGAGAAAGGAGAGGGGTGCGCAGATTTGATGACCAAGTTTCGGCTCTTATCTATCAGCACTTCTTTCTGCTGCGCAAAGCGCCCCCAGAGTATAAATACTACATTGTCTCTCCTGTCAGATATCGTTTTGATCACGGCGTCGGTGAAGGTTTCCCAGCCGGCTTTCTGATGGGAGGCTGCTTCATGTGCATTCACTGTCAGAAAGGCATTGAGCAGCATGACTCCTTGCCTCGCCCACGCCTCCAGATTGCCATGTAGCGGCGCATCTATGCCCAGGTCAGCCTTGAGCTCTTTGTAGATATTGACCAGAGAGGGTGGTGGCTTGATACCCTGCGGTACGGAGAAGCTCAGGCCATGTGCCTGGCCCGGTCCGTGATAGGGGTCCTGGCCCAGGATCACCACTTCCACCTTGTCAAATGGAGTGAGATTAAAGGCATTAAAGATCAGCGAGCCCGGCGGGAATACCTGCTTGCCCTGCTGTTTCTGCTGCAGTATGAACTGCTTGATATCAGCAAAATACTGCTGAGAGAACTCACCCTGCAAGGCATCTTTCCAGCCCTGCTCTATCTGTACACTATCACTCATGAGGCTAAAATAAAGAAAGCCCCGCTAGGAGGCTTTCTATTAGATGAATTTATTGTAGATCAGATCAGAGCTTGAAAGCGATACCGGCGTTGATGAAAGTCTTGCCATAGCCTACTTCTCCTTGTACGCCTATATTAGGTTTAAACCAGTAGTTGATACCCACTTGCGGACCAGCCCAGAAGAGTGCTGCTGCCCGGGTATCAGCAAAATAATTTCCCTTAGGATATATGGCTACACCTGTACCGAGATTGAGTCCGGCATATATATCCAGTTTATCGCTATGCATTTTGCTTCCCTTGCCGGTCTTATCTGCGATTAGTTGATAGAAGTGAAAGTTTGCTATAGCACCCAGGGGTATATTGAACTCGGGGTACCCCCAGCCGTAACCGTAGCCTAATCTGCCAGCTGGTGATGCGGCACGGCCACCAATACCTACGTTGAAGCCTACGCCGACATACTTATGCACAGCAAACTCACCCTGTATACAGAGCTGCCCTGTGATAGGACTATAACCTGTATAACCATAACCGTAACCATATCCATAGCCAAATCCGCCAAAATGCCACATAGAAGCAGGGCCGAGGCCGATGGAGATTTGCTTAGTGCTTTTGTCAAATGCCTGCGCGCCGAGGTGACTGGTGGTCAATGTCAGCGCTGCAAAAGTGAGAATGGTGAATAGTTTTTTCATGACTTGCAGTGTTTTAAATAGTTAAATAGATGTTTAGTTGCAAAAATGACTCCAATATTCATGCCATACAAGTACAATTTTGACCGCTACTTACTCACTGTCCAGCATAGCTGACAGATGAGCTCATTTTCATATGTTAAAAGCCATCGATACCCGCTACCGTGGTGTACTTGAAGTGCTTTTTCTTGTCAGGGTAGACGATCCCAAATGCCGACTGCACCATCAGCGTCGCCTCGTGGAATCCACATAGGATCAGTTTCAGTTTACCCGGGTACTCATTTATATCCCCTACCGCAAAAATGCCTTTCACATTGGTGCTATAGTCAAATGTATTGACAGCTATGGATTTACCGTCCAGGTTCAGCCCCCAGTCTGCTATTGGCCCCAGCATAGGAGAGAGGCCATACAGCGGTAGCCAGTATTCTGTAGGCAGGTCATGCGTCTCGCCGCTATTCTTTTGTATGGTCAGAGAGTTTAGTACACCATTGCCGGATACGCCTGTCACCTCTGCCTCAGTGATCAGTTTTACTTTGCCGGCCTGGGCCAGTTGCATCACTTTATCTACAGAGTCCAGATGCCCGCGAAAGGTATCCCTGCGGTGTACCATCACTACCTCAGAGGCGATATCTGCCAGATATATGGTCCAGTCCAGTGCAGAGTCACCACCACCTGATATGACTACTTTTTTGCCCTCATATTTCTTTGGGTCGCGCACCATATAGTCTATCCCCTTTTCCTCATAGTCGCGTACATTGGATATCGGTGGCCGCTTGGGCTCAAAGCAGCCCAGACCGCCCGCTATGGCTATGACTGGAGCCTTGAATTGTGTACCCTTGTGGGTGGTCAGTAGAAATCTGCCATCCTCCATCTTTTCCAGTTTCTCCGCACGCTCACCAAAGGTAAACTCCGGCTTGAAAGGCGCTATCTGCTCCATCAGGTTGGTGATCAGGTCACTGGCCAGCACGGACGGGAAACCCGGTATATCGTAGATCGGTTTTTTGGGGTATACCTCAGTCAGCTGCCCGCCGGGCTGCGGCAGCACATCCAGCAGGTGGCAGTGCAGCTTGAGCAATCCTGCCTCAAATACGGTGAACAAACCCACCGGCCCCGCGCCGATGATAAGTATATCAGTTTCTATCATGATCTGTATCAGAATGCGGTGCTAATATAGGGCGGCGATTGCAGATTACAGATAACATCAGTCTGTTTTGTGTATGATAAATATTATCGTTTATCTTGTTTTACAAAGATCATCGCTTGCATAAACTATTCGTATATCTGGAAAAGAAGGTGACCATCCCTATCACTATATCTGCCAGTCTGATAATATGGCTGGCTGCTATGATGCTTTCATTTTATTTCTGCTGGGAGGCATATTGGATATCAAAAGTAGGCTATCCTGCTATCAAGTGGCATACGCATCTCGCTCCATATCTGTATATGGGCTTCTTCTTTTTTGCGATATCCTGGATACTCTATAAGCGAGGGGTAAAAGTCTCTAACGAAGCTGCCCTGCTGGTATACTCTATCCTGTTTAGTATGGCTTTTATAGAGTGGATACTGGTACTGTCAGGATACAATAAAACCTATATGGAAAAAGTCTCCGGTCTTTATAACAGTATCTATGTGCCGCCCTCTCCGGGCTGGTATCGTACCTGGGACCTCAAGGGGCGAAAGCATACGATCTCTAAGCCTGAATACTCATACGATCGGCCTACCAATGCAGAGGGCCTGCCCGATATAGACTGGAAAGTGACAGGGGCCAAAGGGCAGAAGCGAGTGCTGACACTAGGCGATTCTTTCACGGAGGGCGATGGCGCTCCATATGACTCGAGCTACCCGGCGCAGATGGCTCATATGCTAAAGATGACAGGAGATTCGCTTTGCTATATTATGAATGGTGGAGTCTGCGGGAGCGATCCCTTTTATAACTATGTGCAGCTACGCGACAGGCTGCTACAGTATGAGCCGGATATCGTAGTGCAGTCGTGGGGTAGCGAAGATATGCTCACCGATATAGTAGTGCGCGGTGGTTTGGAGCGGTTTCAGAGTGATGGAAGTGTGCGATTTAAGTCCGCACCCTGGTGGGAACCGCTTTATGCTGCAAGCTATATCAGCAGGGAGTTTTTTTCAGTATTGGATTACAACCAGCTGCTGCGAAAGGATGGCGCGACCCAGGCCGAACTGGACGAGATGAATGTCAGTACGCGTGCGCTGCTGGATAAGTATATCGCACTGTGCCGACAGCATGGCATGAAGCTGATTATCGTATTTCATCCGCAGAAAGGTGAGATCACTGAGAAGAAATACAGATATGATTTTGAGTGGATGGTAAACTATGTCCGTACCTGCCCGGAGGTTCAGGTAGTAGATCTGCTGCCGCTCTATCTGCAGCATATAGAGCGGCAGCATACCAGTGAGAATGATTATTTCTGGCCTTATGATGGGCACCACAATAGTAACGGATATAACCTGATGGCTGCTACTACTCTGGCGGCTATCCGCCCTTTGCTGGCTGATACAGGCAGCCACTACCGGCCATAATGAATAAGAGCCGGCATATCATACCGGCTCTTGCTATACTGTTAGAGTCTGTCTATTCTTAGAAGTGCTTGATGATCTCATCGCCAAACTCAGAGCACTTGATCTCGGTAGCGCCATCCATGAGGCGTGCAAAGTCATATGTCACTCTCTTGCCAGCGATCGCTGCACCGAGCCCCTTATGGATCATCTGTGCTGCCTCGTCCCAGCCAAAGTACTCGAGCATCATAGCGCCTGAGAGGATCACTGATCCCGGGTTTACCTTGTCGAGATTAGCATACTTAGGTGCAGTACCGTGGGTAGCCTCAAATATCGCATGGCCGGTCACATAGTTGATATTAGCGCCCGGTGCGATACCTATACCACCGATCTGCGCAGCGAGTGCGTCAGACAGGTAGTCACCATTCAGGTTCAGCGTAGCGATCACATCAAAGTCCTCCGGACGGGTCAGTACCTGCTGAAGGGCTATGTCTGCGATAGCATCCTTGATAAGGATCTTGCCCGCTGCCAGGGCTGCTTTCTGCTCGTCATTAGCTGCTGCTTCGCCTTTTTCTTTCTTGGTCTTCTCCCAGGTAGCCCAGGTGTATACCTTGTCACCAAAGTATTTGTCTGCAAAGGCATAAGCCCAATCACGGAAGCCACCTTCGGTGAATTTCATGATGTTACCTTTATGTACGATCGTTACGCTCTTGCGCTTGTGCTTTACAGCATAGCTGATAGCCGCGTCCATGAGACGGTATGTACCTGTCTTGCTCACCGGCTTGATGCCGAGGCCTACGCATACATCTGTTTCTTCTTCTATGCCTACTTTCTTCCAAAATTCTTCTGCTTTCTCCTTGGTGCCGAAGCGGATCTTACCAAAGTCTTTAGGGTAGTTCTCATTGATGAAATCGAGAACCTTCTTTGCCTCGATAGTACCACCGGCATACTCGATACCTGCGTAGATATCTTCTGTGTTTTCACGGAAGATGGTCATGTCTACAGCCTCAGGTCTTTTGACCGGAGAGGGAGTGCCGGAGTAGTACTGCACAGGGCGCAGGCATACGTACAGATCGAGGATCTGACGGAGGGCCACATTCAGGGAGCGAATACCACCACCTACAGGTGTGGTCAGCGGCCCCTTGATACCTACCAGGTACTCATCAAATTTCTGCAGCGTCTCATCCGGCAGCCAGCTTCCTGTCTGGTTAAAAGCCTTCTCGCCGGCCAGTACTTCGAGCCACTCTATTTTGCGCTCGCCATTGTATGCTTTCTGCACTGCAGCATCCAGTACGCGTACCGATGCCCTCCATATATCTGGTCCTGTGCCATCACCTTCTATAAAAGGAACTACAGGGTTATTTGGCACATTGAGTTTGCCATTGTTGATCGTGATTTTCTGTCCCATTTCTGTTATTCGTTTTTTTGAGTGGTGGCAAACCTAAAGTTTATTGACTGGATTAGCAAAAGATTGTTCACAGGCTCAGGATATACTGTCTATGCCCGTGATAGCCACCTGATAGGGTATGATCTAGATCATGCCCTAAAAAGAAACAAGCACCTGAGATGGTGCTTGCTTACCTCATAAATATGGTCTGGCCTGAGGCCTAGTGGTACTATCAAAACCTGACCGGCAGCTGATAGCGGATATCAGGCTGGCTGTCAAACTTCTTATTGAGGATGATCACGCGGGTAGCCTCTTCCTCTTCGCCATGCTTGTGGTGTTTCTTTTTAGATGGAGCAGACTTGATGATCGTGATCTCATCATTCAGTGACTCAGGAGCTGAGAGCCTCTTGAGAGAGAAGGCTGGTATACTGCCCAGATCCATGCTGGCGGCAGGTGTCACCGCTGGAGCGGAGGCCAGCGCTGCATCCTGATCTTGCGTAGCCGGTGCTACTACATCTTTTGCGCTGTTGTCAGTATTGTCTGCTACTACTGTATTCACAGCAGAGGCAGTTTCCTTCACTACGGACGGTGTAGCGGCTTTCTTAGCTACGGCCGGTGTGGCGGCTACGGCTACCTGAGGGGCTTCTTTCACCTCCATCGCCGGTGCCGACTGAGTATGTACTACCGTAGCAGGAGCAGCAGCTACAGTGTTTTCTGTCTGTGGCTGCAGGGTGTACAATAAAGATGAAGCACCTATCGTTATCACTACGGCAGCAGCGGCAGCTACTCTCCACCATGGGGTAGTGGCTACCGGAGCCTGTATATCAGTCACAGCCGGTGCGGCTATTCCTTCTGATTCATTGAGCTCGGCAGATATACGGGTCCAGAGTGCATGAGGCACTGCTGGCTCGTGGCCGGATAGTCTCTCCCTGATCGCGCTGTCAAAGGCATCGTTCCTTTCTTCCATATTTTTGTCACTTATCATCTCTTAGTACTTTTCGGTGTGGGGTCTTTTTATATGGTCGCTTCCTGGTCCGGTAGTTCGTATTTCATATGAGGCATGAGATCTACTATTTTCTTTTGGAGCAAGTAGCGTGCCCGTGCCAATTGTGACTTGGAGGTGCCCTCTGTCACGCCGAGCATTTCTGCTATCTCCTTGTGCGAGTAGCCCTCTATCACATAGAGGTTAAATATCGTCCTGTATCCTGATGACAGAGACTGGATGAGCTTCATCAGGTCTTCTTTCATCAGTTTGCTCAGGGCATTGTCATCATAATATTCATAGGTCAGGGCCTCCGTCTCCTGTACTACGTACATATTGGCCTTCTTGCGAAAGTGCTCTATGGAGTTATTGACAAAGATCCTGCGGATCCAGCCCTCAAAGGAACCCTCGCCGCGAAACTTCTCCATATTCTTAAACACCTTTACAAATCCCTCCTGCAGCAGGTCCTCTGCCGTGGAGTATTCATTGGCATACCGGAGGCATACCGAAAACATCTTAGAGGAATAGGTATGGTACAGCAGTTCCTGAAACTTTCTGTCTCCCTTGACACATCCCTCTATGATGTCCTGCTCACTATATGTAGGTTTGATAGCCACCGCCATGTCTTTTCAGTGTTTTACGCAGTTAAACGAATATAATGTTTTTCGTGGACAAAAGCGAAACTATCCCGGCCTTCTCAGATACGCCAGAAACTGGTCTACAGCTTTCCGGCGATGGCTGATCTGGTTCTTTTCTGATAGACGCATCTCGGCAAAGGAAAGGTTGCATCCCTCAGGCACGAAAATCGGGTCATAACCAAAGCCTTCGGTGCCCCGCGGTGCTGTCAGGATAGTCCCCTCGCACAGTCCTGTAAACTGAACGGCCTCTCCGCTGCTATAGTATGTGATCACCGTCTTGAATCTGGCGCGGCGGTCTGTCTCGCCCTCCATCTCGGCCAGCACCTTGGCTACATTGTCTGCAAAAGTGGCCGATGGACCGGCGTATCGGGCGGAGTAGACCCCGGGCCGGCCGTCCAGTGCATCTATCTCCAGGCCGGTGTCCTCTGAGAAACAGGTCACACCGTCCAGCTTCTCCGATAGGGTCTGAGCCTTCTGGAGGGAGTTGCCCTCTATGGTCTCCTGCGTCTCAGGTAGCTCTTCTGTAAAGCTGATGTCTTTGAGGCTTTGGACGGTAAAGCTTGGCGGGAGTACAGCCCTGATTTCTTCCACTTTGTGGGCGTTTGAGGTAGCAAATATCATATTCATGGGGTTGAAGGTAGGAGTTTCGGAGTTGTTTTTCGACTGAGCGGCATTTGGCTCAGATCAGCTACCGGCAAGTTTTCCGACTATAGGAGGGTTTGCGCGGGAATTGATTTTGAACCGGTGAGGTTAAGTTATTAAATTGATTATCAATATTTTGCGATTATGGCAATAAATTTAATTTTTGGCGTTATATGTCAAATCCAAACCGTGAAGAAATTCGCTTCTCTTGCTTTATTGTGTTTCTCTCTATACGTATGCTCTGCGCAGAAAGTACAATGGATAAAAGCATCTTCGCAAGGATTCGTGCCAGTGTTTCCTGGCCAATTTAAGATTGATCATGAAGGGTTCATCATTTGCTATGGAATGGTAGATAGCGTTATGGCGATAACAAAGTATGATCGCTGTCTAAATCAAGTATGGCAACGTTTCGCTACATCATTTGATGGTGCCGATGCACCCGGAAGAATAAGCTCATTAACCGGAATAGATTATATAGATATAAATAATAATATCTATACCAGGACAAGTAGTAATATAATAAAACTAGGACCTGATGGACATACAATCTGGTCTAGACCAGTAGATGGTACTATATATGGTAATCTAGGCATTGACGGAAAAGGCGATCTATTATTTCTCTGGGAAAGCGCCGTAAACAGAAGTGATCGGTCAACAACGGAAATCACTCAGGATAATCAAGAAATTTGGACATCACATTATGCTGGAGAAAATGTGGTCCCGGCACCAGACGGTACACTATATTCCCATCTGGTCCAATTGTCTTCTAATAGTACAACTGATGTACTTCGACACTTCGATAAAAATGGAGTTTTTATAGATTCAATGGCTATGGTTCATTTTGAAGCTTACAACTGGAGCCCCTTCGCTTGGGGTTTCTACGATTCTAGCAGAATAGCATTTATGATTGACGTTGTAGATGAGTCCTGTGTCTCTTGCGGTAGCTTTCAGCAAATTTATTTATACGGGGGCTTGTATGATACATACTTCTCTGGCGCATTCCTGGGTCATGTTTGGTCTCTGGAAATGACGAAATATAAAGAAGCATTGTTGTATAATAGCGCAGGCCTTATAAAACTGACCAGATCTAATGTTTCTCACATACAGAATATTTCTCCTGAAGGGTTTAATGATATTCCGATAGACACTGCTTATGATCAGACGCCTTTTCTACTTTGGCGGGGTATTGATGGGAGCGACTCGATTTATAAATACATGTTGATTAATCAAAAAGGGAAATATCTGTGGAAAAAGGAGATGCCTGAACTAGAAAATAGGAATATATCATATGTATATGACTGTACTTTCGATGAGAACGGAGACGTAGTTTGTGTTCTGGGTAAACGGAATAATTATCAGCGAGATTCTTTTTTTCTAGTCAGAATCGGTGTAGATACCTGCTGGCAGCCCATAGATACCTTTCATTTTGATGCCTGCGGGGTGTTTCCTAATCCCAGCACGGGCGTGGTAAGTTTCTACTGCCCGCAGGTGGATACCGGATCCAGCCATTTGACCATATATGACTATACAGGACGACTTATAGACGAGAGCGATCACCATATTGATGAGAACTACAATACCACATTTAGTTACACTTTGCCGGCAGCGAGACAGATTTATATTTATCGTTTGACTACGCCCAAACATGTCTACACGGGTCGGATCGAAAGGCTGTAGCCTGAGACGCTGTAGTGAGCCGGAGCCATCACAGATTTTATACACCTGCGGCTTACCTGTTTACAATAATCCTGTCTCTATTGCCCGCTCTTATCGTACTATTTTATTTCTTGTGAGCCGGATAGATATCTTATAGTGAAAAAGTTATTGTTTTTGCTGGTGGGCCTATGTGCCGGCCTGACTGCCATGAGCCAGGATGAGGCGGCAGACCGCCGGGGCCTGCTGATGAATACCTGCGCCTTTGAGCCGGAGGCAGAGATAATGGTGGCGAATGATAGGGGAGAGCTATCTGTCAATAATGACTATTCACTACGGCTGGACCGACAGCTCACGATCAAGTTTTTCCATGACCATAAAATGGACCGGGAACTGTCTGACCTGGTATTTTATATGTGTCCGTCGCTGGCCAGGTACACCCGGCTGAGCATCTCTACCATAGATATAGACCAGACTACCAAGGCTGCTGTGACGCGGGAAGTAGCGCGGCCCGCCACACCGCATCTGGAGCAAACCACTATCCGCATCAAGCGGGGCATGCTGCTGAAAATATCCTACAGTATCAATCTGCCCTATGATGAAAAGCTGCCGGCCTGGCGATTTCAATCGGGCTATCCTACAGAGCATTCGGAGTTTCGCATGAGTATGCCCGAGGCCGTCAATCTGCAGGCCGCCCTGATGGGGGCATATACACCAGATATCAATAACAGCCGCGAGGCTGCCCGGCAGACGCATCTGAATGGCGAGCTGCAGCCCACCAAAGTGCGGGAAACAGAATACCAGTTCAATCAGCTGCCATCATGGAGGGGAGAGGCATTCTGCAGCAGTACGGCTGACGATCTGGAGCATCTGGCCATGTACATCAGCTCCGTATCTACAGGAGGTGATGTGAAAAAGGACCTGGGCAATAAGCAGGTCAATAAGATAGTGGAAGACCTGTCTGTGCGACCTGACTACCTGCCGCGCCTGAGCGCAGAGCTGCCTATCAAATCCGATTTTGACAAGCGGATCCGATCACTGACAGACGAGCAGGAAAAGCTAGCTCGCATCTATGACCTGGTGCGCAGGCACATCAGCTGGGATGGCAAGGATAGTCTATCTGCCCGCCCGCTCTCCAAAGTATGGCTGGATAAAAAGGGTAACTCAACGGAGATCAACCTGGCCCTCGTACGCCTGCTGATAGAGTATGGCTACGACGCAGCCCCGCTGCTGGTCAGTACGAGCGGGCACGGCAGGGTAGATACGATGGCCACGGCGCTGGGAGACTTTGACCGGACGGTGGCGCATGTATTCATAGGCGATAGTGCGGTAGTGCTGGACGCTACAGCCAGATACTATGACTACCCCATGCTGCCCGGCTCGCTGCTCAACTCGTGGGGACTACTGATCTCTATGGACCCGCACCGCTGGGTATATATACAGGATAAGAAAACCAGGTATTACAATAATGTGATCCTGCTGGGCCACCTCAGTGGAGATAGCTCCTACCTGACCAATGTATATGTGAACAGCACGGGCTATGCCAAGGCAGAACATGTGACGATCTATGAGCATGACAGCCTGAAGGGTATCCGGAGCTACTTTGAGCGGGGCAATAAGGCGCTGCGCATGAAGCACTTTATCGTGGCAAATGAATGGGTAGATACCCTGCCGCTGGCGCAGGAGTTTGACATACGTATATCTCCCATCAAAAATGATAACCTCTATGGAATCATACCCACGGCCTTTGCTGTGCCTGATACGCTTTTTGCGATCAATGGTGACAGAAAGTCTCCGGTCAACTTTGGCTACCGGCAGCAGTACGACCTGGTGAGCGAGTTCAGCTATCCTGAGCGGTACGAGATATACTTATTGCCCAATAATGTGCAGCTATCTGCCGTGAATGGCAATGTGCACTTCGAGAGGGAGTTTCACAATAGTACGACCAACTTCTCGCTAAAGCAGAGCCTCGTGATAGACAAGACCTACTTCACAGTGAGCGAGGCGCTGGAGCTGGCCAAATTTCTACGTAAGGTAGAGAACCTGCAAAAGCAGCAGGTGGTGCTGAAGCGGCTATATTGATAGGGGCGAGGGATGAAGGGCAGAGGACGAGGAAAACACCAGCGTGTAAGTATGTAGCGTCTGGATCGTCTTAGTCTTCCACTTGTTGCTTTTTATTATCTTCACTATATGCGTGAAAAACAAATCTCACTCACTGTCAAAGTGTATGATAGCCCTGACGAACTAAGGGCAGATGAGAAGGAACTGATAGAAGAGGCGCGGCAGGCGATGGATAAGTCTTACTCGCCATATTCTAATTTTCGGGTAGGCAGTGCAGCGCTACTAGCCAATGGAGCCACGCTCTCAGCGGCCAACCAGGAGAATGCTTCCTATCCCGTCTGTGTCTGTGCAGAGGTGGCGCTGCTGAGCGCCTGCTCATCTGTCTACCCGGGAGTGGCCATCAGCAAGATAGCCATCACGACCCGTGGTGGCTCACAGCCGTCAGACTCCCCAAAGGCTCCCTGCGGCCAGTGCCGCCAGACCCTGCTGGAGTTTGAGAATAGGGGAGGGAAAAATATAGAGATCATCCTGACGGGTGATAAGGGAGCGATCTATAAACTTGCCTCTGTCAAAGACCTCCTGCCGCTTCACTTTTCCGGAGCGGATCTTTAGATCAATTGTTTATACCTGGTATACTGCTACCTCATTTCCGTCCGGGTCCTTTAGCTCAAAGAAGAAGCGACCTTCCTTGACTTTGGTAGCTGTGATGGGGATATTCCTGATGGTCAGCATTTGCTTATAGTTCTTGAAGTCCGGCGTCTGAAAGCAGATGCGCACGCGATTCTTTACCTCATGTACAGAGCGGGTGATGACCAGCTGCATACGCCCGCCGCTCAACTCATAGGTGCTGCCGCCGTCAGTGTTGTGCGTCAGGCGCAGACCGAGGGCCTCCTCGTAGAAGTCTTTCAGTACATGAGGCTGGCGGGAGTACAGGTCTATACGAAAAAGAGACAATTCATTCATGATTTTGGCTATTATCCCTTTCCTCTGGAGAGGATTGGGTGAGGTGAAAAAAACAAAGCCCCTTGGCGGGGCTTTGCAGAGTTTTGTTTAGTACGGGTTGGGTTATTTTAGAAGTCATCCACGGAGGTGTTCTTCTTGTACGCCTCAGATGCCTGCCAGTTACTTTCGATCTTTACTTCAAACTTCAGATAGTCATACTCGCCGAGGGTAAAGGTCACGTCCTTTACGAGCCATTGCTTGTAGGATACATTATCCACGCGGCTTTCATTTTTGAAAGTGCCAAACTTATAGTCCAGGATGAACCTCATCTGCTCTGCCTGCTCCTTTGGACCCTCGATGTATACTTTTACAAAGCGACCTTCGTCATTGAAGATATAGTCGATCTTATTCAGCTTTACGTTGCCGATAGACATGTCATCATTAGGTATGATGTAGGCGTTTTTGGTCAGGGAGCTTTTATCCTTTACAAATTCTATCTTTTGGTCCTTGACATACATACTGTCACGAAATGCACCCCAAGGCATATTTCTGAAAGATGTCACATTGGTCTCCTGGGCGAAGGCGCCCACGGCAAAAAAGAGGAGTGCAAAAACCGTGAAGAGTTTTTTCATGATACTATTTTTGTTTTTGTGTTTTGACAAAGATGCAATGAATTCGATGCGTCTCTAAAATAATTATTCCAGTCAGCAACAAACTATGTGGAAAAACTGTTTAACAAATAGTCCATGTCAATTATGTTACTTTGGACCCTGAAACCCGTGCTACCAATAGCGGAGAGCACCCTATCCTAGTCTCAAAATATGCTGAGTATCAAAGAACTGGCTGCCAGATATAATAATAGTTTTTCCGTAGCGGACTTTCGCCTGCAGCCCACGGGGCTCTACCAGCCTATGGAACATATCATGGCCATACCGGGCAAGCGTATCCGCCCGCTGCTCCTGCTGATAGCCTGTGACACCTTTGGCGGTGAGGTGCAGCAGGCCATGGGTGCTGCACACGCCATGGAGCTTTTTCACAATTTCTCGCTGGTACATGATGACATCATGGATGATGCTACGCTGCGCCGCGGCATAACTACCGTGCATGAGAAGTTTGGCCTGAACGCGGGCGTACTCTCCGGAGATGCGCTCTTTGCCTATGCATACAAGTATCTGGCAGAGTCGCCGGAGGCATTGCTGCCATCGCTGTTTCGGGTCTTTACCAAGGCGGCCATCGAGATACTGGAGGGCCAGCAGATGGATATGGACTTTGAGCAGCGGCTGGACGTGACAGTAGATGAATACCTGAAAATGATCGGCTATAAGACCTCGGTGCTGCTGGCCTGCTCTCTGCAGACAGGTGCGATCATCGGTGGCGCCTCTGAGGCAGATCAGGCGCGGCTTTATGATTTTGGGCTGAAGCTGGGGCTTTCCTTCCAGATCAAAGACGACTGGCTGGATACCTTTGGCGATAATGAAAAAGTGGGCAAGAAGGTAGGCGGTGATATCATCCAGAATAAGAAAACACTACTGCTCATTACTTTGCTGCTGGAGGCTGGTGCGGATGACCGGGCAGAATTGTTAAAGCTCTTCGCGGAGGAGGACGAAGCTAAGAAGGTAACTGGGGTCAAAGCGCTCTATGCCAAATACCAGATCAGCGAAAAGGCCCTGGCCAAAGCTGACGCCCTGTACAATGAGGCGCTGCAGTCACTGGCTGATATCTCTATACCAGATGACCGCAAGGCCAATCTCTACACGATGGCGCAGATGATCAGAGACAGGGATTTTTGATCACGCAAATCCGGCTTACTCCTCAAAAGGCCCTTTGCCCTCGCGTACTAAGATCGGCTCACTGCCGGAGTAGTCTATGATGGTCGAGGCCATATTGCCGCCCATGCCGCCGTCTATCACTATATCTACTATGCCGTCATACAGCTCATAGATCTCCTGGGGATCGGTGATGTACTCCAGTATGGTGTCTTCATTTTTGATAGAGGCGGAGAGGATAGGTGCGCCGAGCGCATCTACTATCGTACGGGCTATCGCATTGTCCGGTACGCGTATACCGATGGTCTTCTTGGCGTAGCCATATATCTTGGCTACCGTATTGTTGGCATTCAATATAAAAGTGTAGGGGCCGGGCAGGCAGCGCTTCATGAGTTTGAAGCAGGGATTGCTCACATTCAGCGTGTAGTCTGAGATGTGGCTGAGGTCGTAGCAGACGATGGAGAAGTTGGCCTTGTTGGGTTTCAGTCCTTTTAGTTTGCACAGCTTCTCATAGGCATCGCGGTGTGTCAGGTCGCAGCCCAGCGTGTAGACCGTATCTGTGGGGTAGATGATGATGCCACCGCGCTGGAGGCACTGTACTACCTGGTTGATCAGGCGGTCGTCTATATTGTCCGGGCGGATGCGCAGTAGCATTTCTTATAGTTTTTGCAGGATGTCCAGTAGTGTTTCGTTTAGTGTTTTCAGTGCCTTGGCAGTGTCCTCCTCGCCGGTGGCCAGATTGCGCTCTACACAGCATAGCTGGTAGAAAGGCTGGCGCTCGTACATACAGGCATATACAAAACTGAGGCCATCGCGCGTCTCTATGTCTGCTTTATATTTTTCGCGGCGGGCATCTACATGAGTAGCCTCGCCGTAGGTGGCAGTGGTGAGTGAAACGACCTTCTTGAACGGGAGCATCACATTCATGTAGCTGTTATTCATATTGATGAATGCCTCATGATAGTGCGGGAAGCTCTCCCTGTGGAGTAGCCCCGACTCATAGAGATCAGCAGGTGTATCTGCTGTGTATGACCATTCGCCAGGTTTATCTTTGATCACATTCACTATGGTGCCGGGTGCCAGGTCAGGCTTGTAGGCATGGCAAAGCGCGGCACTCAGTACGAGGTGATAGCGCTGCCGGGTGAGAGCTTTGGTCAGTTTGTACCCCGACTGAAAGGCTCCGTATCCTGTCTCGCATACCTCTATCTCATGCTGCAGATAGCACGTCTGAAAGAGATAGGTAGCAGACTGCGGATCAGGCGGCGGTGAAAGCTGCTGGCCTGACTGCTGTGCTATGGCATCCAGCAGGGGCTGATGGTCGCTGAGGCGGTGTACGCAGAGGAGCAGTTTCATGGCGGCAAATGTAGGGGAAATCACGGCTCCTGCAAGAGGAGAAGGGCTAGCACAATTTGAAACCTCTTTCCTATATTAGCTCCATGCGCAAGATCCTCATTGCCCTGCTGGTCATCACCATCGCTGCAGGTGCTGCCGGCTGGTGGCTTTTTCTGAAAAATAATATAACGGCATCCGAGTCACAACCCTATGTAAATATACCCACCGGGTCAAAAGTAGCTGATGTCCTCTCTCTGCTAAAAGAGAAGCGCGTACTGCAAAGTATGGAGAGCTTTCAATACGCTGCGCGGATCAAGGGGTATAGCACAGTGAAGCCGGGGCATTATGTCTTCACCCGGCATATGACCAACCGCGAGATACTCAATATGCTGCAGAGTGGCAGGCAGACACCGGTGAAGCTCGTGATCTATAACATCAGAACAAAAGAAGAATTTGCCGGACTGGTGGGGAGGACACTGGAAATAGACTCGGTAGCTTTTCTGGCTAAACTAAATGATCCTGATTTTTGCAAAAACTACGGGCTGGATACCAATACCATACTGACCCATTTCATCACTGACAATTATGAATTCAAATGGAATACGCACATAGACGGATTTATGGATCGGATGGATGCGTATTATGACAAGTTCTGGCTGGGTGCCAGGATGGCCAAGGCTGCTACGATGGGATACAAACCATCAGAGGTGATCACGCTGGCCTCCATCGTAGAGAAGGAGTGCATCTTTGACAAGGAACTGCCGACCGTGGCCTCCGTGTACCTGAACCGACTGCGCATCAATATGCCCCTGCAGGCTGATCCCACACTCGTCTTTGCACTGCGTGACTTTGATGCCCGCCGCGTGACCAACAGGCACAAGGAATACGCCTCTCCCTACAATACCTATATGCACGCCGGGCTGCCTCCCGGCCCTATCTGTATGCCGAAAAAGAAATCTATCGACGCGGTACTGGATCATGAGGATACGGAGTTTCTATATTTCTGCGCCAATCCTGATATGAGTGGGTATTCAGTTTTCTCCAAAACGCTGGATGAGCAAAATAAGGTAGCAGCCCTCTACCGCAAGAAGTTGGATGAGATGAAAGTCCATTGAAGGAAATGAGCTGCTATTCAGCAAGAGTAGAATCTGTCAAGCGATCTCTTAAAACTTAAGCCCGATGCCTGCTCCATCCTGTCCGGACTGGAGCTGCAGCGCTGCTTTGTGCCGGAGAGGCAGGCCGCACGCCTTGCGGGCTTTGAGAGCACCAAAGGTGACCATAGGTATACCGGCGGTCATACTCATCGCACCTATGGCTATCGCTACCTTGGCGGCCGTACGCTGGCGGTTGTTTGTATTTTGTGCATACTCAGATGCCTCAGCAGGTACGCTATGAATGTGTGGTAGCAAAGCAGCACCTGTGACTATCAGACTCCCGCCCATTACGGTCAGAATGATGCCGCCTGTCTCTACAGCCTTGTAGCGCAGGCACATATCTTCAAAATTCTGGTTGTACTGGTGGGTGTAAGGATTTGGCATATTGCGTAGCTTCACCACAGACTCAGGCTGGATAGAGGGTATCTGCTCCGGTATTGTCATTTCGCTCTGGCTATAGCCCGATAGTCCCCACCCTAGTATGCATATGATGACAATAAAAGCTTTCATGACCTGAAGTTAACAAAATTATCTACGCAATAGTTCTACTCAAAGATTCCAAAAGGTATTAATAATCCTTAAATCGTGCTTGTCCACAAGTTCGCTTTTGTCTGGTACTGCCTACTATAGTCAGCGGTATGCCTGCACTGAGGCTCAGACTGCCTATCACTATCGCGGCGGCACCACCTGCCACCAGAGGGGTAGTGCCGCGGAAGTAACGATTCTCTGCGCCGCTGTATATCCTGCCGTTATGGGAGGCTACTACTATACCCACGCCTGTAGCCAGCAACCCGCCACCGATGGCGGTGAGCACGATCCCGCAGGTTTTCATGCCCTTGTATCTCTCACAAGCTGCCGCTGTATAATCAGGTGCGGTGTAGTAGGCTGCATCATATGTCAGACGGACTATTGATGTCGTCTGGTTGGATGCAGGCTGCCCTCCCTGGGCCAGCGCCGTCATAGTACCTAATATAATAACGGCGCAGATGAATAAAGCTTTCATTGTTGCAGCTTTTAGCAGAAGAAGGGCTGCCGGGCATGCCCGGCAGCCACAGTCTAAAAATTATCAGCAAGACCCGCCTCACCCGCTCTGCCGCGAGGCTCATAAGAAGAAGCGGGAGCGTAACCTCCATGGCAATATTTATGGCCCTTTACTCCACCTATGATAGCCAGGGGTATGCCCGCACCCACGCTCAGGGCGCCTAATCCTACGAATGCACCACCAGCAGCGCGTAGCGGGCGTGCAGGAGCATAAGGTGGCCTGCCAGGATCATTGACATAGACCGTGCGGCTGTCTACCGCCGCCATGATGCCTCCGGTCATGATCATAGCCGCACCTACAGATGCCAGCACTATACCAGCCACTTTCATCTTATGATATTTGCTACAGTCAGATACCGTATAGTCATGATACATGAGTGATGACCTTTCTGTCTTTTGCAATTTGATAATAGAGGCCGTCTGAGTATTCTCAGCCGGAGATACAGGTGCGCTCTGCGCAAAGCTATATACCGCTATGAGGGTAGATAGGACTGTGGTGAGTATTGCTTTCATTTTGTTTATAGATTTTTTGTGATCCTACTCATATCGCTTTTCGGATGGGCGCGTTTCAGGCTCACTACATCTGTTTCATTTTTTATGCCAATGTGATTTTTAATTGAATATCAATTTATTAGATGCCATGTTGTATGCGAGAGGACCTGTGGAAACAACGAAACAGTTTCCACACAACGAGGGGCTATAAGCGGGGAAAAAGTTTATATTCGCTCCCGATTTTATAAACCACTGCCAATAAATACTGCTGAATATGAATTTCGCCGCGAATGACAACCAGAAAATGATCGCTCAGGTATGCCGTGACTTTGCGGATAAAGAGATACGCCCGAAGATGATGGAGTGGGATGAGTCTCAGCATTTCCCTAAGGATCTTTTTCACAAGATGGGCGACCTGGGCCTGATGGGTATTTATATCCCACAGGAATACGGTGGCTCAGGGTTCAGCTACTTTGAGTATGTAACGGCGATCGTAGAGATATCTAAGGTATGTGGCTCTATAGGCCTCTCTATGGCGGCGCACAACTCACTCTGCACAGGCCATATCTACTACCATGGCACCAAAGAGCAAAAAGAAAAATATCTGCCCAAGCTCGCCTCCGGCCAGCATATAGGTGCCTGGGGCCTGACCGAGCCTAATACCGGCTCTGATGCCATGCGCATGAAATGTACTGCCAAGAAGGTGGACGGTGGCTGGGTGCTGAATGGCACCAAGTGCTGGATCACTCACGGCATCTCTAGTGATGTAGTAGTAGCTATCGTGCGTACCGGCGAACTGTTGGACTCTAAGGGGATGACCGCATTCATCATAGAGCGCGGCAATCCGGGCCTGAAAGCAGGCAAGAAAGAGAACAAGCTGGGCATGCGTGCCTCTGAGACTGCAGAGGTGATATTTGATGAATGCTTCGTACCTGATGCCAATGTAGTAGGAGGGGAGGCCGGCGTAGGCCGTGGCTTCCAGCAGGCTATGCAGATCCTGGACGGTGGCCGTATCTCCATCGCGTCTCTGGGCCTCGGTATAGCTGTAGGTGCCTATGAGGCTGCTGTCAAGTATGCCAAGGAGCGCCAGCAGTTTGGCCAGCCTATCGCAAACTTCCAGGCTATAGGATTCAAACTGGCCGATATGGCTACCAAGATCGAGGCAGGTGAGCTGCTCACCATGCAGGCTGCCTACCTCAAGAATGAAAAGAAGCCAATGACCCGCGAGTCAGCTATCGCCAAGTACTATACCTCTGAGATATCTGTGCAGATATCTACGGATGCGATCCAGATCTTTGGTGGCTACGGCTATACGAAGGACTTCCCGGTAGAGAAGTTCTACCGTGACTCTAAGCTCTGCACGATAGGTGAGGGTACCTCTGAGATCCAGAAACTGGTGATCAGCCGCGAGATCATGAAGGGGAATATCTAGGGAAAGGGGCGCAGGACGAGGGGACGGATGATTGATACAGACCGCGGAATAGCCCAGATAAATGGATGTGGAGAATTTATTTGCAATTATCAGAAAAAGGCCTATTTTTGTGCCTCAAAATAAAAAAGCCGAATGTTAATCATTGACACAAGAGAATCAGAATCACTGGACAGAGCACTGAAGAAGTATAAGAAGAAGTTCGAGAAAGCAGGTCTCCTGCGCGAGCTCCGCAGCCGTCAGGCATATACTAAGAAGTCTGTACGCAGGAGGAGTGAAGTGCTGAAGGCTGCCTATGTGCAGACCATGCGCCGCTCTGAGGAGGCATAGTCCCCGCTGACTCCCGTCATGATCACGATATATCAAAGCCCGTCTCAGACGGGCTTTTTTGTTTTGAGAAAGTCACTAGAGTCAGCCCCCTATCTAGGTCAATAATCATTGCGGTAGTACATGGCTTTCATTATATTGGCGCGGATTACATCGGAGAAGCCAGGCAGTATGAAAGGAAAGGTCAGAGTATTATTTGTAGTGTCGGAGTTTTATCAGGCAGGAGCGCAGCGGTTTACCTATGAGCTGGATAAGAGTATCAACAAGGACTTTTTTGATCTCGATATGCTCTCTTTGCTGCCATTGGGGCACAATCCGGAGTGGGAGGATTATTATTTCAACAGGCATGTAGAGCTAGGTACGAAAGTGTTTTTTCTGGATGACCTCTCCACGCCATATGTTCCTACACTAGCCCAGCGTATCAAGCGCAAGGTACTGAATGTGCCTTTCCCGGATCAGCATGCGGGGCTGCATTCTTTTTTAGATAGCTACGATGTGCTTTATTTTGTAGGAGAATATACCTATCCTATCCTGGCCCGCAAGATGACGCAGAGGCAAAAGGATAAGAGCCTTATCAATCTGCATAATACCATATTCCAAAAGCCCGAAAATTATAAGGACTATGACAAAAACGTGGTCCATCATTTTGTCTCCGGTTTCAGAGATGATGAGGTCGCTATCGAGCTGGCTGCGTTCAAAGAATACAAGCATACTTTCCTGCCGCTGTCTATCAATCTGGATGACCATGGGAGGCTATGGCATTTTCACAAAAGCGATACACCTAAGATTGGGGTCTTTACGCGGCTCACTTATACCAAGCCCCTGGATCCTTTTATCTATGCATTTCATACTTTGCTGGAGCGTGTGCCAGATGCAGAGCTGCATATCTTTGGCACAGGCGACCCGGAGAAGGAAGGTATCTACAAATACATCCGACACCTGGGGCTCAAGGATAAGGTGAAATTTCGCGGACATCAAAAGGACCTCAAGAAAACAGCTATCGATGAAAAGCTGAACATAGTCTGGTTTCATGGGTTCTATGGCATACCGGGGGGCTTTGCAGGTTTCGACATCTGCAGCATAGGAGTGCCTCAGCTATTTTGGGACTTTAGCCAGATGAGCGGAAAGGGGATGGAAGAATTTCCGATGTATAGTAATATCAATGCTTTTGCCGCGAGGACGGTAGATATACTGCAGGATGAGGAGGAGGCGAATAAGATATCTATGGCACAGTATCAGTACATTCAGGAGATGCGCAATGTCAAAAAATGGGTGCCCAATCTGGAGCAGCTCTTACTGACATATAAGCGTTAATGCCCTGGCGGAACTGATCACACTTTCCAAAAGCGGATCTCAAGTGACGTGCGGGTTTCATCCTCATTCAGGTTGTATCCGCCGCCGTGTACCATGTATGGGGTAAATAGCATTACCTCATTCTCTACCAGGTGAGGGCGTATCATTTTGGGCGTATTGCCTTTGACTGATATTACGCAGGGCACCGTATACTGGGTCCCATTCAGGCGCGCCCCATCTGCCGTGCGCTGTATCTCAGACTCCCGCAGCAGATGGCTGCCCGGCAGTATGGGCAGGGCACTATTCTTATTGCTACCACTCAGAGGAGCGTAGATATTCATAGCATGGCGCAGACGGTCCAGCCAGACATCCCTGTGAGGAGGATTATTGTCTGTGTACCGCTTAGGACGCACGATCCGCAGGAAGAAACTATCATATTGGGTCCCTTTGAGGTCTGTGCATACTTCTTCTTTCAGCAGCTCAGACATCCTGTCATTTACTATCTGTATATCTATCGGAAACTCTGATACCAGCCAGCCGTCTTTTATCTCCTTGGCCAGTTTGAGATGCAATTCATCATCTACATACATGTGGTAGCGCGCCAAGGTAAACGCGTCATCTACTTTGCCCCCGCAGTATACGATCAGGTCTTTGATGATCTTTGTGATACCCGCTTTGACCCTGGCAAAGTCAGCCTCGCTGAGAAAAGGCACCACGGTATATCCCTCTTCTTTCCAATCAGTTTTGGCCAGCAGGTCTATATCCTGAGCCAGCAGTACCTCATCTCCGCCCGAGACTACACTGCCCTCTAGCTGGAGGTCTATCACTTCATCATCTATCTGGTACGAAACATTCATATTGGCGTTAAAATTTTTGTCCGGTATATGGGTTGACGGGTGCATTGTGGAAAATAGACTCCAGCTCTGCTATGACCGACGGGGATAAATCTACTGAAATAAACTCCAGATTTTGCTGCAACTGATCAAAGTTATTCACGTTTGACAGCGTGCTGCATACAGCATCATAATGCAGGCACCATCGCAGCGCCAGTGCTGCCGCTGAGACCCCGAGGCTGGCGGCCAGTTTCACAAACGCACTGACTTTTGTCAGTTTGTCTTCACTCAGGTCCCACATCTGTTTTTTTAGTACCGGATCTGAGGCGCGGTTTTCGCCGTTATGGCCCGTACCATATTTGCCTGTCAGCACACCCTGAGCCAGGGGATAGTAGCCTATCACACCTACCTCCATTTTTGCGATAGCTTCTTTGATATCCATCTCGATAGTACGGTTGAAGAGGTTGTAGGGATATTGCCCCACGGATGGCAGCTGGCAGCCCATCTCGCGGGCTGTATAGTATATCTCACAGAGCTGCACCGTGGAGAAGCTACTGATACCCCAGTACCTGATCTTGCCCTGATCTATCAGTGACTGAATGGCTGTGATGGTCTCCAGCACCGGAGTGTTTTTGTCATATCTATGGCAGTAGAAAAGGTCTATGTACTCTGTATCCATCCGCTGCAGAGAGCGCTCTACCGTCTCCGTGATATTCTCACGGGTCAGACCGCCGGAAGGATACTCCGGCTTGGGGAAAAAGCACTTGGTACCTATATAGATTTTTGACCTGTCTTTATCTTTCAGAAAGGCTCCTAAGAACTTCTCCGACTCCCCATTCTCATAGTTGTCCGAGGTGTCAAAGTAATTGATGCCATGATCGAGGGCGGCATCATACAGGCGCAATTTCTCTGCTATGGCCCCACCTCTGAGCACCGTCATGGTGCCCAGCGATAGCTGACTGATCTGTATGTCCGTGCGACCAAGCTTTTTGTAGCGCATGAGTACCGTTGTGCGGATAAATGTAGGGGAATATCAATAAATCTCGCAAAGACTCTTTTATACTACGAAAGAGATATGGAGCGTTTAAAAGTTAGAACTGCCCCCGGATCGCCGTACTATCTTTATACTATGTCTCCGCATATCCAGTCATTTCTAAACTATATACAGTATGAGCGCCGCTACTCGCGCCATACTATCGAGTCCTATCAGAATGACCTGGAGCAGCTTTATTTCTACCTCAAAAGTGAATACCAGAAAGAGGAGATCGAGCTGGCCTCGCATCTCGAGATACGCTCCTGGATGGTAAGCATGATGGAGGCACAGACTAGTCCCCGCAGTATCAATAGAAAGCTGAGTACGCTCAAGTCCTTTTTCAAATTTCTGATGCGCAAAGGGGTGGTAAAGAAAAGTCCGCTGGCCAAAGTACTGGCACCCAAGACTGCCAAGCGCCTGCCCGTCTTCGTAGAGCAGAATGGTATAGACAAACTAATGAAGGAGGTGGAGTTTCCAGAGGGATTTGAAGGCGCGCGGGACCGTATCATACTGGAGCTGCTGTATGGCACAGGTATGCGGCGCTCAGAGTTGCTCGGGCTGCGTGAGACAGATGTGGACTCGTACAATAGTCAGGTGAAGGTGCTGGGCAAGGGCAATAAAGAACGCATCATACCGATACAACCTGCGCTACGCGATGCAGTGAAAGAGTACATCGGCATCAAGAATGCTCACACGGCGCATCCGTCCCTGTACCTGCTGGTAGATGATGAGGGGAGGCAGCTACCCGCCGGCAAAGTGTATCAGACCGTCAAAAAATACCTCAACCTGGTCACGACCATCGACAAAAAAAGCCCGCACGTGCTGCGCCATACCTTTGCTACCCACCTGATGAATAACGGCGCCGATATCAATGCCGTAAAGGAACTGCTGGGCCATGCCAGCCTGGCTGCCACACAGGTCTATACGCACAATACGATAGACAAACTCAAAAATATCTACAAGCAGGCCCACCCAAAGGCCTAAACTGTTGTGTTGGCGGGGATTATGGCTTTATCCACATTCCGGGGCACTTTAGCTAATTCATTGGCTTATCAGCATTTATATTTGACAAAAGCCGGATGAGCCTTTATATTGCCCGGATAGTCTGTCCTCCCCATGGCGGAAACATACCATATACTCCTGATAGAGAAGGATAAAAGTGTAGCCGATGAGGTACGCCGGTACCTGCGTGCCTCGGGAGAGGTAGACTTTGCCGTAGATATCCGCCATGACCTGACCCAGGGGCAGACATCCATAGCGCTCACGCCTCCGGATGCCGTACTGATTGATGCGGCTTTTGTGGACCGGGAGTCACTTTTTGCGCAGATGCGCACGGTACTCAGCGAGCGTCATATCCCCCTTCTCGTACTATCCGCCTCCAATGGCGAGACCCTGCGAGATAAAGTGCAAACCGCGGGAGCGGCGGACTACCTGCTGAAGAATAAGCTCAACTACTTCTACCTGCCCAAGGCTATCGTAGCAGCTATCAAGGCCAATACAGGTGTATCGGCACCTGCGACCAGTGGTGGTCACCGGGGACTGCTGGATGCTGTGAGTGAGGCGGTGCTGGTAGCCAACACTGCGGGAGATGTGATCTATATCAACCGGGCTGCCAGATACCTGCTGGCTGATAGTGATGTGATAGCACTGCTCAGGAGGTTTATCTCACAGGGGGCCGCACAGCAGGAGATCAAGGCATCTGTAGAGATACAGTCCGCCACCTATGAGCTGCACATCTCGCCGCAGCAGTGGGAGGGGGTGATGAGTACAGTGATACGCCTGAGCAAAAATTCATCTACGGCAGCACTGTCCCTGCAGGAGAAAACCTCGCTGCTCACAGATCTGATACAGGCCTGCTCGCTGCCTTTTGTACTGCTGGTCAATGACCGTATACAGACAGCCAATGACTCCTTCGTACAACTCATAAAAGCCGATCGCGCAGCACTGCGAGGTGAGCCGCTGGATACTTTCATCACGACAGACCGCGGCGATCAGATCAACCTGCTGGCCCCTCCGCGGCCCGATCTGGTGAGGACCATAGCCGGTGCCAGCCTCACCGCTCCGCTGGAGCTGCTGCGCAAGACAGTATCTGCGGGTGATGACACGATCACGGTATGCAGCCTGGCAGCACCAGGCCAGGATAGTACGCAGCTACTCAGCCCGCACCGCCTGATGGAGATAGCCTCTCACGACCTGCGCGAGCCGGTACGCACCTCTGTCAGCTATCTGCAGCTCCTCACCGAGGGGCTCAAGAAAGGGACGGACAATAAAAAGCTGCTCACCTACGCGGAGACGATCACAGATGAGATCAACCGTGCAGAGCGTATGCTGGCCGATATGAAGCTGCTCATGAATATGAGCGACCGCATAGTGAGACCGGTCCGTGTCAATATGATGAACCAGGTGCAGGAGGTGCTCAAACAGCTCAAACAGGTGATAGACGCCTCAGACGCGATGGTCAATGTATCTGAGATGCCGGCGGTCAGAGCAGATGCCGACGATGTGCGCAAGCTACTCTACCATCTGATAGACAATGCACTGAAGTTTCAGAAAAAGGATAAGCGCCCGTATGTGGAGATACTCTCGCGGCGCGAGGGTGCGGAGTGGCAGTTTTGCGTGAAGGATAATGGTATAGGAGTGGATGCGAAATACCATCAGGCTATCTTTGAGCCATTTCGAAAGCTGAACCGGGTAGATGAATTTGCCGGCGCAGGCAATGGACTGGCTATCTGCAAGAATATAGCAGAGGCAAACCATGGCCGTATCTGGGTCGAGTCTCATGAAGGATTTGGCAGTAGTTTCTATTTCACGCTGCCTGCAGAATAACGGGCGTACGCTGTATCTCCGGGTTGTTATTTTCTTATTCAGGGCATAAATCATAATTTGCGTCTTT
Organism: Bacteroidota bacterium; assembly: GCA_018267385.1. Lineage (GTDB taxonomy): Bacteria > Bacteroidota > Bacteroidia > Chitinophagales > LD1 > UBA1941. Next base: position 143,489 of record JAFDYN010000006.1, on the reverse strand, counting down.
CTGTAGAATATGAAAGAAACAACAAAGCCGCACCCAGAGATGGATTTCGATCCGCCTTCACGGGATTTTGCCAAGCAGTTTATCAAACCTTTCAAAAGGTATTTCACGCCCGAGTTTCACGGGATAGAGGAGGTGGATGCTGCGCGCCCGGCACTTTTTGTATCTAATCATGCCGTGATAGGCGTGCTGGATGGTTATCCCTTTGCTATAGAGCTTTATATCCAAAAGGGAATATTCCTACGTGCGCTGGCAGACAGGAGGCACTTCCAGATACCCTTGTGGAGAGACCTGCTGGAGAAAAAGCTGGGAGCGCTGGAGGCCAGCCGGGTCAACTGCGGCAAAGTGATGGAGCGCGGTGAGAGCCTGCTCGTCTTTCCCGGCGGTACCCGCGAAGTATGCAAGAAGAAAGGTGAGGCCTACGAGCTAAAGTGGCAGGACCGTACGGGCTTTGTACGGATGGCGATGCAGTATGGCTATGACATCATACCCGTAGCTGCGGTAGGAGCGGAGGATGCCTATGACGTGGTCAAAGACTCGAATGATATACTGGAAAACTCATGGGCCGGCAAACTACTGAAGCAGACTGGTCTGGCGCATTCGGTATTCAAGGATGGAGAGCTGCTGCCGCCGTTTGTGCGCGGCTTTGGCAATACGATTCTGCCTAAACCGGTCAAACTCTATTTCAGTTTTGGCAAAAGGATATCTACCAAAAAATATAAATCCCTGTATGAGGATGCAGAAACGCAAGAGCTGATCAAAAGCAAAGTCGAGCTAGCCCTTCTCAAGCAATTCAAACAGCTATTTGATATCCGTGAAAACGATAAGGGCAATAATGTAGTAAAGCGCTTTGTGGATGTGGTATTGAGTAAAGAATCGGATTAAAAGGTCCCACTTGGAGCGATTCTCTTTTTTATACAGGCAGCCGCAGGTCAGAATGATGCTACTGAGCGCTGTTATGTTTAGCGGCCTGTCGTGGCTGCGGGCTATGGCTGCGGGCACGATGCTGGTAGACGGCCATGCCATAGAGGGACCTCTGCTGTGGCTTACATTTAGCGGCTTCCTCGCGGCAGTGGGAGCTTATTGCTTTAGCCTGTTTCGCCTCTGGCAAATGGATGCAGTCACTATTAAAGAGGTACGCATCACTGCATATACCTTGATCGCTATCTTTTCCCTCATGCTCCCTATGCTGAGTAATGATCTGTTTTCCCTGTTGGCATATGGTGACGCAGCTAATAGAGGGGTAGACGTATATACTGATGTTGCTTCGCTGGGTTTGTCTCCATTTTTTCAGAATGTGGGTCCCCTGTGGCGCCACGCACCGTGTGTGTATGGACCTGTGTGCCTCACTACCTCACGCATAGCCGCACTATTGGCAAACGGCAACCTGGAACTAGCGGTCAGCGCCTATAAAGTATTAGCAGTGCTTTGGGCCATAGTTTTCGTAGAGTTTACCATTCGCATCGGCAGCATCACTGGCATTGGCCGTAGTGCACTCATCCTGATACTGCTCAATCCGCTGCTGATGATACAAGGTATAGGGCAACTCCATTGCGATGCGATAGCCGTAGCGCTGACAGCAGGTATGATATATTTTGCCCTTTCTGAGAGATGGTATCTGGCTTATGTTTTTGCAGGATTGGCCATTGCTGCGAAGGTCAGCTATGTGCTCATGTTGCCATTTATGTTTGTATTGCTGCTCGTGCGCAGGGTAAACTGGATACAGTTTCTCACGCGGCAGGTAGTGGGAGTGGCGGTTACAGCCGTAGTCTTAGCGCTACTTTACTTTCCTTATTTTACCAGTGTAAAAACAATTACTACGCCTTTTCAGTTTCTGACGGCACAGAATCCTGCCAAGTCTATAGCCGAGATAGTGGGAGATATAGTCTACTTTGCACCGGGAGTGATAGGTAGCAATAACTCAGAGATGCATAGCAATATGCTGACACCCTCCGGCATCTCACAGTCACAGCTCGATGCCTGGCTTCTGGTCAAGAAGATTTGTCAGGTTTTTGCCCTGGTCATGATGATCCTGGTGTTCGCTCGGTTCTGGATACATGAAAGGACGCAAGAGTCATGGTTTCGCACTTTCCTGAGATTGCTACTTCTTTTCCTGTTGTTCTACTCTCACGTGTTCTATCCGTGGTACCTGCTATTTATTTTGCCGCTGCTGTGGTATGAGAGCGATGTGAAATTTATTCAATGGCTCCTCGTGATGAGCTGTCTGGCCATCATACAGGATACGATCTCCTTTACCCATCATGAGACCATACCCTACTACATTATTCTGATTTTGACTTTCATCAGTACGATGTCATTTTTCTGGCGTTTCCGGACAGTTTATTTTCGCTCAGTCTCGAGGCAGTAGGCGGAGCTATCCATGTGAAAATACCTCGGATTTAGCTGCTGCTCGGACAGCGGATCGATATTCATACTTAGTAGCACGTGTTTATTGTCAAGCGGTATATAGACATTAGTGGAGTCATAGACCTCTTTGTCTACCCAGGCTACACTATGGCCCTGATCTGTGCTGTGGATCATGACCTCTATACCCGTGCTCCATTCGTTTAGGGCTTTAGGTAGGCTGGCTACAGGTGATGCGAGCTTTGTGCAACCATGGGTCAGGCCATCATGCGCCAAAGCAGACATCTGAGTGATCCGATCTCTATAATAAGCTCCATGCTCCCAGGTGCGTACAGATTCAAAGCAACAATCAGTAAATAATACCGCTAGTATGATGTATGCCATTGTCTTCTTCATGTGATGCAGGCTGAAGTAAAGTAATGGCGCCAGGCATATAGGTACCATGATCAGAAAAGACCTCTCATTATGAATGGTGGGGATCAATCCGTCTCCCCCGGCCTTTAGGTTCATAAATACCATAAGGAATACGAACCAGCATGAGGCCCATGCTGCTTTGGCATATTGCCGCAGGCGGATGGTAGAAATGGTGACATATGATACTGCAAAAACGACAATGAAATAGCGAATGATGGCAAATACGCCCATCTGAGCAAAGTAGCCCAGTGAGAATACCTGTGTGAGGACGTCATGCATCTTTTTTTCGTCTGCATTGATACGCACGTGCGCGCGCTCATAGTCACTGATCCAAAATGTCTTGATGAGCAACCAGATGGCAAAAACAATGGCGTAGCAGATCAGGAGCCGTTTGGGTAGTTTGTCCTCAAATAGCCACATGTAACTTAGTAATGCAACACACCCCATAGCGATGACCGGATAGCCCAGTAGACAGATAGCGAGCAGCGACATATAGATCAGCATCTGTACCATGGTCTGATGGTAGCCCCGCACTGTGAGGAACCACAGGAAGCCGAAAGTCACGATAGCATAGCAGACCTCATACATAGGACTATAGTAAAGGAAATATGTACCGCAGACATTGCATGCTATGAGCATCCATGCTGCGGCTGCGCTACGGAAATAATAAAGACTGATAAAGAGCAGAATGCCCGTATAAACAATGGGCGTGACCGAATAAAGCACCATCAGCGTGTGAAGCGGCTGATGAGCCTTGACACCCAGCCAGAGCAGTACCTGCGATAGTACTAGTATGATACGCTGATGCTCTACACGAAACGATTCGGAAGATACTACGCGGAAGAAGTAATAGGCAGTATCCAGAAATAGGCGCTCTCTGCAAAGTAATATCGCCGCTGTAAGATGCCCGATGATAAACAGAGCAGCTGCGGCGCAAGAAAATAGGAAAAAGTTGTCACGCTTGGGTTGGGTCATAGTTCTACGAGATAGTATGTGTTGGCTAAAATGGATTGGTAAGCAGCATCACCTGCGATCATCCGGATCCATGGCATATCCGGCAGTGTACGCTGTACAATTGGTCGTGGTGCGTTATGAGTTTCCTTTTGCCACTCCAGAGCAGTCGTGCAGAGGAAATGTATAGTGTCGTGCCCGGATAGCTGAGAAGGTGGCAGTGCAAACCATATGTACTCATGGACGTTTTTATCACGCATGTATTCCGGGAAAAGTGCCTGAGGTATACTACCCTTAGGCAATACGTAGGGACTATTGCCTGTGTCAGAAGAGGCGATCTCAACTGTCCGGCTGCGCGCTGCCTCGTGTATGCGCGCCAGAAAAATCTTTTGATCAAACAGCACATGGTCGGCATAAAAGATAAATATGACTATGCCAGCTACGTTGAATACTATGATGCTCCATTTCGTCAACTTTCTGATGCTGACTGGTATGGGCCACCCCTTTTCCCGCCATCCCTGCCATGCTAATGTGACCACCAACGGAAAAAAGGAAATGACAGGGTACAGGAAACGCCATTCTTTATGCGGGATAAAGAAGTGCATAGCGAGGAAGGGGAGTAGTAACCAAGCGTATAGGGTGCGCGGCTGAGTGATAAAGAATGTGACCAATGCGGCCAGGACCAGCAGGCCAATAGGTGGCGTAAGCATAAGCAAGAATAATATAGGGAAGAAATAAAATGGCTGATCCCCAAAATCTGTATGCTTATGTATAAATGCAGAGTCGAAATAGCGCCAAGGCACGAAGAGCCATTCACCATATAGCCAATGATCTGCCAGTGCGCCCAATGCAACCATTGTCAGTCCTCCTATTATCATGTATAAGAGATTGATCCTTTCCTTTTGAACAAAGAACAGCCAGGCCATTAGGCCAATGGTCATTAGCGCTGTTTGAAAACGGAAAAGGAATGCGACTCCTAGTAATGTGCCGACAAGTAAAAACAAAATCTCTGGTCTCTTTCCAGATTTGTAATAATGCAGCGCGACTAGTGCGACGGCCAGCATCACCATACAGCCCGACCATGCCTCAGATGAGAAGTGCCCCCCATATATGTAAGGATAAAAGAACAGAAAGCTGGAAATGATGTAAAACCTTTGATGCTCTGCCTTGATAAGAGGTAATGCACTAATGCACAGCAGACAAATAGAAAGTAATGATAGCAGTGCCGATAAAATTCGCAGCAAAAACAAATGACTGTAGTGGTCAGAAATCCCTAACGAATTAAATGTATTGAGAAGTGTGTAGCAAAGTAAGGGTTGCGCCGCCGGGCGGATCTGCTCGGCAAACTCCCAGGCTAGCTGGTCAGCGTGGGTGATGCCCATTTTGTAGGAGGCAAACTCTACGATCTGGTAGTGCTCATCAGGGTGCAAGTAGATGGCGCTGTGCCACGCAGCGACCATATACAGCACAAAAGAGATAGCGATACAACTGAGTAAAAGGCGACGATGCGGGCCTATGATGTCCTTTATCACGTGGCTAATATATGGTTATTCTCACATGGTAGCTGTCGCCAAATGCAGAGTCGCGCAGGAGGCTGAGGCGGATGGTGGTTTCATCCTCACCATTAGTGATAAAATAATCCTTAACACCGCAATTGGTATCACGGTTAGCGATCCGCGCTATGTCCCATCCCTCCAGGCAGATATGAAATTTCCCGTACCACTGATCCATAGCTAGCGCGGCATGGCTTTCAATACCGGATGTACTTTGCAGATCTGTGGAGTAGGTGACCTTTTTGTACTTCCGCTGCATAGACTCGCGGTCAGTGCCGGTCAGGCGTATGTGAGGAGCGAATGGCGCAATATCAAAAGTGTCTGCAGATGGTGGTCCTACCGGTTCGTATACCTGCGCCATACTCACGCAGCGGATGATGTTTCTGAGATCGTCGCACCAGACAGAGTCTGCCTTGCTGCTTTGCGCGGCAGCGCTGTGGCCAGAGATAAGCGCGATGATCAAAGTGTACAAATACCTGTATCTCATGTGGGTGCAAAACTGCTAAAAGGTGCTCAGTCCGTAGCGCTAAAATTATTTAAATTCGTCAGATGGCACCCAATCACCTCACATGGTATACCACGCAGCTACGTCAGTACCTCACACCTGACGAGGTGAGAGACGTGATGCGCAAATCAAATTGGCGTGCGGCTCTGGGTGTACTAGACACCTGGTTCTGGATCGCTTTTGCCTTTGCTATAGCTGGTATCTGGCCCAATGTCTTTACCATAATACTTGCATTGTTTATCATAGGGGGTAAGCAACTGGCCTGCGCTATATTGCTTCACGACTGCTCACATGACTCGGTATTTACTTCGCGCCGGCTGAACGATTTTGTGGGCAATTGGTTTGGCGCCTATCCCATTCTCCAAAACCTGTATCAGTACCGTCCGTACCACCGCGAGCACCATATGTACACGGGCCTGGATAATGACCCCGACATGAGCCTGACCAAAGGCTATCCGACCACAGCCTTCAGCATGATGCGCAAGATAGCGCGCGACCTCGTGGGTGCTACAGGTGTCAAGGCACAGATAGGCGTCATAGCGATGCATGTAGGCATCCTGAAATATAATCTGGGCGGAGCGATAGAACGTATACGCGAGAAGAAAGATTGGAAAGAAACTTTGACTAATGCGTTTCGCAATCTGTGGGGGCCAGTCACAGCTAACCTGATCCTCTTTAGTATTCTTGCTCTGACCGGCAAGCCGTGGCTATACCTGCTGTGGATAGGAGCGATGTTTACTACTTATAATTTCAGCCTGCGCGTACGCTCGATGGCCGAACACTGCATCGTGGAGGACCGTACGGACCCGCAGCGCAATACGCGCACCACCTATGCCAACTTTATAGAAAGAATGCTATTTGCCCCGTATCATGTCAACTATCATGTGGAGCACCACCTCTGCATGGGAGCGCCATCATACAATCTGCCGCAGATGCATGATATATTATTGAGGAAAGGTTACTACGAGCACGCCAACCTGGAGCGCAACTACTGGTCCATCATCCGCATAGCTATAGTGCCTGCTAAGACTGTAGGGTAAGGGCTACGGTTTTGTCTGAGTACTGTTCTGTTTTCTTGAGTAGCTCGTCTATTTTTTGCTCCCACTTTTTTTGCTCTTCCTTCAGTATGGAGTGCTTGGTCTCAGCATCGTATTCTACCTGCATTTCTTTGCACTTTGTATTGGCCTCCTGCTGCAGGTCTATCGCTTTTTGCTTAAAGTTTTTCACTGTGAAGTGTCCCGTAGCGATGTCTTTCTTCAGCTTGCGGCTCCAGTACTCAGTGATATTGAAATGATACTGCTCATGCTGCAGTACCCGTGGCAGCTTTTTGGCTGTGTCTACATATGACCGGGTAGGGTCCATCTGGCTGTAGCAGGTCACGATCACATCCTCATCCTGCTGCTTTACAGAAAAAATAATACCTGAGTTGGTGAGTGCTGCCCGTACCTTGCTACCGGCAAATGAGGTGTCGCGGTAGTCTGACCAGGTGAGTTTGTTGGCAGGGTCCCACGTTTTGAGGGGGGTGCCCTCAGCGGCAGCTATGAGCAGAGATGCAGTGCAGGCCAGCACCAGCGTTTTGAAAGACAAGAGGCGGGTCATATCAAATGTTTTGCTATCGGTAAATATAAAGCATTATGCACTTTTGTCCAGTCATAGATCGTCTACCATCGTTAGGTAACTATTTGCTACTATTGCACTAAAATTTTTAAAAGCTATGTTTCCACGCACGCTATATACAGAGGAGCATCTGATGTTTGCCAGCTCTGTCAGGGATTTTATCAAGAAAGAAATAGAACCCAACCACGCTAAGTGGGAGAAGGCTCAAATGGTGAGCCGCGAGAGCTGGGAACAGCTCGGTGAGGCAGGCTACCTGTGTATGCAGGTGGATGAGCAATACGGTGGCCTTGGCATCAAGGACTTCCGCTACAATGCCATCATAGCAGAGGAACTGGGCAAGCTCGGCCTGGCATCAGAGGCGGTGGGCTATACTCTCCACTCTGATATCGTATGCCCGTATATCGAGCACTACGGTACCGAAGAGGCCAAGAAAAAGTGGCTGCCACAGATGGTGTCGGGCAAGGCCATCGCCGCGATAGCTATGACAGAGCCGGGTGCAGGTAGCGACCTGCAGGGGATGCGTACTACCGCGGTAGACAAGGGGGATCATTATCTCGTAAACGGCTCAAAAACCTTTATCACCAATGGCTACCTGAGTGATGTATGTGTGGTAGCTGTCAAGACCGATCCGACACTAGGTGCCAAGGGTATCTCTCTGCTCCTCATCGAAACAGGTATGAAGGGTTACTCAAAGGGCAAGCCTTTTGAAAAGGTGGGCCTCCATGCGCAGGACACCTGCGAGCTTTTCTTTGAAAATGTGGAGGTGCCTAAATCTAACCTGCTGGGTAAGGTAGGAGAGGGCTTCAAATACCTGATGACCGAGCTGTCTCAGGAGCGCCTCGTAGTAGGCCTCGGTGCTATAGCTGCGGCAGAGGGCGCCCTGGCTACTACTGTACAGTATACTAAGGATCGCGCAGCCTTTGGCAAATCTGTCAGCGACTTTCAGAATACACGCTTCAAGCTGGCTGAACTGGCTACCGAGGTGGCTATCGGCCGTATTTTTGCTGACAAATGTGTAGAGCTGCACGCCGAGAAGAAACTCGACGCCGCAATGGCTTCTTCCTGCAAATATTGGCTTACCGACCTCCAGTGCAAAGTGGCTGATGAGTGTCTGCAGCTACACGGTGGTTACGGCTATATATGGGAGTACCAGGTGGCCCGCTCATGGGCAGACGCCCGCGTACAGCGTATCTATGCCGGTACCAATGAAATCATGAAGGAGCTCATAGCAAGGAGCGTACTGAAATAAACGGCCCGAAACCCCCATAGGGGGCTTTAACAGCCAATACAAATAATCCGTGAAGAAGACGCTGGTCATAATAGGTATCCTGATCATTTTTATGGCAGGGTATTTCTATATGAATAAGCCTCGTCCGCTGCAGTGTGTCGGTGCGGATCACCTGATGCTGGCACGTATCGCTGATAGTACGTATGAACTGCGTGGTGATATCGTCTTCCGCAATCCCAATACGATGAGGGCCAATCTGGGCAAGGTAGATGTCAATATAGCTCTGGATGAAGAAGTGGTCGGCGTATTGCACGATGAGTTTAAAACCGCAATCAAAGGAGAGGAGCGGTTCAATTTTTCTTTTCAGGTTCGTTTTCCGCTTTCTGAGCGCCTGCTGGCCTCGCGCGATAGTATACCCGTGCACATCTCGGGCACCGCAGGCTCTGATGTGACTTTTGCAAATTACACCTTTCCGGTAGATGCCGGGGGTATGGTAAAAAGAATATGGTGATGAAAAGATACGCTCACATAGTGATCAGTGTCGCCTTGATAGCATTGCTCTCATCCTGCAAGGTATATCCGCCCGTGTACAAGCGCGTAGATAATTTTGGTATTCATAAACTGGATAAGGATGGCTTCCGCCTGAGTGGTGAGCTGGTGTTTTACAATCCTAATAAGTTCAGGTTTCATCTCAATGAGATACTGATGAATGTAGAGGTGGAGGGCAAACACATCGCCACAGCAGGACAACTCCAGCCAGTACTGATCAATAAAGTCAGTGAATTTAATGTGCCGCTGGACCTGGTGATCAAGCCAGATATGAACTGGAATGAGATCATAAAGGGAATCATGAATATTCTTAAGAATAAGCAGATAGATATGACCATCTCCGGCACTGTGGTGGTTAGGGCTTTTGGTGTGAAGATCCCCATCACGATCAAGGAGAATGAGAAGATCGATATCACTAAATTGAAGTGATACCCCACTCTGTTTTCCCCATTGTTATAAATCAACCATCGTTTTCTGAGTTTCAATCAAAATTGGTTGTTGGGCCGTACGTTTTAAATCTCCCCCTATCTCATTGAAATACACCTGCGAGATCGCATATTACTAGGTACATTTACGTCAGCTTAGTAGACCAAAAGTGTATTTATGTGGAAGATAGGAGCGGCGAAAGCGGACATTACAGCATTCAAGAAAGGCGTAGGCATGCTCGGTTACGGGCTGTATTTCAATACAATGGAGTCCATAGAGACACCACTTTTTGCACGCGCATTTATCATACAAGACGAGACAGCAGGCACTAAAGTGTGCCTGGTCAACTGTGAACTCGGTTTCATTACCATCGCATTAAAGAAAGGGGTGCTCAAGGAGCTGCGATTCCGCAATCCCAACTGCGGCTATGATGATGACAACCTGATGCTGACAGCGCAGCATACCCATAGCGGTCCGAGCGGGTACTCATACTATGGCTTTTACAATATCAGTACGCCCGGCTTTGTGATGGATGTGTACCAGAAATTGGTTAGGGGCATAGCGGATGCTATAGAGGCCGCTGAGCACAATGTACGTCCCGGTCATATCACTGCCTCTGCCGGTGCCTTTGAGCCGGACAAGGAGGTGGCATTTAACCGGTCACTAGATCAGTACAATCAGAATCCAGAGGTCAAAGAAAAAGCTACCCGTGAGACAGCCCACCTGGCGGTGAACCGCGAAATGCTCCTGCTGAAATTTACAGCAGAGGATGGTGAAGATATAGGTGAGATCAACTGGTTTGGCGTACATACCACCAGCATCTCAAATGACAACAACAAAGTCTGCTCCGATAACAAGGGCTATGCTTCGCGCTTTACGGAGGATTATTTTTCCAAGAATGGAAAGAAGGATTTCGTTGCGGCCTTCGCACAGGGCACCTGTGGCGATGTGACACCGCGATTCATATACAATCCTAAGCATAAATTCCAGCGTGGTTACTGGGAGGGCAAATACAAGGATGACTTTGAGAGTGCCCGCTACAATGGTAAACTACAATCCGAAAAGGCGATAGAGATCTACGAGAACGCCGAAAAGAAAGGCTTTGAGGTGACAGGTGGCCTGGACTATGATACGTTGTTTGTCAACTTTGCCAATGTGACCAGCGATCCTGAGTTTGCCAATGGCCAGTTTGATGCGCAGACTGGACCAGCTTCTCAGGGGGTAGCGTTTTTCGGCGGAGCGCTGATGGATGGTCCGGGTGCTGCGCCGCCGCTGCTCTGGCTATTCCGCACAGCCTCCCGCATCGTAAAGGTGTACGAGCGCATCCTCTGCAAATTCAAGAATGAAAAATTCCGCGCAGCGGTAGACCGCAAATACCGTACACAGGGCAAGAAGGACGTGATGATCGAGACACACGCACGCCGTGTACTCGGCACCAAGCACGTAGATAAACTGATCACACCGGGCTGGGCAGATCCTAGTATCGCTTCTATCAAGTATTTCTTTGAGAAGATAGGGTATAAGAATCACCCATGGACCCCGCGGATATTGCCACTGCAGATCTTTACGCTAGGTAATATTGCGTTGGCTGCTTTCCCTTTTGAGATCACTACGATAGCCGCCAGGCGCTTGCGCAAATCACTCGAGGAGACACTTAAGGATAAAGGTATCCGCCAGGTCATACTTGTGCCTTATGCAAACGGATACTCGGGCTATGTGACCACCTACGAGGAGTATCAGGTGCAGATGTATGAGGGCGGACACACAGTGTTTGGCGAATGGACACTGGCTGCGCTGCAGACCAAGTTTGACCAGCTGGCCAAGGCCATGCTCAAGTCCCGCGCAGAGCGCGTGATCAAGCATGATGACATGCCGCCGGACTTCACAGAGGACGATCTCAATCAATATCCATACCTCAAGCGTGCCTGGTATATCCGCCAGGAGAAGCGCGAGCTCAAGAAACTGCAGAAGGAGCAGCGCTCGGCGGCTGCCATGGTCTCTGTGGCGCAGTAAGAACACAGGCAGATTATTTTGATATTTTAGCGGTATGGCTCTGACAAAAAAGCTGAACGAGATATCTGACAGCCTGAATAGGGTGCGCCCGGGCAGGATGAACGTGATCATGCATATCATCTTCTGGGTGCTCTATTTTGCTTTCCTGACTTTCATCGCCACGCAGTCACTCCCGCTGCAGTATGCTATCCAGCGGAATCTCCTGATTGTGATCTTCAACTCACTGGTGTTTTATATCAACTTCCTATGGATCATGCCGGAGTACTTTGAGAGGGGAGATTTGCGTTCGTATGCCTTTGCCATGATCGGTATGATGATACTGGCTACACCACTGCAGTACTTCATAGAGGTCACGTTTTTCTCCGTGCCTGATAGTATCAAGCTCTATACCTATAACGTGCGCTATGTAGTACTGATCGCCATCTCTTGCTTTATATTTCTTATGCTCAGTACCCTGCTGCGTATGTCTATGTCGCGCTACTACTTTGAGCGGGAGCTGCTGGAGCTGAAGGCTATCAAGTTTGAGGCAGAGCTGAAGTTCCTCCGCGAGCAGATCAATCCTCACTTCCTTTTCAATAGTATCAATAATATCTACAGCCTCTCGCTGGAGAATAGCCCCAATACCCCGGACATGATCCTGAAGCTATCCGAGCTGCTCAGGTACATGCTCTATGACTGCAATCATCCCTTTGTCGCGCTGGAGAGCGAGGTCAAGTGTATCTCCTCTATCATCGAGCTTTTCCAATTGAAGTATCCAGATCCAGTAGATGTGCGGTTTGTGGTGAAGGGCGACCTGAAGGACAAAATGATCGTGCCCAACCTATTCACACCGCTGGTCGAGAATGCTTTCAAGCATGGAGATTTCGGTACAAATAAGAAAGCCTTTCTGGATATCACCTGCGTGGCGCGCAGCTCCTACATCTATTTCAGTGTCAAGAATAGCAAATCTCCCATCCTGGAGCCTCTGAAAGGACCGGGAGGCATAGGCATCCAGAACCTGAAGCGCCGTTTCCAGATCAACTATGAGCCGTCCGGCCAGATCAAGTTTGAAGACGAGAAAAATATCTTCTCCGCAGCTATGAAAATTCCTTTGCCGCGCTAAACTTTTATCTATCTTCATTCGTCAATCCACTAAACACCACACCATGATCCGTACACTGCTCGTAGATGATGAATACCCATCATTGAAGATCCTCGAAAACTTTACGCTAAAGCTATCTGAGTGCGAGGTAGTAGCCAAGTGCAGCAATGCTGCCGAGGCTATAGCAGTGCTGGAGAAAGAGAAGGTAGACCTCATGTTTCTGGATATTCAGATGCCGGGCATGACAGGCATAGACATGCTGAAGAAGCTGCCGGTCAAGCCTGTGACCATCATCACTACTGCCAATCATGACATGGCGCTGGATGCATTCAACCTGGATGTGGTGGACTATCTGGTCAAGCCATTTTCCTTTGAGCGTTTCAATCACGCCATGGAGCGCGCCAAGGCATATCTCAAATACAAGCACCAGGACTCTACGGCTATCACTGAGAAGCCGGACTATATCATGGTCAAGTCTGACTACAAGATCGTCAAGATATTCTTCAAAGAGATCAAGTACATAGAGGGCCTGGGCGAGTATGTGAAGATCATACTGGATAAGGGAAACTTTGTGGTCACACTCGAGGCGCTCAAGAATCTGGAAAAGATGCTGCCCTCAGACCAGTTTATCCGGATACACAAATCGTATATTCTCAATACTGCACTGATACGGGCGGTGAGCGGCAATATGGTCTCGCTCAATGATGGCTCAGCACTCCCTATAGGCAAAGTATATAAGGATGAGGTACGCCAGAAGCTGAAACTATAATTCAAATACTTTATATTTGCGCCTTCGTTAAAAAGGCAAGATGGCTATTGTATTGGTTTTTAATAAAATAACTAATTTCGCGCAAAATTTAATGGACATGGCAAAGAGTAAGAAGACTACGAGCAAGAAGACAGTAAAGCCTGCGGCAAAGAAAGTAAGTAAACCAGCCCCTAAGGCTAAAGCAAAGCCTGTGGCAAAGAAGGCTGCAAAGCCGGTGGCTAAGAAAGCTGCGAAACCTGCTGCTAAGAAAGCTGCCAAGCCGGTAGCTAAAAAGGTAGTCAAGAAGGCTGCACCAAAAAAAGTAGCCAAGCCAGCTCCTAAGAAGGTGGCAAAGCCGGCTCCTAAGAAGGTGGCAAAGCCCGTAGCGAAAAAAGCTTCTAAACCAGCTCCATCTAAAGCAATAAAGAAAGCGGCCAAGCCGTTAGCGAAAAAGGCTGTGAAACCTGCTCCTAAAAAAGCAGTAAAACCCGTGGCAAAGCCAGTAGCTAAACCTGTAGCAAAGAAAGCTGCACCAGCCCCTAAAAAGGCCGTAGCTCCTGTGGCTAAGCAACCTGTGAAAGCAGCAGAGAAACCTAAGGCCGTAGTAGCGCAGCCGGCAGCACCAGTCAAGAGTGCAGGCCAGCCAGCTAAAAAGTCAGGGAAAGGAAGCAAACCAGTAGAAAGATATGAAGGCAAGCGGATCGTCAGGTCCGAACTGCCGGCTAAAGCATTGATCACAATTCAAAAGCCTGAAGAGGAAAAAATGGAGCAAACGCATTATGAGTTTCCGACGCTGAGGTATAGCGACGCGGAGCTAAAGGAATTCAAAGAAATCATCGACAAAAAGCTGGCAGCCTCACGGGAGGAGCTGAGCAATCTCAAGGACTCTCTGGAGAGCCATACCGAAAGCCAGGTGGGCAATAAGTCCTGGAATATGGAGGAAGGTTCTGATACCTCAGAGATGGAGTACCTCATGAATCAGATAGCCCGTCTCAATAAGTTCATACGCGATCTGGAGATGGCTCTCGTACGCATAGAAAACAAGACCTACGGCATATGCCGCGCCACCGGCAAGCTGATAGACAAAAACAGGCTGCGTGTGGTACCGCATGCTACCCTGAGCATGGAGGCCAAGATGAACCGCAAGGGATCTGATGACGGCGGTGCCGGCAGCTCGCCATCTTCTGCCCACATGGGATCGGAGGGAGAAGGCTTCGGATCAGAAGACTAAGAGTACATTGACATCATAATTTAGAAGAGCTACCCGTGACGGTAGCTCTTTTGTTATGGGCCATCCGTTCCCATAAAAATGTTAATCCGGGCTGAGTCTTGTGAGGCTGGCATTAAACCTGCACTGTCTTGAGCAATCAAACACTTAACAGACCAAAACTTCAGGTTATGAAAAAGTTCATTCTGCTTACGATGGTATTTATCACCGGATTGGCATTCTCTACAGACGCAGGCGCCCGGGGCTGGCGCAGGTACTATGCCCCACGTCCTTACTGCATACCTGCACGGCCCATGCCTATGCCGGCACCGGCTCCTTACTATCAGCCTTATTGCGCTGCGCCGGTATATAGGGATATCTGGGTACAGCCACACTGGCGCAATACTCCTTACGGCCGTGAGTGGGTGCCTGGCCACTATATCAGGCAGCGGGTATATTAGACCGGCTCCACGTTTTTCTAGGAATAAAGAAAAGTGCTGTCATCCGTGGCAGCATTTTTTATTTATCTGCTCCGTCTGTTATTATTCATGTTTAGACATTCATCTGTCATCCCGCAAAAAAGCGCGCTGTGATGCAACTATCTGCTTTGGTTTTACATCCTTCATTTGATGTGTTTTAAATGTGTATAAATCATATTTAATAAAAAATATCTTTTAAATAAATTTTAATTATTGATCTGATAGTGTATCTTTAGTCAATCCCCTTACTGTTTAAACAACCAGAAGAATTACCATTATGAGAAAAATTTACCTAGGCCTGGCTATGGGCCTGTCTATGCTGTCCGGTACTGCGATAGCTCAAAACAACGTTGGCATCGGTACGCTGACTCCTGACAGGAGTGCAGTCCTGGATCTCAGTTCTACGCAAGCCGGCCTCCTGGCACCACGTATGACTACTATTCAGCGGCAAGGCATTACTACTCCTGCTACCGGACTTTTGGTTTATGACACAGATATGGGTTGTTATTTCTTTTATAATGGTACGGCATGGGTTTCCCTGTGTACACCGGCTGCTGCCGGGCCTACGGGTCCGACCGGAGCAGTAGGTGCCGATGGTGCTACCGGTATGCAGGGTGTCACCGGCCCGGCTGGTAGCGCAGGCGCTACAGGCCCCACAGGTGCCACAGGTATAGGAGCTACGGGCCCTACAGGCCCTACAGGCCCTACAGGAACTGCCGGCGCATCAGGCGCGGTGGGTGCTACCGGCCCGACAGGGGGCGTGGGCGCCACTGGTCCTGCAGGTGCTACAGGTGCTGATGGCGCTACCGGGTCTGCTGGCGCAGCAGGTGCTACGGGACCTACAGGTGCAGCAGGCGCAGCCGGGGCTACAGGTGCTACCGGCGCTGCAGGTACCGCAGGGGTGGCAGGTCCGACAGGCCCTACCGGTGTGGGTGTCACTGGCCCCACAGGTCCGGCGGGTACAGGTACAGCAGTCACGGGCCCTACCGGCCCTACGGGTGCTGCTGGTACTGCTGGCGCTACGGGGCCTACAGGTCCCGCTGGTACCGGCACTGCGGTGACAGGGCCTACAGGACCTACCGGTACAGCCGGCGCAGCCGGCCCTACAGGACCGACCGGTACGGGAAGCTACAACACCTCTCTCTCCTACAATGCGCAGACCTCCGTACTCAGCCTGACCGACGGCGGCGGCACACTGACCGCCAACCTCACCCCACTACGCACCAGTGTAAAAGGCTCGACAGATATCACTACTACCTCGGCTAACTATGCTACGATGGCAGGTACTACGATCACTTTTACCCCCAATAAATCTACTGTCTATATCGTGGCTACTGCAGCCGGCTACTGCAACCCGAGCGCCGGTGCGCCGGGCTATGTGGGCGTCAGGGTGAGAAACACCACCGCAGGCACTACAGTGATAGGCAGCGGCTGCATCACCCTCTCTACAGACGGATTCTCCACCATCACCTCATGGACCAATAGCATGACTACGGCTATTACAGTGACGCCCGGTGTGGCTGTCACCCTGGCACTGCAGTGGCAGGTGACCTGGGCTGATGGAGGCAACTACAGTGCATACTGCAACCCTGCCACAGATCCCGAGAGCCACCGCAGTATCGTGGTATTTGAGTAGAATAAAAAGTCATAGCATTAGAGGCCACCTATCCGGTGGCTTTTTTTGTTTTTCAAGTCACTTAGGTCACTTGCCTCCGGAGCAATACCGCACAGAGGCATGAGTTATACAGTAGCATTGCTATATTTGCCAGTCCAAAAATCTAACATCCCCGATGGAGAAATTAATAGAGAGCTTCCCACAGCATATACTGGAGGCGATCAAGATCACAGAAAATGTACAATTTTCCCGCAGGGAGACTGCCATACAGCATGTGCTGATCTGTGGCCTGGGTGGATCAGGCATAGGTGGTGACCTGGTCACTGACCTCACCGCTGCCGAGATCACAGTGCCTATCATAGTCAATAAGGGCTATGAGCTGCCGGCCTTTGCCGATGCGGATACGCTGCTGATCCTGTGCTCATACTCCGGCAATACTGAGGAAACCCTGAGCTGCGCAGAGGAGGCTATCCGCCGCGGGCTGAAGCCAGTATGCATCGCCTCCGGTGGCAAACTGAAGGAACTGGCCACCGCCAATGGCTTTGACTTCATAGAGCTGCCCGGAGGATTCCCACCGCGCACGACGCTGGGGTTTGGCTCTACCATCCTGTTTTATGTGCTGGATAGCTTTGGCCTCATAGACCTGAGCGTAGGAGAGGAGATGACAGCTGTATCGGAGTTTCTCACTGCCAATCAAGCTGCTATCAAGACCGAAAGCCAGGCACTGGCAAAAAAACTGGGCGGCAAGACCGTGATAGCCTATGCCGAGGACCGCATCAAGAGCGTAGCCCTGCGCCTGAAGCAGCAGATCAACGAAAACGCCAAATCTAACTGCTGGATCAACGCTATACCTGAGCTGAACCACAATGAGCTGGTAGGCTGGAGATTTAAAAATGATACCTTGGCGGCGCTCTATCTGCGCACAGACTATGAGAATCCGCGCAATGTGCTGCGTTTCGACTTTATCAAGCCTACGGTGGCTGATCATGTGAGTGCGCTCTATGAGGTGCGTGCCAAGGGGGAGAGCCTGCTGCAGCAATACTTCTACCATGTACATTTTGGTGACTGGCTGTCCTACTATATGGCGCTGGAGCATGGCGTAGACCCGGTAGAGGTCAATGTAATAGACGCACTGAAGGGGCATCTAAGCTCGGTAGCTCAATAAGCGATGGCAGAAATAGATGACGATATCATACTGGACCAGACAGGGGAGGACCAGCCCGATGATCTGATCGAGCACTTCCGCTTTACGGTAGACAAGGGGCAGGAGACGGTGCGGATAGATAAGTTTCTATCTACCCGGCTAGGGGCCGAGGTATCTCGTACGCGCATCCAGAATGCCGCAGAGGCCGGCTCTATACTGGTGAATGGCAAGCCCATCAAGTCTAACTACAAGATCCGTCCCCTCGACGATATCCAGATCATCTTGCCGCGTCCGGAGCATGAGTATGAGCTCCTGCCGGAGAATATTCCGCTCGATATTATCTATGAAGATGACCACCTGCTCGTGATCAATAAGCAGCCCGGCCTGGTATGCCATCCGGGATTAGGTAACTATAAGGGTACGCTTATCAATGCCCTGATGTACCATTTTGAGAATTTGCCGAGTGCCGGGCAGTCCTATCGTCCTGGCCTCGTGCACCGGATCGATAAAGACACGAGTGGCCTGATGGTCATAGCCAAAACAGAATACGCCCTCGCGCATCTGGGCAAGCAGTTCTTTGACAGGACTATACAACGATTATACAAAGCGCTGGTCTGGGGCAATGTGGAGGAAAATAGCGGCACTGTGACTGGCAATATCGGACGTGATCACCGCGACCGCCGCCAGTTTGAGGTATACCCCGAGGGGGATCAAGGTAAACATGCGGTTACGCATTACCAAGTTCTGGAGCGGCTCAACTATGTGACACTGGTACAATGCAAACTGGAAACGGGACGCACACACCAGATACGGGTCCATATGAAGTATATAGGACACACCCTCTTTAATGACAGCCGGTATGGCGGCGACCAGATCCTGAAAGGGACCATCTACACTAAGTACAAACAGTTTATCAATAACTGCTTTGAGATACTACCCAGGCAGGCGCTCCATGCCGCCACGCTCGGATTTGTGCACCCTGCTACGGGTCAGAATATGTTTTTTGAGCAGCCCCTGCCGGCAGACTTTGCCGGAGTGCTGGACAAATGGCGCCGCTACTGGCAGACCATGGAGCAGCGGGTAGATCTGGAGGATTGAGTACTTTTTGACGTTGTCCTGACGTTTCAGACTGAAATTCTCCCTATTTTCAGCATATAAATGGAAGCATATGAGATCGTCAATATTATTGCTGGGCCTGCTATGGTCTCTGACCGGTGATGGTCAGGCGCAGGCCAAATTTCAGAAACCTGACTTGCCGCTGATAGCCAGCCAGGTCAAAGATCCCCAGTCCCTCCATTATTATCCGTACCTGTATTCCCGCTATCTGGGCGGAGATACCAGCCTGTCCGTGGAGGACTATATCTACCTCTACTATGGTTCGGGATTCCGGGATGCATCTGATATGGACACGGGCGTGATGACGGCCAAATTGAGTTTACGTGACTCTATCTCTGCAGTTTATCAGGGCAAGGATAGCCTGACGGAAGCCGACTACCTGCGCCTCATACCTTTCTACCAGGCAGAGCTTAAGGCTGATCCTTTTTCCATCAGGTATATCACAAAGCTGGCTACAGCATACCGCATAACCGGCCAGCCAGCTCTCTACAGGCCGTATAAGTACCGGCTCAATACGCTGCTGGATGCTATCCTCTCTACCGGTGACGGGAGGTCAGTCGAGACGGCCTGGTATGTGACTCAGATAGCCCATGAGTACGATGTGATCTGGGCCTTGGGTCTTACCTTTGGCGGTGAGCAGAGGCTGGTGGGCAATATGACCTGCGACTACCTGACTTTGGCCCCCAATGAATATAAGCTGAGTGGCGTGTATTTCAATACCGAGATATCTATGGCCCGACTCACGGAAATGCTGGGCGGCAGCAAGCGGGAGCAACCCGCAGGTAAAAGGAAAGGCAGGAAAAAGAACTAGTTTTAAGATTCTATAATTTGTTGATAGTTATTGTTATATAATTCGTTGTTTAAAGTTTAAAATTATATACTATTGGGACAGCAAGATCCTCGCTTTGATGCCTACATAGCCAAGGCTCAACCCTTCGCCAAACCGATCCTGGAGCATATCCGCCAGTTGGTACACCAGGCCTGCCCGGAGGTCAGAGAGACCATCAAGTGGGGGCATCTTTTCTTTGAGTACAAGGACGGCAACCTCTGTATGATGGCCGGATTCAAACAGCACTGCACTTTTGGCTTCTGGCTACAAAAGGAGATGAAAGACCCGGAGGGCATCCTGCAGGAAGGGGCAAATAAAGAGGCGCATGGCCAGCTAGGCCGGCTGACCAAAGTAGCTGACCTGCCATCTGATAAGATACTGAAGAGTTACATAAAAGAGGCGATGAGCCTGATAGATAGTGGCGTAAAGCTGGCCCGCCCCAAGGCTGAACCAAAATCAGAGGCAGAGGTGCCTGAGTACCTGACGGCTGCACTAAAAAGGAATAAGGCGGCTAAAGCTGGCTTTGAGGCCTTTGGACCCGGTGCGCGCCGGGAATATGTGCAGTGGCTGGAGGATGCCAAAACCGAAGCTACCCGCACCAAACGGATGGGGCAAGCACTGGAGTGGATGGCCGAGGGCAAGACCCGCAACTGGAAATACCAGCAGAAGTAATAGATTTGTTAAACTCCCGTTGAAGCTCAAAACCAAACCATGAAAAGATCCTTACTCGTAGTTAGCTCCTTTATTCTCCTTTCCTGTTCTGCCTTCAGTCAAAAGTCTTTTGGTGAAGGCGTGACGGGTTATGTGACCATCCCTGCCGGGAAAGTGAAAGGCAAGGAGATCCCAAAGTTCTATATGTCCGCCACGGAGGTGACCAATGCGCAGTACCGCGAGTTTCTGGAGGCGCTAAGGGCTGCCGGTGATACTGCGCGGCTCCGGGCCGCCTGGCCTGATAGCAGCCAGTGGGATAAGGTGGTGCCGGATTTGGTAGAGAAATCCACTTATTTTCGTAATAAAGCCTATGACCATTATCCTGTGGTATGTGTTTCTAAGAGAGGCGCTTATCTCTACTGTGAGTGGCTAGCCGGCAAGATAAAAAAGGGCGGCCGCAACCTGCACGTGAGCCTGCCTACCGAGGAGCAGTGGGAGTACGCCGCCAGAGGTGGGGACTCTGCAGCCGTATACCCGTGGAAAGGAACCACCACCAAAGTCGCTTCCGGCAAATGGAAAGGCAGCTATCTGGCTAACTACTTCACCGCTACAGACCCTGATCATGCACCGATAGATACTACAAAATACAACCCTAAAGCGGACATCACTGCTCCAGCACAATCATACATGCCGAATGGTTACGGATTGTATAACATGGCTGGTAATGTGGCTGAAATGATCGCTGATCATGACTATGCTAAAGGGGGCAGCTATATGAGTCCGAAAAATAAGATCCTTATAGATGCGCACAATGACTTTACGGCCGCTACGGGAGACTGTACGGTTGGCTTCCGGCCTGTTATTTGGTGACCGAATGGCTTTCTATAGCGGCATAGCTTTTGCCGCAGGCAAGATGTAAAACTGAGATGCTATGAGCAGAGGATTCACCAGAGAGTATGAGGACCAGTGGCTGCACGAGATCCCACCCACTATGTCTGCCCTGATCCAGTACCTGACACGAGAGAATAACGGTATACCCGTACACGAGCGCCGCACCTATACCGACCCGCAGACCGGCCGCGAGGCTCATGAGATGAGCAATAGCCTCAGCTACGCCGTGGACGAAAGGAACCAATGGTACATGATGGACTGACCGACACCGTTCGTTCGTTCAATGTCTTTAGGAGCATTGAACGAACGAACGATATGTTTGCTATCTTTAGTCTAAATGAAAGCACGGCTTTTCTATATCGCAATACTATCATTATATATGTTGTGGCCGTCGCTAGTAAGTGCCCAGATCAGTGCGAAAGGTCACGAGATAATACCCGGCGTCAGTGATGACGATCCATGGTGGTATAAATGGTCGCAGGAACGATGTATCAGAGCTGGTATGCCTGATCTCGAGCATATTTCTGATACATTTCATTTCCGGTTTGCTACCGAGACACGGGTCGTAGATGTATATACTCAGGACTATAAGGTCTTTTGCGGTTCAATGGCCTACTGCACTACCAGCACTGGTCAGACTCCCGGCTACGCAGGCAGGTCAAAACCCGAATTTTTTAGCAAAAAGTATATACTGGATACAACCACATGCCGGAAACTATATGATCTATTTGCCGGCCTAGATGTCTTTCATATCCCGCCGCAAAGCACCATCAGAGGCTGGACAAGGGGACTGGATGGCACTACCTATTTGATAGAGTGCGCAGGTGCGCCTGGCCACTTCTATCGCACATACTGGACCCCATCTGCATACAAAGACTCTATCAAGGAAGCGGCCATGATAGATAGTGCTGCTACGGGAGTAGATTATATCCTGAGTACGCAGGAGTCGTTTGGTACCTTCATTGATGGCCTGCCTGCGGGCTGCTATAGTGCGGGCGGTTATAGTATTACCTGTCGGCGGCCCGGTTTTTTGATAGAAGAAAACGGCTGGTAGATCAGCCTTTGTTCGTTCAATGTCTCTGAGCATTAAACAGCACTATTGCATGTTTTTAAAAAAAAATCGCGGTCAGGATCACCCGCCGCGATAGCAAAAGGAATAA
This sequence comes from Bacteroidota bacterium, assembly GCA_018267385.1. GTDB lineage: Bacteria > Bacteroidota > Bacteroidia > Chitinophagales > LD1 > UBA1941. The sequence goes on along the minus strand of JAFDYN010000006.1, from coordinate 120,951 downwards.
ATCAAGGCATCTATCTCCTGATGACCAGGTCGGTGAATGAGCCGGATGTGATAGAGTGAGTAGTAGGTGTCTGCGTCTGACCGGATGGCGTATTAGCCTCAAAGCTGAAAGTACCTGATACCAGGTTGGCCGCAGTGTCTATCCTGGTGATGGTCACGGTGCCGCTGTGGGTGGCATCAGTAGTATAGTGCAGCTGTGCGCTGGCAGTACCGGCATAGTAATCAAACGAGGCCGAACCAGCCTGTGTAGTATAGGTGCTACCGGCTACCGGGAGCTGCGTGATACGCATATCAATCTCCCAGGTGGCATCGGTATTAGCATCTCCGTTATTTCCGGAGAGGTTCATGTAATAGCCCCCTGTAGAGGTAGAGTTGGCCACTAGCTGTGCAAAGGAGCCATTGTAAGACGTACCGCTAAAGATGCTCGAGCGCGAGTTGTATGGCTTGGCAGTGTAGCTGACGCCATCTACATGCGCACATAGTAACCCGCTGCCGCAGGTCTCAGAGCTGTCTTTTTTGCAGGCTGATAAGGAGATCAGGAGGGCGAGGGCGCAGAAGCCGGAGACGATCATATTCTTTTTCATTGTGATGGTGTTTGTTTAAGTGTTACACAGAGCAGGTTTGCAATATCTGTACCACGAGATTTTGAGGAGTTTATTCCATAAACGGGTACGATAACTACCCGATGTCCGCTTAGTAGATGAGGAAGTGATCGTTCGTTCAATGTCTCCAGGAGCAGTGAATGAACGAACGCTGTCGCCTTACTCCGCTCATCATAGAGTGTAGCTATTTTCGTATCAAAATCTGTATGCTGTCAGACTCAGAAGTGCGGCGGTGGCAGTCGGTGCATATCCGCATTACCCCTTATAGACGGTAGGAAATCGGGCCTACTGACCCGGCTGGTTTGTATCAGCTTGTGATCTCGAAAGACCTGAAACCTGTCCTCATCAGTAGAGATGGAAAGAGAGTCACCATCTGCTATATCGCCGATTCCGCGTTGCAGTATTTCTGCTTTGTCGCCATGTATCACGCAGTAGTAGCCTGACATGGAGTCTCGCGGATCATAGTAGGGTAGAGAGGAATGTGTGACATCTACATAAAGCATACCACCCTGATGGCTATCTATCTCTTTGCCCGTCACATGGCCCTCCAGCCTCAGGTGAAAGTCTTTGAAGTATTTCCTCGCCTCATGTGACTGGCCCCATACTATGGCTATCAATATCCCTAGCAATAAGGAAAACGGCGCAATGAACTTCGAAAAGATTGTCTGCATAAGTGTCAATAGCGCCACAAAGATAACCACTATCTGCGACCTCTGTGGGACAATGATGGAGAGCTAATCGTTCGTTCGTTCAATGTCTCTAAGCGCATTGAACGAACGAACGCTGCGCTGTCATGGGTTGGCAAATTTTTCTAATAAACCTAGCGTGTGAATATTTCCTGAGGTGACTTTATTTTCTGTCATGTCAGTAAAAAGGCGTGCTAAAATTTGTAGTAAAGCGGGACGTGATACATCTTTGCACTGATACTGATGGAGCGCTCCTGACTGCTATCACTACCGGTGGTACCCGCTGCGATCGAGGCAGCACACACACGGACCTTTATGATATAAGGCCTGACTTTTTTTATCAAATCACTTTTTAAAATTTTCATACTGATGAATACTAACGACCCTATGGCCGGCAGTGAGCCGCGCCTCACCCCTGAGGAACTAGATACGTACCTCGATGCCGCTTTTGCCTCGCTGGACCACCCGCCGCACGAGATACGCGTGAGCCAGCTGCTGCGCCAGCCTGACGAGGGCATACCTGCGCTGGTAGAGCCTATACTGCAGCGTGCAGGTGTGGCCTGCCTGGCAGGCAGCTCTGATACCGGCAAAAGTACGCTGCTGCGCCAGCTCGCACTGGCAGTGGCCGGTGGCGATACGCGCTTCCTCGGCTTCCCCATACACGCACGCCACAAGAGTGTGATCTATGTCTCTACAGAAGACGGGCAGCACGCCGTGCGCCACACCGTGCGCCAGCAGGCACGCAGCTACCAGCTGGACGATATAGATGGCCTGCGCTTTATCTTTGACTATGAGGATATCTATCCGGCACTGGTGCAGAGCCTCGCCGCCAGGCCGGCAGACCTGATCATCATAGACTGCTTCTCAGATATCTATACGGGCGACCTCAAGGACACACAGCAGATACGCAGCTTTCTGAAGCCGTACCAGCTGCTGTCTGAGCGGGAGGAGTGCCTCATACTATTCCTCCACCACACGGGCAAGCGTACGGAGACCCTGCTACCCAGCAAGAATAACCTGCTATCCGGGCAGGGCCTCGAGGCCAAGATGCGCTGTGTGATAGAGCTGCGCGCAGACCTGGGCAGCCCTCATGACAGGCACCTGTGTGTGGTAAAGGGCAACTACCTCTCGTCTATACACAAGCAGGAGAGCTTTGTGCTGCACTTTGATGAGAAGCACCTCGCCTTTACCAATACCGGAGAGCGGGTGCCATTTGAGCTGCTGGTACGCCAGCCGGAGCATGACAATAGTAAAGAGAAGTACGAGCGCGCTGCTGACCTGCGCGCACAGGGCCAAAGCTACCAGCAGATAGCCGAGGCGCTGGGCTACTCTACTAAAAGCTCCGTGTCAGCACTCTTTGCCAAGGCGGTGAAGATGGGCTGGGAGCAGGCAGACAAGGCTGCCTAGTGGTCCGTATGCGTTCGTTCGTTCAATGTCTCTAAGAGCAATGAACGAACGAACGCTGACCACCTGACTAAAATCCGTAATTCAGTAAATCTGTAAATACACCTACGCCATCTCAGCCACCACAGCCCCATGCTTCACACCCCAGGCGGCCATAGCGTTCAGTACCGGTGTCAGGTCTATGCCGGTTGGAGATAGGCTATAGTCTGTGTGTGGTGGCACCACTTGATGTACCCGGCGCTCTACCAGGCCGTCAGCCTCCAGCTCTTTGAGCTGCTGTATCAGCATTTTCTCAGAGATAGGGGGGATGCAGCGGCGTAGCTCACTGTAGCGCTTGGTGCCTGACATAAGGTGATAGAGGATGGTAGACTTCCACCGGCCGCCTATCAGGTCCAGGGTATGTGTCACGGGGCAGCGGCTTTCGGCTTTCTTATTCAGTTGGTTGGAGCTGGTCTCTTTAATAGGAGTACTCATGGTGCGTCTGTTTTGTACATACTTTAGGGTAAGTACTTGTCAAAAAGTAAGTACAAAGATACATTTGCATCCGGATATTCCAAAACAAACGATCAAAACACAAAACACAATGAAGATCATTATCACAGGCTCTACAGGCCACATCAGCAAACCCCTCACTCAGACCCTCACCGCAGCAGGCCACGATGTGACCGTAGTGACCAGCAGCGCTGCGCGCAAAGCAGACATCGAGGCCCTTGGCGCCAAAGCTGCCGTAGGTAGTCTGACAGACGCAGCATTTGTCACTGCTACACTGCGTGGTGCAGACAGCGCCTATCTCATGATGCCGCCGGATCTGAGCGTCTCTGACCTCCTCGGCCATCAGAAGGCTATCTCCAATGCCTATGCACAAGCGGTAAAAGACTCCGGTATCAAGCGCATCGTGCTGCTGAGCAGCATCGGCGCCCATATAGGGCAGGGCACCGGCCCGATAGATGGCTCGGCCTACTTTGAGCGCGCGCTGAGCCCGCTGGCGGGCAGCGTGAGCATCCATGTGCTGCGCCCAGGCTTCTTTTATTACAACCTCCTGGGCCAGATAGGCATGATCAAAGGCAGCGGTATCATGGGTACTTCGCAGCCGGCAGACTTCCGTCATGTACTGGTCCATCCCGTAGATATCGCTGCAGCCGCAGCCAGAGCCGTATCTACTATAGGTACACCCGGCATGACCGTAGAGTACATAGCCAGTGATGATACCCACACCTGGGCAGACATCACGCACGCTTTGGGTACAGCTATAGGCAGGCCTGATCTGCCTTATGTGGAGTTTACAGATGAGCAGCTACAGGGTGGCCTGGAGCAGGCCGGGCTCAATAAGGGTATCGCCGCCACTTTCACACAGATGAATAAGGCGCTACGTGAAGGCATCATATTCGAAGATTACAAGAAGCATACACCTACCTACGGCAAGGTAAAACTGGAAGACTACGCCAGGGAGTTTGCCGCGGTCTACAACGCAGGCTAAGACGCTATCACATCACTTCAGAAAGGGTACTCAAAAGGGTACCCTTTTTTTTATTTATCGCAAACCGCAACCATTTAAAAGAAGCAAGTCTTTAAAGGAGTATCACTATGTACGGCCTTGATATAGCAATAAAAAAAGCAGCGCAGGTAAACCCAACCCGCGCTGCATGAGAAAAACACTAACCACTCTGTATTCTTATTGTATCACTATCTGTGCTGTGAAGCTTTCATTGGTAGTAGTGAGCACTGTCACGATATAGGTGCCTGCACTAAAGGTGAGGCCCGGCAGTGTGTAGCCCTCGCCTGCTGCGGGATCATTGCGGTAGACCTGCTGGCCCAGCGCGGTGTGGATGAGTATGGTCTTGATCTGGTCTGACGGACCGGCCAGCGCTATATGCAGCGGCCTGCCTGTGAGTAGCGGATTGGGGTAGATGGTCATGACCGTGGCGCTATGCATGCCCTCCTCACCGCTAAACTCTACCTCAGCTATATCAGAGTACTCATACTGCCCATCATAGTCTACCTGCTTCAGGCGGTAGTAGTTGATACCCGGCAGCGGGTCATTGTCATCCAGGCTGTAGTCCAGGTGGTCGTTGCTATTGCCGGCACCCGGCACAGTACCTATCCGCGTCCACTGCTGTGCGTCTGCAGAGCGCTCTACCTCAAAGTGGTCGTTATTGATCTCTGAGGCTGTAGCCCATTTTACTATCGCACTGCGTTCGTCTTTTTTCTCTGCTGTGAAATATTCCAGTTTGACAGGCAGCGCGCCATTGGTCCACTGTATCTTGTAGGTAGAGGTGCTCGGGTTTACCTTGCCGGCAGAGTCCATATAGCCAAAGGAGAACTGCGCATTGATAGAATTCATGCCTTCAAACTTCACCTTCAGTTTTGAGTTGACAAAGTTGCGTATCACTTTGTAGCCATTGATCATTTCTACGGTGTCAAAGACATTGTTGCCATTGCCGTCATAGAAGAGGATATTGCCCCGCATCGTATTGACAGATGATACTACAAATGATCCCTTATTGGCGCCGTCCTCAGGATCGGTCCAGGTGATATCTCCCAGGCCAGCGGCTGCGGAGAGTGTCTTGACGGTGTGGCGTGGCGGGCGCGAGATGGTGTAGAGCAGGCTCTGTGCCGGCATCAGCCTGTCAAAGCCGATATAGATACCTGTGATATCACTGCTGCCGGTGCGTAGAGGTATGATCTCATCTGTACCGCTGTACACGCCGGTGCCTGCCAGGTTATTGATACCATACTGGCCTAGTGTGCCGAGATAGTTGGCAGGCCATGATGGCGCTGCTACGCTGTCTCCCGCTGCGGGCTGCGTGGTGCTGATGCGCAGCTTCAGTCCGCGCGTAGCCGGCGTGAGTCCTGATACGCTAAAGGAGCCATTGGGGCTCACAGGGCCGCTGCTGACCACGCGGCCGGTAGTGTCAGATACTACTGCATACAGTGTCTGCCCAAATGCGCTGACCGTGTCGCGCGGGCCTACCAGGCCGTTGCCATTGCCATCATTAAATACGTAGCCGCTCACAGAGAGGCAGGCCGAGACGCTCACTGCCACTGTAGCAGATGCCGAGCAGGTGTGATTGTCAGTCACGGTCACGCTGTAGGTGCCGCTGTTGGACACGGTCGCGCTGGCGATAGATGGTGTGGCAGATGTAGCAGTGAAGCTATTAGGCCCAGTCCATGCATAGGTATAGGAGGATGCACCGTTAGCCGTCACTGACAGGCTGACGGGAGCGCCGATGCATACAGGGGAATTAGATGAGATGCTGAGTACCGGCAGCGTGTAGCTGCTGAGTGTGCCTGCTGCCGTGGCCGTGCAGCCTGCGGCATTGGTCACGGTCACGGTATAGCTGCCTGCGGCAGCGGCAGAGATAGCAGCGGTAGTAGCACCTGTGCTCCACAGGTAGGTGCCACCTCCTGTCGCGGTGAGTGTCGCACTGCTACCTGTACAGGCAGTAGCGCTGGTAGCAGTAGCTACCGGTATGCTGCCTGCTGTCACACTGCGGCTGGCTGTAGCTGTGCAGCCACTGGCATTGGTCACAGTGACGGTATAGCTGCCTGCGGCGGAGACAGAGATAGCGGCTGTAGCAGCTCCCGTGCTCCAGCTATAGGAGGTGCCTCCGGCTGCGGTGATCGTAGTGCTGCCGCCAGGGCAGAAGGAAGCTGTACCTGATATGGAGGCAGTAGGGTTTGCATTTAGCGTCACGGTAGTGCTGGCTGTGGCAGTACAGCCTGAGCTGGTCACTGTCACGGTATAGGTAGCAGCGCTGCCTGCTGTGATAGCTGCTGTGGTAGCGCCTGTGCTCCAGGCATAGGTGCCACCGCCTGATGCAGTGAGTACAGTACTGCCACCGGAGCAGATAGAGGTGCTACCTGCTATCGCTGCAGATGGTAGCGGTGTCACGGTGATTGTAGTGCTGGCCGTAGCTGTGCAGCCTGAGGCATTGGTCACGGTCACGGTATAGCTGCCGGCAGTACTCGCAGAGATAGCTGCTGTAGTAGCGCCTGTGCTCCAGCTATAGGAGGTGCCACCTGAGGCTGTCAGCGTAGTGCTGCTGCCGGCACAGATGGTTGTAGTGCCTGCGATAGCAGGTGTAGGGTTGCTGCTCATGGTCACAGTGCGGCTGGCTGTAGCAGTACAGCCGCTGGCATTCGTCACAGTCACGGTATAAGTGCCTGCAGTGCTTACGGTGAGCGCCGCGGTAGCAGCTCCGGTGCTCCAGCTATAGGAGGTGCCTCCGGAGGCGGTCAGCGTAGTGGAGCCACCAGGACAGAAGGAAGCCGTACCTGATATCGAGGCAGTAGGGTTGGCATTTACCGTCACGGTAGTGCTGGCTGTGGCAGTACAGCCTGAGCTGGTCACTGTCACGGTGTAGGTAGCGGCACTGCCCGCTGTGATAGCTGCTGTGGTAGCGCCTGTGCTCCAGGCATAGGTGCCACCGCCGGAGGCAGTGAGTATAGTACTGCCACCGGAGCAGATAGCGGTACCGCCTGCTATAGCAGCAGATGGTAGCGGTGTCACGGTGATTGTAGCGCTGGCCGTAGCTGTGCAGCCTGAGGCATTGGTCACGGTCACGATATAGCTGCCGGCAGTACTCGCAGAGATAGCTGCTGTAGTAGCGCCTGTGCTCCAGCTATAGGAGGTACCACCTGAGGCTGTCAGCGTAGTGCTGGTGCCGGCACAGATGGTCGTAGTGCCTGCGATAGCGGGTGTAGGGTTGCTGCTCATGGTCACAGTGCGGCTGGCTGTAGCTGTGCAGCCACTGGCATTCGTCACAGTGACAGTATAGCTGCCTGCGGCGGAGACAGAGACAGCGGCAGTAGCAGCGCCTGTGCTCCACGCATAGGTACTACCGCCCGATGCGGTCAGTGTAGTGCTGCCACCGGGACAGAAGCTTGTATTGCCAAATATAGATGCTACAGGTTTGGGGTTTACCGTGACTGTCACGGTATAGCCCTGGCCGCTGCAGTTATTGGATGGTACGATGGTGTAGGTGGCCGTAGCTGCGCTGAGGCCCGTATTGACCAGTGTCTGGCCCACGGTAGCTGTAGGGGTGCTTTGCGCGGTAGCGCCTGTCAGGCTGCCGGCTGGTGATACGATAGGGGCTGCCCAGGTATAGGTAGTACCGGCAGGCAGGTTGGTCGGGTTGGCATTGAAACTGCTGCCGCTGCATATGGTAGCGGTAGAGGGTGCCTGCACGGGATTGGACACACCCATGGCAAAACCCTGCAGGCCACCTGCTACAGTAGAGAATGTAAAGCTCGTGGGATTATTGGTAGAGACGAGCCGTGCGCGTGCATTGCTCGGACCTGTGCCTGCCCACACCAGTGTGCTGAGGCCGATACCGGTCTCTGATGGTACGGAGCCTACAGATGGCGGTGTGATGGTATCATAGTCATACCAGACGGTACCATTGCTCACCAGCGTGTCCCGCTCGGAGCCGTCTGTACTCTCAGCGTCTATACCTATGAGGGTGAAATTATTGATCGCATTGCCTGCGGAGTCTGTCATATGGATATTGGTGAAAGCTACCTGGCTGTAGCCACCGGCGGTAGTGTAGAGCACTGTCTTGCCACGCAGGCCCGTATAGCCGCTCTGGCCAAAGGCCGCACCGGACCAGGTAGGCGCACTGACAGCAGTGAAGCCTCCCGCAGTACGTGTGATGGTCATGCTAAGCCTGTTGCCGTTATTGAGTACCCAGGTATGGCTCTGTCCGCTCGCTGCTATCGCATCATTGTAGTGATCGAAGCGCAGGATCTGGGTGCACGGCGCATCGCTCGATCCGCCACCGTTGGCACCCGTAGTAGTAGAGTCTACACAGGTGGCATCTATCACTACCGCAGCAGTAGCGGTGGCGGTGCAGGAGTGATTGTCAGTCACGGTGATGGTATAGGAGCCCGCACTCGCACTCGTAGCGCTGCTCACTGAGGCTGAGGCCGTAGCGGCGCTGTAGCTGGCAGGTCCGCTCCATGCGTAGGTGTAGGATGTAGACCCGCCCGCAGTAGCAGTGAGCGTGATAGAGCTGCCCACGCATACGGGCGTATTGGAGGTAGCGGTCACGGTCGGTATGCTGTATACCGTCACAGCCTTGCTGGCAGTAGCGGTACAGCCCAGCGTGCTCGTAGCGGTCACGGTATAGGTGCCGGTGCTGGTAGGCGAGATAGCCGCCGTGCCCTCTCCGCTGCTCCATGCGTATGTAGCTGCTGCACCTGCCGTAAGCGTCGTGCCACTGCCGGAGCAAAAAGTGGTAGACCCGCTAGCGGTCACAGATGTAGTAAAGGACGCCATGGTGACGTAGCCCGTGAGCGGCGAGGTGGTGCGGTACTGAGTGCAGGCACCGCTGCCACTATAGGAGAAAATGCGGTAGTAGACCTTCTTGCCACAGTTGGTAGTGGCCGGGTCTATCGTATCGGTAAAGTATTTTGTACCCGTGCTGCCACCTGCCACGATGGCCGCTACTGTGCAGGTGCCTATGGCATCTCCCGTGTTATAGGCTGTATTATTGGTAGGAGAGCAGCTGGGCGCACTCGTGCCTATATAGCGCAGCACCAGGTAGGCGCCGATAGAGGTAGCCGGCGCGATGAAGCTGCCGCTGATCACATTGTCAGTGAGTGTAGCGGAGAGCGAGGTGGGAGAGGAGGTAGGTATGGTAGGCACAGCAGTCGCACCGTTGCTCATGCAGCAGGATGGCGTAGGGCTGATGGTCATACTATTACCGCCGCCATTGAAGCCGCCACTGCCGGATATACTGCCCGAGACTGTCACCGTATTGCAGCCGGTAGTGCCGGTAGCGGTGATATAGGCACCACTGTTAGACGTGTAGCTGCCTCCTACAGAGAAAGAACCGTTGAGGTTGATCGTACCATTATTCGATACGCTGCCCGTCACTGTCACCCCACTGATAAAGGAGGATGCTGCGCCGCTATTCTGAGAGAAGGCGCCGCTGATCGTGGCCGGCCCGGTGAGGGTCAGGTTGCCGTTGTTGGTCACACTATTGCTGATCGTAGTAGAGGTACCACTGATATTGACGGTCGCTCCGCTATTCAGCGTGAAGCCCGCTATACTCAGCGTGCCGTAGTCATTAAATACATATCCCGATGGGAAAGATGGCGTGCCCAGTGTGCTGCTGCCGCCTGAGTTGATGGTCAGCGTACCGCCATTCACATTAAAGGACGAAGGGCGGAAATTGCCCCCGCTGTATACTGTGATATCGCCGCCATTCTGACTCATGCTGCCGCTATAGCTGCCGTAGATATTCAGCGCACCACCGCTCGGCATAGTGATACCGGAGCTGACCGTGGTACTCGGCCCGATACAGAGGGTACCACCGTTAAAGGTGATCGTCTTGGTAAAGGTGCCCACATAGTTGATACAGACTACCTGGCCACTATTGATAGTGACGGCAGACGTATTGGTAGTGATGGTAGCCGTGCAGCCTGTGCACTGTGCTGTAGCGGAGCCGCTGTATAGCAGCATGGATACAGACAGCAGCCATGTGACGAGTACTAGTCGGACGGAGAGGACCGGGGTAATGATGGATCGCATACGGTTGAGTTTTTAATAACCCTACCGTTTACGGTGCGCTTACAGATTAGCTTCGCAAATCACATTGTAGATTACAAGTGCCGTTTTGTGTGTTTCAAGCATGGATTTGTAACTGATAAAGATCAGGTGTGAGAAAGCCCGAAATCCTTCGGTGAACAGGTAAACATGCAAAAAGGGATAGCATGGTGCCATCCCTTTTGTAATCTTTGTGAAGCCAGGTAGGTTTAGCCTTTGATAAAGGCCAGTATATCTGCATTGATCGTATCAGCCTCAGTGGTAGGCATGCCATGCGGAAAGCCCGGGTAGGTGATCAGCTTGCCATTCTTCAGCAGTTTGGCGGCCTTCAGCGCGGTGATCTGATAGGGCACTATCTGGTCATCCTCACCATGCAGTACGAGTACGGGTACATCAGCGCTCTTCAGGTCTTCGGTAAAGTCCGTCTCAGAAAAGACCTTCACGCACTCATAGTGCGCCTGTATGCTGCCGGTCATACCCTGGCGCCACCAGTTGTCTCGTACACCCTGAGAGACCTTGGCCCCCTCACGGTTGTACCCGAAAAACGGCAGTGTGAAATCCTGAAAGTACTGCGCTCTATTGGTAGCCGTCTGCTGCCTGATCTCGTCAAAGATCGCCATAGGCACACCATCGGGATTGGCAGGTGTCTGCACCATAGAGGGTGTCACGGCACTGATCAGCACGGCTTTGGCCACGCGGCCTTTGCCATATTTGGCTACATAGCGTATCACCTCCCCGCCACCTGTAGAGTGGCCTATGTGTATGGCATCTCTGAGGTCCAGCGCCTCTGCCAGTACCGCCACATCCGCTGCGTAGGTATCCATATCATGGCCGGTGGCTACCTGGGTAGACCTGCCGTGGCCGCGGCGGTCATGTGCTATGACACGATAGCCATGCTGCAGGAAAAACATCATCTGCTTGTCCCAGTCATCGCCACTGAGGGGCCAGCCGTGGTGAAATACGATGGGCTGTCCGGTGCCCCAGTCTTTGTAATAGATCTCTGTGCCGTCCTGTACTTTGATTTTGCTCATTGCGGGAGTTTTTATTAGTGAGGGAAAATGAATACGCTAAAGATAAGGCATAACCGTCGCAATGGCTTATGTGGTAGGTTAAGATATTTTTAAGACAGCGGTCAATGTAGGATGAGTGACAAGGCTGTGTCTTCACAGAAACTTCTTGATCTCCTCGTCAGGCCGCCTGGTACTGATGCGGAAGCGGTATACCACTTACTTTTTTCGCAAAGGTGGCATCAAGTACTGTTTTGTAGGTGCCACTCATGGATTTGTAAACGATAAATAGCAAGTGTGAGAAAGCCGGAAATCCTTCGGTGGATGGTACGGCGCGCATATGTCCACGCTGATAGCGGCAGACCTGGTCCGTATCACTGTGGCAATGTGAAATAAAATGCCGCCCCTTCATTCACACGCGCATCGGCCCAGATACGGCCACCGTGGCGCACGATGATGTTGCGCACCAGTGCCAGGCCGATGCCCGTGCCTTCAAACTCCTCTCCGGAGTGCAGCCGGGCGAATACCTCAAAAAGTTTCGGTGCCAGCTCCATATTGAATCCTGCACCATTATCTTTGATATAATAGACACGGCCCGTCAGGGTGTTTTCCATGCCTATCGTGATGAGTGGTCTATCCTTTTTGGCAGAATACTTTAGTGCATTGGTGATCAGGTTGGTCCATACCTGCTGTATCAGCCCCCTGTCACATGATACGGTACCAAGGTCATGCAGATGTACCTCAGTGCGGGTGATATCATAGCCCGCCATAGCCATGCTGTCTATGATAGCTCTCACCATCTCCGTCATATCTACACTGGTGCGCTGCATCACTGCGTGGCTGGCTCTCGAGAAGGCGAGCAGGTCTTTTACCAGTTGGCTTGCTTGCTTGGTTTTGTGTAGTATGGTCCCGACCATTTCGCGTCCCTCCTCATCCAGTCCGGCGCTGTGTTCATTGAGGAGTATTGCGGCATAGCCATTCAGGACGCGCAGCGGGGCCTGCAGGTCGTGTGCTGCTATATAGCTGAATGATTGCAGCGCTTTATTGGACTCTTTCAGCTCATGCGTGCGCTCTTCTATCTTGCGCTCCAGAGATTGATTGAGTAGTGCGAGTTTTTCTTCAGCCTCTTTGCGCTCAGTGATATCGCGAAAGTTGGTGACCATAGCGCCTACAGCGGGATCATTGATCTGATTCGTAGCCGTGGCCTCTATCCAGCGCCACTGTCCGTCTTTGCGCCGCACGCGTAGCAGCCGCGTGGCATGTGTGCGCTGCCCTGTACCCAGCTCCATCAGCAGGGGTAGATGGGTCTCCAGGTCCTCGGGGTGCAGCAGCTCTGCAGCATTGGTGTTTTTCAGTTCTTCGGGCGTGAAGCCCAGTATCTCGTAGATAGCGGGGCTGAGATAGGTGATCTCCCAGTTTTCATTTGTGATGGCTATACCATCCCGGCTGTTCTCTATCAGTGCGCGAAACTTGCGTTCGCTCTCCTGCAGCGCCTTATCTGCTTTCAGCCGTTCTGTGATATCACGCATAGACATATACGAGCGGCTTTCGCCATTCTCATCCGTATATATAGCCGTGCTGATCTCCGTGTCTATCACGCTCCCGTCGCTGCGGCAAAACTGTAGCCGGCCCTCATAGCTACCCTCCCGCAGCAGGCGGTCCGTAGCTATGGGCAGTAGCGGGTCTGTGGCCACGGTGATCTGTGGCGTAGTGAGCAGCATCAGCTCGTCATGCGTATAGCCCAGCATGTCACAGGCCGCTTTATTGACCTCCACAAAGGTGCACTCCGGGCGGGCTATGATGAGTCCTTCGCGGCTATGGTCAAATAGCAAGCGGTATTTGAGTTCTTTCTTTTCCTTGCGCGCCGTGATATCGTGGCGTATGGACACATAGCTGCCTGCCTGTCCATACTCATCAGGAAAGGGGACTATCGTGGTCTCTACCCAATAGTAATTTCCGTCTTTAGCCCGGTTTCGTATCTCCCCCCGCCATATCTGACCGGAGGTGATGGTGCGCCAAAGTTCACTGAAAAAATCGCGGGTATGATAGCCGGAGTTGATGATGCTGTGTGTATGGCCTATGAGCTCGTCTGCACTATATCCGGATATGCGGCAGAAATTGTCGTTTACATAGGTGATGATACCCTGACTGTCTGTGATAGCCACGATACTCGATGCATCGAGCGCCCGGCGGTAGGTGGATATAATGTCCTTTTGGCGCCGAAGCTGTTTTTCCATATGAGGTGGGTATGGCTATATCAGTATAGCGCAACTAAAGATAGCGTTATCATTCATTTATAAATGACTTTTTATTTCTATTCAGGCTTTATTGAGCGAGCTATTCTGCCATCGCTGCCATTGTATCTGTCAAATTTAATAAGCAGAAAAATATGCGGATCATATTGATAGTTTTCCCACTAACGGATAAATATCACAGATACTTCCTGATCTCATCATCAGGCCGCTTTGTACCGATGCGGAACCGGTATGCATCCCGCCGCTTCTCATTGTAGAGGTAGCTGAGGCAGACCAGTATGCCAAAGCGCTCGTCTACCTCCATGCCCGTGATCTGAAACCCCGCCCGCAGCTTGAGTGTCAGTATCGGATTATTGGAGGCGAGGTGCCGGCTCGTGAGCTTTTGAAACCCGCGGGTGCGCAGGTACTCTATCAGTGCTACTACCAGCTCGCTGTAGATGCCGCGCCCCCGGTACTCCGGCAGCACGGCTGTATTGGCCATGTAGTAGGTGTCCGTGTCTGTCTGGCGCCCAATGTGCCAGCCTATGATCGTATCACCCTTCATGATGAAGGCCCGAAGAACATATGCATCCTTGATCCGCCGTGCCAGATCTTTCAGCAGCTTTTTTTCGTCTTCGGTCATCCATTCTTCTACATGGATAGTGATGCCTTCGGCAAAGAGCCTGGGACGCTGCTCCCGAAAGAACGGCCCAAACTCCTGTGGCGATACTTCGCGCAGTACATAGTCTTCAAATAGTCTGATCTCCATCATAGGTACTTGCTGATCTCCTCGTCAGGGCGCAGTGCACCGGTGCGGAATCTATACGTGTTACGCCGCTGCTCGTTAAAGAAGTACGTGAGGTTGACAAATAGCCCGTAGCGCTCATCTATCTCAAAGCCCGTGATCTGAAATCCTGCGCGCAGCTTGGGTATCAGCACCGCATTGTTTGATGCGTGGTGTTTGCTCAGTACCCTGCCGAAACCCTGCGCGCGGTATAGCTCCAGCGCCGCGCGGATCACCGCGCTGTACACGCCACGCCCCCTGTGCGGGTCAAAGAGGGCCGTGTTGCTCATATTGGCAGAGTCGCGCTGTGCCTGCCTGCCTACGTGCCAGCCTATGACCTCATCCTTATGCAGGATGAATAGGCGCAGCTCATACATAGCACTGACCATCGCATCATACTCCTGGCGGCGCTGCAGCTCTGCACCGGTCATGTAGGGCTCTAGTGGTATGGCTATCAGGTGCTCAAACATCCGCTGGTGATGCGCAGAGTAGAAAGCGCCAAACTCCTCCGGTGAGGCCTCGCGGTAGTAGTAGTAGTCAAAAAGGTGTATAGGTGCCATAGGTTGAATATATGTGATTTCTGTCATAGATCATAACCGAGACAATCCATGCGATGGCCGAAAGCTTGTTCCCCTGGCAGAACTAAGAAAGTATGACCGCTATCGCCTTACTATGAAATGGTTACATGCTGTATGTGCTCCGTGAGCTTCCGATTTCCTTAAAGATTTGGTGTTTTTAAAACCAACTAAGGGCTGCATTCTTGCATCTACATACCACCAATACACAAACCTGCTGACCTGCTATGCTTGAGACCTGGCGCTCCCTGGAGCGCATGCTTCGTAGATACTACCCACAGAAACTGCGCTCTCTGAACGGACCCGCCCTGACCCGCGACCTCAAAAAACTGGAGGAGACCATCGGCATCACCCTGCCCAAACAAATGAAAGACAGCTACCGCATACACGATGGCCAGACTGCCACGGCTATCAATGAGATGCTGTATGACCATGAGGAGCTGCTGTCTATAGACCATATCATACGCGAGTGGCGCGAGTGGCAGGAGATGGCTGCAGGAGGTGCTTTCTCCTACAAGATGCCCGTGGCTGCGCATGGTATAAAGCCCCTCTGGTGGCATCCGCTCTGGATCCCCATCACCAGCAATGGTGCCGGGGGCTACCACTGCATAGACCTCGACCCCGCTGAGGGTGGCCGCCGTGGGCAGATCATACACGTGGACCGCCGCGGTGCTGCCCGCATGGTCGTGGCGCGCTCCCTGCGCACACTGCTGGAGGGCTGGAGCGTGGAGTGAAGCGAGAAGCAAGAGTCAAGAAACAAGAATCGAGAAACAAGAAACGAGAATCAAGAGGCATGAAACGAGAGGCAAGAAGCTGCTATCGCATCAAAGCTGAGGATATTATTTCTCAATGAGCTGGTGGCAAGGTTTATGAAGAAGACGGGTACGGACTGCTATGTCCGCCATTTCCAAACCATAAACCACACAAGTATGAAAAAGACATTTCTGATTACCGCCATCGCCGCGGCCTGCCTGACCGGCACAGCGCTCACCTCCTGCGAGTCTAAGCAAGACAAAGTGCAGGACGCCCAGGAAAAAGTAGATGATGCAAAGCAGGACCTCAAAGACGCTAAGCAAGACGCTGCCAATGATCTCAACGCGGAGTACCCTGCCTACAAAGACGAAATGCAGGCACGCATAGATGACAATGACCGCGAGATAGCCTCACTACAGGAGAAGCTCGCAAAATCCGGCGGCACCCGTCCGCTGGACCCGGCCCGCCAGCGGAAGGTAGAAGACCTCAAGCAGCGCAATGCTGACCTCCGCGCCCGCCTCTATGGCTATGAGAAAGAAAAGAGCGACTGGGAGACATTCAAGCGCGAGTTTAAACACGATATGGACGAGCTCGGTACCTCTATCAAGGACCTGGGCAAAGACAACGTGAAATAACCGAAGACGTTAGTTGATTGACAACAGGCGGCACTCAGGTAGATACCGGGTGCCGCTTTTTATTAAAATTATTTTCATTTGTTGGCTTAGCAGGCAACGGTCCTACAGATATATAGGTGTAGCTTTGATGCACACAAGTTAACCCTTACATTAATGAAATGGATTCTCGCGCAGATGCTCGATATGGACGTTGATTCCATTACAGTCACTACTGAGTTGTCAGGATCTTCTGACCGTCCTGAGACCATCTACCTCGTGAGCTATCCCGGCGGTGAGCGCCGCGTAGTGCTGCGCGATGTGCTGGAGTATATAGACAAGCACCTCAAAGATGATCCTATCGTAGTGCACCTGCCCCGCCGCTAAAGACTATGACGGCACGGCGCTTGCCCAGTACCTGTATGCCACAGCTATCCCTGTCAGATGATATGGGTACTCCGCGTATCCTCAGCTCAGATATATTTGACTATCGTGCGGGCCTCCTCACGCCTGATGAGTGTGTACACTTTTTGCACGAGTTCATACATACAGTGCCGTGGGAGCAGCGCCGCGTCATGATGTATGGCCGGGAGGTGCTCACTCCACGCCTCACAGCCTGGTATGGAGAGGCGGCAGACTACCCCGCACATGACAGGCCCTTGGCACACCTGTGGACAGCCGGCCTGCTCGATATACGTGCCCGCACAGAGCTGCTGGCCGGGACTACATTTGATGCCGTGCTGCTCAACTACTACCGCGATCAAAATGACTCCGTGAGCTGGCATGATGACGAGGACCGCACACCTGGCAAGAACAGGATCGTGGCCTCAGTGAGCATAGGTGCCGAGCGTGTCTTTGACATACGGCTCAAGGCTGATCACAGGCAGAAGACAAGCATCCTGCTGCAAAATGGCTCCTACCTGCTGATGAAGGGTGATTTCCAGAGCAAATACGAGCACCGCATAGCCAAGACGACAAAGGCCACAGGCCCGCGTATCAATCTGACGTTTCGCCAGCTGATGCTGTGAGCGTACCGGTAACGCAAGAAGTAAAGGTGAAGGTGTAGTGATAAACGCTACGCTACCATCGGGAAGCGCAGGTCTATCTTCAGCCCGTTATGAAAAGAAGGATCGAGCGAGATATCGCCATCGTGGTTCTCCATGATCTTGCGGCAGACGGCCAGGCCCATGCCCAGGCCATCATAGTCGCCCGAGGCGTGCAGCCTCTTGAACATCTGGAAGAGCTGAGACCGGTGATGGTCCTCTACGCCTATCCCATTGTCACGTATAGATATGAGGTGTGCGCTATCTGCCGGCTGGTACTCTATCTCTATCTTGGGGGCATCATCACTGCGGAACTTGATCGAGTTCTGCATCAGGTTCTGGAAGAGCTGTATGAGCTGGTATTTATCTCCCTGTATCCGTGGCAGTGAGGTGCGCTGTATGATAGCGCGTGTCTCGTGTATGGCTTCGTTCAGGTTGTCACAGCTGGAGTCAAAGACGGTATTGAGGTCTACTGACATAAAGGCCTTGCGGTTTTCCAGCTGGCTATAGTTTAGCACTGCCTCCAGCATGCCCTTCATGCGGCGTACGCCGCTCACAGAGTAGTTGATGAATTCGCGTGTCTCACCATCCATGCGGTCGCCCATGCGCAGCTCTATGAGCTGCAGGTAGCTGGATATGGTGCGCAGGGGCTCCTTGAGGTCATGGCTCACTATATAGGCATAGCGGCGCAGGGCATCATTGGAGGTCTGTATCTCTTGCTTTTTCTGATCGAGGCGCAGGTAGGTGTCCTTCATCTCCTGGCTGCTGAGATCCAGTGACCGCTCTACCATCTTGATATCCCGGTCGTACTGCTCATAGGTGCGGCTCACCGTGTCCAGCAGCTCGCGCATCTCGGGCGGCAGCGAGTTTATATCGCCGTACTTTTTGGCTATCTGCTTTTGCAGCAGCTTGTGGTATTCCTGTTCCGTTTTCATAGTTCTCGCATCGTGGTGATGGTCATCGTTTGATTGTGCAGGTCGCAGCCCGGCGCTATACCCAGCGGAGATATTTCTCCGTAGGAGTAGAAGCCCGTCAGTACGGCCTCCGGCCCCAGCACCTCCCGCACGCGCTCTATCTCCTCATCTATGCGCTGGTCCAGTACTATCTTGCGGCCTACGCAGGATACGAGCAGTGCCAGCTCCGGCTGTGGTGCACCCGGCAGGCTGGACGCGGCGGCCTCGCCGGCGGCGTCTATCAGGCTGTCAAAGTTGCCCCGCATGAGGCGCGCGTAGGAGCCCTCCGGTATATTGCCGGCAAAGGTCATACTCTGCTTTCCTTCATCTATAGACAGTATTGTACGTACAAGTGGTTGTTTGTGTTCCTCTACGGTGATAGAAAGTGGGAATAAAAGTGCCGATCCTGGCAGCTGGCCCGCCAGGTCACCGAGGTACTGCTTGTAGAGGCCGAGGGCAGATTTGCCATCCAGCTCATAGAGTACATTGGCCTGAGAGCGGGTCACCCTGCGCTCCGGTCCGAAGCTGCTCCAGCCGCCCACGCTGCCGTAGCCTATAGACAGGCTCTCACCATAGAGGCCCACAGCGACTATCTGCCCGTGGGCTGCGGGGCCGTTCAGGCCCACCAGTGTCTGCTCAAAGCGCGCTCCGTCGCCGGCCAGTCCGCCGCTCAGGGTCACACCCTCAGGCAGCGCCTGGTTCATACCTTTGGTCAGGTCGCTGCCATTCACCAGAGATCCGTCTGCGAAGACCAATACATGGCGCAGCCCCGCTGCAGGCAGCTGGCCTACCAGTATGCGCCCGGCTGTGATACTGTCAGCATGGTCTGATATAGCGACCCGTGCGGTCTGGAGTGTCGTCTTGTGAAAGTCTATGGCTGTGATGGCCAGGCCGGAGTCATAGACGCTGTCTTGCAGGATCTCTCCTGCGGTACTGACGCTCACTATGATCCCCTGCGGGAAAGCCCCCGACAGGGCTGCATAGTCCATAGCTGCCAGCGCTTCGCGCCCGGCAAATACGAGTACCAGGTCAGCCTCCGGCCAGGGGGCGCTCAGGTCCTCTGTAGATCGGTATTGTTTTATCTGCATGATTCAGCCCAGGGTTAAGCTGTTGTACTGCTAAAGGTAACATTAAGATTCGTTTGGATATCAACATTATACAAAATACATATTGTTTCCGATGAAAAACCTTATTGTACCGTATCTACTGGCTCATTGACCGATGGGTCAGAGGGCAGATAGCGTATGGTCACGGAGTCTCCCGTCTGCATTGCGCGATGCACCGCGGCCGCACCGCGCACGGTACGCCCTCCGGCGGCAAAGCTGTAATCTATATGGTAGAGGTGCTGGCCATCGTCCCAGTCATTTATGATCCCCCGCACGGTCACTCCATCCAGCGCCATCTGCCGGTGGCGCTGATAGCCGGCTATCGCCGCATAGCCCAGCAGCAGCAGGCAGACCAGCGTGAGCAGCCACTCCATGTGAAAGTCATATCTCCGCCCGGCATCCATACAGTAGTGTAAGATAAACACATATCACCCATCCCGGAAACTTTGTTTGACGGCAGATCGTCAGTCAAAGCATAGAGGCATTGCGCGCCTCGCGGTATTGGGTTACATTAGCTCAAAGACTCCCGCTATGAAAAACCTGCTACTGCTGCTCATCTGCCTGCCGCTCCTACTATCGGCTCAAAAGGCACATACCAGCATCTTGACGGGCCATCTCGATGCCGTGGGCACCGGTGCGCTCACCCTCCGCCATGCATATGATACGACAGGCAAAGAACCACATACCTATAAGCTGAAGGTAAAGGACGGGCAGTTTACTGTGACTACTCACGAGCAGGGGCCCCGCCTCTACACCCTGACCTATCAGCTGGAGCCCAAGGATACACTGCATAAGTATATCTACTCATCTACACGCATATGGCTGGATAGCGGCACGACCACCATCACGGGCAGCGCAGATGCTCTGGAGACAGCGGCAGTGAATGGCTCAGCCATGCAAAATGAGTGGCGCGGGATAGATAGCAGAATGGAAAGCTGGAATAAGCAATACAAATGGGGCAAAGGCGACTCTACCGCACAGGCCCTTATGAAGGCGCACAACGACACTGTGCGGAAAGAACAAACCGCCTACCGCGAAGGCTATATCAAGGCGCATCCTGCATCTGTGATCTCCGCAGAGCTGGCGCTGGATCCGCACCGCTATAGCACTGATCCCAAAACGGCACGGGCGGCATATGATATGCTGGACCCTGCGGGCAAAAATACCCTGCCTGGCCGGCTGCTGCTAAAGAAGATCAACTTCGCCATGAAGTTTGATAGCGGGCAGGTGATGACGGATATCGTGCTGCCGGATGTGAATGGGCACAAGGTGATGCTATCGTCAGTAGTCAAAAAGCACAAAGTCGTACTGCTGGACTTCTGGGCCAGCTGGTGTGGTCCCTGCCGCAGGGAAAACCCGCACGTAGTAGCTGCCTACAGGGAGTACAAGGATAAAGGCTTTGAGATATACTCGGTCTCTCTGGATGACACTAAGAAAAGCTGGCTCGCAGCGATAGCCAAGGATAGCCTGATATGGACTGCTCACGTCTCTGACCTGAAAGGCTGGAATAGCACCGCTGCAAAGAAATATGGTATACAGTCCATTCCCACCAGCTACCTGATCTGCGATGGTGTGATAGTAGCCCGCGACCTCCGCGGCGAAGAACTCAAGAAGCGATTGGCTGTATTGCTGAAGTAGTTATTGTTCATTCTTTTTGTATGATACGATAACTAGCGATAACCATTACTGATGAAGGCAATGAAAGTGCAGTGATAGCGTTTCAAACAAAACAACCATCCTGAAAACCACCCTCTCGCTCATTATCCTGATCATCGCATTGTGCCTTGGTGCCTGCCGCTATGGTGAGCATCAGCATATATCACCTGTAGCGGTAGTAGCGGCTGATACGCTTTTCATACAGCCCTTCTATCCTGCCTCAGCTCAGTGGACGGCGCATGATGCGGCTGAGCTGCGTGCGTTCTACCACGTGCCGGTAGTAGTGCTGCCATCCATACGTATCTATGATACTGCCTGTGCCGCGAGTGGCCGCTACAGTGCAGATATACTATTGCACTGCCTGAGCAGCATACAGCGTGCGCGGGGCCACAAGATCCTCGGCCTGACCACCTATGATATCTTCACGAGGAAAAACAACATCGCCGAGTGGGGCATCTTTGGGCTGGGCAGGTGCCCAGGCGATCAGTGCATCGTGTCCGATTTTCGCTTGCGCAAATTCAAAGGTAAGACGCAGGAGTTTGTGACCAATGTAGTGCTGCATGAGATAGGGCACAACTACGGCCTGCCGCACTGCAGCCACGATAACAGGTGCCTGATGAACGATGCCAAAGGTACCATCGCTACTCTCTACCGCGAGCAGAAGTGGCTCTGCCCGCACTGCCTGCAAAAGCTGGTAGCCATGCTGCGCATACCCGGCGACATGCAGTTGGCGCTTTATGAGAAGTAGGAGGGGACGCGCACCGTTTTCTCAAAACCGCAAAACGTCTGGCACAATCTCGCTATCATTGTAGCAAAGAACTACCCTGTATGAGAAACGTCTCCCTGCTACTGCTCCTACTGCCACTCTGGGCAGCAGCACAACCTAGCACCTGCACCATCACAGGACACCTGGAGGGGCTGGGTCACGGCCGCATCCACATCGGCTATGAGTATGATACCGCAGGGAGAGGCAGCAAAGGCAAACACACCACAGCGCATCATGGAGATTTCAGTATCCATATGCATATAGATGGCCCGCGCATCTGCCGTCTCTATTACAGTCATCGCAAGGTCTATTATTACAAACTGTTTTTCGCAGATACAGGTGTGGTCAGTATCACAGGCCGGCTGGACTCGATGGCCTATACTACCATCAGGGGATCTGAGGTGGTGACCACTTATGACGAGGAGCAGCGTCAGGAACGCATATATATAGACCGCATGAAGGCGCCCGCAGGAGACTCTGCGGCCCGTGCGGCTATCCTCGCGACTGACAGGGCTGCCTACCACGACCTGCGCGACTATCAGAGGCGCTTTGTAGCGGCGCACCCGTCATCTATCGTGAGCGCACAGGTACTCATGGCCTCCTACTACTATGACATGAAGGTGCGCGAGGCGCAGCCGCTCTATGCCCTGCTCACGCCGGAGGCCGCGCAGACACTACCGGGCCGCATGGTCTATAAGCAGCTCGCTATAGGCCTGGCCTATGACAGCGGCCACGCCGTGACAGATATCGTACTGCCTGATATGAAAGGACAGTCACGCAGCCTCAGTGCTACTATGGCTGCGCACCGCGTCGTGCTGCTGGATTTCTGGGCGGCAGGCTGTGCTCCCTGCCGTGGTGAAAACAAAAGTCTCGTAGCCATCTACCAGCAGTATCATGCGCGTGGATTTGAAGTGTATGCGGTATCGCTGGATGATAGCAAGCGGGCATGGCAGGCAGCCATCGCACACGATAGTATACCTTGGCCTATCAATGTGTCTGATCTGAAGGGCTGGGACTCAGCTCCCGCTAAAACCTACGGTGTCTCCGCCATTCCTTACAATATCCTGATCAGCGATGGCCTGATAGTGGCTAATGATATACACGGAGACGCGCTGAGCAAAAAGCTCGCTACCCTGCTGCCCTGAAGGTTGTAGTCGGTTCGCTTTTGCCTTGCAAAAACAACGACCAACAACTCACAGCAGCTTCCTGTATTCTGTCAGCCTGCCGCCTTTGATGATCGTATTGAGGCCGCCGGTGAGGTCGGGGTATTGATTGCGCTCACCCAGGTCATACATCTCTGTGAAGGGCGCGCGGTCTATCACCAGTTTATTCAGCTCTTTGAGTGAGGGTACTTCTTTGAGCTTGGCGTAGTCTTCGTATGTTATTTTGATGAAGGCGCTGTGTGGTGAGAGGCCACGATTGTCCAGCAGGTAGCCGCCTGCCAGCAGGGTAGGGGTAGCTATTTTGCCCTGGTAGTAGACATCTGACGGATCAGGATAGGAGGCTATGGCGCTACCATCATCTGTGAGGGTCACGGGGACGTACTGTGCATAGTCGGCTTTGGTCTTGTAGACGATCGCATGTGCCGTAGGCCTGTAGGTGGCCGGCCTCGGTGGCACAGGTGCGGTATGCGTATCTGCGGTGGTGGCAGGATGTTGTTTAGCCTTGCAGCCGGCTACGGTGCCGGCTATGGCGAGTGTCAGGGTGATGATGGTGAGTAGCCTCATGGTGTGTAGTGTGATCTGGTGAATATAAAAAGGGCCGCCCATATGGACAGCCCTTGTATATCATTTTCCGTGCCGCATTATTCTTTGACGAAGCGGCTGGTAGCGCGGCTGCTGCCATTGTGCAGGGCGATGGTGTAGACACCGGAGGCCAGGCCGGCTACATTCTGCGTATAGCTGTTGGCGCCTATATTGACATGTACAGGCATTTCTGATACGGTATTGCCTATCATATCATATACGGTCAGCTGCATGTCTGCTGCCTGTGCGGCGGTCACGTGTAGCTGGAGCTGGTCGTGCACAGGGTTAGGCTGTGCTGTCATGCTCTCTACTACTGCTATATCCTGTATACCTGTAGAACCCTGTGCGGAGCTGATCGTACCTGATACCCGGTCTGAGCAGCTACCATTAGACACCTCGAGCGTCACTACATAGTTGCCTGTGTTGCTGTAGGTATGCACCGGGTTCTGATCGGTAGAGGTGCTGCCATCGCCAAAGTCCCAGGTATATGTCAGGCCTGTGCCTGTAGCGCTGGCGGTGAAATTCACCACATTGCCCGCTCCTGACGCATAGGAGAAAGAGTTGGCATTGGCACCGAGCACAAAAGCGGTGACCGGGGTGCGTAGGCTGGTACACTGAGTGGATTGCAGTACCCAGTTGTAGAAGAAATAATAGTAGCTGGACCCGGCATCGCTATTGTATATTCTCACGGTACTATCCTGAGAGTAGTATGGATAGGATATGCCGGTGCGGGTGCGGTAAAGAGGCGTAGCAGCGCCATTACTGTAGAGTTGCATCGCGCTGCCCACAGGTATGTCAAAGTCGAGCTCTACTGTATTATATCCGGCAAAAAGCTGTACCTGTGTAGAGGCCAGGATGCCGCCGGTAGAGTTGGCCAGGTATACCGTAGCCTGACCATCATTCTGCGCGTACATATCTACATATGTCAGACGCTGTGGCGTACTACAGCTGAATATCAGACCGTGAGAGGCACTGCCGGTGTAGTAGTTGCCCGTTCCTACAGTATTGCTCGTCATGCCCGCAGAGAGCATCGGACCCAGTATCTTGGCCTCGGCATAGTAGGTGGTGCTGCTATTGAGTGCCGGCGTGGTATAGGAGTTGCCTACAGCCACGGGGCTGCCGCCGGTAGGTGTAGTATACCAGCTGATATCGCCTGCAGCTACACCTGACAGGGTAGCAGTGCTGCCACTGCAGATGCTGGCAGCGGTGGTGGTAGGAGCGGTATTTTCTACAGCTATGTACTGGTACTGCACCGCAGTATCCGCACCGCATCCGCCGCTGGTGATCAGTGTCACGTCATACACGCCATAGTTGGTGTAGGTATGCGCCGGGGCGGAATCTGTAGAGGTGGTGCCATCGCCAAAGTCCCACACATAGTTGGTGCCGTATGTGCTGCGGTTATTAAAGTTGAAAGTAAATGGTGCGCTGCAGGCCTGATTGTTTGGCACGGAGAAGGCAGCCGTCACAGCAGGTACTACCTCTACATAGACGCTCGTCTGGGCAGGTACACCTGCGCTGTCTGCGGTCAGGGTGTACACCGTATTGGCCGTAGGCGTCAGGGTAGTGGTGGCACATGTGGCACAGGCTACGCCTGTAGTAGGATACCAGCTATAAGTGGCACCTGCCGGGCCTGTAGCGGTGAGCTGTGTAGAACTGCCCAGGCACACCTGCGCAGTAGCCACCTGTGCCGAGAGGCGATATGGATACATAGGTTGTATACCTATCAGGGCTCCCTCGCGGGTGGTGAAGGTAGCGCCGCCGGCAGTCAGGTTGGTAGTAGCAAAGTAACCATCATAGCTGCCACCCCAGCCCCAGTTCATGTGCATCAGATTATTGGCATCGTAGCCATCCATCACCCAGGTGTGGCCGCCCTGAGTCGGGTCAGCGCCCTCATACTGTACCACACGGCCGGCCTGTATCTCGGCCTTCATCATCTGAAACCACTGGTCTACCGTGTAGTCCGTCAGGTTCACGCCCTGCAGGGTATTAGGATTATAGAGGAAGTGATTTTTGAAGGAAGATTCTGCAGAGGGCCAGTTGCCCCAGACCTCCGCCTGCTGCACATAGGCGCCACTGCCGCCCTGCGCTGCTACATCGTAGCCCATAGCCACGCTCACACCGCAGTCATACATCAGCTGGGCCACATCGCTGTAGTTAGCGCTATTGACCAGGTTGGGCATATTGGCCCAGTTGTAGGTATGTGCAAAGTTTGCGCTGAGCGTAGGGTAGGCAAAGCCATCACCTGATGCCGGAGGAGTATATGAGTAGGAGCCCACGCCTGCGGCAGGGTAGTTCCAGTACTTCATGATCTGCGCCATAGTAGTAGCTACGCAGCCTGTCACAGCACGGTCGTTAGCCGTGGTATTGAACGGGCAGAGAGCATTGTAATATGGGCTCTGGTCCCAGTGGGTGCGCATCAGCGGGCCTACTGCGGCTGCCCGGCTCGGCACCTGGTATGGGCCGCTCTGGCACGCCTGCCACTCGCTGCGTATGGCCGCCGTAGCAGCTATATGCTGGGTCACAGCAGCGCGCAGGTGCACGGCAGTATTGCTCATCCAGTCGCTGAGGCCTGTCTTGCCATAGTTCATGTCAAAGTTTGACTCTGTAGAGTAGCCTATGACCGGGCGGGCCACATCATCTGCAGAGACGATCACAAAGCCCGTCTGCGGGGCCATACCAAATACATAGAAGTCTGCAGTGCCATCGCTCTCTGTACGGGTGTACAGCAGGGTAGGGGACACATTGCTGGCTGAGGGTACGGCACCCTGGTAGAAGTTTGCCGCTACGGTGCGGGCGGTGGCCGGACTGACGGTAGAGGCCATAGCCGCGCTGAGGGTCATACAGGCTCCTGCGAGCAGGAGGAGTATCTTTTTCTTCATTACAGATTTTTGTTTAAGTCAGTAAAAATACCTGTTTGGCCGCATAAACCAAACCCTTCATACTCTATTGTTTATAAGATGAGGTGAAAGCTCGGGATATTGCGGTTTTATTTTATGCAAATAATTAATAATCAACTACTTGTGTGTTTTAACGGGATTGCATATTTAACATGATACTTCGCACTTTTAACAGGTGTCTAACCTCCTGATTGGTCGGATGAAAGAAGCGATACTTACTGCGCGGCATGATAGCAGCTCAGGATCAGTGCAGCGCGCTGAAGAGGATATTGACAGCGATATATATCACGATGATGGCCGTGACGATACAGCTGAGCAGACAAATGCGGAACATAGTGGAATCTGCATTTTTCATATTCACAAAAATACCCACCTGATACAAATAGTTGTGGTACTCAAAGACAACACTTTTATCACATCCGGTAGCCCTCCGTGTGACGCGGGTAACGCCATTTCCATTCGCTAGCACAATCAGCCCCTTTACCTAAGTTAACGAACCAGCCTCCCTACTTTGCCCAAAAAGCCTTTTCTTCATATCAGATAAAACACCCAAACTCAATGAATCGTTTTTTACTTCTCCTTGCTGTTTTCTTTGCGGCCACTGCCGCCCATGCCTCCAATAGCCCTGCCTATGAGCAGCGCCGTAGCGACTATATAGATACTGCACTGGCCCACTTTGATAGTGATGCCCTGCCCATACAGGCCTACCGCGGCCTGCCGCTGGATAGCGCCGCGCTCTACGGTATGCTGAGCGATATCCGCACGGATGGCGATGCAGACTTTCATATCGTGCAGATGGTGCGCGTACTCTTTCTCACCCAGTCTACGCATCAGTACGACTCGGTGATCCTCTCCTCTCTGAATAGTGTGAAATACTGGATCAACTATGGCGACTCCATACACGTCTACTGGTCAGAAAACCACATGGCCATGTGGATGGGCTCAGACTACCTGCTGCAGCAGAGCTATGGCCGCCCGGTAGACACCGTGGTCAAAAACCGAGTGCTGCACTACCTCCAGCTCAAAAATCAGTATGGCTTCTATGAGTTTAACTCATCTGTGTACCTGCCCTACTGCCTCAGCGGTATCCTGAACCTTGCTGACTTTGCCACAGACCCGCAGATCAAGGCGCTGGCCATCTCTGCTGCGCAGAAACTCACCTCTGACTACCTGCTGCGCCTGACCAATGACAAAGGCACCTTTTTCCCCACAGCGGGCCGCAACTACTATGGCAAGTATGAGACGCCCTACGGGCAAAACCACAACAACCTGATCTGGCTGCTCACAGGCATGGGACCTATGCCAGACAATGCCTCTCACTGCGGGGCATTTCTGGCTACGTCAGACCTGCCTGTAGATACCATTACCGATAGCTGGCGCCCTACCATCGATACGGTCTATCAGAATGGCCACCCGCTCAACGCCACCTTTGCTATCAATGCCGGTCAGGACTCTATCGCCCGGATCATCTTCCGCTGGAGCGGTGGCGGCTATTTCCAGCCGTCTGTGGTGCTAGGCTCTGCCGCTATGATCACAGACTCCAGTATGTGGAATAACTATACCTTCCAGTCGTTTCACCAGCTGGCAGGCCTGCCCCTATCGCTGTATCCGCAGATCGCACAGAGCCTGAGTGTGCTGTCCTATAGCTCGCTGATCATGGATGCGCGCCTGGCTATCTACAAGCATCACTCTGTCACGCTCTCTTCGGCTCAGGACTTCTTCAAGGGCAAGGTGGGCTTTCAGCAGTGGCCCTGCGTGGCCAATGTGGGCACGACTGCCGTCTACACGGCATCAGGACCTGTCTATGCCAACTGGGAAGACCACTCTGAAGACAATGCCAACTACCACCTGCCGTACGTAGAGCAGCATCACAATGTAGCCCTGCTCATGTACCGCCCCGAGCCTGTGCCGGATATCATACCATACCACAATACGGATGTAGCACTGCACTGGACCACGTCAGATTTTGATGAGTCTCTGAATGACAGCCTGTGGTTTGTAGGCCGCCAGGGCAGCAGCTATGCCGCTGCGCGCATGTACTGCATAGGCCAGATAGACAGCCAGGCGGCCTGCCACTATACTACTGATGGCTCTGCCTATGTGATAGTAGTGGGAGACTCTGATATGTATGGCAGCTTCCAGAACTTCAAAGCGCTGGTGCACAACGCCCACTTCAGCGATAGCCGCTACTATGACTCTATCAATCACCTCTCGGTCTATCAGGCGCAGATCACCTTTGACACGACTACTATCAGCTACGCATGGGGTATAGACAGCACCGCGCCAAACAGCATACATGAGATGACAGACAATGGGGCCCTGCGCGTCTATCCAAACCCTGCCAGCGACCAGGTCACCGTGACCCTGGCAGACAATGCGACCACTGCCACGCTCCAAGTGACTGACCTCATGGGCCGCGTAGTATATAGCTATGATGGCGCCTTGACCACCGGCACGACGCTCCGTATAGATACCAGAGCCTGGCCTCAGGGTATGTACCTCCTGACAGGAGATAGCCCATCAGGCCGCTACACGCAGAAACTGGTGAAGGAGTAGGAGAGGCTTTGTCGTTGGTGTATGCTGTATACGAACAACTACAGCGAACCGCAGGTGTACCGGACCTAGACTGCGGTAGCTTTTACGCCGTCACGGATAGCAGTGAGTAGGATAGCCAGATCTATATCCGCCAGCTTTTTAAACTTGATGCAGTAGCCCGTCACGCTGGCTTTGCCTATTCTTTTGCCGTAGGTATCGGCCAGGTATTTCTTGTCTTTGAGCCCGAGGATATAGACAGACATGCCGGTCGTATTGCCGCTGAGGCCTATCTGAAAGAAGTCTTTCGTCTTGCTTCCCGCATATTGCAGCACCTGATGGCCGTAGCCTATGGTGGGATTGGCCACGACCTTGCCCGTGTCATCCACACCCGTGTCAAACCATAGCCTCGTGCCGGGCAGCGCTTGAAGTATCTGCTCGTGCAGCGTGCGCATCTCGGTTTGCTTAGGCTCGGGCTGGGCGGATATGTGCGCTGCTATCTGCTGGGTAGTGGTCATGGTTTTCTTTTGCGATAGCAAGATAAAACATTGGCGGGAAAGAGGGGGGGGTGCGAGACAATGCGATAGATATCACATACCCTGCGTCAGGCTCACACTGCCATCGTCATGGTATGTCACATAGCTGAAATAATGCCCGCTGGTCAGGGCTACGACCTTATTGGTCTGTGCATCTACCACCGCAGAGCAATCGTTATTCGTAAGCATAGAATCAAGAAAGTAGCAGACAAAGTAAACATGGCTCAGATCTTTAGGAAACCGTGTGACAGACTGGTACATGATAAAGAATCCGCTACGGGAGCTGGGCGAGGGCCGCTGTAGCAGGCGCAGCACGCGCACGGTCTCTGCATAGGCAGCCTCCTCGCAGGATACGCTGCACAGCCTCCCCGCGCCTGACCACGGGTAGCCGGGCCAGCCTTAATACGAGGCTTCGTGCCAGCAGCCTGAGGTGCCGCCTGACCTCTATGTAGTATATCTCCAGCCGGGAGGGTGTCATCCTGCTAAATTAACGGAAGTCGCTTGAAAACATTATGAATAGGATGTTCACGCTTGTTCACGGTGTTCACGCTCACCGGTACCGTGAACAGCGTGAACAAGCGTGAACACATATAGCCAGCTCATATTGCCTTGCTGCGACATGAGGACATTGACAAAACTGCAATCGCTCAAATGTTAAGTTTTTGTTATGCTAATATTAATTAGATAGCTTAGTCTGATCAAGCTATACAAAACATGAAAAAACAAATACTCTCGCTGGTCGCAGCCATCCTCTCTACACTCGGCGCGGTGGCGCAGTCATCGGCATTTAGCTTCATCCACCTCTCAGACATACACGTCTCTACCGTCAGCTCTGCGGTAAACCAATGTGATGTGAATGGCGCCAAGGCACAGTGCTACCTGCAGTATTTTGCCACGATGAGCCCCAAGCCGGCCTTCATACTAGGCACAGGAGATATCTCTAACATAGGCAATAGCACGGCAGTACCGGGAGGTATGTATACCGCACTGACGCAGTACCTGCACCCCAGCACGCTGATGTATCCGGGTGTGGGCCAGCTATTCATAGACTCTGCCAGGACCATCCCTATCTACCTCGCTCCCGGCAATCATGAGTACTATACTACCCTCACCTCTTTCTCCATCTCTACGCAGACGCTGCCGCTGCTGGACTCTATACCAAATTTCGTCAAGTACATAGCGCCCGATAGCGACTATGCCGTCAGCACGCCTATCTCTGTCACGCTCTTCATGCGCTCCGGCCATGATATATCCTACCTGACCTCTACCGACCCCAAGGGCTCCGGCTATACTACCGGCCAGATAGACTGGATGCGGTCTGTGCTGATGCAAAACCAGAATAAACGCAAGATCATCGTGATGCACCATCCGCCGTCTGACGCTGCGGGCTATAGCTGCGGTATCGCCACCTTTAGCGGCAATGGCAATGACTCGTCTTCGTCCTTTGTGGATCACCGGCTGGGCTTCATCCACCTGTGTGACTCCTTTCATGTAGACCTGGTGCTGGCAGGCCACGTACACCAGAATGTAGTGGTAGACAAAATAGGCCGTGTGATAGATGAGAACTGCGATACCTGCGGCACACGCTATGTGCAGACAGGCCCGGCCTTTGCCGGCTGCTACCGTATCATCTCTGTAGACTCATCCTTTATCACCGTGAGCAGGCCCATGCTGAGCTGCGACTCGAGCGCCTCTACGGGCATGCCTGATATACAGCGAGAGCTGGAGCTATCGGTCTATCCTGAGCCGTCCAATGGCCTATTCAACGTAAGCCTGGGCCAGTCCCTGCCTGTAGATATACGCGTGTACAATATGCTCGGCCAGCTGGTCTATCATGAGCGCAGCGAGGACCTGGTACACCAGGTAGACCTGCGTGCACAGCCTGACGGGATGTACGTGCTGGAGATCACCTCTGACCATGACGGTACTCCGGTGGTCTATACGCTGAAATACCCTCTGGTAGTGAGCAAATAACGGAGCAGTATACTATGCTGTGAAAGTAAATGGAGATAGCAGGCGCTGTGTTCACGGTGTTCACGCTTACCGGTACCGTGAACACCGTGAACAAGCGTGAACAAGATGAACAAATAATACCTGCACGCCGACCTATCTATTTACTCACCAAAATGTCAATAAGTCTGTAGTGTAATAAGTTGCTAATACGGCTTATTTTGCGTATGTTTGCATCCGGATATGGCCATCATATCCAGTCAGTGCAGATGGCCTGCGCTGAACTACTTTCTCTCACATCACGGCCTCTATCTACTGTATATTCTTACACATATACACAGGCCACCCTATTATCATTTTTATACTAAAAAATATCTCCCTATGAATCATGAGGACTACACCCGGCCAGAGCGGCCGGTACCTCCAGTTACCCCTATTGTCAAACCTTCTAAAAACATCACCATGGAGCAGGTACAGCGCCAGGTGCTGGATATCAATGCCGGCCTGGACGACAGCTCCTTTGCCGTGAGGCCGGCAGAAAAATGGATACAGATAGCAGCCCGCAAAGCCCCTGTCAAAAAGCTCTTTGGTGAGCTGTGGCACGAGGGTGAGCTATGCATCCTGTTTGCAGATACCAATATCGGCAAGTCTATACTCGCCGTGCAGATAGCAGATAGCATCAGCAGGGGAGAGGCTATACCGGGCTTTGTCATGGAGGTGCGTGCGCAGCCGGTGCTATACTTTGACTTTGAGATGACTGCCAAGCAGTTTCAGATGCGCTACACGGCAGCAGACGGCCGCATGCATCCATTCTCACATGAGCTGCTGCGCGCAGAGATGAATGCCGGCGCTACCTGGCTGGACAAGGGCTTCAAGAACTTTGAGGACTATATGGACTATGAGATGGACAAGATGCTGAAGCAGACAGGCATCAAGGTAGTGATCGTAGACAATATCACCTACCTGCGCACTGAGACAGAGCAGGCCAAAGACGCCCTGCCGCTGATGAAGAAGCTCAAATCCCTCAAGGACAAGAATGACGTATCCCTGCTCGTACTGGCCCACACGCCCAAGCGTGACCCCTCGCGCCCCCTCACCATCAATGACCTGCAGGGCTCCAAGCACCTGGCCAACTTTGCCGATAGCATCTTTGCGCTGGGCAAGAGCCACACGGATGAGCGTATCCGCTATATCCGCCAGCTCAAGCAGCGCAATACGGAGGAGGTCTACACGACAGACCACATAGCCCTCTGCCAGATAGTGAAGCCGGACTGCTTTCTGATGCTGGAGCTGGTGGGCCATGGTGTGGAGCAGCACCACCTGCGCGAGACGGGAGACAAGGAGCGCCGCGCACTGATACAGTCTGCCAAGGATCTCTCTGCCAATGGTAATACCCAACGCGAGATAGCCCGGCAACTCGGCATCTCTGTAGCTGCGGTCAATAAGTACCTGAAGACAGACTAAACGGGAGGCGCTGTTCACGCTTGTTCACGGTGTTCACACTCACAGGCACCGTGAACAGCGTGAACAACCGTGAACAAACTAATCAGCTTTTATCCAGCGAAGACGGCGATGAGGTGGCGTGGCTACTGTCGCTGGGCTTTGCTGGATTTTTGTGTTTGTTATAGGTCCGTAGAAGCCAGCCCGCAGGCCTCCTTCATCTACGGACAGCATTATTTTAAAAGCGAAACTGAAGATACGGATTGCTGGTGACGGCGTCGGGTCCTACAGACCTTCTGAAATAAATTTTACATTAGCCATACTATGGGAGATGGCGGCTACAGGATAAGAGATCAGCAGGCGGTGCATTATATCACCTTTGCCGTAGTAGAATGGATAGATGTTTTCAGCAGGCAGTCCTATCGCGATATATTCCTGTCTAAAATACGGGAAAGCCAAAAGTCGGATGGACTGAATGTGCACGGCTGGGTTTTGATGTCAAATCACTTTCATGGTATCGTCTCGGCTAAAGAGGGCTCATCTCTCAGTCATCTGATCGGCGAGGTGAAACGCAAATCAAGTATCGGGATATCTCAGGCTATAGAGCGGCATGAAAGCGAGAGCCGCAGAGAGTGGCTCCTCGAACTAATAGAGCGTGCCGGGAGTGCTAATGCACGCAATGGAAAGCGTCAATTCTGGCAGCAGGACAATCATCCTAAGGAATGTTATGGTCATGAGTTTACGCGTCAGAAGCTAAATTATATCCATCAGAATCCTGTGCGTGCCGGTATCGTAGATCGCGAGGAGGAGTACATCTATAGCAGTGCGCGGGACTATTGTGGTCAGAAAGGTTTGCTGGACATCGATTTTTTGTGGTGAGTTTGACCTTGTATTGTGGGTCCGTAGAAGCCTTCCCTCAAACCTGCCTTCATCTACGGACAGCATTTATTTTAAAAGCGAAGCAATCAAACTCGCAGCGCGCATTATTGCTGCGTTAACATAAAAATATGCTGTCTGTAGATGGCGGGTGGCTGGCGGCGTGTGGTTCTACAGACCTTCTCTGTAGGTCCGTAGAAGCCATTCCTCAGGCCTGCCTTCATCTACGGACAGCGTTATTTTAAGAAGAAGCAGGGGTATTAGCTACGGATAGCGGGGCTTTTTTGTCATGCTGAACGATAGTGAAGCATCTTTGCTTGCTAATAATGCCCCTAGCTTGGCACAAGAACGCCACGCACAAGCCACCCTGCATTCTTGCGCCATAGGGGTAGAATACCGACAGCGGGGAAGGGAATTAGCTACAAATAGCGGGGGCGTGGCTACTGTCGTTGGGCTTTGCTGGTTTTTTTGTGTTTGTAGGTAAAGGCATATGCTGTCTGTAGATGGCGGGTAGGTGGCGGCGTGGGATTCTACAGACCTTCTGTATAGCATGTCCGTAGAAGCCATCCCGCAAGCCCGCCTTCATCTACGGACAGCGTTGATTTTATAGCGAAGCAGTGGAGTTAGCTAAGGATAGCAGGTGAAGCAATCAAACTCGAATTGCGCATTATTGCTGCGTTAGCATAAAAAATATGCTGTCTGTAGATGGCGGGTGGGAGGTGGCGTGTGGTTCTACAGACCTTCTGTATTCAGTAGGTCCGTAGAAGCCATCCTGCAGGCCTGCCTTCATCTACGGACAGCATTGTTTTAAAAGCGAAGCTGAAGATTTATCTACGGATAGCTGAGCTTTGCTAGTTTTTGGTAAGAATGCGAGTAGAGCATTTTTGCTTTATAATAGGCCTTATTGCAATATTATTTATTAGATTTAAGACTACATTTATTACAATAAGATCTATGTAAAATATGACTGATAAGAATTTTGAGGAATCGATTGTTAGCTTTACTTTGCCAGAGTTAGTAGATCAATCCTTTATTGACGAACTGTTTGCAGAGGTAGGGGCGTTGCCATTTAGCATCAACGTAAATAGAAAGAAGCCGGATGGCCCGTTTATGATGATGGAGTGGGCGGTACCAACAATGATGGTCGCTTATATAGCAAAGCCATTTTTCGAAAGTTTTCTTAAAGAGGCAGGGAAAGATAGTTATGAGGTTTTTAAAGTCTGGCTAAAAAAAATACTTGCGATGAGTAGGCGATTTAAACTCAAAACAATCACAGCTACTGAATCCATACATAAGATATCTCCTAATTATTCTCAGTCTAAAGTAATCTCAATTGTTATACGTCTTAGCGACGATAGAAACCTTAAGGTGCTCTTTAATGACAATCTTAGTCAGGAAGATTGGGAGTTGGCTCTCGATAGTTTGTTAGATTTTGTGGTAAGCAACTACGAGAACATTGCGCCCCTTCAAGAAAGTGATGAGAGTGATTCATATATGAGAATGCTGCGAAGGCAGCCATTGTATGCCATTATGGATATAGAATCCAATAAATGGGTTTTTTACAATGATTTGGATTTGGCGCGAATCCAAATGGAATTCGACAAAAACAAATAATAGTTATGACTGGAGAAGAATGGGAGGAGATTCGAACTGTTTTTGAGAGGAAAGCAACGATTCTTCTAAAACATGAGGGAAAAGAAATGGCCTTCGTGGGGTTACCACCAAAAAATTACACCGAAAGATGGGTAAAAGGGCGCAGATTTATCTCAGTTGCAACTAATTTATTTAAAGATATTACTGAAGTTTACTTGGCTAAGGCTACATCAAGTTATCCTAAAAGCTTCGGAAAGGGCAGCACATCTTTGGTTATAGATGCCCTAAACGCTACACTTAAAAGTGCTTTCCCTTATTTCGTTGAGAAGAAGTTTAACCAAGAGGAATTCTGCTTGGTTTTTGATATAGAAAAAATTAAGGACGATAAAGTTTTGCGTATTGACCTTTTTCGTGATGACCTTGGAACCGTCTTTCGCGGCGGTCTTATGCATGCCTTCAATCATTTTAACTTTCAAACTGTACCATTATCAACGGGGAAAGGGGAGAATGGAATCGCTCACCCTCTCTTTATGATTCACAATATTATTGATGCTTTTTTTCATTATAAATTCCAACCGGGTAACCGTCCTAATTCGTTTTTATCAGAAACAGTCATAAGCGGTAAAAAAGTAAGGTTTGTTTTTTATTTAGAAACAACCTCTAATGTGTATTTTGTCGATAGTATCTATATCATAGGATCAGCCTAATACATAAGAACCACTTTATCCTTCTTTATCGCGCAAGACCGCACTCATGCAAAACGCAGCGTTCTTGTACAAAAGTTAGAGCCCTTTTTAGCCAGCAAAGATGCTTCACTCCCGAGGCTTCGGAACGTTCAGCATGACAAAAAGAACCCCTTGTTCACACCTGTTCACACCCTCCAGCACCGTGAACACCGTGAACAAGCGTGAACAACTGTGAACAACCCCAATCCGCAAATCCGTAATTCAGTAAATCCGTAAATCACCCCTCAAAATCGCCCATTTAACACCCTTTAAGACCTTATAATACCTTCTGTTTGGAAAATCAGACAGTATCATCTATCTTTGGCACTCCAAATTTTTGGAAAGTAGTGTCATGTTCCCTTTCGGGTAGGCACTGTTGATCACTCAAAAAACATAAGTTCTGCATGGCTAAAAAGCAAGAACAGCGGAGATTGGATTTTTCCAAGATCACGATCACGCTGGCGTCGCCTGACGCGATCCTCAGCCGTTCCCACGGTGAGATCAAAAAACCTGAAACCATTAACTACCGTACGTACAAGCCCGAGATGGAAGGCCTGTTTTGCGAGCGTGTATTCGGCCCTACCAAGGACTACGAGTGCTACTGCGGCAAGTACAAGCGTATCCGCTACAAAGGCATCGTGTGCGACCGCTGCGGTGTAGAGGTGACAGAGAAGAAAGTACGCCGCGAGCGCATGGGCCACATCAAGCTCACCGTGCCTATCGTACACATCTGGTACTTCAAATCCCTGCCAAACAAGATCGGCTACCTGCTGGGTATGAGCTCCAAGAAGCTCGAGAGCGTGGTCTACTACGAGCGCTACATAGTGGTACAGCCGGGCAAGGCTGCGAAGGGTGTCCTCGTACAGACTGAGAAGGGTGAGGAAACTAAAAACCTCAACTACCTCGACCTGATCACAGAGGAGGAGTACCTGTCCGTATTTGACAACGAAGAATTTAAGAATAACCACCTGCTGAGCGACGATGATCCGGATAAGTTCATCGCGCGCATGGGTGCCGAGGCTGTAAAGGACCTCCTGAGCCGTATCAACCTGGACGACCTCTCATTCAGCCTGCGTCACGCAGCCGCTACTGAGACCAGCCGCCAGCGCAAGGCTGAGGCCCTCAAGCGTCTGAGCGTAGTGGAGTCATTCCGCGAGGCCAATGAGCATCATGAGAATAAGCCTGAGTGGATGGTAGTGCAGTACCTGCCTGTCATACCACCTGAGCTGCGTCCGCTCGTGCCACTGGATGGCGGCCGTTTCGCATCATCTGACCTTAATGACCTCTATCGCCGCGTTATTATCCGCAATAACCGTCTGAAGAGGCTCATCGAGATCAAGGCACCGGAGGTGATCCTGCGTAACGAGAAGCGTATGCTCCAGGAAGCAGTAGACTCCCTGTTTGACAACTCGCGTAAGTCTAACGCCGTGAAGGCAGAAGGCGGTCGCGCACTGAAGTCTCTCTCTGACGTACTGAAGGGCAAGCAAGGCCGCTTCCGTCAGAACCTCCTCGGTAAGCGTGTGGACTACTCTGGCCGTTCGGTCATCGTGGTAGGACCAGATCTGAAGCTGCACGAGTGCGGCCTGCCTAAGGATATGGCAGCAGAGCTCTTCAAGCCATTTATCATCAGGAAACTGATAGAGAGAGGTATAGTAAAGACTGTAAAATCAGCCAAGAAACTGGTAGATAAGAAGGAAGGCGTGATCTGGGATATCCTCGAGAATATCCTGAAGGGACACCCTATCCTGCTCAACCGTGCTCCTACACTCCACAGGCTGTCAATCCAGGCCTTCCTGCCTAAGCTGGTAGAAGGTAAGGCGATCCAGTTGCACCCACTCGTTTGTTCGGCATTCAACGCCGACTTTGACGGTGACCAGATGGCGGTACACGTACCACTGAGCAATGCTGCGATCATCGAGGCTCAGCTCCTCATGCTCGCATCTCACAATATCCTCAACCCGCAAAACGGTACACCTATCACGCTGCCATCTCAGGACATGGTGCTCGGTCTGTACTACATGACCAAGGAGCGCCGCTCTGTAGGTGACAATAAGGTGAAGGGCGAAGGCCTGACATTCTACGGTGCTGAGGAGGCTGTGATAGCATTCAACGAAGGCCGTGTAGAGCTGCACGCTGTAGTGAAGTGCCGCGCACGCGTGAAGAACGAACAGCACAAGATGGTAACGAAGATCATAGAGACCACTGTAGGTCGTATCATCGTAAACCAGGCTGTGCCGGAGCGCGTAGGATATGTAAACAAACTGCTGGGCAAGAAGCAGCTGAAGGATGTCATCGGCCAGATCCTGGCAGAGACTGATATCCCTACTACTGCACGCTTCCTGGATGATATCAAGAAGCTCGGCTTTACCTATTCATTCCGCGGTGGCCTGTCTTTCAACCTGAAGGACGTGGTAGTACCTACGCTGAAGGAAAAGCTGGTGAAAGAAGCTAACGAGAAGGTAGACGAGATCACCGAGTCGTACCAGATGGGCTTCATCACTGACAAGGAGCGTTTCAACCAGGTAGTAGATATCTGGACAGCTACGGATAACAGGCTGACAAACTCCCTCATGAAGCAGATCAGCGAAGACCGTCAGGGCTTCAACTCTGTATTCATGATGCTCGACTCCGGTGCGCGTGGTAGCAAGGCTCAGATCAAGCAGCTCTCAGGTATGAGAGGTCTGATGGCTAAGCCGAGGAAATCAGGCTCTACCGGAAACGAAGTAATCGAGAACCCGGTACTTTCAAACTTTAAGGAAGGCCTCTCCGTACTCGAGTACTTCATCTCTACCCACGGTGCCCGTAAGGGTCTCTCCGATACGGCCCTCAAGACAGCGGATGCAGGATACCTGACCCGTCGTCTCGTAGACGTAGCGCAGGACGTGGTGATAGCAGACGAAGACTGCGGTACACTGCGTGGTATCACTATCTCAGCGCTGAAAGATGGCGACGATATAGTAGAGCCGCTGACAGACCGTATCCTCGGCCGTGCCTCCCTGCAGGATATCTACCATCCGGAGAATGATGAGCTGCTGGTAGAAGCAGGACAAGAGATCAATGAATTTACTGCACGTATCATAGCAGAAGCCGGTGTGGAGGAAGTAGAAATACGCTCCGTACTGACCTGCGAGAGCAAGAAGGGCGTCTGCGTGAAGTGCTATGGCCGCAACCTGACCAATAACCGTACTGCTGAGACAGGTGATGCTGTAGGTATCATCGCTGCGCAGTCTATCGGTGAGCCGGGTACACAGCTCACACTCCGTACCTTCCACGTGGGTGGTATCGCCTCCATGAGTGCTACTGAGTCGCAGCTCACTGCCAAGTTTGACGGTGTGATCGTGTTTGACGGTGTGCGTACCATCGCTACTACCGATGAGCAGGGTGAGAAAGTAAATGTGGTGATAGGCCGTACCGGTGAGGTACGTATCGTGAAGGAAGATAACCCTGACAAGGTGCTCATCTCAAATCACATCCCATACGGTTCATTCATCTATGTGAAGGATGGCAAGGCTGTGAAGAAGGGAGACGTGATCTGCAAGTGGGATCCGTACAACAACGTGATCGTGTCTGAAGTAGCCGGTAAGGTGAAATTCGAGCACATCATAGAGAACGTGACCTACCGCGATGAGATGGATGAGCAGACAGGACACCGTGAGAAGGTGATCATCGAGACCAAGGATAAGACCAAGATACCTACCGTACTCGTAGAGGCTGGCAAAGAAGGCAAGCAGTACAACGTACCGGTGGGCAGCCACATCGTGATAGAAAACGGTGAGACTGTAAGGCAAGGTCAGATCCTGGCCAAGATCCCACGTGTGATGGGCAAGGTGAAGGATATCACCGGTGGTCTGCCACGTGTGACCGAGCTCTTTGAGGCGCGTAATCCATCTAACCCTGCTACCGTAGCAGAAATAGACGGTGTGGTACGCTTCGGTGGTATCAAGCGTGGTAACCGTGAGATCATCATCGAGAGCCGTGAAGGTGAGACCAAGAAATACCTTGTACCGCTGTCCAAGCATATCCTCGTACAGGAGCAGGACTTCGTGCGTGCCGGTACACCGCTCTCTGACGGTGCTATCACACCTAGCGATATCCTCTACATCAAGGGACCATTCGCCGTACAGGAGTACCTGGTGAATGAGATCCAGGAGGTATACCGCCTGCAGGGTATCAAGATCAATGACAAACACATCGAGGTGATCGTACGCCAGATGATGAGCAAGATGATCATAGACGATCCGGGTGACACTAAGTGCCTCGAGGGTGAGTCAGTGAATAAGTTTGAACTGCTCGCTATCAATGATGAGCTGTTTGACAAGAAGGTGATCACTCAGGCTGAGGACTCTGAAAACCTGAAGCCAGGCCAGATCGTGTCGCTGCGCCGTGTACGTGAGGAGAACTCCGTACTGCGCCGTGCTGACAAGAAGCTGGTAGAGTACAGGGATGCATTCCCGGCCACTGCTACACCGCAGCTGCAGGGTATCACTCGCGCATCACTCTCTACTGAGTCATGGATCTCGGCCGCTTCCTTCCAGGAGACTACCAAGGTACTCTCATCTGCATCTATCGCGGCCAAGCAGGACTTCCTCGAAGGCCTGAAGGAAAACGTGATCGTAGGCAAGAGGATACCGGCAGGTACCGGCCAGCGCAGGTTTGACCGCATGCTCGTGACCAATCAGGAGGACGTAGACCGCCTGAACGCCAGCGCTCCTAAGAAAGAGGAGAGCGGCATCGAGCTGATAGGATAAACACCTCACCTAAATCCTCTCCGAAGGAGAGGACTTAAAATACAAGCCACTATCGTATAGATAGTGGCTTTTTTATTGCCGTATTCAGGGAGAGGTGATCCCGTCTGATGATTTAGACGGTAGTTTTTTATTTTAGGAGATAAAGATATCTACGTTGATATGCAGCCAGAAGATAGACTACCTAAATATATACTTGATAAAAGTATAAAGCGAGGTAACGAAGTAGGATGGAGAAGATCAGATTTCATAAGTGTGGTGGAAGCCGCAATGAAAATTCCTATGGCTGTAATAGGAGGACAAGTGCAATATGTATTCCCAGATGGTACCTGTGAATTGTATTGGCTAAGCTATGATCCGGATGGCCGGAGAAGAGAGGAGAATTGGCCAGCATACTGTAATCGTTCTGCTGATGAGTGTATGTCAAAATTTCAGTCGCTTATCGCAACAGTAGCTATAGAGAAAGAAGCTCTCGGCTTTGAATTTGTGAAAGCTAAAAAGGAAGAAGGAGTCAATATTCAACAGCACGAGGTCTTTATTCTGTACTTTGATGATAGTGAAACGGATGTATATTAATACATCTCCGTCTGATGGTTCAGGCGGTAGTTTTTTTTATTGTCTCGTTACGATAAAATCAGCTATAGCTTTTGCATACTCCACCGTAGCCTCCAGCTGAGGGAAGTGACCACTTGTGCGCAGCTCTTTCACTTTATAGCCTGGCATTTCTTTTTGCCAGCGGGTCAGGTATTCTTTTGCTGAGAAGAATTTGTCGCGCATGCCCCATACGATCTGACCCGGCAGGTGCAGCTTGTGAAACTTCTGCAGCGTCTCGTTATAAAACTTACCTGAGCGCAGCATCTCCATCATCAGTATATAGTTAGCATATCGGTCAGCCGGTGTCTGGTGTACCTGCAGGAATGTATCCTGGTATTTATGATACATATTGCGGTCTGCAAAGGCATTGGCGGCCATCACCTTTACAGAGAAGCCCTTATCCAGATAGAGCCAGCGGCCTATCCGGCCATCCATGAGCGAGAGCCCGCGTGCAGCGCTGGTACCCCGCAGGTCCCAGCAGAAAGTATTGGTCAGTGTGACCGAGCTGACGCGCTCGGGTACCTCTACTGCTGCCCGCAGGCCTATGGACCCACCCAGATCATGCACTACCAGATGGATGTCAGAGAGGTCCAGCTCTTTGATCAGGCACACCAACCTTTGAGCATGTGCGAGTGGCGTGAGGGGTAGCTTATCATCGCGGTCCGAGAAGCCAAAGCCCAGATGGTCCGGTACTATACAGCGGTAGCCGGAGCTGAGCTGAGATAGGATGGGCGCGTAGAGCATAGACCACTCCGGTATGCCATGTACAAAGAGGATAACTTTACCCTGGCCATCATCCAGATAGTGCATCTTGCGGCCATG
Source organism: Bacteroidota bacterium (assembly GCA_018267385.1). Taxonomy (GTDB): domain Bacteria; phylum Bacteroidota; class Bacteroidia; order Chitinophagales; family LD1; genus UBA1941. The sequence goes on along the minus strand of JAFDYN010000006.1, from coordinate 78,768 downwards.
GATGGCCATGTATCCGGAGGCAGTAGGGAGGTCGGGTAGGGTGGGGGACATCAATTCTTATTTTTAGGGAATTTCAATTGAGGAGGCGGACATACTTCAGCATGGTCAATTTTGATGCCGATAATGACTAGCTCCCTTTCTTTGTTAAAATTAAATTTATCTATCTTTTATTTATGTGGTAAGGTATTGATAATTAGTTAGTAATGAAAGTGGGGATGACCGACAACATGATTTTTGTCATTATGCTGGAAACTAATGATGGTCAAACATCGTACATGCTACTCCTTGTATATACCTAGAAAAGGGTATACGCACGGGATAGGTCTTAAGCACACCAGATGCCTCAACCCAGGGCGGACGGTGATATGAAGAAAACCGGCAAGAACTTTTGAAAACGTAGACCCTGTGCTTAGTTAAACCTTTATCAACTTTATCACCCCAAGATGAAGACATACCGGCTCCTGGCTGCAGCTATGCTCGTCATAGCGCTCTGGCACTCCTATGCCTGTGCAGCCACTACATCGAGTGCCCCCCAGGGCATCAACTATCAGTCCGTAGCGCGAAACAGTGCCGGGCAGATACTGGCTAATCAGCCAGTGAATCTCCGTATTTCCATCAGGGATAGCTCCTCATCCGGTGCCATCATCTACCAGGAGCACCACCAGATCATTACCAATGCTTTTGGCACCTTCAGCGTAGTGATAGGTGGCGGCAGTATCATACTGGGCAATTTTGGCAGCATAGCCTGGGGTGCCGCAGATAAGTACATCCAGACAGATATGGATTTTGCCGGCGGCAATAACTACCAGACCCTCGGCGTATCCAAACTGCAAAGTATAGCATATGCGCTATATGCAGGCGCATCTGCCGCAGATATTTCCTCAGTGAAGCATGATACTACAGGCGTACTGACTGTACAGACGGCCGGCAATAGTTTCCAGGCTACAAAGCCAGTCTGGATGGCAGGTGGCAACAGCGGCCTGAGTACGATCAATAACTGGCTCGGTACAATAGATAATAGTGACGTGATCATCAAGACAAAATCTGTGGAGGCGGTACGGTATACCAAAGGCGGCGCACTGCTCGCTACAGGTGGCAACACCGGTACCACACCAGCCTCAGGTGCTGGTACCCGCATGGAGTGGATACCGGCCAAAGGGGCCTTCCGCACCGGTACGGTGACAGGCACCCAGTGGGACGACGGCTCGATAGGCAATGCATCTATAGCTATGGGCAAAGATGTAGTCGCCTCCGGAGCCGGTGCGATAGCTGCCGGCTACGCCAATTCGGCCCTGGGCGCAGGAGCTGTAGCCATAGGCACAGGCCTCATAACCAAAGGTGACGGCACCATAGCTGTAGGCGCATACAATGATACTACTGCGCTGGCTGCAGACTCTGCAGGTGCGGCAGATATCCTCTTTCAGGTGGGTAGTGGCAGCAGCAATACTGCGCGCGGCAATGCCTTCTCTGTAGAAAAAGACGGAGATGTGGTCGCGCCTCAGCTGAACGTATCAAATACGCTCACGATCAACCCTGGTAGTTCATCCATACTGATCTCGACTGTGGTCGCCACCCGTGACTACTCCTATATGAAAGTAGGCTCCCTCGGCCTGCCGATCCTCAATACCGTGACGCTGGCCAATGGCTCGCGTATAGGGCAGATACTGGTAGTGCAGGGTGAGGGCCTGCTGGCCGGCCTCACTACAGCCGGTGTGCAGATACTGGATAACAGTACCACGCAGCGACTCAATGGCAACGCTAGCCTGTCCGGCGGGGCCAGGCTGACGGTGATGTGGGACGGCTCATCATGGGTAGAGCTATCACGCAGTAATTAAAGTCTCAGAAATGAATGGTGAAACAATTTTTGATAAGTATCGTACAATGGGTTTACTGTATAATGTCGGGACCATATGGTATGATATGAAGAAGAGTACCTGTGAAGACCGTAGAAGATAAACCTTGATTTAAAAACCTTATTGATTTTATGCAACACCCCTTCCTCAAAAAACTGCTCCTGGCCGTATTGTGCCTGGCGGCATTCCTTCCCGGCTATACGCAGGTGGCAGCCGCCTCTGCAGCGCCGCAAGGCATCAACTATCAGTCCGTAGCCCGCAACGGGGCCGGCCAGATACTCACCAATCAACCCATCGGCCTGCGGGTCACTATACACGATAGCACGAGCGCCGGCGCCATAGTCTATCAGGAGCATCATACCGTAGTGACCAATGCCTTCGGCACATTTAGTGTGGTGATCGGCGGCGGCAGTATCATACTAGGCAACTTCGGAGGGATACAATGGGGCACAGCCAATAAATACATGCAGGTCGAGATGGACTTTGCAGGCGGTAATAACTATACTAATATGGGTACCTCGCAGCTTCTCAGTGTGCCATTTGCGCTATATGCGGGTACATCTGCGGCTGATATACAGAATATCAAGTACGATACATCAGGTGTGCTGAACGTGCAAACCGCTGCACAAAATATCGTCAGTACCAAGCCTGTCTGGCTGGCCGGTGGCAATAGCAACCTGAGTACGACCAATAACTGGATCGGCACCATAGATAACAGGGATGTGATCATCAAAAGAGGCAATGTGGAGAGCATCCGCTATACGCAAGGCGGAGCGCTGCTGGCCACCGGAGACAATACCGGCGCTACCCCTGCTACCGGCGCTGGCAAGCGTATGGAGTGGATACCTGCCAAGGGGGCATTCCGCGCGGGTACTGTGACGGGCGCTCAGTGGGACGATGCCTATATAGGCAGCGGCTCTATGGCCATGGGTACTGATGCGGTGGCCTCAGGTGCCAATGCGATAGCCATGGGTAACGGTGCCGTAGCCAACGCAGCTAACGCTGTAGCAATAGGTAACGGTGTCATAGCAAAGAACGCTAACAGTATGGTAGTAGGCAACTATAATGACACATCTGCCACAGCGGTAGACAGCGTGAGCCCTTCTGATATTCTCTTTCAGGTGGGTAGTGGCTCCTCCTCGGCGCGCAGCAATGCCCTGACCGTGAGCCGCACGGGCAAAGTAGTAGCTGATAAGATCATAGCAAACTCACTGACGCTGAGTGATACTATAATGACCGTGTCAGCCAACTTTACTGTCAATCCTACGCATTCATTTTATATCATCAACAGTACGATAGCTCCGGCGGAAATATATATGGGAGCGGGACAAAAGATAGGGCAGATGATAATCATAGAGGTGGTAAGCTCTAACTCCGGTAATGTCCGGTTTAATAGTAACTCAAGTACGCGGCTGCAATGCTCCTCCAGCGGCTCGCCCTACCTGAATAATAAAGGCACCATGACCCTCATATGGGATGGTACCTATTGGACACAGACTGCCCGCAGTGATAACTAGAGACTATGGCAGCCCAACCCCTACAATCAGAACTTCAGATGAGCTTTGACACGCTGGTGAAAGGGGCACAAGACCTCTGCGACCGGCGCAATAAAGATGCTATCTCCTATATAGAAGCCGCTATCTCCCGCGCGAAGCAATCAGGAGACCTGATAGAGATAGCCACCTCACGCTATCTGGAGGCTTACTATTCCACATTTGTGCTTAGTGATTTTGACGGAGGCATAGATATCATCACTGACCTACTGCGTACGCTGGATCATGACGACCTGCAGCAGATAGGTCACAAACTCTACATGACGCTGGGCAATGCCTACCAGAATAAGGGGGATGTGTATGAAGCGCAGCAGACATATCTAAAGGGTATCCGACTGCTGGAGCAGAAAGCAGAGACGACCGTTTCTGAAAAACAATTTCAGGCATCGTACTACTATAATATAGCCCTGCTGCTATCCGCCTCTCAGTACAAAATGGATACGGAGGAATACCTCCAAAAGGCTATAGAGATCAGCAAGGAACTCAACTCCACATTCAAGCTGTCAAAGTGCTACCTGCTTTATGGTACGTTTTATGAGCAGGCTGGCAAACCGGCTGAAGCTCAGGGTATGTTTGAGAAAGCGCTGGAAATAGATATAGCCAATAAAGACGAATACAGTACGGCACTCGTACGTGCCAATATGGGCTACGTGGCCAATAACATGCAGGACTATGCTATGGCATTGGGCCACTTCAATGAGGCGCTGCTTTATTTCTCCCAAAACCAACGCCTCTATGAGAAGGGCATGACCAAGATCGGCCTGGGGGACTGCTACTTCAGAATGGGTGAGCGGCGCAAGGGGCTGGCTATGCTCTACTCTGCGGAGCGGATATTTCGTGAGATAGATAATAAGCAGGAGCTCTCAAACTGCTGCGAAAAGCTATCTGCACTGCTCAAAGAGGATGGGCAATACGAGAAAGCACTAGCCTACCTGGAGAAATATAACAGGTTGCTCCGTGAGTTTTTTGACACAGACAAGACGAATGCGCTGACACGTGCCAAGAAGGAGTTTGAATCAGATCAGAAGGAGAAAGAATCACAACTGCTGAAGCAGAAAAACGAGGAGATACAGGTATACGTAGGAAAGCTGGAAAGCTCAAACAACTCGCTGAAGCAATTTGCAAATGTAGCATCTCATGACCTGCGAGAGCCTGTGCGCATGATACATAGCTATATGAGTCTGCTGGAGCGCACACTGGGCGGCAATATTACAGAGCAGCAAAAGGACTTCCTCCACTTTGCCATAGATGGCGCCAAACGGATGGACAACCTGATCATTGATATGCTCCGCCTGGCTAAGGTAGATGCCAACCCCCAAATAGAAAATGTAAAGCTGGAGAATATTGTAGAAGAAATACGCCTCAATCTGCAGGTGATGATGTCAGAGAAGAATGCCATGGTCGTATCCGGTGGCCTGCCGGAGATCAAGGCTGACCGCACGCAGATGCTCCAGCTATTCCAAAATCTCATAGCCAATGGCCTGAAGTATAATGAGAGCCAGACGCCGATGGTCAAGATCAAGACGGTGATGGGTACTGAGGGATTTGAGATCACGATAGCAGACAATGGTATAGGCATACCTGCGCAGAGCAGGGACAAGGTCTTTGAGATATTTACGCGCCTGCCTACTGAGAAAAAATATGCCGGTACGGGAATAGGCCTCTCTATCTGCAAAAAGATAGTAGACAGTATGGGTGGCCGTATCTCTATCCATGATGGACACAATGGCGGCACTACTTTCCGTATCACTTTCCGAAACGATATCCTCGCATTTCGCATAAACCCTCATCACGCATAAAACCCCGGTATCTCCATGAAGAAAATACTATTTCTATCAGCTGTAGTGGCGCTCAGCAGCGGCAGTTTTGCCCAGATAGCCAACTATCATGTTTTCGCCGCAGGCGGTACTACCTATGTCACTGACAAGGGTATACTGACCAGCACTATAGGTGAGATGGCTATCGTAGATGTATACCATGCCGGCAGTAAGTATCTCACACAGGGGTTCCAACAGGGCGACTATATCAAGTTCTCCGCTGTATCACTGCCCGTGCAGCTGATCAACTTTGACGGATACAATAAAGACGGAATGAACCATCTGATGTGGGAGACTGCATCGGAGATCAACAATGCGGGCTTTGACGTAGAGCGGATGGATGCCTCGGGCGAATTTGAGAAGATAGGCTCCGTCAGGGGCCACGGCAATACCAATACACTGATAGATTATACACTGGATGATGACAAGCCGCTCCTTGGTGATAATTACTATCGCCTGAAGCAAATAGACTATGACGGCCACTATACCTACAGCCAGGTGATCTCTATCTACAATGGCGAAGCGATCACGACTACGGTGAGCGTGTACCCGGTGCCGGTGACAGATGCTGTGAATGTAGTGATACGCAATGCACAGGATGCTACAGGTACGCTCTCTATCACCAACGTGGTAGGCGCTGTGATGTATCACGGCGATATAGATATATACACTGGTACTACCGTGCAGAAGGTAGATATGAGCAGTTTTGCCGCTGGTCAGTACTTTGTGAAAGTGACTACCGGCGCGAGTACACGCACCATACATGTAGTAAAGCAGTAAGCATACGGGGATAAAAAATAGCAAGAATGGCCTGCGGATATCTGCGGGCTATTTTGTTTTTGCTCCTGCTCAGAGCTTCAACAGATGGAGCTGATGAGTGCCTGAGGAAGTGGTCATACGCAGGATATATTGCCCTGCGGGTATATGACCGAGGCCGGATAGAGATACTTCATTTTTACCCGCGGTGATGGATGTAGTGGTGGTAACGATTTCCCTCCTGCTGATATCATAGAGAGTCAGCTCCATGACCTCTGCCTGCGTGGCAGTACAGATAGCTGTGATATGGTCTGTGAAAGGATTGCTGCTCACTATTGGCTGTGGACTGATGGATGCGGCTGCTACTATAGATATAATGGGAGACTGCTCCATGTGGCCGTCATAGTCGCGCTGCGTGAGGCGGTAGTAGGAGACGGGCAGTGGAGTGAGATCACGATAGCTGTAGTACTGATGCTGATTGCTAGTGCCAGCGCCTGCGACAGTTGCTATGGTGGTGAATGTTTCCCCATCAGTACTGCGCTCTATGTCAAAGCCCGCATTGTTGATCTCTGAGGCGGTAGACCATTTTAATACAGCTGTACTGCCATCGGCATAGCCTGCAAAAGACTCCAGCTCTACAGGCAGCGTAGTCACGGTATACCAGGCAGCATAGACCCGCATATTGGTCAGGGCACTGGCTATACCGGCTTTAAACTTCAGCTCTGCCGCATCAAATGTTTTGGAGAAATGCACTTTGACCACATACCTGGTAGAAGAACCGGATAGCAGGCCTATGGTAAAGGACGTAGAGCTTTTGGTGTCAGCATTAGATACGCCGCTTTTGTATGAGGTAATATCCAGGCCTCCCAGAGCGGAGACATCCAGCAGTGCACCGGTGGTGCTCTCCAGCAGCAGGTATAGGTCCTGGCCAGCAGCGGCAGTCGTGCCAAAACTGACCCGCTGGGTCACGTAGGCGCCCAGTACACTCACTGTCAGCTTCAGCGTGCTGTAGGTACTCTGTATGCCGGTATCTACGGCATAGGAGGGGTTCTGCACGGAGCAGCCTATGCAGAGGCCATTCACGCTGTGGCTCTCGGAGCCTGCGTAGTAGTAGGTAGTAGTAGAGGCTGCGGCGCTATGGCCATACAGGAGCAGGGCCACCAGCAGCGCAGCATGTACGAGGCATGACCGCGGGTACATAGTCGAGGTTTTAAAAAAGCACAGATGCCTGGCACGGCAGGCGTGAAATAAAACCCGGTCATACAGCATAGTGGGGAGTATGCGACGGACCGGCTACCAGTACGGCCACTGCATGGGGAATCATGGCCGATACAGGAGTGTACGTCAGAGGTGCTGGCGGGTTTATAGTAAGTCTACTAGGAATAGTGAGGCATATACGCGCCCGGTATCATCTGCCCGGCTTGCTGCGTTGCATCACAATAGCTCCGGCTGCAAAGCCTGGTCTGCGACTAAAATATCTGATAAGCGGGATGGTCAATACTTAAACCCGAGTCCCTTGCGCTTGCCTTCATCCATCTTGAGATCTGAGAGGTCTTCCAGCGTGATGCTCTCCAGCATCTCGGGTGTACGCGCAGCTTTGTCTATACCGGCCAGGCGCAGGTTCTGATTCTGTATGATATCCTGCACCATCTTGCGAATCTCGCGTGCATTACCAAAGTATTTGTCTCGCGTCTCGTACATGTGCTTCACGTACTTTTGCAGATAGTCATAGGCCGCATCTGTGAGGCGCACTTTCTCTGAGCGGAAGAGGTTGATCGCTATTTTGAAAAGCTCCTCATGCGTGTAGTCGCCGAAGGTATAGATACGGTCAAAGCGTGACTTGAGGCCCGGATTGCTCTCCAGAAACCGGTTCATAGGCTCTGTATAGCCCGCTACGATCACGGCAAAGTCACCACGCATATCCTCCATCCGCTTCAGCAGCGTCTCTATGGCCTCACGGCCAAAATCATTGCCCTCACTGAGCGCATAGGCCTCGTCTATGAAGAGCACGCCTCCTTTGGCCTCGCGTATCTTCTCGTCTGTCTTGATAGCTGTCTGGCCTACATAGCCTGCCACGAGGCCCTGCTTGTCCAGCTCTATCATATGGCCCCTCTCGAGCAGGCCCAGGGCTTTGAATATCTTGCCCATGATGCGCGCTACAGTGGTCTTACCCGTGCCGGGATTGCCTAGAAATACGGTATGCAGCGAGAACTTATTCAGTACGTCCTTGCCTATGTCATTGTAGAAGCGTATCAGCTTCACCAGCTCATTGATCTCGTTCTTGATATTGTCTATGCCCACGAGTTCATTCAGCTCGTCCATAGCGCTCTGCAGCAGGCGCTCATTGATCGTGATGTGGTACTTCTTTTTATCGCGCTGTTTGAATACCAGCTCTATGTCTTCCTTCTCTATCGTGCTCAACGCCTCCTTGCTGGCGTCCTTCAGGTCGGGTTGCTTCATCATACGCAGGCCGAGGTTCATCTTGGCCTCCTCTATGAGGCTGATCGCGTAGCGCGCATTGCCAAAGGTACGATCACGATTTCTGAAGCCCTCCATGAGCTGCTCGCCCAGATAGGTGCTGGCCTCATCGGTCAGGATCACATTGCGGTCCAGTGCGGCCTTGATCGCTATAGCGTGCAGCTCGTCAGGTGTGAAATCCTCAAAGTGGAAATAATTTGCAATACGCGATTTGAGGCCGGGGTTAGACTTGAGAAAGGTCTCCATCTCCTTGGGATAGCCGGCAAACATCACGGCAATATCACCAGTACCATCACTCATTTCTTTGATCAAAACCTCTATCGCCTCCTTGCCAAAGTCCTTAGCATCCTCCCCCTCACGTGATAGTGCATAGGCCTCATCAATGAAGAGAATACCGCCCTTTGCTTCCTCCAGTACCTTTTTGACCTTTGGTGCGGTTTGCCCTATATATTCACCGATCAGGTGGCTGCGGTCTATTTCTTTCACATGGCCTTTGCTGAGCAGGCCCATGGACTTATAGATCTGCCCGAGGCGCTTGACCACAGTGGTCTTGCCCGTGCCGGGGTTTCCTACGAAGCCGCTATGCAGGTTGATCGTCTCTGAGTCATTGAAACCTCGCTCCTTGCGTATCTTGAGGAAGTTGAGGTAGGAGATGTGATTGGTGATCTCTTTTTTTAGCTCCTCGAGGCCCACCAGCTCTCCGAGGCGCAGGAGCTGCATATCGAGTGTTTCCTCCGGCTCGTCGGGCGTGGCTATAGCTATGTGCGGGTGCGGCACGTGCTCTATGGTCACATCGCCCTCTACATCATCCTCTCCGGTTTCGAGGTGCAGGATGGCTATCACGCAGTCCATAAAGGTGATCTCGAGGCGGTAGTTGCTGTCCTTCCAGGTGCCGGGGGTATCGTTTCCCCAGCCTTCATTGAAGGTGATCTGCTCATTCTCCTCGCCTTTGACCTTGCGGAATCGCTCTATGCGCGCCTTCAGCAGGCCGGCAGCATTGTACCAGTTGAATACGATCTCGCAGTTCCAAGGCTTCAGCAGCTTATTCTGCGCCAGAAACTCTATATACAGGTACTGCGTATGCTCGCGGTCTATGGTACGAAGGTAGATCTTGTGGTCGTTATTCACCGCATTGTAGTCGCCGGTAAAGAAGCGGATGGATTTTACATCAAAGTAGGGGTTGCTCTGCAGCGTCACAGCGCCTGCATTTTCTACAAAGAAGTGACGGCTGCCCACCAACTCTTCATCTATGTATGCCTCCCAGCTATACTCGCCCTCTGCCCAGAAGGTGCCGGCATTGGCAGTGCCCCAGCCTTTATTGACATAGACCACATTCTCATCCAGACGTACCTTGCGGCGCTCCTCCTGGTTACATATCTCGCGTTTATCGGGGCCGGTATGGGCGTATGCCTTGATGCGTATGTGCGCCTCCCAGTCAGCCTCGTCAAACTGCTTATTGTAAAACGCCAGCTCGGCAGATACATAGGTCAGTTCGCTCTTGTCATACACGGTGCGGTACTCGCGGGTGCGGTTTGCCAGCCACTCATCAGAGGCGAATATCTTCAGCGTCTTAAATTTATAGTTCTTCATCCCTCGTCTCGTATGCTATATAGAGTGAGGCTATATAGCAAGCGTTGCTTTTTTTACTGCGAAATGCTTGCCAGCCGCCGCTTTTTTGAAATAATTAATACTGCTGACACTAATATGACACGTAAAACGCACATTTTCTGCCATAAATATTAACACTGCGCCGGAGCCCCTGTGCGTACGAGACAAAATGGCGGTATGGCAGGAGGGTGGAGCTGATTGGTAGAATTACTTGCATTTTCTATGTCTCCATGTGGCTAAAATGTATTTCACATTGTGATCCAGCCACGCTGGTACACCTGCCAGTCACAATACGCCTGCTGCACGCCCGTTATCAAATTGCGATTGGGTATTTTCAATTAAAAATTACATTTGCCCGTATGATAGTAGTGACAGGTGCAGCGGGCTTCATAGCGGGCAATCTGGTGAGGGCGCTGCTCAAGCTCGGCATCACAGATATGCTGCTGGTAGACCGGTTTCCCGAGGATCGCTACTCGGCCAAGTACTCCAATGTAGAGGAGCTGGCAGGGCTGGAGCGTATGGACAGAGATGCATTCCCGGAGTGGTTTACCGATCATGCGGGAGAGGTGTCTTTTGTCTTTCACCTCGGTGCGCGTACCGATACGGGTGAGTTTGATTTCCGCGTGCTGGACTCGCTCAATCTCTCGTACAGCAAAATACTGTGGGAGATATGCAGTGTGCACCAGATACCGATGGTCTATGCCAGCAGTGCGGCCACCTATGGCATGGGCGAGCTGGGCTTTGGCGATGATGAGGCCATCATACCACAGCTCAAGCCGCTCAATCCCTACGGCCTGTCCAAGCAGCTCTTTGATATGCACGTGCTGGAGAGCAGTCGGCGCCCACCGGTATGGGCGGGGCTGAAGTTCTTTAATGTCTACGGCCCCTACGAGAGCCACAAGGGCCGCATGGCCTCGGTGATCTATCACGCCTACCATCAGATACGCCAGACAGGCCGGCTGAAGCTATTTCAGTCTCACGATCCGCGCTACAAGGATGGCGAGCAGCTCCGTGATTTCATCTATGTGCGTGATGTGGTAGACCTCCTCCTCTTCTTCTATCAAAACCGCCCGGCTAATGGTATCTACAATGCCGGCACGGGCCATGCCAATACCTTTATCGAGCTGGCGCAAAGCACCTTTGCTGCCATGGGCGTAGAGCCGCACATAGAGTTCATACCCATACCGGCAGATATACGTGATAAGTACCAGTACTACACAGAGGCAAAGATGGATAAGCTGCGCGCTGCGGGCTATGACCAGTCATTCACTACCATACAGGAGGGCGCACAGCGGTACGTCAAGTTTCTGAGCGAGGCGTATGTGCTGTGATTTTAGATTTACTGAATTACAGATTTACGGATGTACAGATTGGATTTTCTATGTCTCTATATCTCTATTTGGTTAAAAGGCATTTTAATTGGTAATTCAGTAAACCTGTAATTCAGTAAATCATACAACTGGCCGTGTTTTTGCGTAACTTACGTCTGTACAGGTAAACCTCTCAGGTCCCGGCCGCCCATGAAGTGTCTTCTGCTGCTCATATCCCTCGTGTGCTGCTCCGCCCTCGCTGCGCAGGACTCCAGCCGTGTACGCGTACGTACTACGGTGCGATTTGACGAGCTGAAGAAGAACCCTAAGATCAAAAAGGCCATCAAGATCTTATCGTTTCTCAACTACTGTGATATCCGCATAGACCGACCGATAGAAGACGCCAAGGCCTTTGAGTGCTACAAGGGCAAGACCATCCGTCGCCTGGAGGTAGAGGTGGTCTATCCCTATGGCGTGAGCCTGGACTCACCCTACTACTATCACCCTACCAAACTGCAGGCCCGGGCCAATAAATTCCAATTTAGCACACGCGACCAGGTGATCAAAAATGAGGTCCTCTTTCAGGAAGGTGACAAGGTAGACCCTCAGCTATTTGCCGATACGGAGCGCAACCTCTGGGAGAAAAACATCTATAAGGATATCCGTATACTGGTAGAGGAGATAGGTGATGATATGGTAGACGTGACCATCTTCGTGCGTGACCGGTGGAATATCGGCTTTGTGACCTCTGCGGGGTACAACTATGTGCAGGTGGGCCTCCAGTTCAATAATATGTTTGGCCTCTCGCAGATACTGCAGGTAGATGGGTCGTTTTACTTCAGAAAATTTGACGCCTATCGTGTACACCTCAACTACACGTACAACAATATCCGCCACTCCTTTATCAATGTGGGACTGGACGGAGCCTATGATATCCTCAATCAGGGAGGCACACTGGCCGTGACGCGAAACTTCTACTCCAGCAAGGCTGAGTGGGCAGGCCGCATACTCGTATCCGGCCACAGGAATGACCTGATCCTGCCCACAGAAAACGCCACCTATGCCAACTCGTGGGTCTCTACCATCACGCAGGATTTCTGGCTGGCCAAGTCCTTCAAGCTAGGTGGGAAGCTACAGGCGAAATACCCCCTGAGCAGATTTGTAGTAGCAGCGCGGGCGCAGCGAACAGACTATATAGAGCGGCCATATGTGACAGGCCCCGGCAATATCATCAACTTCATAGACCAGAATAATATCCTCGGCGCGATGGGCATAGCACAGTGGGACTACTACATAGACCACAATGTGTACAGCCTGGACAAGGCGGAGTACTTCCCCCGAGGAGTGAGCGCTGCGCTCATCGGCGGTTTTCAGATGGATGAGATTCTACAGCGGCGCACCTATATGGCACTGGCCCTCCAGTACGGCGTGTCATTCGTGAATGCGGGATACTACCTGACCTATATCAAGGGTGGTGGCTTTGTAAATCCGCATACCATAGATCAGGGCCTAATCAGCTGGGAAAATACTTTCTACTCTATACCCGTCAAGATGGGCCGGTGGAACTGGCGCAGCTTCCTGACCAATAACATCCGTCTCGGCTTTAGCCGCCCTGATGGCCGTGAGCTGATCGTGAATAATGCCACAGGCCTTCGCGGGCTCAGTTCGCTCTACCTGCGTGGTGTACGTACGTATGCTTTCAGCTATGAGGCGGATTTTTATTATACCAAGCCCATACTAGGCTTCTCTACTAGCTACTTTGTTTTCGCAGACCTCTCGGTCTACCAGCCGCAGCCGCAGTACCGGTTCTTTCAGTCAGGGGTGGGCCTTGGCTTTCGCCTGCGCAATCTCGGCATAGGCCTCGGCTTCCTGGAGGTCACACTGGCCTACTATCCCGGACTCCACGTACCGGATCAGCGCCAGTTTAGCCTCATGGGCAATACGATCAGCAACCGTACCCCGGTCAAGAAGGATCTCTTTACCCCTGACATTATCAATGTAGATTGATCATATTCTTTCATGACAATACTATGACAATATTAGCACGACGCTTTCCTTTATTTGCCGCAAAAATCTATCTCTCTGTATGAAAAAGATCGCTACAGCTATCCTATGTGCCATCTCGCTCTGCGCCTCTGCGCAGGAAGCCAATGAGTCAAAGCACCTCTCCAATATCCGGCAGCTCAGCTACGGCGGTGATAATGCAGAGGCCTACTTCAGCTTTGACGATCGCTACCTCAGTGTGCAGGTGACCAACCCTAAGTGGGGCTTGCAGTGCGACCAGATATTTGATGTAGAGATAGCCCGCGCAGAGCGCGATACTGCCTACCGCCCGTCTATGGTGAGCACGGGTAAGGGGAGGACCACCTGCTCTTTCTTCCTGCCTGATGGCAAGCACATTCTCTATGCCTCTACGCACCTCGGCGCAGATACCTGCCCGCCTAAACCAGCGCCACGCGCAGACCATAAATACCTCTGGCCTATCTATAGTGACTTTGACATCTTTGTGGCCGACCGCTGGGGCAAGATCACAAAACAACTGACCAACACAAAAGGCTACGATGCGGAGGCTACGATCTCGCCTGATGGCAAGAAGATCGTTTTCACCTCTATGCGCAGCGGCGATCTCGAGATCTATACCATGAATCTGGACGGCTCAGATGTAAAGCAGATCACCAATGAGCTGGGCTACGATGGTGGCGCTTTCTTCTCGCCAGATAGCAAGAAGCTCGTCTTCCGCGCATCACGGCCAAAGACCCCTGAGGAGATCAAGGAGTACAAGGACTTTCTCGCGCAGGGCCTCGTAGCGCCTACCAATATGGAGATCTATACCTGCAATGCAGACGGCTCTGACCTCAGGCAGGTGACCCATCTCGGCAAGGCCAACTGGGCACCCTACTTCACACCAGCGGGCAATAAGATCATCTTCTCGTCCAATCATGCCTCTCAGCGCGGCTATGACTTTCACCTCTACACCGTCAACCTGGACGGCTCCTGGCTGGAAAAGATCACGACGGAGAGCTATTTCAATGCCTTCCCGATGTTCTCGCATGATGGCAAGAAACTGGTCTGGTCCAGCAACAGGGATAACCACGGCACGCATGATACCAATCTCTTCATAGCCGACTGGAAAGAGTGACCTGCGGGAAAATTGTAGATTTGAGACGGAAAAAATACTGAGAGATGAAAAGAATATTGACCTGCTGTGTACTGCTGTCACTAACTACTATCACTGCCTACGGCCAAAAGGCTGAAGTAAGCAATATCAGGAAGCATATCACCTACTTGGCCTCTGATGAGCTGGGTGGCCGTATGCCCGGATCAGAAGGAGAGAAGCTGGCGCAGAAATACCTCGCTGCCGAGTTTAAGAAATATGGCCTCACGCCCAAGGGGACAGCGGAGAATAGCTTCTACCAGCACTTCACCTATCACATGTCAAAGAACCCACATGATACTGCGGAGGCTACTACCGGTGAGCTGTACCACGGCACGAATGTGATAGGCCTGCTGGACAATAAGGCAGAGTATACCATCGTGATAGGAGCGCACTATGACCATCTGGGCGATGGCACTCGGGGCAACTCGCTCGACGCAAATCCTAAGGGCAAGATACATCACGGCGCTGACGACAATGCCTCCGGTACGGCAGGCGTACTGGAGCTGGCGCGGATCTTCACGAGCAATGGTGTGACGGAGAAGTACAACATACTTTTCATCTGCTTCTCGGCAGAGGAGGCAGGGCTGATAGGTAGCAAGTACTATGTGAACCATCCTACTATCCCGCTGTACGAGACCGACTGCATGATCAATATGGATATGATAGGCCGCCTCAATGACTCTACGCGCAAGGTGATAGTCTACGGTACAGGCACGAGCAGTATCTGGGAGCCTATGCTGAATAATACGCGCTCAGATGTCGTGCTGAAGTATGACTCTGCGGGGATAGGTCCCTCAGACCAGACCTCCTTCTACCTGAAGGATATTCCGGTACTGTTCTTCTTCACCGGGCAGCATAGCGACTATCACAAGCCGACCGATGTAGCTGACAAGATCAACTACGAAGGGGAGAAGCGAGTGATAGACCTGGCAAAGCTGGTAGTAGACTCCGTTCAGAATTATCCTAAGCTGGCCTTTCAGAAAACGTCTACACATGAGTCAAAGACGTCCACCTTCAAAGTGTCAATGGGCATCATGCCGGACTACGCCTATGACAAGCCGGGTGTGCGCGTAGACGGTGTGTCAGACAATAAACCTGCACAGAAGGCCGGCCTCAAGGCAGACGACGTGATCATCCAGCTGGGCGATTATCCGGTGAAGGATATCTACAGCTACGTGGACGCGCTGAATAAGTTTGACAAGGGCAAGACCACCAAAGTGATCGTAAAAAGAGGAGGAGAAAAGAAGGAGTTTTCTGTAACCTTCTAGTCGGGAATTCTGCCCCGATCCGGCGGCAAGGGAATGATCGCGATCCTTTTCTCACGCCATATCATAAAATCACCTGCCCTCCGGAGAAAGCAGGTGATCCCGATGCATATGACTATGCTATAGAAATGTCATGGTCATCTCTTGACGATATTGGTAATACCTATGTTATGGCCTGCGCTATCGAGTACTACAATGTAAGTGCCTACCGCCAGAGATGCCACATCGACATCCTTGACACCAGATGCGCCACTCACCTCACACGTATATACTACACGTCCCAGGGCATCTATGAGACGTATAGATCCGCTCTGCAGTGCATCTGCATGATAGCTGACAGATATGTGGTCTGAAGATGGATTAGGGTATACCTGCAGTATATTGTCTGTACTAGCGATCTCGCCCAGGCTGCTCAGATCGACGCTGTTGTTTGTCTTGCATGCATCCGCTGTACATACATCCGTGTATGCAGTAACTGTACATCCTTTGCTATCTGTCACGGTCACGTTGTACCGGGTACATTTGCCTGCACCACTAGCAGTCGGATAGTAAGCCGTTATAGTGGCTGCGGTCGTGGTACCCACTATAGTACCAGAGGCCGGACCGCTAGCAGACCAACTGTATGTGAATGCAGAGTTGCCACCTGTAACCGTAGCTGTCAGACTGGCGGCACTAGGGGCGTTAGCACTGAAGCATGCCGAACTAACTGAAACGCTAAGTGCTGCTGTACCTGGTACACTGACAGTAACTGGATAGGTACAACCGGCTATATCTGTGACAGTGACAGCATAGGAACCGCCGCAAAGCCCACTCATAGAAGCGCTGCCGCTGGTCCCGTTCCAGCTATAGGCATAGGGCCAGGTACCACCAGAGGGAGTGATAGTAGCAGCACCATTGCAAGGACATGCCTTGGAAGAGGACGTGACGCTCACTGAGGCACTGAAGGCAGCAGGCTGAGTGACAGTCACGCTTTTCACCAGGCTGCAGTTATTGGCATCCTTTACGGTTACATTATAGCTGCCCGCTGAGAGAGCGGTCGGATTGCTGCCAGAGGCTGATGGGCTCCACGTGTAGTTATAGCCTGGCGTACCTCCGCTGACGGCTATTGACGCTGCACCATTGCTACCTCCGTAGCATGAGACATTTTTTGTAACGGTCGCTGTCGCACTGAGTACAGCGGGCTTAGTGATGGTATAGGTGCCCGTAGTGTTACAGCCCTTGCTATCAGTGACACCCAGATAATAGGTGCCTGGTGCCAGGCCAGTCCGGGTAGAACCCGTAGGCCCGTCGAGCCATTGGTAGGTGTATGACGGTATACCACCTGATGCCGTGACAGAAATGCTGGCATTATTGGTCCCATTGCAGGAAAGGTTAATGGTAGGCGTGAGGACTATAGGGGCGCAAGTGATAGAAAAATTGCAAGATACCCACCAGCAGGCGCAAGTGTTGGCATCAGCATTACCCGAGCCGTTATAGTTGGCTGCCTGTATAGCTATATAGTTAGTGCCGCATGTCAACCACGCAGGATTAATAGTACTCGTATTGACCTCTCCTCCAGGGGCTGACGAAGTAATTCTGTTACCATTGATGTATACCAATACCGTATCATCGGCCTTCACATGAAGAGAGAAAGTAGTCGCATTGGTGCCTGTAAGAGAAAATGTCTTGCGGAAATATACCCATTGATTCGAGTTGGCACTGGCGGGAAGCGTATTATTGGGATTGGTCAGACATGATCCAAGTGTAATAGGGGTATACCACATAGGCGATGCTATCGCAACACCAGAAGCATAGGTAGGACAATCACTATTAAATCCTGAGTATTTGGAGTTAGTCCACGCCCCGGAAGTCGTCGTCCAAGCCGTGGTAGTTTGCTGCGTAGTAGTGACCTCCCAAGAGTCATCACTGACATAGTGATAGGACTGTGCAGATAATCTGGTAAAACACATAGATAACAGTAAGAAAAAATAAAATTTTGCATTTTTCATAGTAGCATTTGTATTTATGAGCGCCTACTTTGTATCAGGGTGTTCGGCTTGTCCCTATGCAATACGTCTGTGCCGGCATATCCCGGCATAGAGGTGAGTGGTGGTTGTTTCAGGATGAGATAGAAGGTCAGGTGGCTGACTGTACGATGGGGGTGATCGAGTAAAGGGGCTGCCCCTAAGGAGGTAAGAACATTTTCATTCATTTTCGTTTTGGTTCCCTACTTTGTAATAAGGCATTCGGCTATTCCAGCTATATCTTAGGACAAATAAAATCGCCCCGATGAGAAGCCAAATTTGCACAATGCAAAACTAGTTTATCATTAAATTCGGTGCAACTTTTTTTATTGTCACAGAGACTATGATGCAAAAGATTTAGCTATGTATGCGTTTACCTCTCGTCGTAATGATAAGACGCGATATGACTTACAATTGAAAACAAAAGTCATCCGTATACATTTCGGCGAATAGTAAAACCGTAGTACTCAGGACTTTCTGCCTAGCCATTTTACTTCTTCAGCACCGAGGTCATGCGCCATTTTGCGCGACAGCGCAAAAAGGTAATCTGATAGCCTGTTCAGGTATTTGATCACGAGCGGGTGTACTTCTTCGTCCTTGTGCAGCGCTACAGTGAGGCGCTCTGCCCTGCGGCACACCGTGCGCGCTATATGGCAGTAGGAGACGTGCTGATGCCCTCCCGGTAGTACGAAGTGTGTGAGCGGCGGCAATACCTTGTCCATTTCATCTATGGCATTTTCCAATGCGGTCACATCCTCTTCGTGCAGGTCTGGCGTCTTCAGTTTATGATTGTCAGGATCGGCGGCCAGTGAGGCACCGATGGTGAAGAGGCGGTCTTGTATGTCTTTGAGTAGCGTACGCTCAGCCTCGGTGGTATTGACATCGCGTACGAGGCCTATCCATGAGTTCAGCTCATCTGTCGTGCCGTAGGTCTCTATGCGCAGGTCGGCCTTGCTCACCCGCCTGCCGCCAAAGAGTGAGGTCTCGCCCACATCTCCCGTCTTGGTATATATCTTCATGCTATCTAAATCAGTAGTCGCTCGAAATGTTCATGCAATATACACGATAGCAGGTATTATTTCCCCACAGGCCGGTGTACACGTCAGCATAGTGTGGAGAAATGGCGGGTGGCATGATTGTTACTTCCTACTATGTCTAAAACCAAAAACAATGGGAGATCACAAAAACCTGACCGGCACTGAAGCGATCAAAGAGATCCAGAAGCTGGCCGAAGAAATTAAAACGTGCATGTTCTGCACCTACGAGAATGGCAAACTGAAAGCCCGTCCTATGTCCTCACAGCAGGTAGACGACCAGGGCGTGATCTGGTTTCTATCAGACAAGAACAGCGAGAAGAATAAGGAGGTACTGGCAGATAGCACTGTGGACCTGCTCTATGGCCAGGGCAATGACAAATTCCTCTCTCTGCGTGGTAATGCGGCCCTGTCATTTGACAAGGCGAAGATCAAGGAGCTATGGAACCCGATAGCCAAGATATGGTTCAAAGATGGCGCAGACGATCCGAATGTCAGCATCATCCGCGTGACCATCAGAGAAGGCTACTACTGGGATACCAAGCACGGCAAAGTAGCTGAAATAGCAGCCATGGCCACCGCCCTCATCACCGGTAAAACGATGGATGACGGGATAGAGGGCACACTGACAGTGAGCAGGGTGGACTAAGATTCAGAAAGTACGTTATTGCGAGGAACGATAGTGACGAAGCAATCCGTATCTAAAGACATCGTATTAAGTCTGTACTATGCAAGGCACAAACTGATGAGCACATTCCAGATTACTTCGTCGTCCCGAAGCCTCGGGACTCCTCGCAATAACGATGTTTTACTAAAGTGCTTTATACCAGAAACCCCCTGACCGGCTCATTTGCCTTGTCGTACTCTATGAGGCCATCGCGCAGGCCCATGATGCGGCGGGCGTGCTTGGCTATGTCCTCCTCGTGCGTGACGAGTATCACGGTGTTTCCTTTCGAGTGGATATCCTGAAATAGTCCCATGATCTCATAGCTGGTCTTGGTATCCAGATTGCCCGTAGGCTCATCGGCCAGGATGATAGAGGGGCTATTGACTAGGGCACGTGCTACAGCCACACGCTGGCGCTGGCCTCCGGAGAGTTCGTTTGGCTTGTGGCCCATGCGCTCCTTGAGACCTACCTGCTCCATCACGTACTCTGCCCGCTGCTGGCGCTCTTTGCCCCCCATACCTGCGTAGATCAGTGGCAGGGCTACATTCTCCAGCGCTGTGAGGCGGGGTAGCAGGTTGAAGGTCTGGAATACGAAGCCGATCTCCTTATTGCGCACATAGGCCAGCTGGTCATCGGTCATTTTTGCCACCTCGGTATTGTTGAGCCGGTAGGAGCCGGCAGACGGGCTATCGAGGCAGCCGAGGATATTCATGAGTGTAGACTTGCCCGAGCCGGAGGGGCCCATCAGCGCTACGTATTCATTTTTGGAGATCGTGAGGCTCACATCATTAAGCGCATTGATCACCTGATCGCCGAGGCGAAAGGTCTTGCGCAGGTGTGATATCTGGATGACTTCGTTCATCGTTGTTTGTTTTACCTCCGTGGCTGACTAATGTTTAACCGCAGAGGCGCTGAGACGCAGAGATGATAATACAGTAAAAATTAGTTTTCGTGATGAAAGCACAGCAATTTTGATTTTCTCTCCGCCTCTGCGTCTCTGCGGTGATCCTGTATTGTCTATTTCTTGATCACCTTAGGCACCTTAAAGAAATCTGAGTCATGCTGTGGGGCATTGAGCAGCGCCTCCTCGCGGGAGACCTGGCCCTTCACCTCATCGGCGCGCAGTACATTCACCTCGTCAGACATGTAGATCAGCGGCTCTACGCCATCCACATTCAGGTCGTTCAGCTTGTCCATCATGTCAAATATCTTCTGCAGGTCATCCTTGATCTTCTCCTTGCCCGAGTCGTCAAACTCGAGGCGGGACAACTCAGCCAGGCGGTCTACCAGTGCATTATCTATCTTCATTTTCTTATCAGTTTTAGTGCCGTATCCGGCTACCATTGTCTATGTAGCGAAATGGTATAACTTCGCAAAATTAAAATTTCTGTCGTCATCTATGCGTGAAATAGCAGTCAGCGGTGTACGCCCTACGGGCAAGCAGCATCTGGGCAACTACCTGGGAGCTGTAGTGAACTTTGTGCGGATGCAGGAGGAGTATGACGGCTATTTCTTTATAGCTGACCTGCACTCGCTCACCACGCATCCGCGTGCGGCAGACCTCCAGGCCAATGTGCGCCAGACGCTCATAGAGTACCTGGCCTGCGGCCTCGACCCTGATAAATGTACGCTCTTTGTACAAAGCCAGGTGCCGCAGATATCAGAGCTGTACCTCATCTTCAATATGTTTGCCTATGACGGTGAGCTGCACAAGGTGCCCACCTTCAAGGATAAAGTGCGTACCCAGCCTGACAATGTCAATGCCGGCCTGCTGACCTATCCGGTGCTGATGGCTGTAGATATCCTCATTCATCATGCCTCCAAAGTGCCTGTGGGCAAAGACCAGATGCAGCACATAGAGATGACGCGCAACTTTGGCAACCGCTTCAATCATACGTACGGCGTAGAGTACTTCAAAGAGCCGATAGGATTCAACTATGGAGATGTGCCGCTCTCCGTACCTAGCCTGGATGGTGAGGGCAAGATGAGTAAATCTAAAGGCGAGAACACGGTGATCTACCTGATGGATGAGCCGGAGGTTATTTTGAAAAAGATCAAGAGAGCTAAGACAGAGTCTGATCTGATATCGCTGGCACCTGATGAACGTGAGCGTATAGAGCGGTCGGCAAACCCGGTGGCAGAAACGCAAAAATGGATGACAGAATCCATACGCAATATTTTCGATCTCATGGCACTCGTTTCGAGTCCAGAGGTATATCTTCACTATCTGGACCAGTTCAGGAAAGGTACGTTGCGTTTTGGCGAGATGAAACCACAGATAGCAGAAGATATGACGATATTTCTCGCGCCTATCCGTGAGCGTATCAGGGAGATCAGTGCAGACCAGGCATACCTGACCCGCGTGATGGAGGAGGGAGGCGAGAAAGCCCGCGCCAGTGCTCAGAAAACCGTGACAGAGGTCAGAGAAATAATTGGACTGAAAAGCCGCTGAGAAAAGTAGAATTGATATATTTAGACCGAAGAAAAACCCAATTTAAACCAAGCTAGCCTGCGGCCCCTACCGCCGGTGAGAAACTCTGATATGGCAAAGACGACTAAGAAACCTGCAAAGGCTGCCAAGCCTGCTGCCAAAGCTCCGGCTAAGAAACCAGTAAAGAAAAGTGCTCCAGTGAAGAAGGCTGCTGCTAAACCGGCACCAAAAGCTGCTGTGAAGCCTGTGGCAAAAGCTAAGGAGCCTGTGAAGAAAGCTGCTGCTGTAGCTGAGCAGCCGAGCCAGCACAAGTTGTCACCGCCTATCCCTAAGGGGCAGATCAAGCACATAGCTGTAGCCGGCAATATCGGTGCAGGCAAGTCTACACTCACCTCACTGCTGGCGCGCCACTTTGGCTGGACGCCAAACTTTGAGGATGTAGAGAATAACCCATACCTCAATGACTTTTATGAAGACATGCCTCGCTGGTCATTCAACCTGCAGGTCTTCTTCCTCAACTCACGTTTCCGCCAGATCATAGACATACAGAAAGGCGCAGACGTGATCATACAGGATCGTACCATACATGAGGATGCGTGCATCTTTGCACCCAACCTCCATGCCATGGGCCTGATGAGCACACGCGACTTTGAGAACTATACCCGCCTCTACGAGACCATCTCCTCACTGATCCGTCCACCTGACCTGCTGGTCTACCTCAAGGCCTCTGTGCCTACGCTGGTAAATCAGATACAGAAGCGTGGCCGCGAATATGAGGACAATCTCCGCCTGGACTACCTCAAAAGGCTGAACGAGTTTTACGAGAAGTGGATAGCCACCTATGAGGGCCGCCTGCTCGTGATAGACGTAGACCAGACCAACTTTGCCGAAGACCCTGACGCCCTCGCAGAGGTAGTGCAGCGTGTCAGTGCAGAGCTGTATGGTTTGTTTTGATAGAAGTGTTCCGCTACACAGCTTATTGAGATTACCTAGCGACTGATGACAAGCTTGTTTCTCAGCATATGGTCAGAGCCGCTGAGTGTCACTATATATACACCATCAGGCAAAGATGCAACAGAAGTGACTTTGCTATACTTTCCTGCCATTACGATATGTCCTCCTGCTGTAGTGATAGTCTGAGTGACCTCACCGCTATATGGATAGTCTATGAGTACCTGGTCTGAGGCTGGATTGGGATACAATTTTAATGCTTCATCCCTCTCCGCATCGTGAATACCGGTAGGTAACTCATCACAGTGAGCATATGGCTTGTAGATGGCAAAGGAGTCATCCTCATAGCTGCAAAAACCGTAGTATGTATCATCTGTCACGCAGTGCCAGTAGGGCGTGATGTTATTATCCTGCATGCCTATCCGCTCTATCACTGTACCTCGCCCATACCATCCCATCTGACAGCTATCTGTGAGGTGAAATCTGTAAAAGCGTAAGTGAAAGGTGTCTATCATAGTAAAGCCGGTCGTGTCTACTACAGCGTGAAGTTGGGAATCCACACCAAACCAACTTGCATTGGGTATCACAATCGAATCGCCGGTATGAACATTAAAAAAGTAAGTAGCCCGCCATGCACCATGTATTTGGTCATAAAAGAATACGCTATCATTTCGTGAGTAGGTAAACAATGCATCGCTGCTGGTGTCGTAGTGATATGTGGGGCCTAAGGCCACTGCACTATAGTTGGTTGATGACAGCTTGTGGCAGGATTCGTTACTTAGCAGGGTGTCTTTTTCATAACGGTAGGTGACGTACCCCATTCCACTCATCTCACTATAGCTGTACTTCCATATAGAACCCTGGTGCACCCAGTCCTGACCGACAGTCATGATAGAATAGAAGATAATAAGGAGGGTAAAAAGCTGTTTCATAATCGTTCATTTTAGCTTTGGCTAAGGTACGCAGATAGGTGATTTAGATACTATTATGACAGAAATATTACGTTGTCATGACAAATGAGAGGTTATTGTTTTTTTGGAGTCGCGGGTGCAGCTACCTAAGAATTCCGCTTCTTTAAGGAATTTTCACAGGCGACTCATATACCTGATGCATCTTTGCTTCGTTACTACGAAAACTAAAAATTTAAACTATATGAAAAACACACTGCTCTCCGCGATCCTGGTCGCCGCTTCACTCACAATCTTTGCACAAGACAATAAGCCCGGCAAGGGGACCGTAGGTATCTGGTACGGCGTTTCTTTCGTCCCTGTGACCCAGAGTATCTATATCACCGGCTACGTCTCTGACAGAGTAGAGATAGGTGGTAGTGTAGGTGTGAACTACAGTCACTCCTCGGGTTCCATCTTTACTCCTACCAATACGTATACCAATAGCGGATATGTGGAGTCACAGCTGGAGCATAGGAGTAGCACCACAAGTGCCTCTGTCAGCCTGGTGCCGATGGTGCTGTATCATTTCAAGATCAAAAGTAATGTAGACCTCGGTCTGGGTGTAGATGTGCCTGTAGCTATCACTACTGCGAGTAAGAGCACTATCACAGATATCACTACCGCCCCCAACTATAATAGTACCACTGAAGTGTCTAGCTCAAATCCCGCATATATATCAGCAGGAGCAGGAGTAGTGCTGTCCTGCAAGTACTTTTTCTATAAGAACCTGGCCATAGGCGCCATGGGCAACTTTGGATTCACCGGATCAGCCAATCATGGTAGTGCCAGGCAGGTAGCTACTACCTCCAATAGTGGTAGCGATAACCCACAGGCAGGCCTCAACTCCACTACCACTACTGATAATAAAAATGCCAGCACAGGACAGGCTTTTCAGATGCTGAGAAATTTCAACCTTAACCTCTCCTGGTATTTCGGTGGCAAGAAGAAAGCTGCAGCACCAGCGTCACTATAAAATAAAAATGGGTACAGATCATAAACCTGTACCCACTTTAACTATTTACTTCTGCTTATTTGAATGCATCCAGACCAGTCACATCCATACCGGTGATGAGCAGGTGTATATCGTGCGTACCCTCGTAGGTGATCACAGTCTCCAGATTCATGAGGTGGCGCATGATAGGATACTCTCCGGTGATACCCATGCCGCCCAGTATCTGGCGGGCTGTACGGGCTACGTTGAGTGCCATCTCGCAGCTATTGCGCTTGGCCATAGATATCTGGGCTGGTGTAGCACGGCCTTCGTTCTTTAGTACACCGAGGCGCCATACCAGGAGCTGGGCCTTGGTGATCTCTGTGATCATCTCCGCCAGTTTCTTCTGCGTCAGCTGAAACTGTCCTATCGGCTTGCCAAACTGGATGCGCTCCTTGCTGTAGCGCAGAGCTGTATCGTAGCAGTCCAGTGCTGCACCTATCGCACCCCAGGCTATGCCATAGCGCGCTGTAGAGAGACAGCCGAGCGGGCCCTTGATACCTTCTACATTAGGCAGCAGGTTTTCCTTTGGCACCTTCACATTGTCAAATACCAGCTCGCCGGTGATAGAGGCGCGCAGGGACCATTTGCCATGTGTAGTAGGTGTGGTGAAGCCCTCCATGCCGCGCTCTACGATGAGGCCGCGTATCTTGCCATTCTCATTCTTGGCCCATACTACGGCGATATCGGCATATGGTGAGTTTGAGATCCACATCTTGGCGCCATTGAGCAGATAGTGGTCTCCCTTGTCTTCAAACTTAGTCTCCATGCCCGCCGGGTTGGATCCGTGATTAGGCTCCGTGAGGCCGAAGCAGCCGAAGAGTTCACCTTTTGCCAGTTTAGGCAGGTATTTATAGCGCTGCTCCTCGCTGCCATACTTGTAGATAGGATACATGACGAGTGACCCCTGTACAGACGCAGTAGAGCGGATACCTGAGTCACCACGCTCCAGCTCCTGCATGATGATGCCGTAGCTGATCTCATCCAGCCCACCGCCGCCATACTGCGCCGGTATGCTCGGGCCAAAGGCACCTATCTCGCCCAGTTCTTTTACGATGTGGCGGGGGAAGGCTGCGCGCTGTGCGTAGTCCTCTATGATAGGGCTTACTTTCTCTTTCACAAATGCCTGTACGCTCTGGCGGATGAGCTTGTGCTCTGTAGTGAGCAGGTCATCTATATTGTAGTAGTCGTGGTGTTGATAGAGGTCTTGTTTCATGATCTTCTGTCTGTTTATTGCGGGTGCAAGATAGAAAAATAGTCGCGAGTAGGGAGTATGCCGCAGGGTGGCAAAACGCGCGCTGTGGATAGCTATAAAGTTCTATTTTTAACTCCATATTATCATCTCATGGGTCTGATAGGAGTAGAGGGGTTACAGTTTTACAGCCATCATGGCTACTACAAAGAGGAGCAGGTGCTGGGCGGCAAGTATGTAGTAGACATCTACCTGCGTACCAATCTGTCTGAGGCTGCCGAGACAGACCAGCTCAATAAGACCATCAACTATGAGCAGATCTACCAGATCACCAAGGTGGAGATGGAGGCCCACTCCAAACTCATAGAGCACGTCTGCAAAAGGATACTGGATGCAGTGAAAACTACCTTCCCGGAGATAGTGTGGATCAAAGTGCGGGTGAGCAAGCATAACCCACCGCTAAAGGGAAATGTGGAACGGGTATATGTAGAGCTGGAAGAAGGAGAGAAATCTTAGACTATACAGCCACCCTCATCTCGTCGTAGCGCTTCTCTATCTGGAATACTGACAGGCGATGATTGATCTCGAGCGAGCGGCGTACTGAGATAAAGAAGTCTATCAATCTCTTGAAATCTGTAGGCTTTTGTATGTAGGCATCTGCACGGAGATTGTAGCAGTCTATCATGTCGTACTTATAGTCCGAGTTGGTCATGATAAATACAGGAATAGTAGCAAAGCGTGTATCTCCTTTGATCCTGGCCAGCAGTTCTTTGCCGTTTACTTTAGGCATATTGAGATCCAGTAGTATCATGCTGAATGGCTCACTCATATTATGTCCGGACTCCAGTATGGAGAAAGCCTCGTCCCCATCATATGCATACCTCGTGGTGGTCATCTCATCCAATCCGGCCTCTCGTATTGCCTCTATCATCAGGCGCACATCGGCAGGGTTGTCTTCTATCATCAGCAGATTGCATGTAGGGTACATGTCAGACATAAAATTAATTTGTCTACAAAGCTAACAAGCAGCAGTCAGCAGCACATGTTATACATCTTTATAATATCCACAGCCGGCGTGCGTACGATAGGCTGAGTGCTTGCATTTGTAGACAATGGCACTACTAGTGCGGCTCCTCCTCGTTCTCATCGTGGATGATAGGAGGTGACTTAGGCTTGTAGCCAGGGTCTATCTCATGACGGATGAAATCCTCTACCTGCTCTGCGCCTATACGTTTTGCCTTGATCACCTTATTGCTATCCAGTATGTATAGCTGTGGTGTGCTCTGTATATCCCACTCAAAGCGGAAGTTATTCTGGCGGTATGGGTCGGCCACATTGATCCAGTCCAGGTCATGCTCACGGATGAAGTCCGTCCATTTCTTAAACTCCTCTATGGACATGATGGACGGTGCATATACAGCCACGTCTATACCTTCCTTCTTCATCTTGTGATAGGCCTCTACCAGTTTAGGCACTTCCTTTTTGCAATGGCCGCAATCCGGATCCCAGAAGCAGAGGATAGTGAACTTATTCTTGACATCATACAGTGAGTGCATCTGCTTTAGCGTAGTGTCTGCCAGGTTGATATTGCGTGCTTTCTTGCCTATGAGCAGTGGCTCGAGTATACGGCCGCGCTCGGTGATTTTGTACAGCTGCACGGAGTCTACCCACGGCGTATAGCCTTTGGCGTAGTAGTTCTTGACCAGGTGTACGTATACAGCGTCAAAGCCCATGATCTTAGACTTGGCCATCTCATTGAGCATATACACGAGGGTGTACTTAAAGAGTTCCCCCTTTGGCGGCATCTTCTTGAGCAGGGCATCACCATCCTCTATGATGGAGTCAGGTATCTGTATGATGGTACGGGTGTAAAATTCCTTGAGTTTATTGTGGAATACGGGTGTGCGCAGCAGGCGGTCATCATTTAGGTTTACATTATCCCAATAACGGTTTTTGTAGTCACGCCATACCCAGTTTGAGTCTACCTTGAGCCTCCCTACAGCATCGCGTGGGGCCTCTTTAGGCTTCACGGGCTCCATAGCCTTGATGATCGCTGCATAGAATGTCTTCGGGTGATCCTTAGTGATCCTCAGCCTCTCGCTGGTCACGATGGAGTCTACCTTTTGCAGATTGCGCCGGATCTCTTCCTTTTTCACAGGGTCTTTTTCATTTCTCATAGCACTATTGAGCGCTTCGCCTTCCTTGCGCTCTTTATTGAGGAAGTGCATATCGTCATAGAATATCTGGTTTTCCTCAGAGCCTGAGACCTTCACATTGTTGGCCAGGTCGCTGGTATCCGTGGCTATCGTAAAGTGCTGCTCATTGACTATAAATTCAAAATACTTGTTGCCCAGTTTTGGGAATACAGCCAGGTAAATACCCGCAGGGAGGTCTGTGTCCGCTTTGAGTGTCACGCTACCTGAGGCATCCAGGTTTACGGTGTCCTTCACATACTGCTTGTCACCATAATAGTATGCCAGGATCATCTTGGTATTAGGCAGGTTGCGCACTGTGATCTTGATATTGTGCCCTTTGCCACCGGCGGCAAAAAGCGACAGGGCTATGATGGAGATAAAAAGTGTAGCAAAAAGTTTTCTCATCCTGGTCTTTGTTTGTTTGATGGCCAAATCTATTCAGAATTAATTTAACAAGGGCAGGGGGCTGTACAAAATACCGTTAAAAATAATTAAGCCTCCTGCTGCATGTCCTTGCTATGATGGGACTATAGTGGTGAGGGTTGCACACAAAAAAAGAACCCTGCCGCAAAGCAGGGTTCTTAAACAAATATTGTGATTACGGATTACTTTACCACAGTGATCTGCTTCAGTGCATTCTTGCCGGAGGCAGTCTGTATCTTCAGGATATATACACCCGGAGCCAGGTTGCCGAGGTTGAGTGTAGTCTTAGTGTCCTTGAGTACGGTAGACTCAGAGGCTACCTCACCCAGAGCGTTGAATATGGTCGCCATAGCTTCATCATTAGCGTTAGATGGCATTTCTATATTCAGCACACCTGTAGATGGGTTAGGGTAAACACTGATCGTCTTTTCAAACTCAGGATCGTTGATGCCGATAGTCACCAGTACAAAGGCTGTATCCTTGTCTGAGCCAAATACGTTAGACACAGTCAGAATCACAGTCTTGGTACCGTTAGATGAATATGTCTTGGTGTATTGCGTTACATTGAAGTTGTTTGAAGTACCATCTCCCCAGCTCCACACGTGATTAGTAGGGAAGTTTTCGCTGCTATCCTTGAAGAAGAAGGTCTTGCCCGTCCACTTTTGATAAGTGATGTGAGCGATAGGCACATCAGCTACGATCACAGTCTGTGTGAAGCTGGTGCTATTGTTTTCAGGATTGGTAGCTGTCCATGTAGCGTAGAATACACCTACAGAGTCAGTGTTCTGGTTGCCGTCTACAGGTATATTATTAGTGTAGCTAGGCTGTATCACACCATAGTGGCAGTCAGATGCTGTAGCTGTAGGTTGTACATATGGGTGGCCTTTCTGTACAAATACAGTATCTGCACCATTTACAGTCAGCGTAGGCGGAGCGTTGTCAAACTTATTGACAAAGTCAGACGGGCTGAAGTTCAGGTTTTTGCAATAGTAGAACTGGGCAGGGTTACCACTAGACTTGGCTCCTACGACTGCACGGTAGTCCGGATTGGTCAGTACTCCTGGTATATTCCAGTCGCCATTGGTTTTGTGCAGTGGATTGTAAGAGATAGTAGGGAAAAGTGAACCGTTCAGTGCGCCTGCTGCTGCATTGGCAGTGAGACCACCAAAGAGTGAATCACCTTCAGTGAAATTCTTGATATCGGTCACCTTGCGGGTAGTCATATCTATACCGACACCAAAGAGGTTAGGGCTGGTATTGGTCTGATCTGCTGTAGTGAGCGTGGCAGTAGTAGTAGTATCTGAGTCATTCCAGAAGGCGAATATCTTGGTACCGTCATCGCTGCGAGATACCTGCACACGGTTGCCATCGCTGGCCGCAGGGTCAGATCCTGAGGCTACAGTATAGTCTGCCGAGTAAGAGAATACTTGTGCCAGGAAGTTTGCCTGCCAGTCGCAGCCAGGCACAGATGGATTGCGATAGATGTCATAGAGTACATTCACAGACAGCGGGTAGAAGCTATATTGGTTTGAAGTGCTGTCTGCCTGATCTACTATCGCTATGATGTGAGGATTGCCGGCAGAGTCTACAGTGATCTGAGCGTCGCCCATGATAGACTTCACGGTACCAGCAGTAGTCACAGTTGTATTAAACATACCCGGCATATTGTCTAGGTCCAGTGTCTCTACAGGACCCCAAGTGGCACCACCATCAGTGGTCTTCATCACCTGTGGCTGCAGTACAAAGCGCTGGTCCTCTACCATATCTGCTGTGAAAAGTATCCAGCCTATCTGACCTGTAGGGTCAAACGCGATAGTAGGATTGAGGAGCGCATGGCCTACAGGATTGCTGTTAGCATCGTAGAAGTGAGCCGCTGCTACAGGCAGCACCCTGCTGGTCCATGTAGTGGCATGAGTAGTGGTGTCATATACACCTTTCTCCACTACCAGGCCATAGATAGAGTCAGTAGTATTTGATGTCTGGATGTATGCCCTGGTGATATTCCAGTAGGTATGCGCAGCACCACGTGTGAGGCTTTCAAATATCTCTACCTCGCCATGGTTTACAGTGTCGCGGGCCTCGCTGTAGGTAGCATTGCCGCCACCGAGCTGTCCTGCACCATAGTAGTTACCTTCCCATACTGCTATAGACTCGCCATTGTGCCATGTACCGTCATAGATAAACCAGGTGCTGTCAGCATTGGTCTGCCATGCCTGGCGCTCCAGCATAGCCTGCGGATAGCGGCCATTGATACCGGGAGAGCCGTTGTCATTAGACGGATTGAGTACGCCCAGATTCAGGTTCCAGGTATTGCCTCCATCCTTAGAGTAGTCAAAGCGGTACATACCCACGTTGTTATTGCCGGTATTGCAGCAGGCTGCAGACTGGTCATTTCTGTGTATGAAGAGTACCGTATTGATCACGCTGTCGCATACTATATCGCGGCTGGCGCTGTTGAGTACAGTGAGCAGGTTGCCTGCGCTGCCTATCATTACTTTCTGCAGAGATCCTGAGCGGGCAGCCCTTTTGGGTGCATTGGAGTTATTCACTACGGCAGCACGCTGGCCACCAGGCGCTATCATACGCGGTGTCGGCTTGAGCTTCCTGGAGAGGTCATTGCCAGCTACCAGAGAAAAACCCATCACCGAAACCAAGGAGAGTAAAGCGAGTTTTTTCATGTTTAAATTTTGTTTAAGAGGTTTCAAATTTAGCCAAAAACTTAAGACTCTTATGATTTGTGCTTAAAAATTTGGTCACACTATTGTCAGGACTGGTGGAATTGTTAATTAACACGGCAGATGCTGAGGATCAATAGAGGAAAGGCTTTTAGTGGGTCTCCATGTAGTTTTTGAGGCTGGCCTCCTCCAGTGCTGCACCGGCTGCCTCATGAAAGGTGCCCGACTCGGCTATGAGCAGCGCGCGGTCACTATACGGCAAGGCTGCCGCGATATCATGAGTGGAGAGGAGGACCGTTTTGCCATGATCTGTGGCCAGCATACGGATGGTGCGCAGCAGTTCTGCTTTATTCTTGTAGTCCAGAAAGGCGGTAGGCTCGTCCATGATGATGACAGGGGTGTCCTGCGCTATGGATTTTGCTATCAGGGCCTTCTGGCGCTCACCATCACTCACCTGGTTGATCCTTTTGCCGGCCAGGTGCCCTATGCCTGCTATACCTATGGCGCGGTCTATGGCGGCCGTATCTGTGGGGCTGAGCCGCGCAGCCCAGTCGGTGTAGGGGTAGCGGCCCAGCGTGACCAGCTCTCTGATCGTGATATACGGGTCAAAATCCCTGCCGGTAAAGACGCCGCTGATCAGCTTTGCCCGGTCCTGTGGCACCAGGGCGCTGGTATCACGGCCGTCTATCTGTACCTGACCGCCTACGGGTGGCAGCAGGCCGCAGAGGGTGCGCAGGAGAGTAGATTTGCCTATGCCATTGATGCCGAGCAGGAGTATGAGCTGCCCTGCACCTGCGGTGAAAGTAATGCCGGAGAGTAGCGCTTTATCCTTGTGGTAGCCTATGCTGAGATCGGTGGCGGTGAGCATCGTTTATTTGAAAAGTATACGCTGGCCTTTTTGTGATTCATCAAAAGTACCGTTGTCAAATACCAGGTGGCCGTTGACGAAGGTCTTGTGAACCTTACCGGTAAACTCATACTGCTCAAACGGCGACCAGCCGACCTTGTAGTAGATATTGTCGGGAGCTACGGTCCATCTCGTAGTGGTATCAAAGAGCGCCATGTCTGCATGGTAGCCCTCGCGCAGGTAGCCACGCTCATGCACATGAAAGCACTCCGCAGGCGCATGGCACATCTTCTCTATGATGCGCTCCAGAGAGAGCTTGCCCTGATGATATAGCTCCAGCATCACATTCAGCGAGTGCTGCACGAGCGGCAGGCCGGCAGGAGCCGAGAGGTAGGGCCTGGCCTTCTCCTCTGCGGTATGCGGGGCGTGGTCTGTGGCGATGATATCTATACGGTCATCGAGCAGTGCCTTTAGCACGGCTTCTTTATTCATCTTCTCTTTGATGGCAGGGTTGCACTTGATCTTATTGCCCAGGCGGGCGTAGTCTGAGGCGTCAAACCACAGATGGTGCACGCAGGCCTCGGCGGTGATACGCTTGTCACGCAGCGGTGTTTTGTTTTCAAAGAGGTCTGTCTCTATGGCCGTAGAGATGTGCAGGATGTGCAGGCGCGTGTTATACTTTCTGGCCAGCGAGATGGCAAAGGACGAAGACTTGTAGCAGGCCTCTGCATCACGTATGAGCGGGTGAAAGGATGCGTCCATATTGTCGCCGTATTCCTCCTTGTAGCGTTCGGCATTGGCTTTGATCGTCGCCTCATCTTCGCAGTGCGTGGCTATGAGGAGCTTTGCCTCTGCAAATATCTGCTCCAGCACACCGGGATCATCTACCAGCATGGCACCCGTGCTGCTACCCATAAATATCTTGATGCCGCACACATCGCGCAGCTCTTTGGCACGCTGCTCACGGTCTACAGCTATCACCTCATCAAAGTTCTCATTGCTCACACCCATGAAGAAGGAGTAGTTGGCCAGGGCCGTGTTGCGCCCTATCTCGTACTTCTGCTCCAGCAGCTCACGGCTGAGTGCCGGAGGATTGGTATTGGGCATCTCCATAAAGGAGGTGGTACCACCCGCCACTGCTGCGCGTGACTCGGTATAAATATTGGCCTTGTGCGTGAGGCCCGGCTCCCTGAAGTGTACCTGGTCATCTATGATACCCGGCATGAGGTAGAGGCCCTCGGCATTGATCTCGTTTACCTTGTGCTTCACATCAAAGGAGGGGTCTATGCGCTCTATGCGCCCCTGACGGATCAGTACATCTCCCGGGGTGATGCGTCCCTCATTGATGATCGCTGCATTCTTGATGATATGGTCTGCCACTGCTTGGTTTTTGTGACGTAAACTTAGGCAATAATCGGCGGTATCGGCGCCCTTTTATCCATAAAACGTATAGCCCCCGTGCAGTAGGACAGGTCGCGACCTATCCCTGCAAAGACAGTCTTATTCATTAATAAAAAAAGCCGCAAGCGGAGTGCGCCTGCGGCCTTGTATTGCTATATGTATGTTTGAGAGGTTACTCTTTGATATTGATCTCTACGCGGCGGTTGGCGGCGCGGCCTGCGGCAGTATTATTGTCCTGCACAGGGCGGTATGGGCCGTAGCCGGTAGCGGTCAGGCGGCCACCGCTCACGCCATGCTCTATCAGGTAGTTCATCACCGCAGTAGCGCGCTTGGCAGAGAGGTCCAGATTGGTGCGGTCAGAGCCTACATTATCTGTATGGCCGTCTATGGTCACCTTCAGAAACTCATACTGCCTGAGGATAGACACGACAGAGTCCAGCTCCTTATAAGATGCCTTCTTGATCACATCACTACCCGTCTCAAAGAGGATGTTTTTGGCAGATACGGCCAGTTTCTCCTGCACCTCTGCCTTCTTCTCCGCAGGGAGTGCGGCCTGAGGGCAGCCATTGTTTGACGCCAGGCCGTAGACGTTAGGGCACTTGTCGTCTTTATCCAGTATGCCGTCTCCGTCAGAGTCAGGGCAGCCGCCATTGGCAGCGGTACCCTTGTCATCCGGGCACTTGTCATCTGCATCCTTCACACCATCACCATCTCGGTCAGGGCAGCCCTGGGCGCTGGCCATACCCGGTACTGTAGGGCAGGCATCCTCATTGTCCACTATGCCGTCGCCGTCTTTGTCAGGGCAGCCTTTGCTGCTGGCGGGGCCGGCCTGTGTAGGGCAGGCGTCATCTGCATCAGTGATACCATCGCCATCGGTATCAGGGCAGCCCATATACTGCAGCAGGCCTGCTACCGTGGGGCACTTGTCATCTTTGTCTACTATGCCGTCGCCATCTGTATCGGGGCAGCCGCGCAGTTCCTTTTTGCCGGGCACGGTAGGGCACTCATCCTCGGTATCAGGCACACCATCATGGTCGGTGTCCTTGCCGCGGCCTACGCGCGCCATGATGCCAAAGGAGTGGTGCATGAAGCTCGGGCGCGGATCATTGGCATGAGGGGCTATTTTGCCGTGAGGCATATAGTCATACTGCGTCTGTACGAAGAAGCCGAAGTTCTTGACCACCCAGAGGTTGAGGCCCGCGCCAAAGTTGATACTGCCGCGTACGTTGCCCCACTTATTGAGGCCACCGCCTACGAGAAAGTAGGGGTCAAACCAGCTCTTCTCTTTCAGGATGTAGCCATTGGCAAAGCTATACTTCAGGTCTACGCCCCACTGCAGGAAAAACTTGCTGTCAGTAGAGTCAAACCTCTTGGCGGTGCCGAGGCTGAGCTGCCAGCCCAGGCTGAGGCCCCGGCCCATGTAGCCAAACATCTTGAGCTGCGAGAGGGCAGGGGTGATGTTCCAGTTTTTGTAATAGTTCTTTTTGTCATCGCCAAAGGTCATGTTGGGGCCGTGGGCACCGAGGCCGAGCAGGACAGGGTTTTCCTTATTCTGGGCGCGGGCGGCCACCATACATAGCATCAAAACGACTGTGAGGAGAGTGTTGAGTTGTTTCATCGGGATGTATTTGGTTTGCAATACTTGGACACAATAAAAATACCACAGTTCCAGTCATATACCAAAGATTTATTAACATTCTGACTCCCCCGTCCTCCGTCCCGCGTCCCTTTTAGTGCCCCCAGCTTTCCGATTTCCGGTGCAAAATGTGATTGCCCGCAGGGCCGGCACCGCACATCTTTGCCACCGATACGAGGACAACGTCTGCAGACATCGTGACCCTCTGACCAAACTTAAATTATTCAACATTTTCAACTCATCTACATCATGAAAAAACTCATCGTAATGGCCGCAGCGGTAGCCCTGCTCACCTCCTGCGCGCCCAAGATAGAACAAAAGACCCTCAATACCGGCGGCTTTGCCGAGGCACCTATCACACTGGATGTGCCGGACGACTGGCAGACACCTACTGACCTGGAGACCTCAGCCCGCTTTAGCAAGCACAAGGGCGAGGGCGACTTTACCATAGAATACCTCAAAATGGACGACTGCAAGCTGGACGCCGCCGTGCTGAAGTCTACCACACTGGAGAATGTGGACTACCAGGGCGCGACCGTGACCGAAGAGCTGAAGCTCAAGAACGGTATAGGCCTCAAGCTGGACAAGCCTGCTGCCGATGGCAAGGGCACCGAGAAGCACTTCGTAATGCTGGTGCAGGCCAAGGGTAAATGCTACCTGATACACAACAATCCCTACTACGATACGCAGTACAAATCCTACGACGTAGAAAAGACGATCATAGAGTCGATCCGCTAGGATGGGTTCTGAATGTTGAGACAGCCCCTGCGCCTCGCGGCCGGGGGCTCGTTTCGTTTGGGGGGTGTTTCACTGTTCCAGTGTTCCATCAGGTGAAACAGAGTGGAACACTATGGAACACCTGAAGCAGGGTATGTAAGCTTCCCCTATTTTCGGGCCAGCTGTAACTGAACATTTTTACATTATCATAGGTCCGGCGAACTCTTTAGGTGTATTATATCCGAGTGATTCATGAGGTCTGTTGATGTTATAATCTTCCATATATTCCTCTGCCATAGCTCGGACTTCTGAGAGCGTATAGAAGATATTGGCGTTGAGCAGTTCTCTCCTGATGCTTCCATTGCATTGTTCGATCAGGGCGTTCTGCGTAGGCTTGCCTGGTTGGGTAAAGATCTGCTCTATACCTTGGCCAATGCACCATTGTGCCAACAGAGAACTAATGAACTCAGGACCGTTATCCATTCTGAGCCTTTCAGGTAATAACTTGTTTCTTTGAGCCTTTCGAGCACCCTTATCACTCTTGATGCTGGCAGGCAAGTATCTACTTCTATACTCAGCAGTTCCCTGCTGTAATCGTTTATAATATTCAATAATCTGAACCGTCTGCCTCCCCATAGACTGTCATGCATAAAGTCTATCGACCAGCATTTATCCGGTCCATCCGGTATAGACAGCGGCTGTTTGACCCGTTCGGGCAGCCTTCTCTTTGACCGGCGGCGGATATTAAGTGCAAGACCGTTATACACGCGGTAAACCCGCTTGTGGTTCCATCCGTGTCCCGACCTGCGTAACCGGTAATAACAGCTCCAGAAGCCGATAGCAGGATGCTTTTCTGTTAAGCCCTTTAGTGCCTCAATGACTTCACTGTCATCTTTGGCCTTTGCCTGATATTGCTGTGTACTCCTGGGCAGTGACACAGCCTGACACGCCTGGCGATGGCTCACTCCATGATGTATGACCATGTATTGAACCAGACTGCCTTTTTCGGTAGGCGTTAAAGCTTTTTTGACATGGCATCCTTTAAAGCTTCATGCACCAGGCTCAGGTTAGCATACATACTTTTAAGCCGGTTATTCTCCTGCTCCAGTTCCTTAAGTCGCTTGAGTTCGGAGACCTCCATACCACTATACTGCTGTCGCCATTGATAGAAAGTAGTACGGCCAATGCCCAACTCCCGGCAGATATCTTCTGCCAGACGGCCACCTTCAAACTCTTTAATGGCCTGAATAATTTTGCTCTCGCTGAATTGTGTCTTTTTCATCCTTCGATATAGTTAAAGTTAAAAAATCCATGTTGATTTTTAACTGGCCGAAGAATGGGGAAGCTTACAACGGTGATACACAAAAAGACCTCGCTACTCCGCCCTAACAACTCCATTTGGTTTTAACATCCAAAAAGCAGATGTTTACCATATATCACACGATTCATGAAGCAACTACTATTCTGCCTCCTCATCGCCACATCGGCTTTCGCACAAAAAGACTATACGCAATATGTAGATCCGTTCGTCGGGACGGGTGGGCATGGGCATACCTTTCCTGGGCCTACGATGCCCTTTGGCATGGTGCAGGTGGGGCCTGATACGCGCCTCAAGACCTGGGACGGCTGCTCGGGCTACCACTACTCTGATGGCCGGATATTTGGCTTCTCGCACACGCACCTGAGTGGCACCGGCTGCTCTGACTATGGCGATGTGCTGCTGGTGCCTGAGCTGGGCAAGCCGAAGTTTAAAAACACGCAGTATGCGCAGGCCTTTGACAAGAAGAATGAGAAGGCCTCTGTAGGCTACTACTCAGTAGAGCTGGCCAATAAGGTGAAGGTGGAGCTGACCGCTACCACGCGTGCGGCGCTGCATAAATATACCTTCCCTAAGTCCTCACAGGCCGACATCGTGCTCGACCTCAACCACCGCGATGAGCTGAAGTACGGCGAGGTAAACTTTAACGGTAATAACGAGATCACCGGCGCGCGTGTCAGCCACGCATGGGCCGATAGCCAGATCGTGTACTACGTGATCCAGTTCTCAAAGCCGTTCAAGAAGTTTGGCATCAGCAATGGCCCTGTGCTGCACGAGGGTATGCGCAGCATGTCAGACACCGATCTGAAGGCGTATGTGAGCTTTGAGACCGGCGAGGGTGAGGTGATCTATGCGCGCGTGGGCATCTCTGCGGTGAGTATAGACGGAGCGAAGAAGAACCTCGAGGCCGAGCTGAATCACTGGGACTTTGACAAGACGGTAGCAGCGGCCAAGGAAGCGTGGAACAAGGAACTGGGCAAGATAGACATGCAGAGCAGTGACCCTGCCGTGATGCGCACCTTCTACTCGGCCATGTACCACGCCATGATCCCGCCAAACATCTACCAGGATGTAGACGGCCAGTACCGCGGCCGCGACCTCTCTGTGCACCAGACCAGGGACTTCAATTATTATACGGTGTTCTCCCTCTGGGACACGTACCGTGCGCTGCACCCGCTGCTGACGCTGATAGACAAGAAGCGCTCTTCGGACTTCATCAATACCTTTATCACGCAGTATGAGCAGGGTGGCCTGCTGCCCGTGTGGGAGCTCTCTGCCTGCGAGACCAACTGTATGATAGGCTACCACGCCGTGCCGGTGATCACCGAGGCTGCGATGAAGGATGTGAAAGACTTTGACGCCAATAAGGCGCTGGAGGCGATGAAGAAAAGCGCGATGGAAGACCGCAACGGCCTGCGCGACTACAAGGCCCACGGCTATATCAAGATGAGCGGCGCGCATGAGAATGTGAGCCGTACGCTCGAGTACGCTTATGATGACTGGTGCATAGCCATGCTGGCAAAGAAACTCGGCAAGACCGACGACTATAACTACTACATCAAGCGCGCGCAAAACTACAAGAACCTCTATGATCCGTCTACGGGTTTCATGCGGCCAAAGGAGACGGCCTTCCTCTCGCCATTCGATCCATATGAGGTCAATCACAACTACACCGAGGGCAATGCCTGGCAGTATTCCTTCTACGTGCCGCAAGATATCTCCGGCCAGATGAAGCTGATGGGCGGCAAGGAAAAACTGGCAGACAAGCTGGACTCTATCTTTAATACCTCGCCGGTACTGCACGGCCACAAGCAGCCCGATATCTCCGGCATGATAGGCCAGTACGCCCACGGCAATGAGCCTAGCCACCAGATAGCCTATGAGTATGACTACGCAGGCCAGCCTTGGAAGACGCAGGCCATGGTGCGCCGCATAGACGGTGAGATGTACCGCGATCAGCCCGATGGCCTCAGCGGCAATGAGGACTGCGGCCAGATGAGCGCCTGGTATATCTTCAGCGTGATGGGCTTCTATCCTGTATGCCCGGGCAGCGATCAGTACGCCATCGGCTCTCCGCTGGCAGACCACGTGACCATGCACCTGGAGAATGGCAAGACCTTTACGGTGAAAGCGAACAACAACGCTAAGGGCAATGTCTACATCCAGTCGGCAAAGCTGAATGGCAGCAACTATAATAAGTCTTACATCACCTATGACGACATAGCCAAAGGCGGCGAGATAGAATTTGAGATGGGGCCACAGCCTAATAAGGCATGGGGATCGAGTGATGCTGACGTGCCGGTGACTAAGATAGACTGATGCGACTGGAACAGGATAAGCTGTACATAGCTCCCGAGAAGATCACCTTATTTTTGCTGAATACCATGAGTGAAAGTGGTGCGTCAAAAGCAAAGCTATTGATTCATTTTGGCTTTAGCCCCGACCGCCCCGAAGAGCTGGAGGCAGCGATCCTGCAGCACGCATTGGTAAATGAGGTCGCAAAGACTGTAATGTTTAACGATAAAGAAGAGCGCTATCTTATAGAAGGACCTCTTATGACCCCGGTGGGAAGAACGATAAACCTGCGCTGTGTGTGGTATCGGAAAATAAATCAGGAAATCATTAAATTCGTAACACTATATCCGGTATAGCATATGGAATTATTTGAGAGAGTCGTTTTATTGGAGGACCTGCCTGGCACGCCTTTTATAAAGGGTGACGTAGCCACCATAGTAGAGATATATCCTGACAATGATGGTTACGAGCTGGAGTTTTTTGCCGTAGATGGCAGCACGCTTGGGGTCGAGCCTGTCACTATTGACAAAGTGATGTCTTGCAAGGGACTCAAGAGTGTTTTGCATATTCAAAATCTTGCGGCTTAACTCCTCATTATTCCCCATGACCCAACCCAAATCCAACAACTCCGGCTTTGCTACACTTGTGCTTGTATTCTTTTTCTGGGGCTTTGTAGCGGCCTCAAATGATATCCTGATACCAGTCTTCAAGGAGCACCTGAAGCTGGCGCAGTGGCAGAGCCAGATGGTGTCGTTTGCTTTCTACGTGGCGTATACCGCAGGGGCTGTGTGGTATCAGCGTGTGTCGCGGTGGACCGGTGGTGACCTGCTGAACAGGATGGGTTACAAGAAGGGTATCGCCCTCGGCCTCGGTATCTCGGCACTAGGTACGATGTTATTTTATCCCGCAGCAGAGACATCTTCGTTTGAGCTATTTATCACGGGACTCTTTATCGTAGGCCTTGGGTTTTCCCTCCAGCAGATCGCGGCCAATCCCCTCGCTGTCAATCTCGGTGATCCGGCCAAAGGTTCGCAACGGCTCAGTCTCGCCGGCGGTGTCAACAATGTGGGTACCACCATCGGTCCGGTAGTGGTGAGCCTGGCCATCTTTGGTATAGCTACGGGCGCTACGCTGAAAGACCTCAGCGCGGTCAAAACTCCGTACCTCATACTCGGCGCAGCATTTCTCGCGGTAGCGGCTCTGATCCTTTTCTCATCCCTGCCGGACCAGATAGGCAGTGCAGCACCGGATGAAAAGGAGCAGGCAAAAGATACCAGGAGCATCTTCAGCTATCGGCAGCTCTGGATGGGGATGATCGCTATCTTCCTCTATGTCGGCGTAGAGGTATCTACAGCCTCCAATCTTCCTGAGTTTCTCAAGCAGCACCTGCATATCGGTACCGATCAGGTGTCGCCGTATGTGTCCCTCTTCTGGGCCAGCCTCATGATAGGCCGGTGGACGGGTGCCGTGGGTGCTTTCGGTGTGAGTGATGGTCTTAAGAAAGTACTTGGCATCGTGCTACCATACGCAGCCTTCGGCGTCTTCCTCCTGGTCAATGCCATAGCCGGGCGTGATCTTTCACCATTTTATATCTATGCTGCTATCCTTCCGCTCGTTATCATCGGCAATATGCTGACCAATGGCAAGCCTGCCCGCCAGTTGCTGCTATACTCCATACTGGGTATCGCTGCGCTGATCATCGGTATGCTGGCAGATGGTATCGTAAGTGTCTATGCCTTCATCAGTGTGGGCCTGTTCTGCTCTACCTTGTGGCCGTGTATCTTTACCCTCGGTATTACAGGCCTCGGTAGCCGCACCAATGACGCATCGAGCTACCTGATCATGATGATCATGGGCGGTGGGTTTGTGAGTGTCTTCCAGGGCTGGCTGTCCGACCCGGGCCTGCTGGGCATACAGATGGGCTATATCGTAGGGGTAGTTTGCTTTGCCTATCTGGCCTTTTACGGCTGGCAGATGCGCAGCCTGGTCACGCATGCGGAGGCTGTACCTGTGGAGTAAGCTCTGGCTCAACAGATTTTAACAATTATCTTTCTACGTGTTTAGGATGGCTGGGGACGATTGTTGCCACACTATTTGCTTGTTTATCTACTAGTTGTCAGAAAATTTACCGAAGCGTGCAACGCCGCAAGCGTATCGTGCATCCGTGTGTGTCACAGGGGATTATGTTTTATTTGTGTGGGAATCAGGCTACATTTGTAGACCCTGATCTTATGTCCTTTTTAAATCTTGATTATTAAATGAAGAAAATTCTATTCTCCCTGGGCCTGGTGATATTTTCGCTTGTGGCGAGTGCGCAGCAATATCCTTGTCCTTTCGTAGATGCAGGCCCTGATCAAAACCTCCCGTGCGGCACCAACTGTACCAACCTGACCGCTACCTGGCTGCCGGCCTTTGCTACTACGTCCTATAACCTCTCTGCTATCTCCTATACACCATACAACTATCTGTCTGGCGTAGCACCACCGGCACCGTTTTATACGCAGGATGACTACTACAGCGGCGTGATCAATCTTCCTTTTACATTCTGCTTTTTCGGCAATGCCTACAACCAGTGCGTGATAGGCAATAACAGTATGATCTCATTTAATACTGCCTATGCCAGCGGTAGCAATCCCTGGCCGCTGACCGCAGCATCTGGCATCCCATCTCCCTCGCAGCAGCTCAATAGTATCATGGGGCCTTATATGGATATTGCTCCCTTCCTGCTCAGTGTGCAGGACTCTAACTATGTGAACTATGCCACGTTTGGCACGGCTCCTTGCCGCAAGTTTGTGGTGTCTTATTACCAGGTACCGTTTTACAACTCAGGAACCTGCCCGAACACGAACCTCACCAGCCAGATAGTACTCTATGAGACCACAAACGTCATCGAGATCTACATCGGCAATAAGCAATCCTGCGCAGGCTGGAACGGTGGCCTGGCTATAGAGGGGATACAGAATGCCACAGGTAGCACAGGCTATCCCGTGCCGGGCCGAAACAATAGTGTCTGGTCTGCGGTAAATGACGGCTACCGCTGGAGCCCATCGGGCAACTCGATAGTGAATGTGGACTGGTACCAGGGCAATACCCACATCGGTACGGGCGCTACTGTGAATGTATGCCCGCCCAATAACCACACTACGACCTACACAGCTGTGGCTACCTACAATGGCTGTGGCAATCCGATCTCTATCAGCGATGATGTGACCGTGCATGTACTGCAAAACGCAGGCGGCTCACAGTACGTCAGCTGCCCATCCGCGACCACCTCTATCACTACCAATGCGACAGGCACCGGTACATGGACCCAGATACAAGGTCCGGCCAGTACCACGATCATACCACCTACGTCGCCCACGGCCACCATCACCGGATTTTCGCAGGCGGGTACCTATCTGTTCTCCTGGTCGTCAGGGGTCTGTACGGATACGCTCACCGTATTTGTGACGCAGCGGCCGGATGCAGGTCCTGACCAGAATAAATGCCGGTATGATACGACCTTTATGCATGCCTATGGCACGGGTACCTGGTCTGCCCTGCCAGATAATCCTCACGCTACGGTCATCGATTCGCCTACGGTCAATCACAGCATGATCACGGGATTTGACACGGGAGGGGTGTATCATTTCGTCTGGACCACAGGGTCAGGATGCAGTGATACGATGGCTGTCAATATCCCTTTCTTTGACCTGGCTACCTCCACGTCCAGCGCCACAGTCTGCCAATACTCCAATACTACAGTGACCGTCACGCCGAGCACATCTAACCTCGGACCATTTACCTATCAGTGGCTTCAGCCATCCCTGGTGCAAAGCCCTACGTCGGCTACCACGCTGATCAATGCGCTGGCCGCGAGTACATGGTTTAAGGTACAGGTCACCTCTGCAGACGGTTGTAAACTGACAGATAGTGTACTGGTCAATACCTCATCTAACGTAGGTACTAACGTACGTGCTACAGCAGTGCCTAATGTGATATGCCCGGGAGACCCCGTCACGCTGGTAGCACTGGCCAATCCTAATAGCTGCGGCCCGGCCACCACGACCTGTACCGCTGCAGGCACCACGGTCAACCTGGGCACCGGTACCACCACACAGGGAGGTACAGGTTTCGTCTATCCTGCTCCATACGGAGCGTACTACAAGTCGTCTCACCACCAGTTTCTGATACATGCCAGTGAGATCATAGGCCAGGTACCTACCGGCGGCCAGATCAAGTCGCTGAGCTTTCAGGTAGGTACGCTGAATAGCGGTGCTACGCTGACGGATCTGACCATCAAACTGGCCTGCGTGGGCAATGACTCGCTGGATCAGGCTTTTCTGGCGCGGGGGTCTGCTACTACGGTATACACCGCTGCCAGCTTCACGCCGGTGAACGGATGG
This sequence comes from Bacteroidota bacterium, assembly GCA_018267385.1. GTDB lineage: Bacteria > Bacteroidota > Bacteroidia > Chitinophagales > LD1 > UBA1941. The sequence goes on along the minus strand of JAFDYN010000006.1, from coordinate 34,860 downwards.
AATACACATACCTTCCAGACGGCATATGACTGGGATGGCGTGTCAAACCTGGTAGTGGATGTCTGCTTCAATAATGCAAACGGCGGCAATACCAATCCGAAGATGAAGTACACCACCACACCGTTCAAATCTGTATGGTGTACCTACGGCAATGACCCGCAGGGCCAGTGCAGTATCATAGGTGTACAGCAAAACACAAGCACCACCTATGCCAGCCTTTTCCAGCGTCCTAATATGAGGCTGAATATGTGTATCACCGACCTCAATAACGCCAACCTCCAGTGGACACCAGCTATCGGGCCTAATGCCCCTACGCCGACTACCGGAGATACGGTGTACCCTCATCCGGTATCCAGTACCACCTATCAGGTAGCGCTGACCTCTCCTAATGGCTGTATCAACTATGCCTACGCTGTAGTTAATGTGGATACCTCGGCTAAGCTGACCCTGAACCCGGATACCTTCATATGCAGCATACAGCCTATACAGCTCAATGCCGCCCTGACAGGAGACTCTGCCCATCCGGCTGCCGCTACCTATACATGGACGGCCAGCCATGGTACTGCACCACCTAGCGGCACAGGCCTGAGCTTTGCTACTCCTATCGTATCACCTACGCAGACTACTACGTATACTGTAGTGGTGACCGGTGGCAGCAGATGTACGCTGGTGGACTCTATGACGGTCACAGTAGGGAATGGCCTGCCGGTACCAAAGCTGGTGGACTCTATCACATGCGCCGGTCAGACGGACGGGCGTATATACCTCCATATGAATGCCGGAGTGGCGCCATATACATACGTCTGGTCATCTGCTGTGGCTGGCAATGTGGATAGTGCGATCAACCTTGGGCCCGGTACCTATACAGTATCAGTCACAGATGCCCAGGGCTGTGTGGGACGTGATACGACCATACTCAACGCTCCGCTACCACTCACACTCCGACTGGACTCTGTCAATATACCATGCTTCGGCGGCGGCACAGGCTCAGTCACTGCTACAGTAGGCGGTGGCAGGCCAGGCTATACCTATGTCTGGAATCCATCCGGCTCGGGCAGCACCCTGACCAACCAGCCTGCCGGCACCTACACCGTGCAGGTCTATGACAATACAGGATGCAGCATCACAGGTACGACGCACATCACGCAGCCTACCCAGGTAGTTTCTACTGCGGCTACTACCAGCCTTACGGGTGCAGGCACGCATGACGGTACTATCACGGTCACTACCACAGGTGGTACGCCGGGATATACCTACACCAGTGTACCCGCGGTCAGCGGCCTGCCTAATGCGACCAACCTCGACACAGGCACCTATATCATCACGGTATGCGATGCCAATAACTGCTGTGTGCGTGATACAGCTCATATCTCCGGTCCGCCACCTATCAATGTAGTGGCAGTGATCACTAACAATACCTGCTACGGCCAGTGCACAGGCCAGATATCTGTATCCGCCTCAGGCGGTGTAGCGCCGTATACATTCGTATGGAATACGACGCCACAGAGCACCGGTCCATCTATCAATAACCTCTGCGCGGGCAGCTATACCGTGACGACCACAGATGCCAATGGCATTTCCGTGAGCAATACATACCCTGTCACAGCACCGCCTGCACTGGGCAGCCAGATAGACTCTACGCTGATCACCTGCTATGGCGCTGCCGATGGCGCGCTGCACGATAGCGCCTACGGCGGTACAGCACCATATACTATCACCTGGACTCCGGGCGGAGCTGATCCGCTCTCTGCCCTCGGCCCCGGCACCTATGCCGTGCAGATCACAGATGCCAACGGCTGTATACTGAATGATCAGGCATCACTTGGTGAGCCGCCGCAGCTCGTGGCTGTGCTCGACTCTGTGCATCCTACCAGGTGCTATGGCACTGCAGATGGTACAGCGTGGATCACGGTATCGGGTGGCACACCTCCATATGACATCACATGGTCCGGTAGCAACTCTACCACCACCGTAGCCAATGATCTCGATGCGGGCAGCCATACTGCCACGATCACAGATGCACATGGCTGCTCTACTACCGTAGCGGCTACCATCACGCAGCCACAGCAGATAGTGACCAGCATCAGCCCTACAGCGGCAAACTGCGAGAACAGTGATGATGGCTCTGCGACTGTGCTGGTAAATGGTGGCACTGCACCGTACAGCTACAACTGGGACAATAGCTTTGGTGGCACTACAGAGAATAACCTCTCGGCGGGCGTACACTTGCTAGTTGTGACAGACTCTTATAACTGTGTAGTATCTGATTCATTCCGCGTAGATACCATCTATGTGCTGCATCTGGATATCACTAGCACACCTACCAGCTGCCATGATGGCAATGATGGCACCGCTACGGTCACTGCGCTGAATGGCGCTCCTGTGGTCAGCTATGCATGGTCTGATCCCGGCAACACTACCACTAATCCTGCTACAAACCTCATGTCTGATATCTACTCGGTGAGTGTGACAGATGCCAATGGCTGTACTGCTGAGACCAGTGTACTGGTAGATGAACCTACACAGCTGGTAGCGGTATCTGACTGGAGAGATCCTTTGTGTCATGGCGATGCCAATGGTAAAATGTGGTTCAGTGCCAGTGGGGGACAGGGACCATACTACTATAGCTATAATGGTTTGACCTATCAGATGACAGATACTGTTACCGGGTTGGCTGCTTTGCCCAATCCGTATCTGGTAGTCGTGTATGATAGCAAGGGCTGCTCAGAAAATGTAGCCGTCACGCTACATGATCCTACGATGCTGACTATAGATACCACTGTGACCCAGATCACCTGTGCCAACGCACTGGATGGGGCGATCACTGCCAATGGGGTAGGAGGCACGCCAGGCTATACCTATAGCTGGTCTCCTGTATCGTCTGCCAGCAATGCCGTCACCGGCCTGGCGCCGGGTTCATACTCGGTGACCGTGACCGATGCCCATGCATGTACAGTAGCTACTACCGTGACGCTGGTAGCTCCGCCGCCGATATCGGTCACCCTTCTGGAGGCAGATAGCGTCAGCTGCGTAGGCTCTACAGACGGCAAGGCACAGATCACCGTGACAGGTGGTACACCTGGTCTCAGCCCAGCCTATACTTATGCTATCAATGGCGGTACGCCGCAAGAGAGCGGTAGCTTCTATGACCTGGCAGCAGGAGTGTACCAGCTCGTAGCCACTGACGGCCAGGGCTGCCATCTGGATACATCAGTGACAATAGATGCGCCCCTACCGATCACTGTAGGCATCAATCCTATGGACACTACACTGGATCTGGGTAGCAGCATCACGCTGAATCTGCTGGTAGACAATCCGGGTGGGCAGACCATCAGTACCTATGCCTGGTCGCCATCTGCAGGCCTGACCTGTATAGACTGCCCTACTCCGATAGCTACGCCATACCAGCGCCAGGACTACACAGTAGTGGTGACCTATGGCAAAAACTGTACGGCTACCGCCAGTGCCACAGTGCGTGTCAACCACGGACCTGATACTTATATACCAAATGCTTTCACGCCAAACGGCGACGGCACCAATGATGAATTCACCGTTTACGGTTCGGGGCTCAAGACAGTGACCATGCGGATATTCAACCGCTGGGGTGAGAAGGTATTTGACTCGGGAGATAATCAATGGGCCTCGTGGGATGGCACCTACAAAGGAGTGCTGCAGCCACCTGCTGTCTATACCTACGTGGTAGAGCTGACATACCTCGATGGTCAGAAGAAGGTGAAAGACGGCAGCCTGACCCTGATCAGATGAAAAGATCTAGCGATAAGCAGCGGCCTGAGTTATTCAGGCCGCTTTTATTTTGAGCTGTACCATGAGCCATCTGAGCGGGATCTCCCTGATGGCTATCTGCTGCCAGTATTTATTTTCAGCCTCAATCTTCTGTCCCAGTACTGCCAGACTTTTTTCTTTTTCCGTTTTTGGAGCGGATAGTGCCTTTAGGTATTTGTCATACAGCCCCATGATGCTCAGGTGCAGTGCAGGGTCAATATCAGGCGTACGTTTGATCTGTCTTCTCAGATTGCCAGCCTCAGTGCGAGCGAGGTCATAGTCCTGCCTGATGATAAATGAAATGAGATACACAAAGCGGTGGTGTATCTGGTGCTGTGCAGATAGCTCTGATGAGTCGGGTAGCTGCTGTATCGCATCCTCCTCGCGGCCCAGCAGCAGCCAGAGATAGCTGGCTAGTATGGCTATGCCGCGTGCAGACCGGCTGCTCGTTATTTCTTTGTGATATAGCTTATAGGCCTGAAAGCCTTTTTCGTATTGGCCACGGTTGATCTGATTGGCTATATAGCTCTGTATAGCGGCGATGGGTACCTGCTGCTGTTCTTTTTTGCACAGCAGCAGTAGCCGCTCCAGCGTTTCATTGCCGCGGTCATAGTTTCCGGCGGTGATCAGCTCAGTGGCCAGGTTGGTCAGATTGGTAGTAGCGTCAGACAGGCCCAGTATGGCTCGGTGCTCCGGTATATCTCCTATCTGCAGCATCTCTTCCAGCACGGCTATTTTATCGATACCCGTAGTCTGGTACACATGTTTTTTTAGCACTAGGTACCTGGCAAACCAGTCAGACTGCGGCCCTGTGAGATCCAGTGCGGCTAGTCCCTCCGAGTGTCCGGTGGGTTCTGCATTTTTCATATGGAGCAGGAGCATCTCCAGAAATGCTTTCCTGGCCTCTATCTCGCGCACCTTGTACAGCGTGCGGCGTTTCAGTTCGGCCATCCATTCATCTATGATTGCTATCTGGTTTTCAGTATTCTCAGGTATGCGCGGTTCATGGTTGATCATCCACAGTGTTTTCAGTGCGTACATATTGCTGCCGGCATCGGGTAGGTTTGTAGGAGATCTTGTGATCTCTGCTGTGGCTTCACTTATAAATTCGTCGATATCGCTTTCAAAGAGGCCTTTCTGGCGGCGGTCATAGTAGGCTTTGCTCAGCCAGTAGTGGAATGTGGTCAGGTCACTGCTGATGGTCTGCCGGAAGGTTTCTACTGCCAGGTATTCATACAGTACTTCATTGACCTGGCGCATTCTGTTTCTGAGCAGGTAGTCTTTATCTTTTTTGTAAGGCTCATCCATCACGCGTGAGAAGAGCTCCTCGTGGCTGGGCTTCTCAGTTTTGGAGGCGTACTTTTTCAGTTCTTTGAAAAGACGCAGTAATCCCTCCCTCTTGCCACCGGATAGCAGGCGCTCTACCTCCTTTACCTCACTGTCAGATAATGCTTTGATAAGTTCCAGCGTACGCATGGGGCAAATGTAGGTTTTTGTGCTGCATATCGTGATAACTGCTGCGCGGACAAAAGTAGTTATGTGACACATAGGTCTGTTTAAGGTTGTTTTTAATTATTTGTTTATCAATTGGTAATGTGATTTTATGAGAGGTTTAAATTGAGAGATTTAGATACACAGGGCGCTCTATTATGTCATATGCAGCCAAAAGGAACGGAGGGATGACGGGCGTCTTATGCTCAAAGTTTTTTCAAACGTAAACCCGTCAAAATGAAAAAGTATCTACTCGTTATTCTCATTGCCATGTCTGCATGGCAGCTCTCTGCCCAGGCTCCTGAGGGCATCAGCTATCAGTCAGTGCTGCGAAACGCGCAGGGCCAGGTAGTAGCCAATGCCGGTGTCTCCGTACGCTTTAGTATTCACGATGCGTCACCTACGGGTGCCATCGTTTTCCAGGAGGTGCAGAATGCAACTACCAACCAGTTCGGGCTCTTCACGCTCACCATCGGCCATGTGGCCAATCTCTCGGCGGTGAGCTGGGGCAACGGCAATAAGTACCTGCAGGTAGAAATAGACCCAGCAGGCGGTACCAACTATACTGATATGGGCACCTCACAGCTGATGAGTGTGCCGTATGCACTCTATGCAGCCAATGCGCCTGCGGGGGCTACAGGAGCTACCGGCGCTACTGGTGCTACAGGTAGTACAGGAGCGACCGGACCTACAGGTATCGCTGGCGCTACTGGTGCTGACGGGGCCACAGGTGCTACCGGAAGTAATGGTACCACCGGTGCCACAGGCGCTACAGGAAGCAACGGGCTGAATGGTAATGATGGTGCCACAGGTCCTACAGGCGCTACAGGCGCCAATGGTCTGAATGGCACCCCGGGTGCCACAGGTCCTACCGGTCCGGCAGGCGCAGATGGCAGCAATGGTACCAATGGCACGAATGGTGCAGCGGGCCCTACAGGCCCTACAGGCACAGCCGGCGCTACCGGGGTCACCGGTGCCACTGGCGCTACAGGACCGACGGGCACCGGAGGAGGCGCTACCGGTCCTACCGGACCTACTGGCCCTACCGGATCTGGCGGTGGTGCTACAGGCGCTACAGGAGCAAATGGTGCCACCGGACCTACAGGTGCCACTGGCAGCAATGGCGCTAATGGTACCAATGGTACAAATGGTGCCACGGGCCCTACCGGCCCTACGGGTGCAGCGGGTAGCAACGGATCAGCAGGTGCCACCGGTGCCACCGGAGCTACGGGATCAAATGGGTCGAATGGTGCTACGGGTCCTACAGGAGTCACCGGCAGCAATGGGGCTACAGGTGCTACGGGCGCCACGGGCCCTACAGGAAGCAATGGTACAAATGGTGCCACGGGCCCGACCGGTCCTACGGGTACAGCAGGCAGCAATGGTAGTACAGGTGCTACCGGAGCTACCGGCCCTACAGGCGCCAATGGAACGAACGGAACAAACGGCGCTACTGGTGCCACGGGGCCTACAGGGAGCAATGGTACAAACGGTACTAATGGTGCTACAGGTGCTACCGGTCCTACCGGTGCGGATGCACAGACGCTGTCCATCTCGGGTGATACACTCAGTATATCTGGCGGCAATTCAGTCGTACTGAGCAGCACAGGCGACAACCTGGGCAATCATACCGCCACACAAAATATCAATCTGGGCAGCCACTATATTTCTAATGGTGCTAGCAATAACGGTTTAAGTTTTGATAGCTATGGCAATGCCAGCTTTAAGACCACAGCAGGCAGTAATAGCTATGACGTCGTGACCATCAATAGTGACTCATCTGCCTCTGATGCCAGGCTGGCTCTGACCACCGCCGGGCGTCAGTGGAGTATAGATGGCAATGGCAATGATTTTTACCTCCATGAGGAGGGTGTAGACATAGATCCGATAGTAGTACACACGCCTACTGCCAGCAATGTGATCTACATCAATCGCAATAAACTGGGCATCAACAATTCCAATCCTGCCGAGCAGCTCGATATCAGCGGCAAGACAAAGACGACTAGCCTCCAGGTGACCAGTGGTGCTGCCAGTGGCTACATTCTCCAGAGCGATGCCAGCGGCAATGGTAGCTGGGTCAGCCCTTCTGCACTGACTGGTGACACCATGAGCCTCATAGCCAGTAGCAATAGAGCTACCCGCATAGAGACGCAGCAGAGCAGTGATAGCGCTATACACTTCACTACAGGTGGTAAGGAATATTTTGTGATGAAGAAGGGGAAGCTGAGCGTAAGTAATACCAATGGCTCGGTCTATATCGGAAATGCCGCCGGAGATAGTGACAACTTCGCGTGGTCCGATAATATAGGTGTCGGTACTGATGCCATGCAGAGTTCTACTACTGGATTTCTCAATATAGCCATAGGCAAGCAAAGCATGCAGAGCAATACATCCGGATCATATAATACTGCCGTGGGGGTCTATGCCCTCCGTGGTATCACCAGTGGCCTGGGCAATACAGCTGTCGGCGTCAGTGCAGGCATCATAGCAAACGGTATGTATAATACTTACCTCGGAGCGGGAGCCGGATATTTGAATACGGGTAGCTACAATGTGATAGTAGGGCGTGACGCAGGTCGCAATAATACCGGCTCCTACAATGTCTTCATCGGTTCGCAGGCAGGCTATAATGATACGACCAGCAATAAGCTATACATAGCCAATACTAGTACCACCAGCCCGTTGGTATACGGTGATTTCAATAATAAAAAACTGTCTGTCAATGATAGCCTGTCTGCAAAATATTTCCAGATGACCAATGGAGCCTCCAGTGGCTATGTACTGCAAAGTGATGCGAGTGGCAATGCGAGCTGGGTGAATCCTTCTTCGCTCTCTGGCACCTCTGGCTATTGGGCAACCTCAGGCAATAATATTTATAACACCAATACAGCTTCGGTTTCTACTGGCACGAACAATACACTCACAGGCAATTATTCCTTTGCCAATGGCAGCAATAATCAGGTGGGCGGTGATAATAACATCGTGAGCGGTACCAGTAATATTGTAAGCCAGAATAGCGCGGCTGTATTTGGCAGCGACAATACCTCCTCAGCAGATCATACCGCTGTCTTTGGCGATCATAATATTGTGTCAGGCATCAACTCTATGGCCACGGGCTATCTTGATACCGTCACTAGTGGATATGCTTTTGCCTGCGGTACCAATCTATCCGTCACAGGCACGTATTCCTTTGCTGCCGGCCACAACAATAAAGCCGGCGGAGCCGCCTCTGTAGTTTTCGGTGAAGACAATACGTGTACAGCAAATCATGTAGCCATTTTTGGCGAGCGGGGCTACGTGAGCGGATACAATTCCTTTGCCGCAGGATATGCTGATACTGTATCGGGCCTCCGCTCCGCGGCGCTGGGCGAGTCGCTGACAGTCACTTCAGACGATGCCTTTACCAGTGGCTACGCAAATACGGTCAGGGGCAATGCAGGGGTCGCAATGGGCACTCAGCAGACTGTGTCAGGCAGCTATTCCGCAGCCATATCCGGCATCGGCAATACGATCTCCTCTGCCAAGGGCGCAGTACTGGCAGGCCAGGGCAATAGCGTCAGCGGCGATAATTCCATAATAACCGGAGGGGATTCCAACAGTATCGTATCTCAAAATGCAGCTATCATAGCCGGTCACAATAGTACTAACAGCGGTCAGTATAGCATAATACTGGGCGGCTACAAAAATTCAGCAGTATCCTCCTATGCGGCTGTCATAGCGGGTACCGGCAATACGATCACAGGATACTATAGCGCTGTAGTAGGTGGTCAGAATAATACAGAGGTAGCGCAGGGTGGTGTCATACTGGGTGGCGATGGCAATACGCTCACAGGTATCTCTGCTGCCATGACAGGTCACAATAATACTTTGACGGGTGATTATGGCTTCATGGCTGGTACCAGCAATGTGCTTACCGGCACAGCATCTGCTACTTTTGGATACGGCAACGTGGTCTCAGGACAATACGCGGTCGCCCTGGGATATGCAGATACTGCTTCTGGCGATGAGTCCTTTACTACAGGTGCCAATAACTACGCCAGCGGCAACTTCGGTATGGCCATGGGCTATCGCAATACTGCCAGCGGCAGGTCGGCTATAGCGGTGGGGGAGGTAGACTCTGCCACCGGTACCTATGCTGTAGCCTTTGGCAGCCGCAATAATGCATCAGGCACCGCCTCTGCAGCTATAGGCTATGGCAACGAAGCCCCATCCTATGGGGAGGCCGTAGCCGGCTTGTATGCCAAAACTTACACCCCGTCTTCTACAGGTTCTTTCAACTCATCAGACCGCATATTCAGCGTGGGTAATGGCAGCTCGGCAGCTGCTAGGAGCAATGCGCTGACCATCCTGAAAAGCGGCTATACGGGCATAGGTACTACCACGCCTGATACCACGCTGGTGCTGGTAGGTAAATTAAAATACCAGGATGGTACACAGTCGAGCGGCTACATTCTGCAAAGCGATGCCAATGGCAAGGCGAGCTGGGTCAGCCCATCATCTGTCAGTACCAGTCAGTGGACCACCTCCGGCAATAACATTTATAAAAACACCTCCGGCAATGTAGGTATAGGTATATCATCACCTACAGCACTCCTGCACATATACAATGCCTCAGGTACCGCCAACGAAGCTGTGCAAAGTGCCACAGGCAATGCCTATCTGAACCTGCAGGCGGGTGCCTCAGGCTATGAGGCAAGCATCGCTACCTATAGCAATGGTGTGCAGAGGTGGTCCTTCGGCAAAAGTAATGGCAGCGAGACAGGTAGTGACGTGGGGTCTGACTTTTTTATAAACCGCTATAATGATGCGGGTACCTTCCAAAGCCAACCTATAGTGATCAAGCGCAGCACAGGTTTCACCGGTATCAATACAGGCAATGCCACCTCACAGCTCACCGTGAATGGTTCCTTTGCCGCTGCTATCACTACTACGGCCGCTTCACTCACGCTGGGTGATACGCACTACTGTGTGATCTACACCGGCGGTAGCGGTAGCACAGTGACACTGCCATCTGCCAGTACCTCTCAGGGGCGTATGTACATTATCACAAATCACGGCACCGCCGCGCTGACCACCAGCAGCTATACTCTAGGCAACGCCACTACTGCTACGTCTGTAGCTACGGGCACCTCAGTACAGGTCATGTCTGACGGTACAGTGTGGCGCAAAATAAACTGATAAAGATTTTTCATTATTTGACCAGGGTTTACGGGGCGGCACCAGACATGGTGCCGCTCTCTTTTGGGGCATTGCATACTTTGGTATCTGCTTTGCAACATGTGTCATACGATACCCACGCATGCCACAGAGATATTTTACGATCGCGCTCATATGGATCTGCCTGAGCCGGGCCGGTGCCCTCCCTGCACAGAACAACTACTGGACACAAGCCTACAGCGCCTACTCTATCCTGACAGGAGGCACGTGTATGACCTGCGCCTCTGATAATAGTGTCTTTGTATACAATCCGGGTGCGATCGGATTTCTCGATACGCTCAATGTCAATATCAGTGCAAACCTATATGGCCTCGACCACCTCAGCCTGAAGAACGGAGCCGGTCCGGGCTACGACCTGACCTCCAATAAACTCAACCTCAATGCACAGGTGCTATCCGGTACTATCTCATTCAAGAAGATACCCAAGCTGAGGATGATCTACGGCTACGTCCTGAGAAACTTTACAAAGTTTGATTTTGAGACACAGGCAGACATGAGCTATGATGTGATCTCCGCCTCTCCCGGCCCGGAGCATTTTCGAGCCAAGTATGACCAGAGCTATAGCTATGTGGAGTACTGGGGCGGTATAGCCGCAGCCTATCAGGTCAATGAACACCTCTCACTCGGTCTGGGTCACTATGGCGGCTATATTGGCATGCAGGGTGAGCTCTTCCAGCAGGCTACGGCTGATGTGATAGACCCCAGTGCCACTCCCTACTCCGCCTCTATGACCTCGCGCTACAAATATGCTGTCAATCACGTGTACATCCTTTTCAAGCCCGGTATGGAGCTGAAGTTTGGAAACTATAAGATCGGCCTCGCTGCTATGTTGCCATCTGTCAAACTGTTTAGCGCCGGCAAAATGTACCAGTCTGTAGATGCCGTCAATCTCCCTGCCGGTGATACGCTGAGCGTATTCCACAGGTATCCTAATCTGACCATCGTAGGAGACCAGCACAATATCCATACGCAGTACAAGCTACCCGCCAGTATATCTCTGGGGCTGGAGTACGGCAATGATAAGTTTAGGGTGGCGGTCACTGCTGAATATTTCTTTGCCGTCAAAGAATATGACCTGCTGCGGGGCAGCAATAATGTATATGCGCTGCCCAGTGCTGTGTATGGTACAGATCCCATACCTGACTTTATGAGGATACGTACAGGTGCCCGGCAGGTGATCAATGCCGGAGCGGGCTACGATATACGCCTGTCTCAAAAGATATCCCTGCTGGGTGGCTTTCGTACAGACTTCAATAATAAAGTCCCGCTGCTGAGTGATCATTACAAAGATTATATCGTGGCGGCTGATCCGGAGTATTGGAACTACATTCACTTCTCTACCGGTGTGTCCATAGCCCGGCCCCACAGCAAGATATTCCTGGGCTTCACATATAAATACGGCTTTTCAAACTACCATACTGCCTTTGCTAATTTCGCTGAACCGTCTGATGTCTATTACCTCGCCGGGCCGCAGCGCTATGATATGGGCCTCAGTTCGCATGGTATCTCATTTGTGCTCGGGTATACTAATTTCTCCAGTGCGCTATTTGGCCTGCCGCTCAAAGCCGCCAAGCAAGCAGGCACTCCCGACGTGCTGGCACCCTAGCCATAAAATTTATAGAGGGAACCCCCTCTCGGAGATTCCCTCTTTTAACCATACACACATGAAAACAAACATTGCCTGTCCTGATCAGGCCTGTTTACCCGATATACGAGATTTACATATTTACCGGATTGCGCAATGCTGCATATTTAACCTCCGGAAAGGAAAAAAGTTCGACGCAGAGAGAAATTTGCTGTCCAAAATCAGTTTTTTTGCGGCCTGAGCCACGCTGGATTTTACATCCATACCCCTATATTTGAAAGAAAGTGCTAAGTAGATGCTACCGCAGATCAAGACCCTCGACGAATACCGCCAGCAATATCAGGCCAGTGTAGATGACCCGCAGCAGTTTTGGGCCAATATAGGTGCACACTTCAATTGGCAACGCAAATGGGATAAAGTTCTCGACTGGAACTTTCAGGACCCGTCCATCAAATGGTATGACGGCGCCCAGCTCAATATCACCGAGAACTGCCTGGATCGCCACCTGCCGGCACGTGCTGATCAGGTAGCGATCATCTGGGAGCCTAATGATCCAAAGGAGGCAGCCAGGCATATCACCTATGGTGAGCTGCACGCGTCTGTGCAGCGTTTTGCCAATGTGCTGCTCAATAACGGAGTGAAGAAAGGAGACCGTGTGTGCATCTACCTGCCTATGATACCGGAGGCCGCAGTAGCGATGCTGGCCTGCGCGCGTATAGGAGCGGTGCACTCTGTCGTCTTTGCAGGCTTTAGCGCACAGTCTATCTCAGACCGGGTCAATGACTCCGGCTGCCGCATGATCATCACAGCTGATGGTTTCTATCGCGGCGAAAAGAAGTTTGAGCTCAAGGGGATAGTAGCTGCAGCGCTGCAGTCTACACCTACCATAGAGAAATGTATCGTATTTAATCATCGAAACCTCCCTGTGAAAATGGAGGCGGGCCGGGACCTTTGGTGGCATGAAGAATGGCAAAAAGCTGATGCGGAAAATAAGGCTGCTACCGTGGAGGCCGAGGACCCGCTGTTCATACTCTATACATCCGGATCTACGGGCAAGCCTAAAGGTGTGCTACACACTACGGCAGGCTATATGGTATTTGCAGCCTATACCTTCAAGAATGTCTTCCAGTATCAGGAGGGTGAAGTGTTTTGCTGTACGGCAGATATCGGCTGGGTGACGGGGCACTCTTATATCGTCTATGGCCCGCTGCTCAATGGTGCTACGACCATCATGTTTGAGGGTGTACCTACCTATCCGGATCATGGCCGCTTCTGGGAGTTGATAGACAAGCACAAGGTCAATATTTTTTACACGGCACCTACTGCTATCCGCTCGCTGCAGGCTTTTGGTGAGGATATTTTTGCAGATAAAGACCTCTCATCCCTGCGGGTGCTCGGATCTGTGGGTGAGCCGATCAATGAAGAAGCATGGCACTGGTACCATGACAATGTAGGCAAAGGCAAATGCCCTATAGTAGATACCTGGTGGCAGACCGAGACCGGCGGTGTGATGATATCACCACTGGCAGGTATCACTCCGCTGAAGCCGGCCTTTGCTACGCTGCCGCTGCCGGGTGTAGAGCTGCTGCTGGTAGATGAGAAGGGCAACGAGATCAAAGGCAATGGCGTAGAAGGTAATCTCTGCATCCGCCATCCATGGCCGGGTATGGCCCGCAGCGTGTACGGCGACCACCCGAGATTCAAGCAGACCTATTTCAGTACCTATCCGGGCCTGTACTTCACCGGAGACGGCTGCCGCAGGGATGAGGATGGCTACTACCGTATCACAGGCCGCGTGGATGATGTGATCAATGTGTCCGGCCACCGTATAGGCACCGGCGAGCTGGAAGACGCCATCAGTATGCACGGTGAGGTGATAGAAAGTGCTGTGGTGGCCTATCCGCATGATGTGAAGGGGCAGGCTATCTATGCCTATGTGATCTGTGACAAGCATATCGAGAATAAGGATGTATTGTATAAAGACATCCGCGACCATGTGACACAGGTGATCGGAGCCTTTGCCCGGCCGGACAAGATACAGATCGTACCCGGGCTGCCACGCACCCGCAGCGGCAAGATCATGCGCCGCATCCTGCGCAAGATAGCAGAAGGCGATACCGGCAATCTGGGCGATACCTCTACGCTGATAGATCCATCTGTGGTGGACACGATCAAAGCTGAAGCCATACATTGATGTAAGAAGGCGTATGGAGTTTAAGGTCAAAGTCAGTACTATTTATGCATGTTCGCTGGAGCGGGCTTTCAAAACGCCTATGCTCTGCGATATATCAAAGGTGCATACAGGATTTATCATCATGCCTGCTATCACGCATTGCACAGAGGATAAGCATTGGGGCAAGCCCGGCTATAGCAAGATCTGTTTTGCTTCAAAGTCCCTGCTGTTTGGCGGTGGAGAGGTGTCCAGTGATACAGTGCTGGAGCGCGTGGAGAATCAGTACTGGAAGATACAGGTAGCAGATTTCAAAATGAATATGATCGGCTTTAGCCGATTCGTAGGAGAGTGGCAGACCACAGAGGTAGCGCCCGGCCAGGTCAGGATAGATTATACTTATACATTGCATGCTGATGTGCCTGTCTTGTATCCGCTCAACTGGCTTTTTGCCAATACCTTCTGGCGCATTTATATGGGGCGCGTACTAGAGAATATCCGCCAGATGGCCTATCATGAGGAGCCTTACCGGTATGATTGATTGCACTTTCCAGGAAGTGACAGCCCTCCACTTATAAGCTCGAATTAACCCAGCGGTTCTTTTTCATCTCCTTTGGAGAGGAAAGATGCCGAAGGCAGATAGGTGAGGTGTCTGTAACATTTGTACCGATGTACCGCTGATGGCTGCGCTACCTTTGCAGTCACAATACTGATACAACATGAAATACATCATCGTAGGTGCCGTGGCTGGTGGGGCGAGTACCGCAGCCCGTCTGAGGAGAATGGACGAAAAAGCCGAGATCATCATTTTTGAAAAGGGAGAGTATATCTCCTATGCCAACTGTGGCCTGCCGTACTATATAGGAGAGGTGATCCAGGAGCGCAATAAGCTCTTTGTGCAGACAGCAGCAGCATTCAATGCCCGCTTCAATATAGATGTGCGTGTCAGGTCTGAAGTGACCGGGATAGACGCAGCC
The DNA here is from genome assembly GCA_018267385.1 of Bacteroidota bacterium. Taxonomy (GTDB): domain Bacteria; phylum Bacteroidota; class Bacteroidia; order Chitinophagales; family LD1; genus UBA1941. The sequence goes on along the minus strand of JAFDYN010000006.1, from coordinate 19,637 downwards.
CGCAAAGTAGTACAGGCCATAGACCTGAATACCGGCAAAAAATATGAGGAGAGCTATGACAAACTGGTGCTCTCTCCGGGAGCAGATCCTGTGCGGCCACCACTGCCGGGTATCGCCTCAGAGGGGATCTTTACCCTGCGCAATGTGAACGATACCGACTATATCAAAGCCTACGTGGACAAACACAAATCCGGCAAGGCGGTGATCGTAGGTGCTGGTTTCATAGGCCTGGAGATGGCAGAGAACCTTCACGCACTGGGCATGGATGTGACTGTGATAGAGATGATAGGGCAGGTACTGGCTCCGCTGGATTTTGCCGTAGCGGCCAAGGTGCAAAGCCACATCCGCTCCAAGGGTGTCAAGCTGAAACTCAATACGGCTGTGGCAGGCTTCGAAAAAACAGATGCAGGCCTCAAGGTGCTGCTGAAAGATCAGGAGCCTATAGATGCTGATGTAGTGATCCTCTCCATAGGAGTGCGTCCTGATACGCGCCTGGCAGTGAGTGCAGGGCTCAGGCTCGGTACCGCCAAAGGTATCTATGTCAATGAATACCTCCAGACCTCTGATCCGGATATCTACGCTGTAGGTGATGCGATAGAGTTTGCCAATCCTTTCACCGGGGTATCTATGAATACCTACCTCGCAGGCCCTGCCAATAAGCAAGGCCGCATCTGTGCTAACAACATCGTACTGGGCAATAAAGAAAAATATCATGGCGCTATCAATACAGCTATCGTGAAAGTGTTTGATATGACCACCGGCGTGACAGGTATGGCATCCAAACACCTCCGCGCAGCCAATATCCCTCATCATGTATCTACCACGCACAGCGGCTCTCACGCAGGCTACTATCCCGGCTCGCAGCAGATGACGATACAGATCACCTTTGCACCGGATACCGGCAGGCTGTATGGCGCGCAGGTAGCTGGCTATGATGGTGCTGACAAGCGTCTGGACGTGATAGCCTCGCTGATCCGCAAGGAGGGCACCATATATGATCTCATGGAGTTTGAGCATGCATATGCACCGCCATACTCTTCTGCCAAAGACCCGGTCAATATGGCGGGATTTGTAGCAGATAATATCCTGACGGGCAAGCATAATGTGATATACTGGGACCAGGTGGCTACGCAGCCGGCAGGTACCATGCTCATAGATGTGCGCACTCCTGAGGAGTTTGGCCGTGGCAGTATACCCGGAGCGATCAATATACCGGTAGACTCGCTGCGCAGCAGGCTCTCAGAGGTACCGGCAGGCAGCGAGGTAAATGTATTCTGCCAGGTAGGCCTCCGCGGCTATCTGGCGCAGCAGATACTGCTGCAAAACGGCTACACAGGCGTGAAGAATGTCTCAGGTGGCTACAATACATGGAGTAGCTGCGATGCAGAAATGAAGCTGAGCCAGCCTGCGCAGGCAGCGATGGCCTGATGTTTATAATCGTTTTACTGATAAGAGCCCTGGCCCTCAAACCGCCGGGGCTTTTCCTTTGCTATGATCTTCACAAAAAGAAACCCGGTCAGCGCTATGCTGACCGGGCCATTCTAAAACAAAGGAAACGAGTTGTCCTCTATTAGAGTTTCTTTACTACTTCTTCCTTACTGATGTATCCCTGATTGGTCCACGAGAGCTGGCCGCCACGATAGAGCTGTAGTACCGGTAGTGCGTCTATCTTCAGATCCTTGCAGAGGGTCTGGTTGTCGTCGGCATTGATACGCACTACTTCTACTTTATCTTTCATGTCGTCTTTGATCTCCATCAGGTAGGGTTTCATCTTTTGGCAGGGAGCGCACCAGTCAGCGTAAAAGTCTACCAGCACCAGCTTGTCAGACTTCACCATAGCGGCAAACTGCTCCTGCGTCATGCCAGCAGGTTTGGCTGCGGTGCTGCCGGTGGTGAGTGGCAAATCAGCAGCGCGCCACTTCATGATGCCGCCCTCCATTTCATACACTTCTTTGAAGCCCTCAGCGCGCATGTGTGCTGCTGCGGCTCCGCTACGGCCACCGCTCAGACAATAGACGAGTACCGGTTTTGATTTATCCAGGCTGGCTACCTGTGCGTCAAAGTCGCTGCCATTCCAGTCTACATTCTTTGCCTGATCCAGGTGTCCTTTGTCAAATTCGCCTGGCGTGCGTACATCCAGTATGGGAGCATCGGGCAGTTGCTTCACCTTGGCGGCAAAGTCAGTCACATTGAGCTGGCCGCCACTGCCCGTGGCCTGGCTCTGGGAGCAGCTATAGAGCAGGATGCCCGTCAGGATGGTGAGAAACCAAAAGGTCTTTTTCATACGATATGTTTTTGATGGTAAATAATAAAAGCCCACAGTATCCCTCATGCTGATACTGCGGGCCATGTCTTATGATGGTATCACTGGCGGCCTTGCACCTCTTCGTACTCTGTCTCTACGGTCTTGTCTGCATACTGACTGCGTGTGTCGGTCATGCCTGTATAGCAGGCACCGGAGGCGCAGCCATAGTTGAAGAGACCCATAGAGCCAAAGTAGGCGCCAAAGGCCAGCATCATCCACTGGCGCTCACCTATAGCCTGCACCATAAAGATGATGCCCATGATGAGGTACAGCGCACGGACAAAGGTCCAGCCGGTAGTGATCCTGTTGATAAGGGTTGTGTTCATGTGCTTAGTTCAGTTTGCTTTTGAGGCTCATCCATCCGCCGCCGTTGTAGGCTTCGTAGCCTGCACTTTGCAGGATCCCCTTGGCAGAGGCACTGCGCATGCCTGAGGCGCAGCAGGTGATGACCGGACGGTCTTTCTTGATCTGCTTCAGCTGGCTCTGCAGGTTATTGAGCGGGATATTCACGGAGCCTTTGATATGGCCGCCTGCGTACTCGCCTTTGGTGCGTACGTCTACTATCACGGCACCTTTGGCCATCAGCTCATTGTAGTCTACTCCCGGGCCCAGGCCAAAGAGGTTTTTCAGCATCTGTATCATGTATTCTTTCTCTATTTGGTAATGATAAATTAATTGTTGTTCAGCAGGGCTATCCAGCTGCCGCCATTGCTACACTCTATACCCAGGCTCTGCAGGTAGCCTGTAGCCTGGCCGCTGCGGCCACCGCTGGCGCAGCAGAGTACGATAGGTCCCTTCATAGCGCGTATCTCATCTACACGCCCTTGCAGCTCGCCCAGCGGGATATTGATGCTGCCCTCTACATGCCCGCCATAAAACTCTCCGGGTGTCCTGACATCGATGATCGTCTTTTTCATGTTTGCTTGTTTTATTTTTCTGTTTCTAAATGTTTCTGTGAGGGCTCAAAGCTACTGAAGAGCAGGCCGCCGAGCAGGGCGCCATAGAGGGTACTATTCAGTGGCTTTGAGGTAATGGGGCAGGTGCCTGTGGCACAGCCTACAAAGTGGTAATACATATAGCCGCCTATAGCGCCTACGATCACGCCTATGATCTCCAGTCTGTATTTTTTGAGTAGTGCTGTCACCTCTTCTTTGCTTATTGCAATACAAAGATGCGGCAGCGCAAAAACGTAGTGCGGAACAAATGTTACATACCCCCGCTACGGAGAGAAAAAATGTAGGAAAGCAGGAGAGGGGTTTATCCCTTCCTCAGGTATTTGGTCAGGATCACGATGGTCTGGCCATCTACTTTGCCTTCTATCTGCTCGTGATTGTCCGCTACGAGGCGTATACCTTTCACTACGGTGCCCAGCTTGGCGCTGATGGTAGAGCCTTTCACATCGAGTGTTTTGATCAGGACCACGTTATCGCCGTTCTCCAGCAGGTTGCCGTTGCTATCGCGGTGTAGTTGTACCTCGGTGCTATTCTCATGATCCCCGGTGGCTTTGGCCCAGGCCAGGGTCTGATCGTCCAGGTACATCATATCCAGCGCCTCAGAGGCCCAGCTCTCATTGCGCAGTCGGTTTAGCATGCGCCAGCTCACCACCTGCACGGCAGGCACCTCGCTCCACATGCTCTCATTCAGGCACTGCCAGTGAGTCTGGTCTGTTTCCTCTTTCTTATTGAGCTGGCGGCTGCATTTGCCGCAGATCAGCAGGGTATCATCTACCGTGCCGTCAGAGTGTGGTGGCACCTCATAGAGGCTCAGGTCTGTTGTACTTTTGCAAAGCTCACACTGGCCGCTGCTGCGCTCATGCAGCATCTTTTCTACACTCATATCCTGATTTAAGCCTGCGAAAATAACTTTTCCCGCAGGGCGCAGAAACTGACTTTTGTCATGACGTCAGGGCTGGCTCATCTCTGCTGCCGGTATGCTGAGTATGGCTATACCGCCATAGGGCCATAGGCGTCCCGCCTCGTAGATGCAGAGGATATCACCACCGGGCAGTTCGGCCAGGTCGCTATAGGCAGAGGGGCCGCTGTGCAGCAGGACTGAGCGGCTCCAGGTAGAGCCATAGTCATGGCTCACGCGTAGGGTCAGCCTGCACCGCCTGTTGCGATGGGCCGGATTGCAAAAGAGCATCACACCAGATGTACCATGCAGCCTGCACAGGGTACCCTCGCACATGGGTTCTATGAGTGTAGAGTCATAGGTGCATCCCGTCCAGCTTCCGCCGCCGTCGCGGCTGTATGCTACTTTGCGGTTTGGTACCTTGCGCTGTTCATTGCGCATATTGAGCAGCAGGGTACCGCCCGGTGTTTCTGCTACGGTACACTCGTCACTACCGGCACAGGGCACGCTGCCTCCTGCCCGCCATGTAGCGCCGTCATCGTCAGATAGTATCACGTGGGAGATGTGCTCCGCAGACCCGCGCACTGTATGATTGCACGCTATGACGAGGCGGCCCTGGTACACACCCTCCTCTACCTGTATGCTGTGGCCGGGCCCGGTGGCATACCACGCCCATATATCCGGCCTGACCTGAGGGGTGATATCGCGGGGTGCAGACCAGGTGCGCCCTTGATCGGCAGAGGAGAGGCAGATCACTTTCTGGTTATTGTAGGTGCAGAGCAGTAGTAGATGGCCGGTCCTCGTGTCCAGTACGGGAGCGGGATTGCCGCAGGTGCCTGATGGCTCGCTCCATACGATGCGCAGCGGGCTCCAGGTACGGCCACTGTCTGCTGAGCTCTTCATCACTATGTCTATCTTGCCATGGTCAAAGAGGCTCTGCCTGCCTTCGGCAAAGGCTACTATGCGCCCGTCAGGCATCACAGCTACAGCCGGTATGCGGTACATGCGGTAGCCCTCCTGACCATTGCGGAAGATGTACCGGAGAGGCTCGTGCACTGCCCTGAGGGCACAGTGCGAGAGCAGGATGATAAGCAATGAAACACCAATCCTGGATACAGATCTCATGCGCTAAATATCGGTAAATCTGCACAAAATGGCTGTGGCGCTCAGAGCTTCAGCAGATTGAAGCCCACGCTGTCAGACTGGTTGCCCAGGTAGTAGACCGTGTCTATATTTTGCATAGTGCCATGCAGGGACCCATTATCGTAGGTGAAGTGGAATGCATCGTCATACTGTATGCCGCCTATGCCACTGCTTTTGCGGTGGAAAGAAAAGGACTGGTAGCCATTGATGACGCTGTCTTTGGTAGTATAGCCGCTGATATCCCACTCTACGAGGAGGTCTACGGGCGATACGAGGCCCAGTTTGCTCTGATAGTCTATGGTCGAGGCATTCAGCGTAGGCTCAGGCGCTACACCTATACCGCTAGGGGTGCTGTAGCCGGTCTGAGTCACCTCACTGAGGCCAAACTCACAGTCTATCACCTGCAGCGTCACCTTGTCATATTTCATGACCAGAAAGGGCTTGCCGGTCACTGTGCGGCCAGGCTCACCCATGATATTGTACATATAGTAAGAGTTGGGTATGGCACCCGTCCAGTAGGAGTAGCCATACGCACCGGCGTCCGTGTTCTTTTTGCATGAGGCCAGGGCTACCAGGGAGATAAGTGCTACAAAAGCTAGTTTAGATATACGCTTCATGTTATATTTGATCTATGGCAAATATAAATGCCGGAGCAGAGGCTACGGATGACATCTGTCAGCCTCTATGCTGTGCCGCATCATTGCCGGCGGCAGATTGCAGATTATCAATTACCTTGCACGCATATGCAGACCACATCAGAGCTACTGGACCTTATAGAGCTAAAGCAACTTTCTGAGACCGTGTTTCAAGGCACGAGCAATTTCATGGGCAGCCCCAACGTGTTTGGAGGGCAGGTGGTGGCGCAGGCGCTGAATGCCGCTACACGCACCGTGCCTGCAGAGCGCATCTGCCACTCGCTGCACTGCTACTTTATCCTCCCCGGCAATCTCAGCCTGCCCATCATGTACCATGTCATGGAGATACGCGACGGCGGCAGCTTTACCACCCGCTTCATACAGGCCAAGCAGAATGATGTGCCGATCTTTGTGATGGCGGCGTCTTTTCAGAAAAAGGAGGAAGGATTTTTTCACCAGGTGCCGATGCCTGAGGGAGTGCCTCTGCCCGAGGAGCTATCTCAGTGGATACACGTAGATGAAAATACACACCCGCAGATAGCCGGGCTGATGAAGGCCTACCTAAATATAGCCCGCCCGCTGGAGATGCGCTCCTGCCAGCCGGAGATCAAGCAAGGGGAGGAGGCCAGCCCGTATACGCGTGTATGGTTCAAATTTAAGGAGGTGCCCGCAGCACTGGAGTGGCGCACCGTACAGCAGCTCATAGCCTACGCCTCTGACTACAATGTGCTCTCTACGGCACTACGTCCGCATACCAAGAACGCTAACATACTCAATACGCAGCTCGCGAGTCTGGATCATGCCATCTGGTTTCACCAGGAGGTAGACCTGAGTGACTGGCTGCTGTTTGACCTCGTATCACCCATCGCCTCAGGGGCACGTGGGCTCACCACAGGTCATATTTTCACGAGAGATGGCCGGCTGGTAGCCACAGTATCGCAGGAGGGGCTCATGCGCCCGAGAACGAAGCAGCCCTGATCCCATCATTTCACACCACGGGCTCACCGTTATTGCCAAACTTGCTGATTAGGCGTACGAAGACCGCATTGGTCCAGCCAAAGCCTGACTGTGTGGCATAGCGCTCAGAGGTACTCACGATACCTTTCACCACATCGTATTTCTCCCAGAGCACACCCGTCTCGGTAAAGATGCGGTTATTCAGGTCGAGGTATTTCTTTGCGATACGCATCGCATCTTCTACAAAGCCGTAATTCATCAGCCCCTTGATCACGATCCAGTGCTGGGGTGCCCACCCATTAGGGTAGTCGTGCTGGCGGTAGTCCTTCATCAGGCCGGTAGCCTGTGAGTTGGCCAGGCCGTAGTCATACTCAAAGAGGTGGAGGTTGTCCTTCATCTTCTTGGCCTGGAGGTGAGTGGCCATCTTGGCCCACATCGGGTAGAAGCCCGCCAGCGAGTGAAACCTGCTGCGCTTTTTAGTCTTAAAGTTATAGTCAAAGAAGAAGCCCTGAGACTGATTCCACATCAGCTCATTCATAGCGTACGTACGCGCCTCTGCGGCAGCCAGGTACTGCTTGTAGCGCTGCGTATTGCCTGCTATACGGTAGTACTCGGCCAGGTCGGTCTCGTATTTGAAGAGGGCACTATTCAGGTCTACCGGCAGGTAGTAGAGGCACTGATCGCGAAAGCGCGATGTCATGTCCCAGCCGGACTCATGCTCTGCGGCCAGGTGGGTGATGTAGTGATCACAGTAGCGGGAGAGGCCCTGGTACACCAGGTGCAGCTCTGTGAGGTCAGGATTCATCCAGTAGCTCTTCAGCTCCTGCTCTGCGGCGGTCATGGCCTTGCGCAGCCATGCCTTATTGGGCCGGGAGTGGTACACCTCCATGATCATAGAGGTGAGAAAAGGTATCTGCGAGCCACCGAGATTGAACCACCTGTTGCGCATCGGTATGATGCCAAAGCGCTTTTGCATGAAGATGAAATTGTCTACCATACCCTGCGCCAATGGCGTGCGGCCACAGCGTACCAGCCCGAGGATGGTGAAGTAGCTATCCCAGTAGAACTGGTCATTTTTATAAATGCCCTCGCTCGGACATACGAAGTCTTTGGGCAAGCCAAAGTGTGCATACTTATCCCGCGGGTAGTGGCACGTGATGCGCTCCCAGTACTGCTCTATATACTGCAGGCAGTCCAGGTACTGCGCAGTATCTATGGTCGTCTTGATGCTTTCTGCCATGATCGTAGTGTTTCAAAATCCGAGCCGCAAATATTGCCACCTATGGGTAAAACTAGCACGCATCGCCCTACGACAAAAGGTAAAAAATCACAACACTGATACTATACACTGCTTCAGCTCATTAAACATTTAGCATGGATAAAATGAATGGTATCACACGCTGATATGATGGGGGTGTATGAAAACAAACAGCCCTCTGCATGGGGCAGAAGGCCGTCTGATCACTGAGGCAGGGCCGCCTAGAAGGCCCTGATGGCCCTGATGCGATAAGACGTAGACGGCGAACCGACAAATACACTGGTAGGTGTACCTCTGGTACCGGGGCGCCTGGGCTCGGTGGCGATACAGATAGCTTCGTATATCGTAAGGCTCGTGGTATTGATATTGCCGTAGGCCACTGTAGCAGGCTCCTTGCTGGAGCTCCAGTAGTAAGTGCCTGTAGCGAACCCTCCGACCACAGCTTTTACTTTCATCAGATTCTGCAGCTCTATGCTCGCAGGCAGGTACCAGTCTGTGTATCCTCCGCCGCGGTAGTTGCTCGCCACCTTAGCGGCAAAGGTATCAGTAGCTGTACTCCAGAATGCCATGATAGCGCTCGTATTGGCTGCACCGGTGGCCGTGTTATTAGCATTGATGCCATAGCCATAAGCACCTGTAGCAGACTGCCATGGTGATCCTGCAGACTGGTCTGCGGCGGCGGCTATCAGGCCATGCTGGCCGGAGCCATCTATGTAGAATACCACTCCGCCGCCATATGCCTCACCCAGCCAGAAATATGGAGTGGTCACAATAGAATCCGGACCATAGCCTGTGCCCACACTATTGGTAGCATAGGGCCTGATGTGATAGGTGGTATTGACTGTCAGGCCGGCGATCAGCGAGGTAAATGAACCCGTACCTGAGCCGGCGGTAGTGTGAGATCCTGTTATCGTAGGATTGGCAGAGGTGCCATAGCATAGGCCGCGTGCTGTGATCGCAGCGCCACCATCGCTGGATATTTTTGCTGTGTAGGCTACCGTAGTACTCGTAGTAGTAGCTGATGAAGCATACACCAGAGTAGGTACCACGGGATTGGCCGTCACAAAGCTGACCTGGTCGCCATAGCCTGTACCCTGGCTATTGGTGGCATAGGCGCGCACATAGTAGGTCGTATTGCCGGCCAGGCCGGTGATAGGACTACTGAATGTCCCCGTGCCGGTACCATTGGTGGTATGCAGGTCAGCTATGGTAGGATTGGGCGAGGTGCTGTAGCAGACACCGCGGACGGTGACAGATACTGTACCATCATACACCACAGTACCGGCGGCGGTAGCTCCCGTCATAGAGATGGCAGACATGCTGCCTGTCTGCAGGATAGGTATGTGGGCAGGACAGGTGCCCCAGGTAGGTATGCCATAGCAGAAGGTCAGCGTAGCGCCGCTGGCACCCACCGGTATGGTGACCCACTGGCTGCCATCCCAGTAGAGCATCTCTCCCGGATTGGTACCATCAGGCAGTTTGCTCTTTTGCCAGGTGGCATTGCCGCTGGTATCACTGGTGAGCAGGTAGCCGTCCGTGGCGCCATTGGTCAGTTGCAGAGTTTGTGCTTTGATATTGCCTGCTACATCCAGCAGTGATGATGGCTCACTGGTGCCGATGCCTACATTGACATTATTGCCCAGTACGAGGCTATTGTCTGTATTGACCGTAGCGAAGGCTCCGATAGCAGTCGCGTTGAAAAGATTGTCTGCACCGGGGCCGGACTCATAGCCTATGGAGGTGATATACCAGCCATTGGTCGATGAGTCAGCAGCATTGACACCTACGGCGGTATTGCCTATGCCGTCTACATTGTTCATGAGTGCGCCCGCGCCTACAGCCGTATTCACGAGTCCGTTGTAGTTGGCCTGCATGGTCCTGCTGCCTATGGCTGTGTTGCCTATAGCGTTATAGTTGTAGTAGAGTGCGCCTGTACCTACTGCCGTATTCTCACGTCCTATGAAATTATTCACCATCGTATAGGCGCCTATAGATACATTGCTGTAGCCATCGGAGTTCTGGCTGAGCGCATATGGCCCTACGCCTACGTTCTGAAATCCATCCCTGTTTGCACCCAGAGCTATATACCCTACAGCCGTATTGAGTGTGCCGTTATTATTGACGGCCAGCGCCTGCAGGCCTACCGCAGTGCTGTATTGCGTATTAAAGGTCGCGGTATAGTGCCCTTTGCCTACGGTGATGCCATTGACCAGCATATCTGCATTGGCTATTTCCAGTTTGGCGTGAGGAGTGGATGTGCCGATACCTACGCTATCACCTTTATTGAAAATGTTATTGGAGTTGACCACCCACCTGGTACCATCCCAGTAGGTCGTATTGCCTATGGCAGTGCCGCTATCCAGGCTGCCTGTAGGCCCTGTGAGGCCTGTAGCCCCCGTAGGACCGGTGACAGCGGCGCCTGTAGGCCCTGTGAGACCGATCGGTCCGGTAGGTCCTGTACTACCTGCCGGGCCTGTAGTACCTGTACCGGTGGCACCTGTAGCTCCTGTGGCACCCCTTGCACCTTGCGGTCCTGTGGCTCCTGCAGGTCCGTCATTGCCGGTAGGTCCCGGTGCGCCTATAGGTCCAGCACCGCCGTCATTGCCAGTAGCTCCCTGCGCACCTGTAGCGCCTTGTGCTCCTGTAGGACCTGTTATACCTTGCAGACCTGTAGCTCCTTGTGCACCAGTTGCTCCTGTAGGTCCTGTTATACCTTGTAAACCCGTTGCACCATCATTGCCCGTTGCACCTTGCAGACCTGTGGCACCGTCATTGCCAGTAGCTCCCTGCGCACCTGTAGCGCCTTGGGCACCTGTAGGTCCTGTTAAACCTTGCAGACCCGTAGCTCCCGTTGCGCCTTGAAGACCTGTCGCGCCATTATTCCCGGTAGCACCTGTAGCTCCTTGCGCACCTGTAGGTCCTGTTATACCTTGTAAACCCGTTGCACCTTGCAAACCTGTGGCACCCTGTGCGCCTGTAGGTCCTGTTATACCTTGTAAACCTGTTGCACCGTTATTGCCAGTGGCACCTTGTGCACCTGTAGGTCCATCATTTCCTGTAGGGCCTGTAGCTCCTGTCGCGCCGTCTGCTGCTGCCAGCCCTGTGGGTCCGGTAGCACCCTGGGGTCCCGTAGCACCATCACTGCCGGTGGCACCGATACTACCCGTAGGCCCGGTCACGCCTGCACCCGTAGCTCCTGTGGCGCCGGTGCTGCCCTGTGGGCCTGTAGCGCCATCATTGCCTGTGGCACCTGTGGCTCCGGCAGGGCCGGCACTACCTGTAGCGCCTGTACTACCTGTAGCTCCTGTAGGCCCGTCGGCTCCTGTCGCTCCCTGCGCTCCTGCTGCGCCGGTGGCACCCGTGGCACCTGTCGGCCCGGTAGCAGCATTGATCGCGCTGCCGGCAAAGAGCGCATAAGGCACACTCATCAGCTGCGAGGTACCCATGATAATATAGTTGCTCCCGCCTGCAGGGTCTACATCTGTCTCCAGGTATTTATCACCACTGCCCCAGGCCACCTGGCTGAGGCTGCCTCCTGTCTGTCCGCTGCCTATGGCCACGGTCATGAGGCCAAACTGATTGGTAGTGACACTGTGCACCTCCTGATAGACGATGGTACCTCCGGGGCTGCCATCATGTATGGAAAACCGCACTGAGACCTGCGCATTGGCGCTCACTGCGCCCGTCGCATCGCGCACTACGGCCTGATAGTTGATCCGCTGCGGAGCCTGTGCATAGGCTGTGCAGAGCGATAGCAGCACGAGTACCAGCAGGTACATCTTGATGGGAGTAGAGTGCTTTGTCATGTTGGCGGGTTGGGTTTATTTATGTGAAAATTGATCGCATCAAAAGTATGCTATGACGTATATTTACCTTCACGACAAAAACACGACAACTCCCACCCATGCCCACTGCCAGGACGCTGAGATATGCTGATATACTACAGCACCGGCTGTCAGGTATCTCTGAGCTGATCTCTCAGGATACTACGGCGGCTGCGCAGGAGCTGGATGCTTTCAAAAAGCAATACTACGCCGCAGCACCGCAGCGTATCAGGGCCATGGCAGACCTGCTCACACTGCTCATAGCCTCTATCCGCAATGATTTTGACCGGCAGGGCATAGACCACAAAAAGCTCACCACCTACTTTCTCAAAACGGAGCAATACGACGAGGCGGCGCAGGTCATGCTGGCGCGGGCCCGCCATTTCTTTATGAATGGCAACATAGCAGAGGGAGAGGAGATCGTGCTGCAGGTGCGTGACCAGCTGCTGGATAGGGTATCGCTCCGCGTGCAGGTGGTGTACCTGACGCGTATGGCCTTTATACACGGCAAAAAAAATCAGTACGATGAGAAGATGAAGGTGAGCCTGCTGGCGCTGGACAAGCTCAAAGCCATGGGCGAGCCTGATATATGGCACCGCAATATCATCACCGTATTCTACACCCAGATAGCCAATACCTATATGGCCAATGCGGATTTTGACAATGCACTGCCATACCTGGAGCGGTCACTCGCCATCACTGAGATGCCCGGTGTCTCTACCTACAATAGGTTCAATGTCTACAGCTACTTCACCGTCTACCACGAGGAGCAGAAAGACTACCGCAGCTCTACCGCCTGGTATGAGAAGATCATAGCGCTGCTCCGGGGAGATGAGACGCACCGCGCCTATCTGCTGCAGTCCTACCTGATAGCCACCGTACACTACCACCTGCTCTATCGGGCCAAGGCACTGACAGCCCGCGAGCGCAAAGACATAGCCACCAGGCAGCAGCTGTACCTGAGGGAGGCTGCGCAGCACATCGGTACGGATACCACATCAGGCGCCTATCTACAGTATCAGTATGCCTCAGCTACCGTGGCCTATCAGGAGGGGCACTACCAGAGAGCCATAAAACTACTCGACCGCTGTATGCCGGAGTATGTCAGGATGCAGCACAGCACCTCTGTGCGAAACTGCTACCGCCTGGCACACGAGATCTACTATGCCTGGGGCAGGGCCACCGGCGATGCCAAAAAGCTCATGAAAGCCTACGAGCTGAAGCACGCAGAGGGAGAGATGCTGGAGGCGCAGAGCATGCAGTCTCACCTGCAGAAGATGGAGGCTGCCCGCACCAGGCATACGCTGGAGCAGGAGGAGCTGACACGCAGGCTGCTGCAGCAGCAGGTAGAGGCTATGAATAAGGAGATGCAGCTCACTGCTATCAATCTGCACGAGAAAGTAAAACTGCTGGATGAGTTGAAGGCCTTTCTCGAGGGGCTGAAAAAGCAGAAGGGCAGCGCCCAGACCACCATACCCGCCATCATGCAGAAGATAGGGACTACCCGCATCACCGAGCAGGAGAAAGCCGTGCTGCAGCAGAAGATAGATGAGGGCAATCACGGCCTCTTCCAGACCGTGGCAGACCTGTATCCTGCGCTGACACCTCGCGAGGTACATGCCTGCGGCCTGATCAAAACTGGCCTCACAGACAAGGAGCTGTCGCGCCTCTTCGGGTCAGGAGCGCGCGGCTATGAGCAGCTACGGCACCGCATCAAAAAGAAAATGCAACTGACCCGTGCCGACAATCTGGTGAAGCACCTCATGGAGCTCAGCACACGCGGCACTGAGGTAGAGAGGCCCGCCTGATGCACCTATCTATGAGCCGGTACTGATCAAGAAATACAAGGAGCTGCACCTGTGGGTGTGGCTCTTTTTTTATGATGCGGGCGGTAATGTGGTGACCACCCGATGACCACCCTTATACATCTTCTTCTGTATCAAAGCGAATACCCCACAACGCAATGTACATGCGCAGTACAGCACTTTTTCTATGCACATCTTTGAGGATAACTCCATGTGCTAAAACTAGGCTTTGCAGCAAAATTTACTTTGATTTGCCATTGTAAACGGGACCTATGGACTCCGATCCCGCTACAGCTGATCAGCACCTCTGGCCAGAGGACAATCCGGACCACTATTTCACACACACGCACGGCTCCATACAGGCAGCACGGCACATTTATCACACCCAAAATAATTTCATGAAAATGGAACACTATGATGCTATGCCCGGCGGTGAGCGCCCGGCACCCTTTGTACCGCAAAAGCTACTGGATGACCTCGAGCAGTGCAGCCGTGAGGCGCAGCAGCTGGAGCATGAGGTCACCGCGCCCGACCTGCTGGGAGAGAGTGAGGAGGATATGCAGTTTCTGATAGAGGGGCTGCTGCACTCGCAGGGGCTGGCCTGCCTGGCGGGCAGCTCAGACACCGGCAAGAGTGCCATACTCCGCCAGCTGGCAGAGGATATCTGCGCAGGCTCCGGCCACTTCCTGCACTACCCTATACACGCGCAGCACCGCAGCGTGGTCTACGTCTCTACGGAGGATAGCCGCGACGCCACACGCACCGTACTGCGCCGCCAGACACGGCGCTATGGAGATCAGAAGCTGCACGGCCTGCGCTTCATCTTCCACTATGAGGACCTGCTCACCACTCTGCGCAGAAACCTGTCTGTGAAGCCTGCCGACCTCGTGATCATAGACTGCTTCTCAGATCTCTATCCGCACGACCTGAAGGACACGCACAAGATCCGCGAGTTTCTAAAGCCGTACTACCTGCTGGCAAACGAGCTGAAGTGCCTCATCCTCTTCCTGCACCATACGGGCAAGCGGACCGAGGAGCTGCTGCCGAGCAAGAATAACTTTCTGGGCGGGCAGGGCTTTGAGGCCAAGATGCGGCTCGGCATAGAGCTGCGCCGCGACCATCACCGCCCGCATCACCGCCACCTCTGCCTGGTCAAGGGCAACTACCTGCCCGACCTGGACAAGACGCACAGCCACGTCCTCGCCTTCTGCCCCGACACGCTGACCTTCACCGTGACCGGCGAGCGGGTAGACTTCACCCAGCTATCGCGCGGCTACGAGCAGGAGGAGAGCCGGGCGAAATGGGAGCAGGCAAAGGAGCTACACAACTCTGGTAAGAAGTACGATGAGATAGCAGAAATGCTAGGTTATGCGCATCGCAGCGCTGTTGCTAAATTGTTTGAAAAGGCAAAAAAGAACGGCTGGGACAATCCTCAACCTGAAAGTGAGGAGTAATCTTCTTGTTCCCTGTTCCTGTTTGCTGATAAACGGGAACAGGGAACAGAACTTATTATATCTTTATATAAAGAACCGTAATGAAGAAAAATCTTCCTTTTTCAATCCCCAGTCGACTCAAATATGATGTCGAAATGGCGCTGTGCGCACATATCTACCTTATTGATAGAAACATCAAAGAATCTTACGAAATAACTAAAGAAGATTTGTACAGGTATTTGGCTGCTAAGTACGTTTTGAATCAAGAATCATTACAAGAATATTTAGAGGAACTAGTAAGCATACCTTCAGTCTACGCATTAGTTGTTCATTTCAAATTTGATTTAGGTATTGCCGTCTCAGATGAAGAAGCTGAATATTATTTCAACTGGCTATCGTTACGCCATCAAGCAAGAAAAGCAATAATCCGTAAAGAGATACTCCGGACAGTAGATAACGAAAAGAGGATCAACAGCCATTATATATCTGATTACAAAACGCTCCTAAAAATAGCAGCAGAATTTGACCAAGTCACATTTATACATTGGTTTGTGTGCATATTCCTCGACTTTGAAAGATATATTCATATCTATGTTAGACATGTCGAAGAAACTAAATTTGGAAATCCGAATAACAAACCACGAACCTTTTTTAGTTATAAACACGAATTGATTTTTCAACTTCTTAAAAAGGTTTTGCTCCAAGAAGAGGAGCATATAAAAAATCATTTTCTAGAAGTAAGAATTGCACAATCAACCAGTGGTAGATATGGCACCTTATCAAAGTACTTGCGAGGAAAAAAAGGTAGACCTGCTATTGAATACAACGGAGACAAATTTGCGATTGAAATTGAAATTACTGGCCGCATTATGTCTTTCTATCAGCTCTGACGCCTTCGCAAACCTTGTTCCCTGTTCCCGTTTACTAGGAAACAGGAACGGGGAACAAGAAATCCCATCCACGCACGTCATTCCGAAAGTTTTTCAATCAATAAAAAATATGCGATATAAAACTGAAGGAATCCCAAACCTCAAGAATGTGTAAGAGCGGTATACCTGCCTTTTTTGTGGCTGGGATTCCTTCAAAAATATCACACTTATTTTCACGGGAATTTTTTCGGAATGACGATCTCTTTTTTTGGAGAAAAAACGAACTTGTTTGTACTTCAATCCAGGGTGTCGTATAGGTCTTTCCAAAGGGGATTCATCGCAAAAATGAGATCCAGCTTCTTTGCTCTGCTTAATTGCTTGATACGGTTTTCTTCAGCGATCGCTTCTTCGATATGTGTGAAGTGTATATAATATACTAGTATATCACAGTTATATCTGGTAGCAAAGCTCTTGGGGTTACGCTTAGTCTTGTAATCGTGCATTCTGCTGCGCAGGTCAGCTGTGACACCTGTGTAGAGCACCGAGTGTCTTTTATTGGTAATAATATATGTATAGCCACCTCTTTTCACTTTATGAATATATAATACTATCCGCGTTTATGTACTCTATCGCCCTCGGATATGTTTCCTGTTTCCGTTAGGTAGGAAACGGAAACAGGAAACAGCCTTAGCCCACTCACGCACCTCATCCCGTCCCGAAGCCTCGGGGTTTCAAACAGTAAAAAACGAGCGGCATAAACAGAAGGAACCCCGAACTCAACAATGGCAATAAGTGAGGTATCGGCCCCGGTGAGGCTGGGATTCCTTCAAAAATATCACACTTATTTTTCACGGGATTTTTTTCGGAATGACGGATCTGTGTGGTGCCATGACGGCGAGTTTGTACACTGCTATCTACCCTCTACATCTCCACAAAGGGAGACCTGAATACACGCATGCGGCTGTTAAAGCCCCCCTTTAGGTCGGAGATCCCGATGCAGTCGGGAGAGGTCTGGAGGGTGCATTATGCCTTTCATTATTCTCTATTCACTAATCATTATTCTCTAAAACATGAACCAATACCCATTTCAGTTTGAAAAGTATAAAGGCCCGGCTACACGGTACAGGTGTCCGCAGTGTGGGCAGCAGCGCAGATTTACCAGGTATGTCTATACCGATACGCAGCAGCATGTGGCCGACCATGTGGGCCGGTGCGACAGGCAGGATAGCTGCGGCTATCACCTCCGCCCGTGGGACTACCTGCGCCAGCAGGGCATACAGCGCAGCACCTTCACCGTGGCGCGGCCCTCACCGCCGCCTGTGCGCGTGGTGCCGGAGGTCGCCGCGCAGCGGCAGGTATCCTATATACCCGAGTGGATGGCCACGGCGAGTTTTGTCCACTTCCGCGATAACAACTTCGTGCAGTATCTCTACACGCTGGGCTTTGAGCGTGCGCTGGTGAATAGGCGCATTCTACAATACCGCATCGGCACCTCTGACCGCTGGCCCGGTGCCAGCATCTGGTGGCAGAAAGATAAAGAGCAGCGCTACCGCACCGGCAAGGTCATGCTCTACGACCACAGGGGACACCGTGTCAAGCAGCCGCACAGCCACATAGCGTGGGTGCATACGCAGCTGGGAGAGGAGTTTCAGCTCGGGCAGTGTTTATTTGGCGAGCACCTGCTGCAATGGTGGGATGAGGAGGCGCAGGTAGCCATCGTAGAGAGTGAGAAGACGGCGGTGATAGCCAGCATGTATATGCCGCAGTACCTCTGGATGGCCACCGGCGGCAAGGATGGCCTGACGCGCGAGCGTATAGCGGTGCTGCGTGGCCGCAAGGCGATGTGCTATCCCGACCATGGCGCGTATGACGTGTGGCGGCAGCGGGCCTATGCCCTGGGCGATATCATACAGATGTCTGTGAGCACGGTGATGGAGCAGGAGGGCCAGAGCGGCGAGGATATAGCAGACTACCTGCTGCGGGTGAATGGCCGTGAGTAGGCCTGCCAGGTGGTCGCAAAGGCATATTGTGATGGAAACTTTATCTGCCGCAGATTACTTTCCTACTTTCGTAGCATGAAACAGTCCATACTGATCATAGATGATGAGGAGAAACTGCGCAGCCTGCTCTCGCGCATCATCAGCCTGGAGGGCTACCAGGTGCATGAGGCATCTACTGCCGCTGCCGGTATGCGGCTGCTGGAGCGCGAGGACATACAGGTGGTGATCAGTGATGTGAAACTGCCCGATAGCAATGGCGTGGACCTGAGCCGCACTATCCGTGAGAAATATCCCTGCATAGAGGTGATCGTACTCACTGCATTCGGTACCATAGCAGATGGGGTGCGCGCTATCAAGAACGGCGCATTTGACTATCTGGTGAAGGGGGATGACAATGAAAAGATACTACCCGTGCTGAGCAAAGCACTGGAGAAGGCACGACTGCAAAAGCGCGTCCTCCAGCTGGAAAAGCGGGTAGCTGACAAATACAATTTCTCAAATATACTCGGCAGCTCACCTGCCATACTCACTGCCAAAGACCTGGCGCAGCGGGTAGCGCCTACAGATGCCACTGTGCTGCTGCTGGGAGAGACGGGTACGGGCAAGGAGGTCTTTGCGCAGAGTATACATGAGGCCAGTGAGCGCAGGCGCAACACTTTTCTGGCGGTCAACTGTAGTGCACTGGGCCGTGAGATACTGGAGAGTGAGTTATTCGGGCATAAAGCAGGTGCCTTTACCGGTGCTATGCGGGATAAAAAGGGACTGCTGGAGGAGGCCAATGGTGGTACGATCTTCCTGGATGAGATAGGGGAGATGAGCCTCGACCTGCAGGCCAAGCTGCTGCGCGTGCTGGAGACGGGCGAGTACATCCGCGTGGGAGATACGAGGACGACCAGTGTCAATGTACGCGTGATAGCAGCGACCAACCGCGACCTGAAAGCAGAGAGTGACCAGGGGCTTTTTCGCGCGGACCTTTACTACCGGCTCTCGGTGTTTCAGATCAATATACCCTCTCTCGATGAGAGACGAGGTGATATAGAGGTACTGGCGAAACACTTCATCCGCGTCTTTGCTGATAAGGTGAATAAGGTGCCGCCGGTGATGCAGGCAGACTTTCTCAAAGCGCTGCAAGGCCACCGCTGGCGCGGTAATATCCGCGAGCTGAAGAATGTGATAGAGCGTGCTGTCATTCTCTCTCAGAGTGAGCTGACCACCGCTGTGCTTCCTTTTGATTTCAAACATGATACTGCGCAGCCGCTCACCTATGACCTCGCAGAGATGGAGCGCCGCCACATACAGCTCGTCCTGGAGCATACCCGCGGGAATAAGACCGAAGCCGCCCGCCTGCTCAATATCGCACTCGCTACGCTCTACCGCAAGCTGAAGGAGTACGAGATGGAGTAGCCCCTCATGTATGCCCCTCTAAATCTCCCCTTTTTTAGCCGTTATTGGTGTTTAGCGCAGCGTCACCTACAACACCGTCAAAACAGTTTGCTTCTCTGCCAAGGCATCTATATTTTCTATGTCTCTATGTTTCCTTTAGTTTGCCTCCAACTA
>JAFDYN010000005.1 GCA_018267385.1 Bacteroidota bacterium | reverse complement strand
GCAATCCTTTTAAATTCGTTCATTCTTTCATTAAAACAATAAAAATCAACATCATGAAAAAATCAGTAATGTCATTATTCGCCCTCGGTACTATGGCGGCACTGATCCTGAGCAGCTGCGGTGCCAAGTATACTCCGCTCACTGAGGACCAGAAGAGTGCAAAAGCGGACTCTATTTACGCCGCCAAGGTAGTAGATGAGGTAAAAGCAAAGTCTGATGACTGCGACAAGAACCTTGAGGCAGCAGTAGATGCCAAGATAGAGGAGCTGAAGGCAAACGCAACCGCAGAGACCAAGTAATCTCAATTTTTTAAAACCGAATAAACCAAGTATATAAAATGAAAAAGACACTCATAAAACTCTGCTCTGTAGCGGCTATAGGCCTGGCACTGACTGCGTGCAATAATGATGCAGCCAACAAACAAGCTCAAGATGCGGATAATGCAGCCATAGACCAGATGGTCCAGGATAAAGTAAAAACACTGGATGACTCTCTGACCAAGGTATGCGAAGATAAGGTAGCCATGGCTGCAGAAGAAAAACTGAAAAACGAGCCAGCGCCTAAGGCTGGTGGACATGCTGCTACGCATCACGCCACTACTCCAGCCAAGAAGGATGAACCTAAGGCTGCTCCTGCCCCTGTAGATCCCAAAAAGGACAAAATGAATGGTAACGCAAATAGCAATACCAACGCCGAGACCAAGAAGGATAAGATGAGTGGCAATCCTAATACAAATGTCAACTCTGACAAGAAGAAATCAAAAATGAATGGTGGCAACTAAGTGCTGACCACTTCAGGCCTTATCAGATACCCTCGCTACCCGGCGGGGGTATTTTTTTGCGCTACTTGTGATGTCAGCCGGCCCTTTGATGTCATGGTCAATAAAGAGTGTTTAATGTAATTCATACCAAACGCACAGTGGAGGCTGGCGAAATAAAAAAGCCCTCATTTGCATGAGGGCTTTTAATATTGTTCCTGAGAGAGGAATTATTTCTTAGTCCATGTACCTGTCACAGCATCAGTATGGCCAGATGTATCGCTTACAGAGTATGTTACGCTTACTACACCGTTATTGATAGTACCTGTACCACTTACTACAGTATACTCATCATTGTCCGGAGTCTGGCTAGGGATAGTGAAAGTGTTTGAGTTCGTCATTGTAGCGTTTACATCACCTACAAAGCTATTCCAGAAGTTCGTGATACGAATTTTGTCTACGGCAGTAGAGGAGGTCTGTATATGTACAGTGAATGCATTGGAGTGACCAGACCTTGTACCTGTTTCATCAGCAGACCAGCCATTAGGCTCGTTGATAAATTTAGTCCTCATCTCAGTTTTGCAATCAGAACCTTCGTAACCTGCGTCACAAGTCTTAGAGCAAGAAGAAGTTGTCATGAGAGCGGCTACCAGTGCGCCTGCCATCAGAAAGCTTGCAATTTTTTTCATCGTGTAGTTTTATTTTGGTTAATCAAATATGCGGCAAGTATAAGGACTTTAAAAGAAAAAACAAACGCAACCACTTATATCATAATACAGTCTTATACGAAGGGAAACGTGTGATCGGGCATATCATGCGGATAATGTATAGGTCACAGTTATTTTTATTACGGTCAATTGTTGTCTTAACAAGTACCCGAGTTGAAATAATTGCTAATTTTGTCAGGATTCTTAAAAAACTTTGTTGCTTATATGAAGAATTTTACAAAGATTTTATCGGTAGTTGTCCTTTTTGCCGGAATGATGCTTTCCTCGCATCAAGCGCGCGCTTCTCACTTTAAGGGGGGGGACATCTTCTTTCATTGTATCGGCAATGGACAGTACCAGCTGATCTTTACCTGCTACTATTCCTGTGAGTCCGGCTCTTCTACTCCATATGATCCATCACTCATAGATTTCTCACTCACGAGTACCTGTGGCGGTGTGCCTACTACACTCACGGCTTCTTCTATATTATCTACAGCTCCTGATACACTGCCGCTATATTGTCCGGGTGTGCGGACCACCTGCAGCTACTATGCCAGCGGGTCGGGTGTTATCCCTGCCGGTACACCTGATGGCACCATGTTTGTCAATTATATATCAGACCCGTTTACCATACCTGCAGGTTGCACAGTGACTGCAGAGATAGATCAGTCAGCTCGCAATGCAGCTGTGACAAATCTGGTAGGTGCCAGTGGCTATGACCTCGATATAGTAGCCTCAGTGACTACTCCTGTCAGAGGTACTTGTCAGAGTAATCCGGAGTTTGCAGCTTATCCTGTCAATGTATTTTGTGTAAACCAGAATGCAAACTTCTCTCAGGGTGCTATAGACCTGAGCGGTGACTCACTGGTATATACGCTCATCAACCCGCGTACCACCGGAGGTGCCCCTATACCTTTTCAGACAGGCTGTAGTGCCTCCAATCCTTTCGGAGCGCCTACCCATTATGCTTCGAGTTTTACTTTTGATACACATACGGGCAATATCAACTTTACCCCTAGCCAGACAGGCAACTTTGTACTGGCGGTGCGGGTAGATGCCTATAATAATGGAGTACTGGTCAGCTCTACGATGCGTGATATACAAGTAGTAGTGGTAAACTGTGCTACAGCTACCACGCCTCCGCCATATCTGCTCAATAAGTTTGATACCGCACACGTGACAGGAGGCGTGATCTATGATAGCACCAATGTAGGCGTCTGCCCGGGATCGCAGCTGCAGTTTACCCTTCGCGCTACGAGCGATGCTGTCAACTCATTTGTGCGTGATTCGGGAGCTTTCAGCCAGGTGCTGCCAGGATCCACATATACTTTGACACATACCGGTGGCATACATGATACGTCTACGCTTATCGTGACCTGGACCCCTGTGAATGCGGACAGCGGCTTCCACTACCTCTATCTCACCGTGTCTGATACTAACTGTCCTAAACCGGGCAAACAGGTATATGCCTTTACGATATCAGTGCTGAAAGGGTTATATGCCGGGCCTAACCTGGTATACTGCAATGGCGGGCAACCCGTGACCATACAGGCGCATGGAGCCACCCACTACCAGTGGACAGACAGCGCTACCGGCGGAGTACCTATCGGTGTGGTAGGATATAATGGTGATAGCTCTATCATCACGGTGGCACCACCTGTGCCAAATTCGACCGTAGGATATGTGGTGCATGGCGACCTGATAGGCGGGTGCAAAAACTATGATACCGTAATGGTGCGAAATGTGCCGAAATTTAATCTATCCGTCACAGCTGCAGACTCGTCTATATGCAAATACACGAGTACGACTTTGACAGCTACGGCCACGCCATCCGGTGTAGGCCCCTATACCTACCAGTGGACACCGGCAAATCTGGTGCAAAGCCCGACCGCTGCGACTACTGCCATCACACCACTGCGCAATAGTGGCTGGTACCGTGTGCGGGTCACTGCTGTAGGAGGCTGTGTGATAAGTGACAGTGTGCCCGTGAGTATAGAAGGCTCTGCGCCGCGCATCACGATCACTCCATCCAATAATAATGTATGCCCGGGTGATACCGTGACACTGACCGGACAGGGATTTGCAGAAAACGTGGTAGAGTGCGGCCTGGTAGATACACTCTGGAACAACTCGTACCTGGATCTGCGCACTGTAGGCAATGACAATACATCTACGACTAACGGTACCCCGTATAATGGATTCTACCCGGCAGCTCGTGTGCAGTACCTGATCCGCGCATCGGAAATGAATGCGGCGGGCCTGACATCGGGTACCATCACCGATATATCTTTCTTTGTGTCTCAACTGTCCAGCACAGTACCGTATGATAGCCTGCGCGTGAGTATGGGCTGTACCTCAGAGGATTCACTTACCAGTTTTGTATCCGGCCTGCAGGAGGTGACATTCCCTACCTCTTTCTCTCCCAATACAGGCTGGAGCCCGCATCCGTTTACCCAGCACTTCTTCAATTGGGACGGCTTCTCCAATATCGTGATCCAGATCTGCTACACACGGGCCAGTACAGCCTTTAATAATAGCGACTATGTGGCTACAAGTACTACCAGCTATCGCGGATCTACTATTTATGATGAAGATTATGGCAGTGGCCTGCAGGGCTGTGATCTGAATAGTTTCCCTACGATACTCAATACCCGTCCTAACATACGTATAGGTATGTCTGTGCCTGATGTCCTGACGTACCAGTGGGCGCCTGCCACGCTGGTCTGTGACACCTGCGCTGAGACCGCAGTAGTAGTCAATACGGACGGTACCTATCAGCTGACCGTACATAATAATAGCTGTGTAAATGATACCAGCATCACAGTGACTGTGAATAGGAATATCGGTATCCATGCTATACCGGATACTACTCTCTGTGGTATCGACACCGTGCAGCTGGATGTGCTGCTGACCAACGCGCCACCTGCCGTATGCCTGCAGAACTATGTAGTACAGTCGATACCTTATGCTGCTATTGCAGGTCTCGGTACTGCAGTACCGGCATCTTCTTTCATAGATGCGTTTGGATTTAATAATACAGATGATGGTACCGCAGGTCCATTTAATATTCCATTCAGCTTCCCATTCTATTGCCAGAGCTATAATCGCTTCTACATCAATAGTAATGGCTGGATGAGCTTTGTCAATCCATATCCCAATGGTACGGGTAGCCTCCAGTATGTAGCACAGACATTCCCGCCGACATCCGCCTTCCAATATCCTATGCATGAGATAGCGCTCATGGTAGGGGACTATGAGGTGAATAATGGCAATGTCAGCTACTTCCTCAGCGGCACGGCTCCTAACCGTGTGATGGTGATAAAGTATAATAACCTGCCTAGCCTGAGTGGCACAGGCCAGACCAGCGGTGAGATACACCTGCATGAGACGAGCGGTGTGATAGACATCATGCTGCTGTCCAGTACCTACTCCGGCAATCATACTACCGGCCTCAAGGACAGTACCGGTATAGGTATAGCAGCTCCGGGCCGCAATAATTCAACTTATACTATTTCATCTTCGGAGGGCTGGCGCTTCACACCGGTGAACGGCTCCACCGTAGCACTCGGTCATACACAGTGGACTCCAAACGTATTTCTCAGCAATGACACGATACACAACCCGCTCTCATGGCCAAATGCTTCTCAAACCTACTACGTAGATGAGGACCTGACCATCAATCAGTTTACCCATCCTACCAGCTGTCACGTGAGAGACAGCGTACGTATAGATATATCCTCCTTCTCGCACAGCACCTTGGCCTCTCCGCTCACCATATGCCCGGGAGATACGTCGCGCCTTAATTTCATAACAGGTCAAAGCATCAGCAGCTATCAGTGGACTCCTGCCAATATGGTGGATAATCCTACTTCTGCCAGTCCTCTGGCCCAGGTATATGATACTACGAAATTCTTTGTGACGGCTATAGATATCAATGGCTGCCGTGGCCTGGACTCCGTCACGGTGAATGTGGTACCTACGCCGAGGGTACATGTGAGCTCCTCTGCCGTGATATGCTATACAGACTCCGTGCAGCTATCAGTATCGGGCTCATTTAGCAACTATCAGTGGTTTGTACTCGACACTGCATCTACATCGGATCGTGACACGCTGGGCACAGGTGCTACGCAGATCGGGCATCCGCGCGGCTACTACCTCGTGCGTGTGCTCGCAGCGGGATCTACCTGCTATTACTACTCTGATACTGCACTCGTGGATTCATTTGCGCATCCGCGCCTGACAGTCACCTCCAGCGGGCCGGATTCATTCTGTACCGGTGGCAACGTAGTACTCGAGACCCAGCAGGGGTACAGCAGCTATCAGTGGACACCGGCAGGTGGCAGCTCCAGTGCTGTACCTGTGACCACTACAGGTAGCTACTCTTATACCGCGCTTGATGTGAATGGCTGCCATCTTTATTCTGATACTGCTTTTGTATTGGTATCTGATCCGCCGGCTATCATTTTCGCTCCATACAAAAATCCAATCTGCTCCAATGATGTAGATACTATATCTGTCACGACCAGTCCGCCGGGATATCCGGTGGTATGGACGCAGAGCGGCACACAGGTAGCCTCCGGCAATACGTATATCGCTACCGGCCCCGGTACATATGATGTGATAGCCAGCGCGGGCTGTCCTACTGACTCCCAGTTTGTTTTGACCAGCGCGCCGTCTCCTGTGGTACAGCTCGACTCTACAGGACCTATCAATGCCTGCGGCTGCAGCCCTATACCTGTCACAGCCAGCGCTACTCCTGCCTCATCTGCAGATACCTATACGTGGACTGCAGACGGCTCTCAGAGTGCTACTTATGCCATAGATAGCTCAGGTACCTATACCGTGGTAGTGACAGATGTGAATAACTGTACAGCCTCTACCTCTATCACTGCTACGCTCACCTGTCCTCAGATCACCCTGAGTGCACAGCGGGATACAGTGTTCCCTACGGATACCAACAGGCTCTTTGTGACGCCAAACGCGGGTGTCGTGCTGAATAGCTATAACTGGACCCCGGCAGCTAATGTCATATCGCCTACAGAAGCGAATACTGCAGTCACCGTGCAGCACTCCGGTGTGGACACGTTTTATGTGACTGTAACGGATGATAATGGCTGTACAAACACCAAGTTCATCACATTTGTGGTCATTGAGCAAGGACTCTACCGTATGCCGACTGCCTTCACACCAAACGGTGATGGCAAAAATGATCACTTCTACCCTGTGCTGAACGGACCGGGCTCCTCTACCAAGGTGGTCGCCTTCAGGATATACAGCAGATGGGGCCAGCTGGTATATGATAATCCGGTGGCGCCGGGGTGGGATGGCGGCTTTCAGGGCAATGCTCAACCGTCAGACACTTACACTTATTTCGTGACGGTAGAGACACCGGATCCTGCAGACCCATCAAAGACAAAGCAAAGCTCAGTAGAAGGCAACTTCCAGCTTTTCAGATAAGACTAAATATTGTATCATTACAAATTTAAAAGACAAACAATTGAGTATTAGAGAGGTGAAAAGCGAATAACCCTGACTGCCAGTATCTCTCGACCTTATTTATAACAAAATCAAGATGATGAAGAAATTGTCTATAGCACTCCTGCTGATCGTGAGTGTTTTGGGTATACAGGCACAAACCTATCCGGGCCAGCCCAATGTGACTATTACGGGATCACACAATATCAATATCCCATGTGGCGGAGTGAGCTGCTACAACGCCAGCTCTACGCATGTACGGACGGGCTATACGAGTGCCTACACGGTAGATTCTATTCCATTTATCACCCTGCCTACTACCGGATCTACCAGTGTGCCGGTCAACTCTGATGACGTATGGTCCAGCGCCATCACGATGCCATTCACCTTCTGCTTCTTTGGCAATAACTACAATCAGATGGTGATCGGCTCCAATGGTATTGTGAGCTTCAATATGAGCTACGCCGGGGGGTACTGCCCATGGCCGCTGAATGGTGCCGGCACTACCGCCAATCCGATACCGAATACGAATCTGCCATTCAATAGTATAATGGGGCCATATCAGGATATTTATCCTCCTGCTGGTGGCGCTATCAATTATGTCACGCTGGGCCAGGCTCCGCGCCGTGTCTTTGTCGTCTCGTTTCTAGCTATACCGCAGTTTCAGTGCAACAGTATCACGTCTACCAGTCAGATAGTACTCTATGAGGGCACCAATATTATTGAAACTTATATTGCACAGAAGGTCGTTTGCTCAGGCTGGAATAATGGCAATGCCATAGAAGGTATACAAAACAGCACGGGTACAGTGGGATATGCCGTACCTGGCCGCAACAATACATCATGGACCTGCACCAACTCTGCACACAGGTTCACACCTGCTGCCAATACTGCCACAGTGACCACTACAGCGTGGCACCAGCTGGGCAGCACTACTGTACTGTCTACCACAGATACAGCTACACTCTGCCCGCCTACCAATGGTACTACTCAGTATGTAGTAGATGTGACGTACCTGCAGTGTGACCCTGCGCGTACGGTAGTAGTGTCAGATACCATGACCATCTCTGTCACCCAGTCAGCAGGCCCTGATCAGTACCTGAGCTGCCCATCTGCAGTAGACTCTGTGACCATGGCTGCTACCGGCACGGGCACATGGGTGGCTGTACCGGGCAATCCTTCTGCCGGCACTGTGATTCACAATCCGACCTCACCTACTACTACCATATCGGGCTTTGGCCCCGTGGGTACTTATTACTTCGCATGGAGCTCGGCCCTCTGTACGGACACTGCTGCCGTGATCGTATCTTCCCGTCCTGACGCCGGTCCTGACCAGGCTACCTGCGTAGGCGGTACAGCTACTATGGCTGCAGTGGGTACAGGTACATGGACTGCATTGCCAGGCAATCCTGCTACTACTACGATCATTGACCCTACTAGCCCTACTACCTCTATCGCAGGCTTTTCGGTAGGAGGTACTTACAGCTTTGTATGGCATTTTGCCAGCTGTATGGATACCGCCACTGTACTGGTACCTGTTTTCACTACCAGCACTGCCGGAGATACATCACTGTGTAAGTATCTCACCACTACCATATCTGCCAGTGCCGCACCTGCAGTCTTGGGACCATTTACCTACCAGTGGCTCAATACAGGCGCAGTCCAGTCTCCTACCAGTGCCACCACACTGATCAGCCCGCTGCAAAACACGACAAACTTCATCGTGCAGGTCACGGCATCCAATGGCTGCGTACTGTATGATACTGTGCACGTGACCCTGTCTGGCGTAGCACCGCGTATATCTATCATGCCATCTGCACAGCAGGTATGCCCGGGAGATGTGGTGAATCTGAACCCGACCATTCTGGTAGCCAATCTCGTGGACTGCGGTACAGTGGTAGATACCATTCCTGATAATGCAGTAACATCCGCAGGGTCGGTAGGCACCAGTACACTATTGACCACCAGCATTGCCTCTCCTTACAATGCAAGCAACAGAATGGCCAAGTTTCAATATCTGGTCACTGCAGCGGAAATGAATGCCGGCGGTCTATCGTCAGGTGCCATCACTGACCTTTCGTTTTTTGTGACCCAGCTCAATACAGCTGCGGGCTATGACAGCTTCTCTATCAGTATGGGCTGTACCAGCCAGACTGCACTGTCAGGTTCATTCAATAATACCCTGCTGGAGGTGATGCCTCCTACACACATATCACCTAATACAGGCTGGTCTCCTCATCCATTTACGCATTACTTCAATTGGGACGGCGTATCCAACCTGATCATACAGGTGTGTTATTCTCTGGGGGCCAGTGCTACGAGTGATGTGGTAGCTTACAATACTACAGCGACTAATACTGTGGCATACTCTGTGAGTAATGGTCTAGGAAATGGCTGTAACATCACAGCTACACCTACATTTACCAATACAAGGCCTAATATGCGTTTTGGTATCTCGGCGCCGCCGGTGCTGCATTACCATTGGTCGCCACCTACCGGGGACTGTGATACCTGCGCTTCGGTATCGGTTACTGTTACTCAGGATTCTACCTATCACCTTACTGTAGACGACAATGGATGTGTGAACGACTCCTTTGGTACAGTGACTATCAATCCATACCTGGCTACGCACATGAATCCGCGCGACACCTCGCTATGTAATGGTGCCGACACAGTGCAGCTCCATGTGACGCTGGCCAACCCGCCATCTAGTGTGTGCCTGCCGGATTATGCGGTCACATCCGTGCCTTATGCCACTATAGCAGGCCTGGCTACCAATGTTCCGACTTCATCCTTTATTGGCTCTGGGGGCTTTGCCAGTACCGATGATGGTACAGCGGGGCCTTATAACCTTAACTTTAGCTTCCCTTTCTATTGCAATAACTATACTCAGGTATGGCTAAATACGAATGGCTGGATATCACTGGCTAATCCATATCCGGCCACTACGGGTACGCTGCAATATGTAGCACAGACCTTTCCGCCTACAGCCGCATTCCGCAATCCGCTGCATGAGATCGCTCTCGCTGTAGGAGACTACGGCGTGACCAGCGCCAGCCAGGTTTCGTACTTCCTCACGGGTACTGCGCCTAACCGTATATTTGTAGTCAAGTATAACGCGCTGCCACGTCTGAGCAACTCTGCGCAGACCCTGACAGGAGAGGTACATCTGTATGAGTCTACCGGGGTGATAGAGATAATGCTGCAGTCATGCAGCTACTCTGGTACCAGTCACACCACAGGCATCAAGGACGATACAAACGTGGGCGTAGCAGCACCTGGACGCAATAATCAGCAGTATACCATCAGCACACCTGAGGGATGGAGGTTTACACCTCACAATGGTCCTAGCGCCTTTATTCAGAATGTGCTTTGGACGCCAAACGGGGGTACACTAAATAACGATACCATAGTCAATCCTCTCGCTCATCCATCATCTACCACTACCTATGTGGCTGATGTCAATATTGCGATCAATCAGTTTACAACTCCCGAGGTCTGCCATGTGAGAGATTCGGCTATCGTACGTGTAGGCCATTTCCCATACACACTGACTGCCACGCCTTCTATAGCATGTGTGGGCAGCAGCTCTCAGCTCAGCTTTACCAGTCCAGATTCTGTGGTCAGCTACTCATGGACTCCCGGCCCTCCTGCCCTGAGCAGTGCCACGATCAGCAATCCGGTAGCTACGGTCTATGACACGACCGTTTTCTATGTGACTGCTACTGATACGAGCCGGTGCTCTGTCAGAGACTCTGTCACGGTGTTGACTTACCCGGTACTGCATCCTTCACTTGGTCGCGATACGACTATCTGCTATACAGATTCGGTGGTCCTCGGTCTTCCGGGTTCATACTCATCTTACCAATGGTTTACACCAGGGGTAGCTGCACCTGTAGCTACTACACCTACACTCACGGCACTGCCTACCTCTGCATACGTACTGCGTCTGCAGGATGCTACTACAGGCTGCTTCTTCTACACAGACACACTGCAGGTAGATTCCTTTGCTCATCCTGAGCTGCTCGTCGTGGCCAGCGGCCCGCTGGCATTCTGTACCGGTGGCAATGTGGTGCTCCAGTCCGACCCGCTATTCCCTAGTCCGTTCTGGTCCAATGGAAGCTCTCAGCAGGCTATACCCGTGACTACCGGAGGCAACTACTCTTATACAGCCATAGATGGTCACAACTGTGTGCGGCACTCAGATACAGCACAGGTAGTGGTATCTAATCCTCCGGCCATAGTATACCAGCAGTTCAAGCCGGTGATATGTACCAATGAAACGGATACCATCATCGTGACCACGGTACCTGGTGCCATGAATGTAACATGGTCTCTGGGTGGATCTGTAGTGGCTACAGGAGATACGCTCGTCACTTCTACGCCGGGCAATTACCAGGTAACGGCTTCCATAGGCTGTCCTACAGATTCGTTCTTTTCACTCACTGTATCTCCGTCACCTGTGATCGATACGCTGCATGATGCTGCTGTGTGTAGCTGCAATCCGGCCTACGTCATCACAGCCAATGCTACATCTGCGCTGACTCCGATATCCTATCAGTGGTCAAACGGCTCTATGGCAGATACTGCTATCGTAAATGTGCTGGGTGCCAGCAGCTATACGCTGACCGTGACCGATGCAGGTGGGTGTACGGCTACCGCATCTGTGAATGTGAACATCAACTGCTTTGAGGTACATGCCACAGCACCTCAGGATACCGTACTGCGCGGATTCTCATTTGGCCTGATAGACTCTCCGGCGCATACTGGTCCTATCAGCTACATGTGGACTCCGGCAGACTCACTGAGCGATCCTTATGCTGCGACTACCAAGGGTATAGCCTACGGCTCGCAATCGATGGATACTTTCTACCTGACGGCATATGATAGTACCACAGGCTGCTCTTCTACATCGTCAGTAGTGATCTACGTCGTAGACCGCGGTGGTATAGCTATGGCGAATGCATTCACGCCAAACGGAGATGGGCATAATGACCGCATGTATCCGGTAGTGCTGAATGGTACCACTGTCACACAATTCCGCGTTTACAACAGGTGGGGCCAGACCGTGTATGATAATCCTATGGCACCGGGATGGGATGGCTCATTTGGTGGCAAGGCCCAGGCCAGCGACACATATACTTATTTTGTGACGACTCAGGCTCCGGATCCTACGGATCCTGCTAAGACAATTCAAAAGTCTATCGAAGGAAGTTTTCAACTGTTTAGATAATTATTTGTAGCTTTTAGTAAAAATTTAGATATTCGATGCGCAGATCAAACCCAGTAAATCAGGAAAATATGAGATTAAAATTTTATGCGTTTGCCGTTTTTTTGATGGTTGGTCTGGCAGTGCGGGCGCAGGATATTCACTTCTCGCAGTACTATGCCAGCCCTATGACCCTCAACCCTGCTTTGACAGGTAAATTTGACGGTCTGATACGTGTAAATGGTATCTATCGTGGCCAGTACTACGGTATGAACCAGTCCAATTCGCTGTTTCGCACGCCTGGCCTCTCTGTAGATGCCTCGCTGCTCAAAGACAAAATGAAAGGCAATGCCCTGGGGGTAGGCCTCATGGTAGTCAATGACGTGCAAAATGTGACCGGCACAGATGCAAATGGCCAGAACATAGGTGGCAAGATCAATACAACCACGATCGGCCTCTCTGTAGGATACATACTGAATCTGGATAAGAAAAAATCTACTCAATTGTCTGTAGGTGTGCAGCCTAGCTATACCATGAAAAACAGTAATGGCAGCTATCAGTTCCCAGATGCATTCAATACCTCTGACCTCACGTACAACACCTCCAGCCCAAACAATGAAAGAGTGGCCAGCCTCAAGAAGAATTATTTCAATCTCGACTTCGGTTTGTTCTTCAATACAAAGCCGCTTGATTGGCTTACTTTTTATGTAGGCTACTCTATGGCCAATGTACTGCGTCCTCAGACAGCAGTGCTCAGCTCCAGCCAGGATGGCAAGTTGCCTTTCCGCCATGTAGTGCACGGTGGCTTTGAGTTTGAGATCAAGCATCGCTGGGTGCTGATCCCGGGCTTCCTGTATCAGAATGAAGCCAAGGCAAATGAGGCAAATGCAGGTCTGACGGCAGGCTATGTGATAGTCAATAAAGAGAAGGACGGCAAGAGGAGCAAAGCGACTATCTTCCTCGGTCTCTGGAACCGTATGGGCAATGATGTGAGTTCTGCCTTTCAGTATCGCAACCTGACACCTAAGATAGGTATGGAATACAATAACTTCCGCCTCGGATTTGCGTATGACATCACCATGGGCAATATGGCCAGCGATGCGCACAATGTGCCAAATATCTACAGGCCTCAGGCTTATGAGCTGGCACTTAGCTATATATTCGGCCTGCCTAAGCCGCCTAAGGAAAACGACTGGCTCTTCAACCCTCGCTATTAATACCAAACCCTGTAATAATTATATCAACCCTTTTAAAAGCATCCAGACCTAAGTCATGAAAAAACTTTTAGCAGCAGTATTATTGTTCTCACTGGTCCTGGGAGTGCAGGCGCAGGAGTCTGACACCAAAGACAAGGATCGGAAAGACGTAAGAAAATACCCCAACCTGAAGCCCAGGAAGAAAAAGAAACTGGCTGCAGAGCTGGTCAAGGACGGTAGCTACTACAGTGCCGTGGAGTACTATGAGGATGTACTGAAGGACAAACCGGAAGATGTCAAAACGATCCATATCGTAGCCGAGCTCAATCAGGCGCTTCGTGACTACAAAGCCGCTGAGAAGTACTACAAGCTCGAGCTGGACAAGGATGCGAATAAATGGCCAAACGACAAGTACTTTCTGGGCCAGATGCTGAAGATGAACGGCAAGTACGATGAGGCCAAGAAGGTGCTGCAAGAGTACCTCAAGACTGAACTGGGCAGCAAAGAAAAGAGCTATAAGTCTCTGGCTAAAGTCGCTATAGAGGGTTGCGACTCATCAGTAGCATGGCTCGCCAATCCAAACAGGATCAGGGTAGATCATGAGGGTGGTGCTATCAACGGCGTACTCACTGAGCTGTCTCCAAAGCCGCTGCGCGGAGGACGCCTGCTCTATGGCTCCCTCAAGTCTGATACAGCTATCAACGTAACTAAGAACTCTGGAGACTACTTTACCAAGATCTACTCTGCGCGCAAGCAGGGAAAGGATTGGGTAGAGATCACTAAGCTGCCATATCCACCAAACGATGCCAAGAACCATGTAGGCAATGCCATTATCTCTGATGATGAGAAGACCATGTATTTCACTAAGTGCGACCAGACACTCCAGGTGCGTGGTAAGTGCAAGATTTTCCGCACAGAGAAGAACGGCGCTGAATGGGGCAATGCGGTAGAAATGAAAGAGATCAACTCAGAGACAGCTACTACTACGCAGCCTGCTTTCGGTGTAGATAAGGATGGCAAGCCTATCCTCTACTTCGTATCTGACCGTGCAGGCAAGGGAGGTATGGATATCTTCTACGCTCCGATAGGAGACGGAGGCAAGCTGGGCGCTGCAAAAAATGCAGGTGCTGAGATCAATACACCGGGTGATGAGTGGACCCCATTCTATGAAATGAAGTCTAAGACCCTGTACTACGGCACCGATGGCAAGCCTAGTCTAGGTGGTATCGATATCTACAAGGTAACCGGTACACCTGATGCATGGGGCACTCCGGCTAACCTCGGGGCACCGCTCAACTCCTCTTCAGATGATATGTACTTCGTACTGGATGAGAGTGGCAAGAAGGGATATATCGTATCAAACAGGCCTGGTACCAAGACACTGCGTGGTGAAACTGCCAGTGATGATATCTTCAGCATAGCAGTTCGCGAGGACGTAGTGATAGCCGGTATCTTTGCACTGCGTACTGATGCTGAGAAAAAGCCTATCGAAGGTGTTGATGCCTCTATGTACCATGTGAATGGACCTAACTTTGAGTTCATGAACAATGTGACTACGACTAGTACTCCGTTCACATTTACGCTGAAGCGTGGTGAGAAGTACAAGATCAATGGCAATAAGGATGGGTACTGGCCTACTGTAGAGAATATCAACGTATCGGAGGACGAAGAGCGCGATACGATCTACCAGACATTCTACATGGACCAGATCATCAAAAAGAAGGTCAAGATCGAAAACATCTACTTCGCATTTGACCAGTCTAGCGTAATAGACTTCTATAAAGAGAAGATGGACTCCGTAGCCAGCGTGCTGATGCAGAATCCGGGCTATAGCGTAGAGGTACAGGGCCACACAGATGACAAGGGTTCTGACGAGTACAACGTGAAGCTCTCTCAAAAGCGTGCTGATGAGGCCAGGGACTACCTAGTATCTAAGGGCGTAGCCAAGGAGAGGGTAATCACTAAGGCAATGGGTGAGACTCAGCCTATCGTACCAAACGAGAAGGATGGCGAAGACGATCCTGAGGCCCGCGCTCAAAACAGGCGTGTAGAGTTTAAGATCATCACAGACAAGCCTGAGAATGCACCTGACATAGACTACACTGCAGGCCAGCCTATAGATGACACCAAGACAGGTCCGGGTTTTGTGAAAGGCAAACCAGGTACACCTGTAAAACCAGCTAAGAAGTAATCTAAGCCAAGATATTTTGCGAAAGCCGGAGAGAAATCTCCGGCTTTTTTTTTGTTTCAGTATGTGAGCCGGGTATTTTTACGGGATGTACTGTATCAAATATCAATAGACGATAAAGCGTAGATTATTTCTGCCGACTCTGTTAATTTTAACAATAAACATTGCGGCTATTGCCGAGACAATAGTCCTTTCGGTCGGTTAAAAGCATAACTATTTAACAATAACACTAGTCGCACCTATCTTTGGAGAGGCAAGAATCGTCTACATCCCACATAGATGAGTGAACTGAGAAAGTGAATTCGCCCCATTTTTAGCATTCATGTATCCCCCTCTGTATACGGGGGAGTTAATATGTTTTTAAAGGAAATGATCGTGCTTGTAATAATACTATTAGGACAACCTTTTCAAAATTGATAAACAAAAATTGAGTTCATGGAACTATTTACCTCCTCTTTCAGAAAGCTATGTGTCTTTCTGATCACTTTAAGTATGACGAGCGCAGTGCATGCGCAGGTCGTTTTTTCTTCTTCCGGCACGTGGACGTGCCCTACTGGCGTGACTAGCGTGACAGTACAATGCTGGGGCGCGGGCGGCGGCGGCGGTGGTACCAATGCTAATCCTACCGCAGGTAGTGGTGGCGCTGGCGGTGCCTTTGCGCAGGGCACAGTGACCGTGGTGCCGGGCACGGTATACACTGTGACCGTAGGTGCCGGGGGCACCGCGGGTAGCAATAGCGGTGGCAATGGCGGGGCTGGCGGGACTTCTAGTTTCGGCGCTAACCTGGTAGCAGCTGTCGGCGGTGCCGGTGGTAACGGCAGCCTGGCAGGCGCTGCCACTGCTGCGGGCAGCAGTACCGGATCTGTCGGCACGATAATATTTGCCGGCGGTGATGGCGGCTCAGCGACTGGTACGACAGCCAGCGGTGGCGGCGGCGGTGGTGCAGGTACTACAGCAGCCGGTGGCGCAGCAGTGGCTGATGCCGGAGGCACAGGTGGTGCTACAGGCGGCGGTAACGGCGGCAATGGTAGAACCGGTGCAGGCGCAGGACGTGCAGGTACTGCACCTGGTGGAGGTGCTTCGGGCGGTCTCCGTACCAGTGGCACGACACGTGCTGGGGGCACCGGTGGTGCAGGTCAGGTAATTATCGCTTGTACTTCGTGCTATTGTATACCATCAGGGTCGGGTGGTAGCAGATATATCAGTAATGTGACCACCACAGGTGGTTATTCTAATCTGAATAATACAACCGGTTTTAGTGCTGGGGGCTATGCAGATTATTCTGCACTCGCTCCTACAGTGATACAATCACCATCAGATACGGTCAATTTTTCTGTAAGTGTAGCTGGTGCTTCCGGAGGTGTGGGCGTAGCCATTTTCATAGACTGGAATCAGAATGGAGTGTTCTCCGATCCGGGCGAAACGGTGTATAGTACAAACGGTACCTACACTTTCTCGACCCCTACCACAGGATTCTTCGTAGTGCCTTCGGCTCAAGCCACCGGAAGCTATCGCATACGTGTGGTGACAGACTACAACAGTTCCACACCTGATGCCTGTAGCTCAGGTATAGATGGAGAGAGTGAGGATTATACTTTTATAGTAGGTGTACCGTGTCTTGCTGTGACGCAATCTGCGCTCACAGTATGTAAGGGGCAGAGTGTGACTCTGGCTGTATCCGGGTCTACAGGTGGTGTGTATACATGGTCCCCTTCTACTGGTCTTTCGGCTACAACAGGTGATACCGTGATAGCCACACCTGACTCGACCGTTACCTACACTGTATCTTCATCAGGTTCATGTGCTATACCTGCGGCGGCTTCTATCGCGGTGAACAGCGCACCAGCGGCGCTGACAGTAAGCCCTGATGCACCTGTAGTATGCTCGGGCACCGTAGTGGCACTGAATGCTACAGGCGGTGCATTTGCTCAGACGCTACTCAGCGAAGGTTTTGAAGGAGCTACCTTTCCTCCGACAGGATGGGCCAGTCTGACACGCTACGTGATAGGCAACCCGTGGGTAGCGCTGGACAATGGTACTGCTCACTCCGGCTCCGGAGCTGCAGAGTACGTGTATAACTCAGACTCATCTGCCAAAGCCTATCTGATGACGCCAGGCCTGGCACTGACAGCTAATACGACATATACTATCTCTTATTGGGAGAAGGCTACTACTACTTTCCCTGAGAAGCTCCAGATCACGGCAGCTACATCACAAACAGTAGCTGCGCAACTGGCGGGCACAGTCATACAGTCTACTACTACTTACAATAACTCATCATACGCGCATCAGACAGTAACTTTTACGCCGACAATATCCGGCACTTATTATATCTCTTTCAACTGTCTGTCTGACAGGGATGAGTTTTACCTGAATCTGGACGACATACTGATCACAAGCACTTCTGCTGCTACTACATGGACTCCCGTGACAGGCCTCTATACTGATAGTATGGCTACTACGCCTTACACAGGCGCCACCACTAACTCTGTATATGCGCTGGCATCGACTCCGGTACAGTATATCGCGACCTCTACCAGCCCAAATGGCTGTGGCGTAAGCGATACTGCTAATCTGACTATCTCGCCGGCACCTACGGTATTGGCTAATGCACCGACAGCATGCGCACCAGCTACAGTTGATCTCACGGCTACATCAGTGACTGCCGGCTCTACTCCTGGGCTTACTTTCACTTACTACACAGACTCTGCTGCTACTACCACCTATGGTGCACCTACGGCAGCCACGGCCGGTACCTACTACATCAAGGGTACGACAGGAGCAGGATGCTATACCGTAGTGCCGGTGACTGTGACAGTGAATACACCTAGCACCACCACGCTCAATCAGGCGATATGCCCTAGCACTACATATACATTCCACGGGCAAACGCTCAGCGCTTCTGGCATATACTATGACACGCTGGCTAATATGAATGGCTGCGACAGTATCCTGATCCTGCACCTGATAGTGCTCGGTACAGATACGATCGATGTGAGCCAGAGCATCTGCCAGGGTAGTGGTTATACCTTCAACGGAACGACCTATACCACCGCAGGTACTTACTATGCTACATTCACAGCATCTATAGGCTGCGACAGTATAGTGGCTCTGACGCTGACGGTAAATCCACTGGATACTACCACGCTGAGCCAGGCTATATGTGCAGGTAGCTCTTACGATTTCAACGGTGTGAACCTCACTACGGCAGGTACCTACTATGATACACTGACCTCAGTGACAGGCTGCGATAGCCTGCTGGTGCTGACCCTGACTGTACATCCATTGGATACGACTACTCTGAGTCAGACTATCTGTGCTGGTAGTTCATATGATTTCAATGGTGTGAACCTCACTACGGCGGGTACCTACTATGATACACTGAGTGCGGTGACCGGCTGCGATAGCCTGCTGATGCTGAACCTCGCTGTGACTCCGCTGGATACCACTATCCTGAGCCAGACCATCTGCTCGGGTACGACTTATGCTTTCAATGGATCTAACCTCAGCGCTTCCGGCACCTACTATGACACGCTGACAGCAGCTACCGGTTGTGATAGCCTCCTGATACTGAACTTGACTGTGACTGCCCTGGATACGACCAGGCTGAACCAGGCCATATGCGCCGGCTCCTCATTTGATTTCAATGGGGTCAACCTCACTGCTGCTGGTACCTACTATGATACACTGACATCGGTGACTGGCTGCGATAGCCTGCTGGTACTAAACCTGTCTGTGAATGCGCTGGATACCACCAGGTTGAGCCAGACTATCTGTGCCGGTTCTTCATATGATTTCCATGGAGTGAACCTCGCTGCTGCCGGTACCTACTATGATACACTGACTGCCGCGACCGGCTGTGATAGCCTCCTGATCTTAAATCTCTCTATACTCCGGGCAGATACGACCAATATTAATCAGACCATCTGCCAGGGCTCCTCATTTGATTTCAATGGGGTCAACCTCACTGCTGCCGGTACATACTATGATACATTGGCCTCAGGGAACGGTTGTGATAGCCTTCTGATACTGCACCTCGCGGTGACCAGGACTGATAGTACTACTGTCAGCGCATCCATCTGCTCCGGTAGCAGCTATGCAGGCCATACTGCTGCGGGTACTTTCACAGATACATATACCAGTGCATCAGGATGCGATAGCGTGCGTACGCTGCACCTGACTCTGATCACAGCCACGCAGACAGCTCAGAGCCATGCTATCTGCCAGGGAGCCAGCTATAGCTTCTATGGCCAGACACTCACTCAGGCAGGTAACTATCGTGATACGCTCCGTGCCGTTGGTGGCTGCGATAGTGCTATCGTGACGCTGACCCTCACTGTCAATACACTGCCTGTACCTACAGTGACCAATAACAATCTCGTGCTGAGCACACAGACAGAAACCAGCTATCAGTGGCTGCTGAACGATGTAGCTATCGGAGGCGCTACCAGTCAAACATATACCGCTACGCAGAATGGTAGCTATGCTGTATATGTGACAGATGCCAACGGCTGCTCTGATACCTCTGCAGCAGTGGCTATAACCAATGTCGGTATTATAGACGTAGCTGAAGGCTTTGGTGTCAAACTGTATCCTAATCCTAATGCAGGCTCATTTGTACTCACATTTACTACTGATGCACAGAGGGAAATAGAGATCACTGATATAATAGGCAAAGTGATCACTACGACCGGTACAGCCGAAAGAAATGTAGCGTTCAACCTGAATGACGCTGCGGCTGGCATCTACCTGATCAATATCAAACAGAACGGAAAGACCTACGCGCTCAAGTTTAACATAGCGAAGTAATCTCAGTAGTTTATTAATATCGAAAGGCGGTTCCTCACAAGGGAGCCGCCTTTTTTATTTGGAAAGAGATCAAAGTTATAAGGAGTATGATGAGTCTGGGCTAGAGTATTGTACTAAGAACTGTGTGAAGGTGACCAGCCATAATGTGGAAAATCAACATCAAGATCGCAGCAGAGTAGATTCAAAATAAAAAAGGCTCCTCAAAGAGAAGCCTTTCTACGTACCCCAGGAGGGACTCGAACCCCCACGCCTTTCGACACTCGATTTTGAGTCGAGCGCGTCTACCATTCCGCCACTAGGGCCAGCGGGATGGCAAAAATAACCTTTTTGACCGGGTCTGCAATGCAGCGCCTGCGATACAGGTCTTACTGGCTGCATATTCCACATGATGCAGTAGCGGTGCTACGCGAAATATTCTATTTTTAGGAAACCGCTCCGAGCGGCTATTGCAAAAACCTAAACCCTGAAACAATGAGTAAGTCTGTCCTTATCACCGGTGCCTCCGGCAATCTGGGAGGTGCTGTGACACAAAAGCTCCTCTCTGACGGCTACAAGATCTTCACCACTATTGTGCCCACTGAAAAGGCTCCTGCAGATGAACGCATCCATGCCAAGGTGGTGGACCTCTTTGATGAGCATGACTGCGCGGTATACGTAGAGGAGATCACAGACTCGGGAGATGATATACAGGCCGGAGTGCTGCTGGTGGGTGGCTTTGCTATGGGCTCTATAGCCGAGACCAATATCGGTGCCATGGACAAGATGATACGCCTGAACTTCTACACAGCCTTCTCGATGGCCAAGCCGCTCTTTGAATACTTTGAGAAAAGGGGAGGAGGTCAGATCATACTCATAGGTGCCCGTCCGGCACTCAAGGCTAAACAAGGCAAGCAGGCTGTCGCCTATTCCCTGTCCAAGTCACTTATATTTCACCTGGCAGATATCATCAATGAGTCAGGGAAGGATAAGAACATAAGGGCTTCAGTGGTTGTACCCAGTACAATAGATACTCCGCCAAACAGGCAGTCAATGCCCGATGCAGACTTTAGCAAATGGGTGCCTGCGGAGAATATAGCAGATGTCATCTCCTTCCTGCTCACAGATAGCGGCAGCATGCTGCG
Source organism: Bacteroidota bacterium (assembly GCA_018267385.1). Lineage (GTDB taxonomy): Bacteria > Bacteroidota > Bacteroidia > Chitinophagales > LD1 > UBA1941. The sequence continues at coordinate 146,554 of JAFDYN010000005.1, read as the reverse complement.
CGAGACTGTAGTGAAGGTCTACAATCAGGCCTGAAGCCGGGGCAATAAAAAAGGGACCCGGAGGTCCCTTTTTTATTGAGGATGTTGTTGCTTATTTCTTAATGATATTGCGTATGCTGATGGCATTGCCGGCACCACGGAGCACCAGCGTGTACATGCCATTGCCAAAGGCTGATAGATCTATCAGCGCATGGTCAGAGGCCTTGGCCTGATCCTGCACGTATACGGTCCTGCCTATCATATCCAGCAGCTCTATATGTACCAGCCCGGCAGCCTGTATGTAGAGCATGCCATCGGTAGGGGTAGGATACACTACAGCATGGAGCGCATCTGCCTCTGTGATGCCTACACCTGTCAGTGTATAGATCGCAGATGTATCAGAGCAGCCACTGGCATTGGTCACCAGTACCGTATAGTCGCCATTCTGCGTGGCGGTGTAGCTCTGGCTGGTAGCGCCGGTGATCTGGCCACCATTCAGAAACCACTGATAGCTGCTAAAGGAGCCTGTGCTCAGGGTAGCGCCGCTGGCAGTCACGGTAGGAGATGGGATGCTATTCACCGCGAGGGTGAGCGTCACGATGCTATCGCAGCTGATCGTATCATTGTAGGTGCCGGCAGCGCTATAGTTGTGTCCATTGATAGTATATGCCTGACCCTGGCAGATAGCTGCAGAGATGCTGGCTATATGGACAGGTTTGTAGGTCAGGGTGAGCGTCACGATGCTATCGCAGCGGATGGTATCATTGTATGAGCCGGCGGCTGTATAGCTCGTACCATTGAAGGTATAAGAGTCTCCCTGGCAGAAGCTCGCGCTCACAGCAGACGTATGCACAGTCTTATAAGTCAGTGTCAGCGTCACGATGCTATCGCAGCGGACCGTGTCATTGTATGAGCCTGCAGCTGTGTAGGTCATGCCATCGAAAGTATAAGCGTCTCCCTGGCAGAAGCTCGCGCTCATGGCAGATGTATGGACTGTCTTGTAGGTCAGTGTGAGGGTCACGATGCTATCGCACCTCACCGTATCATTATAGGAGCCGGCAGCAGTATAGCTCGTACCGTTGAAAAGATATGCATCACCCTGGCAGATGCTGGCATGTACTGCGCCTGTCAGCATAGGCTTCACATAGAGATGCAGGGTCACGATGCTATCACAGCCATGTACGGTATTGAGATTGGCAGTATAGGTGCCGGCAGTAGTTTGCGTATTTCCGTTAAATGTATATCCGGCTCCGGGGCAGATCGTATCATATAGCGTGGTAGAAGCAGTAGGGTAAACCGTGGCTACTAAAGTATTGCTATTGGCAGTGGTGGTAGTGAGGCAAGAGTAGTTTGAAGTCACTACAGCATACACAGAGTCATTATCTGCCGGGCTGCTGAGGGTGTACGTGCTTCCACTACCTGCGCCGGCATTATTGAGGTACCAGGTATATGATGGAGTAGTGCCACCATTCGTCACATTGCTCACAGAAAAAGTGATCGCATTGGCGGGGCAAACTGCCGCAGGAGAGCCTGTGATCGATACAGAAGGAGATACCGGGGCATTGATCACGATGTCACTACCGTTATCTGCTGACGTGTAATATACAGGGTTGGCATTGACCACACGTACGCGGTAGCCTATGCCGGCGGTAGTGCCTGCCGGTATCACGGCAGTGACCGGAGAGGTAGTACCAGCACCTATCAGGCTGCTGGTAGCATCAGAAGGGAAAACACCACTGGCATCAGACAGCTGTACATGGAAGGAATCTGTAAAAGAACCCACTGAGGTAAATGGCACAGAGATCGTATCACTGCTGCTCTGGCAGAAAGGTCCAAATGAAGCCGCGGCAGTAGTAATGCTCGTAGCAGTGGTCACGGTGCCATTGATGGTCAGGTTGAGCGCCTGCAGAGTACCTGTAAGTCCGGATGCATGAAAACCATAAACGCGGAATAGTAGCGTACTATCTACAGGTACGTTGAAGCTCGTGGTCCATGACGCAGTGGCCGTGCTACCGCAGCTACCGGTGCCGGGTGCATCGTCAGAGCCTTTATCTATCCATGTAGCACCATGATCGGTGCTATATGCCAGCCTGACATTGACCGGACCTGTACCGGACCTGCGCAAGCCCACGCTGAAACCTGTCACAGACAGCTTATAGCCGGAATTTGCTGCGACTTCTGCCTGTATGCCAGCCTTTCCGGTATTATACACCTGTCCTGAATCAAAAGTAGTAGAGCTGTAGCCCGTGCTGCATGGCGAGGAGGGCCGGGTCGCACCATTGACTCGCACAAGGCCGAGACCTGCGGCATTGGTCGCTACTGATGCTACGGCACCGGCAGTGTCAGTGGTATAGGAGTAGATCTGAGCGTGACTGCTGGCAATACAGCCAGTCAGGATCAGCATAAAAAGTGGTCGTAGTAATTGTTTCATTTGTTTATTCTGTTTGAGCAATGCCGCAAAATACACAAAATGGCAAGTTGTTAAAATTGAAACTAGGTGAGGCAAGCCGAAATGATGGTAAATCTGTCCTGATATTAACCCAATACTAACAATGGTGCGGGTTCTATGATGTTTTGCCATTGTATATCTGACGCATGGCATCGGATATATGGTGTATGACATCGGAGGCCAGAAAGGACTCAGTATGTATGCGCTCCACGCCGATATCCGCCGCGTGGCCATGCAGATACACGCCCAGGCAGGCGGCTACGGCCGGTTCATAGTCCCTGGCCAGTAGCCCGGCCAGTATGCCTGTCAGCACATCTCCGCTACCTCCCTTGGCCAGTGCCGGATTGCCGGTAGAGTTGAACCATACAGATCTATCGGGCAGGACGGTAGCCGTGTGGGCTCCTTTAAGGACGATCACGAGGTTATTCTTCATAGCCAGCTTTTGAGCCGTCTCCAGCCGTGCCCAGCTGCTATCGTGCTTTTGGGTCAGGCGGTCAAACTCCTTGGGATGGGGCGTCAGGATGGTGAGCGGCGGCAGAAACTCCAGCCAGGTCTTGTGCTCTGACAGGATATTCAGCGCATCTGCATCTACTACCAGCTTGCCTGATACGGCCTGGATCACCTGCTTCACCAGCTGTGCCGTAGCAGGGTCAGTACCTATACCCGGACCGATGCCCACCGCCGTGTAGGGATTCATATCAGGCAGCGTGCTGATATGCTCCTCCTCCCGATCTATGCTGACCATAGCCTCGGGCAGGGCAGTCTGCATGATCTGATAGCCACAGGCGGGCAGGTGTACCGTGAGCAATCCCGCGCCGCAGTGCAGCGCTGCTGAGGCGGAGAGTACAGCCGCACCCATCTTGCCATAGGAGCCGGCCAGCAGCAGCGCATGTCCATAGGTGCCTTTATGAGAAAATTTTGTACGGCCTTTGAGCAGCGGCAGCAGTGTAGCTGCCGAGACATAAAAGTAGGTGCAATCACTCTCCGGTATGAAGCTGCTGTCTATGCCGATATCGAGCACCTCAAACTCACCTGTGTACGCGCCACTCTCCGGAAACATGAAGGCCAGCTTGGGCTGCTGAAAGGTGAGCGTACGCCAGGCTTTCACTACTTCATCTTTCTGCATTGTGGGCTCATCTGTACGCAGGCCGCTCGGTACATCTATGGAGATGATACGCCGGCCACTTGAGTTGATCAGCTTGATAGCATCTGCTATGAGCCCTTGCGCAGGTTTATTGATACCTGTGCCGAGGATCGCATCTATCACTATGCCGCCGTCTGGCAGAACCATATCAGCGGCCGACCCTAAGTAGGTAATTGCGACCTTAGCTTGAGCCGAGAGCCGGGCCAGATTGGCAGCGAAATCATCACTGGCAGCAGGTGTGTAGTCCAGTATATATACCTGCACTTTGTATCCTCTGTCTGCCAGCAGGCGCGCTACCGCCAGGCCGTCTCCACCATTGTTGCCTTTGCCACATACGATCGCAGCTTGTGATACTCCCGGTGCGAGCCGCTGTATGGCCTGCACACAGGCAGCTGCGGCGCGCTCCATCAGATCCAGTGATGGGATACGTTCGTGAGATATGGTGTACTGATCAGCCTCTCGTATCTGCGGTGCGGAGAGAATTTTCATGAGCTGTATTTGTACGCAAATTAATCAATTTGCGTATGCCGCCAGAGTATGGCGTGTGTGTTATTTCTGCGCCAGGGGCCCATTGAGTTTGAGCCAGGCCAGCACAGCTACCAGTATGATCAGTCCGCAGATCATGGTCATCTCTTTTATTGTTATCAGAGAGCTTTAGTCAAATAGCCAGAGAGTTAAAGTAGCTTGCTTGTATATAGCTATACGCAGGCAAAGGGGATGAGGTTCGGTTTTAGGTGGTTTTTTGTCATGTGTATTGTGTGTTGATTGATTTTAATATTTTAGAGTAGGGTGTTTCGGCACAGAAGTGTGATCCGTGCGTATATCACCTATACGTTATCGCAAAGGGAATGAAAAGAGTGGCTGGATATATCAGCAGGTTGCTTGATTACTTTCTGGGTCTGGGTGTCGACACATCGGAGCCGGATATTTCGCGCAGAGCCTACATCCAGTATTTCAACTTTGACCTGATGGGCTATATGGGTTTTGCCGTACTGACGGTACCTGTGGTCATGTTTCTGCCGGGCGATGTGCGTACTGTGCTGCAAGTATTGGCAGCCATATATGTGGCAGTGATATCCCTTTGTTTCTATCTGAATAGTAAGGGCCACCACATTGTCTCCTCCTTCATAATCCATATAGGTCTGCTGCTGGTAGTGGCCTATACAGATATCTACTTTGGATCGGAGTCGCATCTGCATTTCTTTCTCATCACGGTTTGCGTCACGCCGCTCTTTTTCCTGAGGGATAGGAAGTGGCTGGCATATCTGATGATGGCTATGGGCTTTGGGCTGTTTCTGATACTGGCAGAAAAGCTGATAGACCTTCCTGCCCCTGTCAATCAGTCTCCGGAGGTCATTAAGTTCTTTCATCATCTGATCAATATCACGCTGATACCGCTCACTACGCTGCGCTTCATTTACATTTTTATGATCAATGACCGCTATCTGTCGGAGATCAATGAGCAGCGGCAGTTTCTGCGCAAGGTGATAGACCTCAATCCGAGTTTCATCTTTGCCAAAGACAGGAAGGGCTACTTTACCCTGGCCAATAATGCCGTGGCAAGGGCATACGGTACTACACCCGATACACTGGTAGGTAAAACAGATGCAGACTACAATTCAAACCAGGAAGAAGTGATCCAGTTTCGCCTGGATGATATAGAAGTGATGGATAGCGGACAGCCTAAGTATATACCTCTGGAGGTAGTCACAGATCCAGGCGGTAAAAAATACTATCTGCAGACTGTCAAAACACCGATACAAGATGAAAGCGGAGTAGTCAATCAGCTGCTGGGGGTCTCTACTGATATCACCGAGCGCATGAATCAGCAGCGCGAGTTAGAGCAGATGCGGGATACCCTGGCCCGCAAGAATAAGGAGATGGAAAAGTATATCGACTCCAATCTACAGCTGGAGAGCTTTGCCTATATCGCCTCGCATGACCTGAAAGAACCGCTACGCTCTATCATAGGGTATTCGCAGCTGCTGGAGCGGCGATATGCAGATAAACTGGATGATGAGGGCAGGCAGTTCATAGAGCACCTGATCACCTCTACCAAGAATATGAATATGCTCATCTCAGACCTGCTGCTCTTCTCGCGGGTCAATACTGATGATGTGAAACGGCAAACACTGGGGCTGGCAGAGATCAGAGCGCAGGTAACGGATAATCTGAAAACTATGATCCGAGAAACGGGAGCAGTGATAAAGTGGCATGAGATGCCGGATACCATCACGGCAGACCGGTCACGCATGGTGCAGATATTCCAAAACCTGATAGCTAACGGGATCAAGTTTCGCACTGCCGGTGTACAGCCGGTAGTAGATGTCAGCTATAGGATATGGGAGGATCATCACGAGTTTACCGTGCGGGATAACGGCATAGGGATCGAGCCTAAGTTTCATGAGCGTATCTTCCATATCTTTCACCGGCTCCACAATAGGCACGAGTATGAAGGTAGTGGTATAGGGCTGGCTACCTGCACCAAGATAGCCGAGCAGCACAATGGTACGATACGCGTAGAGTCGAGACCCGGTGCGGGTAGTTCCTTTATTTTCACTATAGCCCGCTGATATGGCAGATGTAGCATCTATGAGAGGATTGATAGAGCAGTTCACCCCGCTGACTGAGGATGAGTGGCAGATGATGCAGTCGCTGCTGTCGGAGCGCACCATCACAAGGCATGAGTGCATGATACGCGAGGGGATGATGGGCCGTGAGCTGGGCTATATACTGGAGGGAGAGATGCGCCACTACTATACCCACGCAGAGGAGCAGCGTACTACCTATTTCTATTTTGAAAATGCCTTTGTAGGGCCATACATGAGCTGTGTGACTGGCCAGCCATCTCGTCTGACCATAGAGGCTCTGAGCGATACGCGGCTGCTGGTATTCCCATATGAAGGATTCAAGGCGCTGTTTCAGCGTAGCCATACCTGGGAGCGGTTTGGCCGCAAGCTGGCAGAGTACCTGGCCATCGGCTTGGAGGACCGTATGGTAGGCCTGCTCACACTCAGTCCTGAGGAGCGCTACAAGGACCTCCTGGGTAGTAATAAAAGGAAGATACTAGAGCGCATACCGCAGCAGCATATAGCCAACTACCTCGGCATCACACCGGTGAGCCTCAGTCGTATCCGCAAGCGGCTCACAGATCAATAGCGTCTGTTTTTCTTATCTTATGTAAATAATCCGTCGGCTGATCCTGCTGACCTTTGTATCATTAAAATCAAACACAATGGACAAAGTAATCAAACTGGAAGAGCTGGCACAATTTGCAACAGTGATCGTAGCACTTTATTACCTGCCGATGCATATCAGCTGGTGGGCCTGGCCTGCTCTTTTTCTCCTGCCCGATCTGAGCATGCTGGGCTATCTGGCCAGCCCTGCTGCCGGCGCTGTGAGCTACAATTTCTTTCATCACAAGCTGGTGGCGCTGGCTGTGATAGGTCTGGGCTGGTATACTGGTGTACCATATATACTTCTCATTGGCTTAGTGCTCTATGGCCACTCCTCTATGGACAGGATCATGGGCTACGGGCTGAAATACCTGGATGGATTCAAGCATACGCATCTGGGTATGATAGGATAGGAGGGAATAGCTATATTCGCCACCGCTCCAATAATAAGATCCCATGATCATAGATCACCTCCGCAATGCGGTCAAGTACTACCCTGTCAGCTCCTATGTGGCCAAAGGCCTGCTCTGGATAGAAAAGCACAAACATGAGCTCGCCACTATGGAAAATGGCCGCTATGAAATACAGGGGGAGGATGTCTATGCCATCGTCAATAGCTATGATACCAAACCGGCGGCAGAGTGCGGATGGGAGGCGCACAAAGTATACTGCGATATCCACTACAGCGTGACCGGTGAGGAGTGCATAGCGTATCAGCATATCAGCCAGATGCGTGAGACGCAGCAGTATAATGCAGAGAGGGATTACTCTCTGTACGCAGGTGAAGGTGACTGGATCACGGTGCGCGAGGGGATGTTCGCACTGCTGATGCCGGAGGATGTACATGCACCGGGCGCTATGACCGGAAATGAGCCAATCTTTCTGAAAAAGGTGGTGATCAAACTGAGGGCGTGATTCGTTTATAGCATTGTGAACTTGTCAACAAATGAAGCTGGGAAGATGAAATGTAAGCACTGACTGCTATTCTGCGATTGAACATCACCTTCATTTACTTAGTGTGGTAGAAAGGAACGATGTATGGTATTACATCAGGTGTTACTTCTATCAATTCCTTATTAACAAAATTTTCTGCTACACTAAAGATTCTACGAACGATTGGTTGGCGCTCCCCTTGCATATTTTCGAATGAAAATTCAAGCAATAAATACATTCTTGTTTTAGGGAAAAATTCACTTATTCTCATACCAGCCAAAGCCCCATTAGTAGCATTATCTATGGTATAGTAAACGTGTGTCGAGGGATTATCAGTAACATGCGATTCAAGCAGTCCCCACTCATGAGAATTACTATCGTAGACTATCAATGTCATGTAAACCCTAAACGCCTTCGCAGCGTATTGATTAACTGATGCATAGGCAAAGTTTATTTTATAGCCTTCATCATCCTTCTTCATTGCCAAAGGTTTTGTAATTTCTACTAAAGGATGTTCGTGAGTTACTTGGTTAATGATGATTGGAGGCTTTTCCAATTTAATTACCTCTAATGCCCTGTTGATGCTCAAACCATAATCCTGCAAGTTCAAGTTGGTAGTTGCTATCAATGTTCTGATAGTATCCTGCGTATGTTGCAGCTTTTCCTCCAAGTGTACTATAGAGTCATTTTGTACTTTGATTGCGACTTTATACTGCTCATTCTCTTTTGTGGAAATATATTGATCTCTTACGCTGTAAATGAGAAGAAGAGCGTAAATGAAGCAAATGATCCATCCTAGTTTACTTAGTTTGAAAGGGTTATGCCCATCCCCAATTCTAAAATTTACCGATAGGCCTACCCATGGGAATACTGCCACTATGATTCCCAAAATTATTTCCTTCATAAGTATTACAGACGTTTAGAGATATATTATGTTGTAAGCCTTACCTGCTGATAATCGTGCTCAAATGGTGTCCATATCTCAGGACTTTTCAGATTGATCATGCAGTTTGCGTTGTGCTTGTTAATGATATAGACACGCATGTTCTCCGATATTACAGCAAATCAAATATGGAAATATCCCATGTTTTAATTTGTATTTGTTTAATTGTCATTCATTTATGTTGGATTATGTAGGTGTTAGCGCAAAGTCGAACATAAAAATTTCCATTTAAGTCGCATATTTGAGACTTATGAAAAAAGTTGCTTTTCTCTTTTGCATCATAGCTATGGCTGTGATCAACGGCCGTGCCCAGGTCAATCCTAACTATCATGTAGAGATCGTAAGGGATAGTTTTGGTGTGCCACATATCTTTGGCAAGACTGATGCCGATGCCGCGTATGGCTTGGTATACGCTGCCTGTGAGGATGATTTCAAGACGGTGCAGTGGGGGCTCATGCTGGCCCGCGGCAAGCTGGGCCTGATGATGGGAGTGGAGGGAGCCAAGATAGACTACGCAGTGCAGCTGCTGGGTGTGCCTGATATCATCAATGAACGATATGACAAGGATCTTTCACCTGAGTTTCGCAAGCTATTGGATGCAGCAGCAGCAGCAGGCAATGACTTTGCCCGCAAGCATCCAGACCGTGTGGTGGCCAAAAGCCTGCTACCGGTCAAGCCTCAGGATTTTATAGCGGGCTATATGCTGTCTATGGCGCTCATGACCGGCGTGGACAATGCGATCAAGCAGGTGGTAGGCAATACCGTGCGCACGCTGGACTACAATAAGGATGCCCGCGGCTCTAATGCCCTGGCCATGAACTCTAACATCACGGCAGATGACGGAGTCTACCTGGATGTCAATGCTCACCAGCCGCTGGAGGGGCCTATGAGCTGGTATGAGGCACACGTGCACAGTGAGGAGGGGTGGAATGCGCTCGGGGCTACGTTTCACGGAGCGGTATCCATCTTTCATGGGGTGAATGAAAACCTGGGCTGGGCGCATACTACCAACTACTTTGATGCGATAGATATCTATCAGCTCCAGCAGGACCCCAAAAAGAAAAACCACTATCTGGTAGACGGACAGTCCTATAAGCTGGAAACCAAGACGGCAAAACTCTCTGTAAACCTGGCCAAGAACAGAGACAAGCACAAGTTTATCCTCACCATAGGCAAGAAACGCTGGTGGAGTATCTACGGAGCTACTTATAAAAATGACAAGGGCTGGTTTGCCATACGCCTGGCGTCAAACATGACGATCAAATCTGTAGAGCAGTGGTACCTGATGAATAAGGCGAAGAACTATCATGAGTTTCGCAATGTGCTAAATATGCAGGGTATCGTGAATCAGTACATCACCTATGCTGACCGTAATGATACGATATACTGTGTGAGCAATGGCGCGATGCCTATCCGGCCGGATGGCTACAACTGGAAATCAACAGTGCCCGGCAATACGATGAAAACCCTTTGGACAAAGTTTCTGCCGCATGACTCCCTGCCTCATGTGTTGAATCCAAAGTGTGGCTATGTGTTTGAGACTAACAATACTTCCTACACCATGACTGCCAGGGATGAGAATCCTCCTAAGCTACCTATCCAGAAAAATGTTGGATTCGAGCTGAACGAAACTAACCGGAGCCTGCGCTTCTACGAGATGATGGATCAAATGAAGGGCAGGAAACTGACCTGGGATGACTTTCTGAAGATCAAGTATGACATACACTATCCGCAGCATGTCACTGCTCCCTTCAAGCACTTTGAGGTAGAGGAGATATTTCACCTGGATGAGAAGCAGTATCCGGATATAGCTGATGCGATAGGTATCCTGAAGCAGTGGTCGGTGAAGAGGGAAGGAGCTATCACTGATACCAATGCGACACTGCTTTACAAATTCCTGTACCGCTGCTATTTCTCTATCAATGACTCGATGGACCACCGCTTTGAGAAAGATGAAAAGGCCAAGATAGACTACTTCGTGCAGGGGCTACGTGATGTCAAGAATGATATGATGACGGACTACGGCAAGCTGAACGTGCCGCTGGGTGTGTTTCAGCGCCATATCAGGGATACGATAGACCTCCCTACTGCAGGTGGTCCGGACATGTGGAACGCCAAGTATGGATTCCGGTATAACAATAAGGAGATAAAAGTCTCCAATGGTGAGTCCTACATCCTGCTGGCGCGCTGGCCTAAGGGAGGTCAATTGCCCGTGCTACACTCTATAGCCTGCTATGGCAGCAGCAATACTCCGGGCGCTAAGCACTATACAGATCAGATGCAGATGTACGTGCACCAGCAGACCAAGGAAGAAAGCCTTAGCAAAGACTGGGCCTACCAGCATGCTGAGCGTATCTACCATCCGGGAGAGTAGCCTAGCTCTGGCTCGCTTTCTCCTGCTCCTTTCTGTATAGCAGATAGGAGTACATGAAGGCAAGTGCGGTAGACCCAAGTGCAAAAATGGCAATAAGGACAGGCACATAAGTCACGGGTAGAAGTATGACCCCGGCGATACCGGCGATGCCTCCATAAAACCATAGCCGTCCAAAAAGTAGATGTGTCTTCTTCCATACCATGTCGCTACTGAGTGTCCACGGCGTACGGATGCCTATGAACCAATTAGGTTTGATGTTTATCATAAAATTGCCCATGACTGCAAAGAGCAAAAATGCCAGCATCGGGATGTATTGACTAAGACCAGCACCCTGACTCTGATGTAGTGCCATGTATACAAACAAGGCGCTAAATGCTGAGAGGAAAAGGGTTATGACCACACGTAGTTTGTAAATGTTGGTCTTAAAAAATTCGTTGTTCATCTTCTTCGGGTCCAGCTTTGGCAAAAACAACATAAGCAGGTATGTGCATAGATTGAGGGCTGGCAGCAGAAATGCAAAGCCATTGCTACCCCAGCCATTTACGTCGCCATGTACATCATAATGTATCGGTATCTCTGCAGGCAACTGTGACCATATGGCAGCGATATATATCACCGGGGCTATCAGTATGATCAGAATAGGGATTTCTCCTTTATAACTTACATTTTCCATTGCGTTTTATTTTTTGGTTTTAGATTTTTTCTTGTCAGTGAACTGTATGAACCAGGCTGCAATCTCGTCCATCACGGTCGTATTGAGTGAATAATAAATGAACTGGCCTTCTTTGACACTCTCTACGAGCCCTGCCTGGCGCAGCAGGTCGAGGTGGTGAGAGATAGTAGGTTTGGAAAAGCTGAACTCATCAGCTATCTCTCCTGCTGTCATATCCTTCCTTTGCAATAGCTGCAGGATATCCCTCCGCGTCTGGTCATTCAGTGCCTTGAATAGCGTATTCATGATGTAGATGTTTGTATATTTAGACAACTATCTAAATACAAAGAAAACTATTTTTATTCACTTGCAAAACTTTTTCCGAAAAAATCAGCGGTTATTCAGGAATCGCTCTACGATAAATACATCCCTGTGAGGATGTGAACTGATGCCGAGAGAGGTGCTTTCTCCATAGCAGAGGGCTTTGAAGCGGTTACTTTCATTGTCAAACCAGAACTTGACAAAGCCAGCTGATACTGCCTCTACCCTCAGGTCAGAGTGCAATATAGACGGATCAAAAATGACAGGCGCGCCGAAAATAGTGATGATGTATTTGCTTTCGCTCATCAGTGCATGGGTTTGTCTCTGCAAATATCTGATTTGCAGCGGTCGATGTAGTGACTATTTTACCATCGATATTATATTTCATTGGAAATCAGTGTTGTAACTCCGTGTGGATTAACGTGTTTATTTCCAGATAGTTATTTCTTATGAAATTAACATGAGCATGGATAATTCGATGCATTATGTCGCGATTTCTTTGGCATTTTCTTTGCCATAGACCAGCTATTAATGTTTTGATCGTTTAGCTGTCTGCTCCGTATGGAGCTGATGATCTATTACTGTCATTTCCCAGACCTCAACCCACAAGCCCGGATATGAAGAGTAGCAGCCTTTTTGACCTGATCCATTCTCTGAGCAAACACGAGAAAGGTTACTTCAGGAAGTTCACACGCATTTATTCCTCCGAAGGAGAAAAGAATTACATCGAACTTTTTGACTACATAGATAGAATGGAGGTGTATGATGAACGGGTTATCAGATCACGGTTTAAGAATACCACCTGGATCAGCCACCTGCCGGTGCTGAAGAAGTACCTCTTTGCACAAATACTAAAGAGCCTCGAGCTGTATCAGAGGGCCGGCAAGAAAGATGAGCAAACTATCTTTCGGCAGGTAGATATCCTGATAGCACGGGGTATGTTCCGAGAGGCAGCCAGCCTTCTGAATGAAGGGGTACGCATAGCGCAAGAAACGGAAAACTACCACGCCTTGCTCAGTGCCTGTGACCGTGAGCGCACCCTAGTCATACACCTGTATCCTGCACTCAGGCACGGTGAGAAATTCTCTGAAGTATATGACAAACAAAGCAAGCTGATAGCCGCGATCCAGTCTATCATGCATATCAAGCGCGTCAGTGACTGGTTGCTGAATACCTATCATCACCGCCGCATAGTGAGAGATGAAGAGACAATGGCCGAGATAGAGGCCTATGTCAGCGGAAACCTGCTGCCGGTGATCTATAGCAACCCGTCTCTTGCATACAGGCACATAGCACTCTCGGCGGCCATGATCTACTGCTCTATCAAAGGTGATGAGGTACAGCTGCATCACTATGCCGGTCAGCATCTCGATCTCGTTTTGCAACATGAGCTCTACTTCCGCCCTCGGTATATGCAGGCGATGAGTGTATATTTCAATTACCTGTCTGCATGCATAGGCATTAAGGCTTTTGATGAATTTGAAGAACGCATAGTGCTACTGGAGGGTGCCATGACGTCGAATGGTATCGCCGGCAAAGCGCATAAATTCAAACTTCTCTATGATCTCTATTTTACGTGCATCAAGGCCCGGCAGGCCTATGATATGTTTCCGCATTACCTGAAGAAATTTGAAAAGGAATTCAAATACTATAGCGCGCATCTGCCTGCACATGATCTGTTTGTATTGGCGTCCAAAGTGGCTCATTTGCTCTTTACTAACCGGCGTATAGAGGAGGCCGCAGACTGGACCGCTTATTGCATCAGCCTGGACTGCGATGATATCAATGAGTATGCGCGGGTACAGCTCAGGCTGCTCGATATCATTCTGCACTATGAGCTGGGCCATTACCGGCTCATAGAAAGCAAGCTCCTGAGTATACGCCGGTACCTGAATGGAAAGAAGATACTGTACCGCACTGAGAAGACGATGATCAGCTATCTAAAGCTGCTGATAAAAGCCAGCTCTGACACCAGAAAGGCGGTAATCTTTGGAAAGTTTCATGAGGAGATATCCCGGATCTATGCGGAGCATCCGACAGAAAGAGTGCTGATAGATGAGCTGTACCTGATACCATGGTCGGCAGCAAAGGCGAAGGCACCGGGAGCTTTAGTAGCATCACTCTAGCTGACGGCGATATAGCTGTAGCGTATTCTCCAGCCCGTAATACAGGCAGTCTCTCACGAGCGCATGACCTATCGATACCTCCAGTAGCGTAGGCAGGTTTTGCCGAAAGAATTTCAGGTTGTCCAGGTTGAGATCATGGCCGGCATTGATGCCTATACCGATCTCATCGCAGTGACGGGCAGCTACAGTAAAGTCCCGGATGGCTGCATTTTTGTCATGATAAAAATCATGTGCATAGGGCCCGGTATAGAACTCTATGCGGTCAGCACCTACTTTTTTTGCACCATCTATGAGTGCCGCTATGGGATCGATGAAAAGAGAAACACGGATACCTTCATTGTGGAGAGCCGCGATCACCTGCGTCAGTTGCGCTTCATCTCTGAGCGTATCCCAGCCATGATCAGAGGTCAGCTGCCCCGGCGCGTCAGGCACCAGGGTACACTGCTCCGGTTTCACCTCCAGTACCATCCTGATAAAGTCATCAGACGGATAGCCTTCGATATTGAATTCTGTAGTCACTACTTCTTTCAATGCATATACATCACTGCGCCGGATATGCCGCTCATCGGGGCGTGGATGTACGGTGATACCCTGGGCACCCCAGCGCTCGCAGTCTTTCGCAAACTGAAGAAGGTCAGGAATGCTGGCGCCACGGGAGTTTCGCAGTAGTGCGATCTTATTGATATTGACAGATAGCCGGGTCATAGCAGACAGATTATTTGGTCATGAACTCTTTTACCACTGTGTGAAGCGCCGCAGGTTCCTCGCGCTGCGGATTGTGACCGGAGTGCTCAAACATCACAAACCTGGCCTGCGGGCAAAATTTCTTGTACTGCACCTCCCACTTAGGCACGCCTACCCGGTCAAACCTGCCGGCCAGAATGAGTACCGGCATTTTCAGGTTTTTCAGCTCGCGCCGATAGTCAAAACTACCGATATCGCTTCCTACTATGAAGTCACCATCACGGCCTACCATCTGGTAATACAGTGCATAGTTGAAGCGGTTAGGGTAGTCCGGGTCAATATTTTTGCGGAACAGGTCAGGGTTGTAGGCATATAGAAATCCATATGGCACCCGCCCGTAGATAGCCTGATGGATAGAATCTGAGGAGACGATACCCTGGCTGCGCAGCGTCATAAGTGTATCCCACACCTCAGGATAGTTTTCCTGTATCTCACGGTTGCTATTGTCATCATTCTCCTGCCACATAGCGTAGCTATGCAGCGTGCAGGCTAGTATCAGATGGCTGACGTGCTCAGGATATTTCAGTGCGTAGCCCTGTGCTACTACCCCGCCATATGAATGGCCCAGGACGGCGATCTTGTCTACCTTGAGCGCTTTGCGCAGGCCCTCTACATCCTCTATATCACGGGCTATCGTATATTCTTTGAGGTCTTTGGCCTGATCTGATCTGCCACGGCCATAGGCATCAAAGAAAATAAGCCGGCAGACATCAGACAAGGTATCAAAAGAATGCATCCCCGCATGTGAGCCGCCGGGACCGCCTGCTATCAGGATCACGGGTTCGCCGCTGCCTTTTTCCTCTACCCAGAGCTTTGCACCATTGATGGTGATGAACTGTCCTTTGGGGTGTATGTAGCTATTGTCCTGTGCAG
The DNA here is from genome assembly GCA_018267385.1 of Bacteroidota bacterium. Taxonomy (GTDB): domain Bacteria; phylum Bacteroidota; class Bacteroidia; order Chitinophagales; family LD1; genus UBA1941. The sequence goes on along the minus strand of JAFDYN010000005.1, from coordinate 130,840 downwards.
AGAGGGACACAACGATGAGAGAAAGTAAAGCGGCGAGATGGAGTCTCATATGCTGCGGTTTTAGGCAGCCAAGATGAGAATTTACTTGCGTACCAGCAACCAGTAGGACGAGTCATCCTGACGGGCGTCTTTCAGTTTCTGGAATGCCTCCGCATAAGTATCACCGGCATAGAAGCCTATGCGTATCCAGTCTGGCGTGGTATCTTCAAACTGCTGCTTGTCCGGATGATGATCACGCAGGAAAGTCTCTGCACGATGGAGGTTTTGAGGCTCATGAAAAGAACCTATGATCACATAGTATTTGCGACCAGTGGTAGACTGCACGCCGGTATTGGTAGTCTCGGTCTGCACACGCACAGGGGCGGCAGTCTGATCTGTGGTAGAGTCTACTGTGGTCTCCGTATGCAGGATGATAGGCTGCGCGTTGTTGTCTACCAGAGCAGGGACCTCGTGATCTATGCTCACCTTTGGCTCAGGCTGTATGGCTACCGGCTGATCTACGCGCTCTATGAAGCTAAGGACGCTGGCGGTATTAAGATTAAGAGGCTTGATATCTACACCCTGATACATCAGGCTGCTGATAGTACCTAGCGTGAGCAGCAGCAGGATCACTGCCGCCATAGCCCAGCTCCTATTAGTACGCGTCAGCGCATATGATGGGCGGTGCGCCTCGATCACCTCTATAGTCGCATCAGATTTATCACGGAGTACAGGCTCTGCTACCACTTTGCGCAGGCCGTAGGAAGAGTAGAGGTAGTTTACCCTCTCATCGGCTGTAAACTGAAGGTTACGCTCCACGTCTCGATGGAAGCGACCGATCTGCGGCAGGTAGATCTCTTCATTGGCGGCCAGCAGCTTTTTAGTTTTCTGCACCCACTGATCTACCTGATCAGCTACCAGCGTATAGTCCTGACCCGTGCGCGAGGCGATGTGCTGGATCAGCAGGCCATCGTTTTTGGTCAGGTATGCATTGAATGCCAGCGCCTTGGATGGTGGATAAATGGTATGCTCCGCCAGAACCATCTCGGCAGACCTATAGCTGGCCAGTATACCGCCAAAGCCGGGTATAATGACGCACTCGTAGTCCCAGAGCAGCTCCTGTATGTAGACGGGTATATCCATTATCTGCTATCAATCAGCGAATTAAAGCCTTTTGGGGCATAATATTCGCTTCATGTTCCTTTTGCAAGGATCGCAATGATACTTGAATTTAACTAATAGCCGTTTGGTAAGTTGCCCACTGCTATCCACATGCTATTCACATCGGGTGGGGATAAGTAGCCCGGAGCCAAGCCCGGATCAGAAGCAGAATTTGGCTCCGATCATGCCATTGATACCGTATACCTGGTAGTTTGCCCAGACCTGATAGCGCTGGTGGACTATATTATTAAGCTGGCCAAAGAAGGAGAGCTTTTTATTGAAGATGTATTCAATATTCAGATTGGCGTCGACAGTTCCGTGAATGTTCCGGATATTATCAGGAGCTATGAAGCCATAATAATTGGAGAAGGCATAAATGTCAGCTCCTATCACGATCTTTTTCTGAATAATATAGCTACCCTTGATACTGGCTCTCACCAGTGGCTCGTACCAAGCTTTTGCATTGTCATGCAGGGAGTAGGAATTCAGCTCCAGAGAGGCCAGGAGGCGTAGGTCTTCTTTATGATTATAGCCCAGCTCCACCAGGCCATTGAAGACATTAGCCGCCTGATCGTAGCCTACATAGAAGCGCTTATTGTCAAAATAGTCGGTATAATAGAGCGGCATATTGCTGATGCCACGGTAGGCAAAGCGGATATTATAAGAAAAGACATCAACGGTACCTTTCACTCCGCCAAAGATGTCGCTTATACGCGTATTCTGCAGCTGTATGGTAGAGTTGATAAAGTTATTTCTCTCTGCCAGCGTTTTAAAGGAGTTTTTCTGGAAACGGATTTCCCAGCCCGCATATGTCAGCAGTTTGTGCTGATAGAGGCGTTTCTCTATGTATAGATCGGGCAGTGCGTAAACCTTGCTGCCATCAGCGGCGATAGTGATCGCTCCGTGCGCCTTCCAGTCGTCGTTATTAAATCCATATCCTATAGTGGTGAGGAATAGGGTGCGGAATACACTATTGGAGTCCGGCTTATACTCAGACACATCAGCCTGAAATCCGGCATAGGCAGAGTGAAACTTCTTGAAGGTATAAGAGGCTCCTACCTTGCCATTCACAAAATACTCGTATCCCTTGCCATAGGTCTCCTGAAAGTAATTGCCGCGCAGGGCAGCGTTGTAATCTATATTAAGCTTATTCTTTATGCTATTCTTGAGGCCTACAGTCAGGTCATAGTCCCGCAGGTTCTGGCGTACGGCCTTTTCATCAAATGTAGTATCAGGTGAGCCATAAAAATGGGTCCTCAGATTGTGAAAGCGGAAGGCACCGCTCAGCTCTACTTTGCCGGGGTTGTACTTGACATAGGCCCCGGCCTTGTCATCGCTAAAGCGCTGATTTTTGATCTTGAACCCGTACATGGACAGGTGATCATAAAAGAAACCGTACTTGATCGAATTTGACTTGTTGTCATTGTACATCAGCTCTGCCAGTGGAGCGAGCTGGCTACCAAAACCGAGCTTGACATAGGAAGAGTTGAAGCGCTCCAGTTTATCGGTGCTCATGCCGAGCGGCTTCAGCGGATTGGGCTCGAATGAAATGTCTTTATAGTCGCGCTCAGGTACTTTGTATGAGAGTTTTGGTGTGTGTTCCTCTTCCTCGGGTATATTGGGGCTAAGGCTGATCTTGTCCGCGTCTTTTACTTTGGCTTCATATTCCCGCATGATGATCACCTGGTCATTGGTACCCGGTGTGGTGCCGGTCTGTGCGTGGAGGGGCAGGCCTGCTATGAAGCATGCACCCGCCAGTACCAGCCTGTAGAGGCTTCCCGTGCTGTGATATGTGCTTTGTGGCTTCATAGTTTATTTATTGGTGGGCATCTCCTCTATGATCACAGAGTCGCTCGGTGTGGTAGTTTCGATTTTAGATTTTTGCAGTTCTTCGTTTTGCAGAGTAGCCAGTTTGGTTTTAGCTTCATTGATCAGCATCTGGTCGCCCTTGTAGTTTTCTATGATGCTCTCCAGGGTAGCCTTGGCCTGAAATGAATTGCTCATGGCACGGTAGTCATCAGCTATGAGTATAAATCCTTTCACTACCCAATAGTCGTAGCTGGCAAAGCGGTTCTTCAGGCGGAAACAAGTGTCCAGCGAAGCTTTATATTCACCTTTCTCGTAAAGCAGTTGTGCTACCATATACTTAGCCTCAGCGGCTTTCTCGCTGATCGTGGCATTGGATAGCTTGTTGAAGTTGATATAGGCTATATCATTCTGATGCTGCATGTAGGCACATTTGCCCTTGATGTAGAGTGCATCATTGATGTGGTCCTCCTTGCTGCTGGCATTGCTCAGGATCTTATCTGCATATTCTGAGGCCTGCTGGTATTTCTCCAGCTGGTAGGCGGTATTCATCACACCGAGTATAGCAGTGTATGTATTGGCCGTAGAGGAACTGGCGTCAAACAGCTTGAGGTAAAGGTTGTACGCTTTCTCTGTATCACCGACTTCGTATAGGGCGATACCCGATGCATTCAGCAATGCGTGCTCGTAAAACTTGGAGTATTTATTTGCCACGATCGCCTCATAGTCTCCCAGCGCATCAGGATAAGCCTTGCTGCGTAGCAGGCACTCGGCGCGGTAGTTGTGTGCTTCATTAAAGAAGATGCCATTCGGGAAGCGGCTATAATAGCTCTGGAACAGGCTGATCGCTTTTATACAATCGTTATTGACATATGCATTCTCTGCTGCCTCATAGGTGAGGGAATCTTTCTCTGTCTCAGATGAGGCATAGGCCGCATACTCATCGGGGCGTCCCAGCTCTACACTGAGGTCTTTGATAGCAGAGATAGCCCTCTTGGACTCGCTGCTGGAAGGATAGTTTTTGATGGCATCCTTGTAGTAGCCCAGCGCCTCATCCTTACGGTTGCTGTTGTAGAGCGCCAGTGCTGTCTTGAGGTAGGCTTTAGGCGTCAGGGAGCTATTGGGGAAGCGTGATATGACCTCCTTATATGAGGCAAGAGCGGCTTCGTTATTCTCCATATCCGTGTAGGTCTCACCCTTCTCAAAAATAGCCTGGTCTATATAGACAGATTTAGGATAGGAAGAGATCAGCGTATTCAGCGCAGCTATTTTTTCACTATTTCGGTTGAGGAGGCCGAGAACGATCGCTTTCTGATAGAGTGCGTACTCTACGCCGGTCCAGTTGAAGGTTACTATCTTTTCGTACTGTGCCAGCGCATTAGTATAGTCTTTGGTAATGAAGTAACACTCGCCAAGGCGCATGGTCAGGTCGGGATTGAGCGCCTGTACACCTTTGCGGTCTTTGGTTTCAGTAGCCTTCTCCTGCGCCGCACGGAAGTGTATTCTGGCCGCACGGAAATCCTTCTTTTTAAAATAGTCGTAGCCGATATTATACTCTGAGCGAAACTCTGATATATCCAGTTTCTCCTCCATATATGGCTTCATGGCCCGGTTAAAGAGTTGGTAGTTCTCTATCGATTTATCGAACTCACCACGGAAGTAATAGCACTCGCCCCTCATATAGGTGGCCAGTGCCGCAAACTCCTGTACAGATGGGAATTTCAATGATTTATCGCAAAGCTCTATCGCATCGTCATACTTTTTGTCATTGAAAACCTCCACCGCGCGGTAGTACGTGACGCGCTGGTAGGCTTCTTTCATAGCGGGCGTCATAGCAGGCAGGCCCTCCATGATCTTGTAGGCCTTCTCGTAGTTCTTTGTTTTGATCAGTACATTGGCCAGTATCTCATTAGACTCATCTACATAGCGCCCCTGAGGATTATCTTTCAGGTAGGTCTCCAGAGCGGTGATCGCATCAGAAGTGTTGTTTAGCTCAAAGGACAGCTTGGCATATTGGAATAGAGAGGTCTGCTTGATCTCATTGTCAAAATCCATCGTGCTCGCAGACTGGAAGGCGCTCCGTGCTTTATCCTTCTGGCCCAGGTGCAGGTAGCAGTCGGCGAGGGCATAGGTAGAGTTTTGCCCCATCTTTTCATTGAGCAGGTTGAGTTGTACGAGGTTGGCCACAGCCTTCTCATACTGACCGAGATGATACTGACTAAAGCCCAACTCGTAGATGTCCTCCTTGCGTACCTTTTGATTTCTGGCGACAAACTCCTCCAGAAGCGGTAGCGCATCAGTATAGTTATTGAGTTGAAAATAAGACTCGCCGAGCAGGTGCTTCATCTCATCCTGATACATGATCTCGGTATTGCCGAGGTTCTGCTTGATGTAGGAGATCGTATGCTCGTATTCTTTATTGAGGAAATATATCTGTGACAGGTAATAAGGTATGACAGAAGCATACATCTTTGAGTCCTGTATAGCGGTGAAGCTTTTCAGTGCTTCGTTGTAGTTCTTCTGATAGAAGCAAATAAATGCGTAGTAGTAATTGGCAGGGTAAAAGTACTTGCCATCCTCGTCTTTGATCTCACGGAAGAGTGGCTTGGCCTCATCAAATTTCTTCTTGATAAAGTAGCTATAAGCCAGGTCAAACTTGTATTCTATGAGTTGAGAAGGGCTGAGGTCTTCGGTATTTACTTTGGAAAACCACTCCGAGGCATCTGCATATTTCTTATTCTGGAAATAATACTTGCCCAAGTAGAAGTAAACGAGCCGGCGCTTGTCAGTCTCGTGGTATTTTTTGTAATAGTCCTGTAGCAGTACCTCTGCGTCTTTATCATTGGCCTCTGCGGCGCATGCAGCTATGTAGAACTCAAGATTCTGCAGTGTGACCTGGTGCACATTGTCAGATGCATGCAGGTTTACTTTATATATTTCTTCGAAACGCTGACGGGCTGAGAGGTAGTTCTTCTCGTTGAAAAGCTCCAGGCCATCCTGATAGGCTTTCTGCGGATCACTATAGACCATCGTGCGCTGCGCAGATGCCGCAGAGCAGGCCAGAAGGAAAACAGATATGAAGAAAAGTATCTGACGCATGGATTAATTACACAATGCCAATCGTTTGCACATATCAAACAATAGCAATCTAAGTACCTATTACTCCATACAAATTTAATTTTAAGGATTAAGCGCCAGTCTTATATAAAACCTTTTCTATCCACAGCAGGGATAGGCTGTCTATTTTAAAAAACGGGAATCGGTGAATATTAGTATTTAAGAGTTTAGCGGGGGGCTATTTGCTGCGCGCCTTGAAGGACCAGGTCACCTTAAATTGCGCTACGATCTCCCCATCCTTATTGCGGCCCGTGGAGGTGCATACATAGGTGCGGCCCTCGCCGGTCGCTACGCACTCCTCTATCACCTGTAGCATCGGCCCGCCATCCTCACAGGTAAAGACGGTCAGCCCGGTAGCCTTTTTTACAAACTGGCTCTCCAGATTGGTGACCAGCATGGAGACAGATGGCTTTGCGTTGTGGGTATGCATCATGGCTATCATGCCGCTGCTCATCTCTGCCGCCATGGCCAGCACGGCAAAATAGGTGGAGCGGAAGGGATTCTGATTCATCCACCGGTAAGGAACTGAGATAGCGCAGCGCTCGGGAGTAAACTCTACTACCCGCAGCCCTGCCAGGAAGCCCATGGGTAGGCTCTTTAGCAGAAAGAGGTTAAACATGAGCTTATTCTGCACCAGGGCGCGATACTTTTGCGACTGCTCGGTATTGTTGGCGCGGAATGATTCTACTAGCGTGGCTGACATGATGCTTGGATTGATAGTTTAGGAAATGGGTTGGGGTTCGTAGGCGGCAATGCGATCGCGGGTATATTGTGGTACCAGGACAGAGCCCTGAGCACGATAATCATACGTGACTACCACCGATGATCCACGGCTTACAAGGACTTTGCGGTCTTCATACTCATTGACTATGATGTATTGCAGCTCTATACTCTTGGTGCCTATCCTGGTGGTACGTGTGTAGATATATGCCGGATCGAGATAGAGCAAGGGGCGGAAATAGTCGATCTGGTTATTGGCCAGTATGATACCGTCTTTGGTCCAGTCCCACTGGCAGGCTTCATGAAAGTAATGTGCACGAGACTCCTCAAAGTAGGTCAGGTAAATAGCATTATTCACATGGCCGGCCTCATCCAGATCATTCCATCGCTTTGCTATGCGCATACGGAATCTGAACTGTCTAAGTATCTCTTCTATATTTTCCATACTGCGAAAGTAGCAGAGTAATGAGAATACAAAAGTGAATCTCAATCTAAATCCATCGTACGCTATTTCATCGACTTATGTTTGGTACTTCGTCAAACTGCGTTCGGCAAATCGACCTCTGTTTGAATAGTTTTTTGCAGATTTGAAGCAGATGAGTGACGATAGGATACATGAGTATATAGTAGTGGGTACGGGGCTATCAGGAGCGCAGGCGGTAGAGACGCTGCTAGATGCCGGCCGCGAGGTACTGCTGCTGGATGTAGGCTATCGCGATGAAAGCAAAGTCCGTTTCCCGGATGAAGACTTCATCTCTATCCGTCAGAACCGCACGGACCAGGAGCACTTGTGGTTGGGTAATAATTACGAGGGTATACCCTGGGAGCGCATCAAGACCGGTGCACAGCTCACACCGGGTCGCAAATACATGGTAAAGGGATTGGACCGCTGGATCGGCCTGCTGTCTGAATCTTTCTTCCCCTATGAGTCACTTGCCTACGGTGGCCTGGGCAACGCCTGGGGAGCGGGCTGCTATATGTTTTCTGAGAAGGAATTTCAGAAGATGGGTATAGACAGGAGCCTCTTTCTGAATAGCTATCAGAAAGTAGCGGATAGGGTAGGGGTGACGAAACCGGATGCAGATGGAGAGCCATATTCGCTCCAGGGAATAACAGGCCTGCTGCCGGCGGTAAAACCAGAGCGAAGTATTCAGAACGTTTACGATAAATACAAAGCCAATAAAGCAAAGTATAATGCCAGGGGTTTCTATGCCTCTACGCCATGTGTAGCGATCACTACAGAGGCACGCGACGACCGAAAGGCATTCCAATATGAGGATATGGAGTTCTGGCATGACAATGCCAAGTCTGTGTATCGTCCGTGGGTAGCCTTTGATAAACTCCTACAACGGCAAAATATCACGGCTGTGTGGCGTAAGCTCATGCTGAAATACGAGGAGAAAGAAGGCCACACCGTAGTCTATACTATAGATGTAGATAGTGGTGAGGAGCATACCTATAAATGTAAGAAGCTGGTACTGTGCAGTGGTGTACTCGGTACTGCGCGCATCGTCCTGCGCTCTACAGATAAGCGTGCCCGCCTGCCTCTGCTCTGCAATCCCTACGCCTACGTGCCGATGCTCAACTGGAGCCGCCTGGGCAAAGTACCCGAGCAGCGCAAGAACGGCATGGGGCAGCTCGTACTATACTACGACAGGCTGAAAGATAACTCTGACGTATCTATGGCTGCGCTGTTTACATTCCGTCAGTTGCTGCTGTTTCGTTTGGCGAAAGAAACTCCATTGAACTTTGCTGATGCGCGACTGCTGCAGCAATACCTGATGCCTGCCTTTGTCATAGCAGGCATCCATCACTCAGAGCAATATGGCGATAGGAAATATGTAAAGCTGCATCCTGATAATCTCTCTCCGACAGGTGATAAGCTCTATGCAGAATATATACTGAGCACTGCAGAGGAAAAAGCAGTAAAGGAAAAGGAGAGCGCTTTCTTCAGCACGCTGCGCGGTATGGGCTGTATGCCTATCAGCAGGCTCAATCCTGGTAATGGCTCCAGCATCCACTATGCTGGTACGCTGCCTTTCTCTGAGGAGGAGAAGCCTTTTACTACCTCTATAGACGGACGCCTGCATGGTACTCGGTCTGTATTCATAGCAGATGGTTCTTCTTTCCGTTTCCTGCCTGCCAAAGGGATTTCTTTTACCCTGATGGCAAATGCAGAGCGCGTGGCGGCTAATTCTTTAACCGTTGACGCGCAAATAATTAAAATACAGACGCAAAATACAGCGTCTGTCCGGGAAAATAAGAAGCGAATGAAGATAGCCGTCACAGGCGCTACGGGTTTTGTGGGCGGGGAGCTGGTCAGGTACCTGACCGCTGCCGGCCATGAGGTGATCAAACTGCAACGACGCACAGCCGGAGCGCCTTATGAGCGTTTTTACGACCTGCGCAGTGTAGACTCCATACCTGACCTGACGGCCATTGATGCTGTAGTACATACTGCCTTTCTGAAATACGATAAGAAGAACCTGCCGGACTCTTCAGAGTTTAATATCCGGGGGGCGCTCGCACTGGAGAAAGCCTGCCATGCAGCAGGAGCGAAGTTTGTCTTTCTCTCCACTATGTCAGCGCATAGCGAAGCGATATCACGCTACGGCAAGCATAAATATGACATAGAACAACTGCTCGATAAATCAAAGGACCTGATCCTGCGCCTCGGCCTGGTGGTAGGGCGCAAAGGACTATTTGATACGATCAAGACGGCTATCAGCAGGGGGGCCTTCATCCCGCTGGTGGGTAGCGGCAGTCAGCCTATACAGACCATAGCCGTCACAGATGTCTGCCGCATCATAGAGAAAGCTATAACCGGAAATATAACAGGCTCTTACACCATAGGTACAGAGCGTGTCTATACGCTGAAGGATCTCTATGCCGCTATAGCTGTAAGGCTGGACAAGAAGCCAACATTCGTATCGGTACCGTATGGGGTGGTGAGCCTGGCACTCGGCACGATAGAGACGCTGCGCATACCATTCAACGTGTCTCAGGAAAACCTGCTGGGTCTGAAGCAACTTAAAGCGTTTGAGACAAAAGATGACCTGCAGAGGCTCGGGGTATCCATCATGGATATGGATGAGGCATTAGATAAACTATTTGACAAGCAATGAGTGACTATCAGATCAGGCAGACCACTACAGATGGTGCCGACATACTGGGGGCAGCTAGTCTGCTCAGGGAGGTCTTTGGCAAGCCGGAGCTTTTCACAGCGGAATATGTGAAATGGCAGTATGCGGACAATCCTGATGGCGGCATCGTAGGTTTCAATGCTTATGACGGAGAGACACTGGCAGCCCACTACGTGACCCAGCCAATGCAGGCCGTGATAGATGGGCAGAAGAGACGCGGACTGCTTTCGCTCAATACGGCTACACACCCTGGCCATCAGGGCAAGGGCCTGTTTGTGAAACTCGCCGACCGGACATATCAGTATGCGGCAGAGCAGGGATATGAATTTATAGTAGGCGTGGCCAATCAGAACAGTGTGCATGGATTTACGAAGAAGCTCGGATTTCAGCTCGCGGGGCAGCTGCACGCCCTGCTGGGTATGGGTACCCTGCCATATACAGATGACCTGAGCAGCTACTCGTACTATAAGGACTGGAGCCCGGAGGCACTGGCGTGGCGCCTGTGCAATCCTGTCAATAAATACGGGGTGTGTACGGCAAAAGCAGTGACGGTATCATCGGCTACGGCCTATCCTGCTATCAGCGCGACACTAGGGCGTTTTGATAAAAAAAGGTACCAGATAAATCCTTGTCCTGCTTCGTTTTCCATGTTAAATCTCTGGATCGGGGTAGATAGGAATATTACATCCAAAACAAATTTCTATTTTAACATCCCAAACAGGCTGCGCCCGGCGCCTCTGTATCTCATATTCAAGCCACTGAAGGGCGGCATTGGTCCGCTTCATTTCGATGATGTCTATTTTCAGGCGCTGGACTTTGATGCATATTAGGATAAGCGCAGTCTGGCTGAGATACAAAATATGCAACAAGAGGAGGGAGGTACATTAGTTTCAGTAGTCATACTCGGCTGGAATGCACGGAAGTTTCTGGAGAAGTTTCTCCCTTCTGTAGTGCAGTACAGCACCCGGCCCGAGTATGAGGTGGTCTATGCTGACAATCTCTCTACAGATGATAGCGTAGCTTACGTACGCGAAAACTTTCCTACTGTCCGCATCATACAGAACCCGTCTAACCGGGGATTTGCCGGTGGCTACAATGACTGCCTCAGCCTCGTGAAGTCAAAGTACTATGTACTGCTCAATCAGGATGTAGAGGTGACCGAGGGCTGGCTCGACCCTATGCTGGCCCTGGCCGAAAGCGATGAGAAGATCGCTGCGGTGCAGCCTAAGCTGCGCGCCTACAAGCAGAAAGAAATGTTTGAATATGCCGGGGCGGCTGGTGGTATGATGGACTGGATAGGGTATGCCTTCTGCAGGGGGCGGATCTTTGACACGATGGAGCAGGATAATGGTCAGTATGATGATAGCATCGATATCTTCTGGGCAAGCGGCGCTTCTATGTTCGTCCGCTCTGATGCGTACTGGCGGGCAGGTGCACTGGATGAAGCTTTCTTTGCGCATCAGGAAGAGATAGACCTCTGCTGGCGTATGAAGAACCTCGGCTACAGGATCGTGTACCAGCCTAAGTCTACAGTGTTCCACGTGGGAGGTGGCAGCCTGCCGCAGGGCAATCCGCGCAAGACCTTCCTGAACTTCCGCAACAACCTGATGATGCTGTATAAGAATCTGCCGCTGGGACAGCTACTCTGGAAGATGCCTTTCCGCCTGGTGCTGGACTGGGTGGCCGCCTGGTACAGCCTGGTAAAGAATAAAAACACGATTGACTTTCGAGCGATATTGAAAGCTCACTGGGATTTCACCCTGCACCTGGCTAGTATGAGCGTAAAGCGACACGCTATAAAGGGCAAGCACCCGAATCTGCTGTATCCTAAAAGCGTGGTATGGCAGCACTTTGTGAGGAAGAAAAAGAACTTCTCAGATATAGATAGCTGATATGCTGAAAAAGATCGGCCGCTTTATCATTCGTTTCATCATAGGGTTTTTTGTCCTTTCTATTTTGTCTGTCATCGCGTTTCGCTGGGTGCCGGTACCTGTCACCCCGCTCATGCTGATACGCTGTATGCAGCAAGCCATACATGGCAAGCCGGTCAAACTCAAAAAGGCCTGGATGCCGCTGGATAAGATCTCCCCTAATCTGCAACTAGCGGTGGTTTGCTCAGAAGACCAGAATTTTATCAATCACATGGGATTTGATATCAAAGCTATACAGGAAGATATAGAGTATAACAAGACCCATAAGGATAAGCGTGGCGCATCTACTATCTCCCAGCAGACTGCCAAGAATGTCTTCCTATGGCCCGGCAGGTCTTTTCTCCGCAAGGGGCTGGAGGTGTACTTTACATTTCTGATCGAAACATTCTGGAGCAAGCAGCGCATCATGGAGGTGTATCTGAATGTGATAGAAATGGGCGATGGTATCTACGGAGCGGAGGCGGCCTCTATGAGCTACTACAAATGCCATGCAAAGAACCTCTCACCTGCACAGGCGGCAGCCATCACATCTATACTACCCGGGCCACTGATCTACAAGATAAATAGCCAGCAGAGCCGTCAGCACTGGATCCTGCTCCAGATGGCAAATTTCGGTGGTGTGCTGGACTATAATATGAAGCCCATAGAGACTGGCAAAAAATAAGTAGTTTCAGTTGAGGATCTTTATCACGAGCTCTTTTAGCAGCTCTCCTTCTTCTGTATTATTATTGTTCATACCCTTAGAGCGGAGATCGTACTCCTCCAGCACGTGAAAGATGTACTCCAGCTTCTGGTTAGGATATTTAGCTACAGCAGCTTTATAGTCTTTGACGAAATAGGGATTGACCTTTAGTACCGCTGCCAGCTCATGGTCAGACTTCAGCTTATTGTGAGCCGTCACAAATACTTTGGAGAAGAAGCCCTGTAGCGTACCTAGTACCAGCGGCATAGGACCGTTCTTAGGATTGGCTACAAAGTAGTTGACGATCTTATGCACTTTGGTCACATCTTTATGCGCGAGGGCATTGCTCAGCTCAAAGGAGTTGTATTCCTTACTTACACCGACGCCCTTCTCGATATCTTCCTTAGTGATCGTAGCGCCTTTAGGCTTATTGATGATGAGCTTGTCTATCTCATTGGCTACGGTAGATATCTCCGTACCGGTAAACTCTGCGAGCAGCGCTACTGTGTCATCATCCATCTTGTAACCTGTGCTCTTGATGTAGCCTTTGATCCAGGCTGGCATCTGGTAGTCTCGCAGCGGGTTAGACTCAAAGTATACTGCCAGTTTCTGTATTTCCTTGCCAAAAGATTTGCGCTTGTCCGGCAGGCCATGCTTATACGCTATCACCAGGACGGTAGACTTGACCGGGTTTTTGACATAGGATAGGATGCCATCCATGTCTTTGAAAGATTGCGCTTCTTTGACCACGACCAGCTGCCGCTCACTCATCATTGGCAGGCGGCGGCAGGTTTCTATCACTACCTGTGCAGTAGCATCTTTGCCATAGAGGATCGTCTGGTTAAAAGATTTCTCTGACTCATTCAGCACATTGGCCTCTATGGCCTCGGTGAGCTGATCTATAAAATAGTCCTCCTCTCCACAAAAAAAGTAGATCGGCGCAAACTGTTTATTGCGGATGCTCGCTATCAGGGACTCAAAGTCATTGCCTTCCTTGGCCATTTTTCCTTGGTGATTATCAGGTGACTGTTGTCAGAATCTTAAAATTTCAGGTGTTTCACCGTGAGTCCATTATTAATGAGCTGCTGCAGTGATGAGATACCTACTTTGAGATGCGTATCTACATAGTTGGTAGTCACCTTAGTATCACTGGCATCTGTCTTTACTCCTTCCGGTACCATTGGTTGGTCAGAGACAAGCAGGAGTGCTCCCGCAGGGATCTCATTTTTGAATGCTGTAATGAAGATCGTGGCAGTCTCCATGTCTATGGCCATAGCCCTGATCTTGCGCAGGTATTCCTTAAAGTCTTCGTCCCACTCCCATACGCGGCGGTTGGTAGTATAGACCGTACCGGTCCAGTAGTCTTGCGCATAGTCGCGGATGGTGGTAGAGATAGCTTTTTGCAATGCAAAAGCAGGCAACGATGGTACCTCAGGCGGGAAGTAGTCATTGGACGTACCTTCACCGCGTATGGCTGCGATGGGCAGGATCAGGTCGCCCACGTTGTTTTTCTTTTTCAGGCCGCCACATTTGCCCAGGAAGAGTACCGCCTCAGGCTCTATAGCAGACAGGAGGTCCATCACGGTAGCCGCATTGGGGCTACCCATACCAAAGTTGATGATGGTGATACCATTAGCGCGGGCGGAGCGCATGGGCCGGTTCAGGCCTACTACCTCCACGCCGTGCCACTCGGCAAACATAGTCACGTAGTTGTCAAAATTGGTCAGCAGGATATATTTGTCAAAGTCTGCCAGCTCCCGGCCGGTATAGCGGGGCAGCCAGTTATTCACGATGTCTTGCTTGGTCTTCATGCTGCACGGATTATCTATTGCCGTGCTAATTACGCAAATTCGCGCTAAATCAATCCACAAGCGTTGACAACGGTCATCTTTGGCGAGTATCCTTTCCGGTTTAAGGAAGAAAAGGGACTACGCATGATCTTCGATCCTATCAGAAAGAAGTATGTCGCCCTCACCCCTGAGGAGTGGGTCCGCCAGCACATCCTTCACTACCTTTTGGAGCTGGGCTATCCCTCCTCGCTGATGGCCATTGAGCGTGCTATAGAGGTCAATGGACTGCTGAGGCGTTTTGATGTAGTGGTCTATGACCGCGACGCGCAGCCGCTGATACTCGTAGAATGTAAGGCACAAAGTGAAAGCCTGGATCATACTGTCGTAATGCAGGCAATAGCCTACAATCTGACGGTAAAGGCCAGGTACCTTTGGCTCACCAATGGCACGCACACCTATTTCATCCGCCTCTCTGATGGCACAGTGCTCGGTGAGGTCGTCCGCTTTGATCAGATACTATCGAATGGGAAATAGGAGGGGAGTTTTTTCCTCTATTTGTCTGCTTTTTTGGTCTCTGCGCCGTTCTTGTCTACGTTCACGCCGCCTCCATTTTTGCCTTCTACCTTCACGCCTTCTTTGTCTACATCCAGTTCTCCGCCTTTCTTGCCATTGATATGGATACCAGGCTTTTCGTCACGGGCGGGCTCATGGTTGCAAGAGGTCAGGGCGAGTGTAGCGGCAGCCGCAAGGATCAATGTGTAATCTTTCATTTTTTGATATTTTAGAATGATAAATGTTATAACCTCTTCAAATGACGTGCCTCACTTTTTGACTGGGGTCATTTCATTACTTTCGCCCCATGGCAGACAATAAGCGCAAGATCTTTAATGACCCGGTGCATGGTTTCATCACGATACCTCATGACATCATATTTGATATCATCGAGCATCCTTACTTCCAGCGCCTGCGCCGTATACAGCAGCTCGGCCTGAGCAACTATGTCTACCCCGGTGCCCATCATACCCGATTTCATCACGCGTTGGGAGCCTTTCACCTGATGCGTCAGGCAGTGAATATCCTGAAAGTGAAAGGGCATGAGATCACATCAGAAGAAGAATGCGCTGCACAGATCGCCATCTTGCTACATGATATAGGGCACGGACCCTACTCTCACACACTAGAGAATATCCTGGTGCCGGGTGTGCATCATGAGGAGCTATCGCGCATCTATATGCACCGGCTGAATACGCATTTTGATGGGAAGCTCTTTATGGCTATAGAGATTTTTGAGGGACGGTACCCCAAGCAATTTCTGCATCAGCTCGTATCCTCTCAGCTGGATGTAGACAGGCTGGACTACCTCACCCGAGATAGTTTTTTCACAGGGGTGAATGAGGGCGTGATCAGCTATGACCGCATCATAGAGATGATGAATGTGACCGACGGGCAGCTGGTGATAGAGCGCAAGGGGATATACTCCATAGAGAACTTTATCATAGCGCGGCGACTGATGTACTGGCAGGTATACCTGCACAAGACGGTGGTCTGTGTAGAGAATATGCTGATCCGGGCACTGCAGCGGGCGCAGGAGCTGATCTCATCGGGTCGTAAAATTGACGCGTCACCAGCTCTTAGCTTCTTTTTCAACAGGCAGGTGACATTGCGTGATTTCGCAGAGGATAAAGATGTACTGGAGCTGTACTCCCGGCTGGATGATATGGATATCATGTCTGCGCTGAAATACTGGCGACACTCTGATGATCCTATTCTGAGGTTGCTCTGTGCGTCCATTCTGGACCGGAGGCTTTTCCGCATAGAGATGCAGTCTGTGGCATTTTCCCAGGAGATAGTAGATGCCAGAAAGCAGGAGGCAGCACGCGAATATGGTATCCCTCTGTCTGAGGCGCACTACCTGGTCTGGACCGATACCACCATCAATCACGCGTACAATCCCGATGAGGACCGTATCAATATCCTCGGCGCAGATGGCAAAGTACAAGACATCACTCAGGCATCGGACCAGCTCAATATTTCCGGCCTCTCCAAGCCGGTGGTCAAGCATTATCTGTGTTATCCCAAAGGTATGGCCAAACTATAGCTGTTTTAGGCTGTTGCCCTCAAATCCTATATGATAGTTTTTGTTAGCTTCACAGAATGAATAAGTTAATGTTAGCCGCGCTGATCGTATGCGGTTTTGCCGCAGGCGCACAGGATATAGAGGGGACCAAACCCTTTGAGCTGGGTGTGACAGACCATCTGCAGTCTGATATCCCCGGCCAGAGCCGGGATCTCAATATTTATTTGCCCAAAGGCTATACACCGAAAAGGGAATGGCCTGTCATCTATTTGTTGGACGGAGGTAGACATGAAGACTTCATACACATATCCGGCTTAGTCCAGTTTTTTACCGATATACTGGATACGATGCCCGATGCTGTCATTGTAGGCATTTGCAATGTAGACCGCAAAAAGGATTTCACCTTTGCAGGGGGCTCTACTCCTGAGTTTAAGAAGATGATACCTAATGCCGGCGGCTCAAAAGAGTTTATTACTTTTTTGGAGAAAGACCTGAAGCCATATATCCAAAAGAAATACAACGGTGTGGGTAGCAGTACACTCATAGGTCAGTCGGCTGCTGGCCTGCTGGCTACAGAGGTGGTGCTGACACATACCGGCCTGTTTGATAATTACCTCATCGTCAGTCCCAGCCTTTGGTGGAATGATGAGGCGCTCCTGACGCTCAAGTCTGAGGCTCTCAGGGAGTCAAAAAATAAGAAAGTATTTATAGCGATAGGAAATGAAGGAGATCAGTCTATGAGAGGGTCAAAGATGCTGATGGAGATATTGAGATCACCGGAGGTGAAGGTGAAATTTCTCTATATGCCTGAGGAGAATCATCTGACTATACTGCACAATGCGGCCTACAAAGGGCTCCTGTTCTTGCTTGCCAAAGCTCCGGCAAAGGAATGATTTACGAGTAAAGTGTTATAAAAAAACGGCCAGGCTATGCCCGGCCATTTTTGCATTAGTGTGAATAGTGATTACTGCTTTATCATCTTAAAAGTTTGTCGGATATCGCTGCCGGATACGTTTACCAGATATGCTCCGGCACTCAGATCGCGTGTCATGATAGTAGCCTTGTCGCCAGATGTTTCCAGTGCGCTATTGTAAATTTCGCGGCCTGTGATATCAGTGATGGTCACACGATACTCACCGGCCTGAGCCAATCCGCTAACGGACACCGCATCGCTAAACGGATTAGGATATGCGGCGATGCCTGTAGCTTCACCTACCTCTGTGATCGCAGTACTTGGTGTATTGTAGATCCATAATTCATCACCTATACTGTTGAAGTTTGCAGCCATAAATAAGGAGCCATTGTTCCAGCACATGGCGTAGCCAGATCCGTCCGTATTCATTGGGCTTATATTGGGAGCTACTGCAGGTGCTATCACGTGAGTATTGGCTGCGGTACCGTCAGAGGTCCATAGCTCCAGGTCGGTCGTGCTAGTATTTAAACCTGCTACAAAGATGAGTTGACTGTTATAAGATAAAAATGCCCGGGGCACGGAGCTGCCTGAACCGCCGGTACCCAGCACTTTGACGAGAGAAGTGCCCGCAGCGGTACCATCAGAGGCCCATAGCTGAGATCCATTAATGCTATCATTGGCTGCAAAGTATAGTTTCCCGCCCCACGGTATTATACCATACTGGCCCGCAAAAGAGGACCCCGGACCAGCCAGAATGTCCGCCACCTGAGTGGTGCCGACGGTGGTACCATCTGTAGACCATAGTTCATAGCCTGCATTGTCTGACGCTGCCATAAAGTAAAGCTTGTTGTTCAACTCTATGAAACCTGAGTAAGCTCCTGGCTCTGAATAGGCTAATCCCGGATAAATATCTTTTAGCAATGATGTGCCAGCTGGCGTGCCATCAGATATCCAGAGCTCGTAGCTGTGGATGCTGTCCGTGGCTCCCATGATCATTTTACCATTGTAGGACGTCATGCAGTATGGGCGACCGCCACTTGGCCCAGGGAGTATTTCAGTGACCATCACAGTGCCGGCACTTGTACCATCCGTTCTCCAAAGTTCTGACCCATGGACTCCGTCATTCGCGCGAAAATATAACACCCCATTGTATTCATTAAACTGATTGATGATCCCTCTTTGAGAGCTGCCCTTATATCCTTCCGGCTGACTGCCATCGACCCCTGGATTTATATCTTTGAGCAATGAGGTACCAGCAGAAGTGCCATCCGTCACCCACAGCTCTGTGCCATGGGTGGCATCGGCGGTACTGTAGTACAGTTTGTTATTAAAAGGTGTCATATAGTAAGGAGAGCCTGAAGCAGTACCTGTATTGGCATCAGTGAGCATTTGCGTGCCAGCGCCGGTGCCATCGGTGACCCAGAGTTCTGTACCATGCACACTGTCATTCGCAGAGAAGAACAGAAGATTATTGCATTCTATAAAACTGTTAGGATAGCTACTGCCCGGGCCAGGCACGATATCTTTTAGCAATTGAGTCCCGGCCGGAGTACCATCGCTGACGTATAATTCTGTCCCATTGGCCGGCGTGGTGGCCCAGAAGTATACTTTTCCCTGGTAGGAGGTGAGATAGGTCGGGCTACTATTGCCAGAGCCACTATTGATGTCTATAGGGGTAAAGGTCTGTGCGCGAGCTGTCATAGCTGTCAGCAAGCAGAACAGAATCATTGGTAGAGTATTCTTTTTCATGATGCTTGTTTTGAAAGGGTGAAGAATGTGATACAAAGTTAAACTGAGCAATTCACCTTTTTGATCTGATTTTAGCTATCTGTGATAGTATTATTCGGGTTTTTGTTTTTAATTTATTGATATATAGATATTTAGGTTATTTATTTTGAGTGAATTTCGAATAGATTGAATCTCGCTGACATTACTTGCCATTTTTCTCGTGATTTATGTGTATCTTCGCACTCCCTTTACAGGGACAAATTCAATAACAAAACTCACGTACTCAGGGTGAGAATAAACAACAACAGAGGTATATCAGAAATGTCTGAAGAAACACAAGACGTAGCGGCAACTCCGGCAGCTACAGAAACCAAAAAACAATTTCAGCCTGCTACCGCCCATGACGACTTTGACTGGTCAGTAGATAAGCGCAACGTAGTAAGCTACGACAAGGCTAAGCACGAAGAGTATGATGCCCTCTATGGCTCTACCCTCCGCACACTGGAAGACCACCAGATCGTAAAGGGTACCGTAGTAGCCATTACGAATACTGACGTGGTATTCAACATCGGCTTCAAGTCTGACGGCCTCGTGCCACTGTCAGAATTCCGCGATCAGGAGGAACTCAAGATCGGTGAGGAATATGACGTATACGTAGTAAGCAAGGAAGACAAGAAAGGCCACCTCCTGCTCAGCCGCAAGAACGCTAAGCTTCTGAAGGCATGGGAGCAGATCGTGACTGCAGCCTCTACCGGCGAGGTAGTGACCGGCCGCATCACATCCAAGACAAAGGGTGGTCTGATAGCCAATGTATTTGGCCTCGATACATTCCTCCCAGGCTCTCAGATCGACGTGAAGCCTATCACTGACTACGATATCTACGTAGGCAAGACCCTCGAGCTGAAGGTAGTGAAGGTAAACGAAGCGATCAAGAACGCAGTAGTATCTCACAAGGCACTCATCGAGTCTGATATCGAGTCACAACGTGAAGAGATCATCGGCAAGCTCGAAAAAGGCCAGGTACTGGAAGGTACTATCAAGAACATCACTGACTTCGGTGCATTCATCGATCTCGGCGGCGTGGACGGTCTCCTCTATATCACTGATATATCATGGGGCCGTATCCAGCATCCTAGCGAGGTACTGCAGCTCAACCAGAAGCTCAATGTGGTGGTACTCGACTACGATGACCAGAAGAAGAGGATCTCTCTCGGCCTCAAGCAGCTCCAGCCGCACCCATGGGATACCCTGGATGCCGGTATCGAAGTGGGCTCTAAGGTCAAGGGCAAGATCGTCAACATCGAAGATTACGGCGCATTCCTCGAGATCACTCCGGGCGTAGAAGGCCTGATCCACGTATCTGAGGTGAGCTGGTCTTCTGCTCCGATCAATAGCCGTGAGTTCTTCAAGCTCGGTGACATACACGAGGCTATCGTAATGACCATCGACCGCGAAGAGCGCAAGATGTCTCTGTCTCTCAAGAGGCTGACAGAAGATCCATGGACCAAGATCGCTGAGAAGTTCCCTGTAGGTACACGTGTGAAGGGTACGGTGAAGAACCTGACTCCATACGGCGTATTCGTAGAGCTGGGTGACGGTATCGGTGGTATGATCCACATCTCTGACCTGAGCTGGACCAAGCGCTACAACCACCCTAGCGAATTCACCAAGGTAGGTGCTGAGCTGGATGTAGTAGTACTGGATATCGACAACGATAACCGCAAGCTCTCTCTGGGCCACAAGCAGATCGAAGAAGATCCATGGGATACTTTCGAGACTGTATTCCCGGTGGGCTCTGTGCATGAGGCGTCTGTGATCAGCGCTGATGACAAGGGTGCTGTAGTACTCCTGCCATACGGCCTGGAAGGCTATGCTCCTAAGAAGCACACTTCTAAGGAAAGCGGCGGATTCCTCGCAGCGGATGAGAAGGCGCAGTTCAAGGTGCTCGAGTTCAATCGCAACGACAAGCGTATCCTCCTGTCTCACGCCCGTACATGGGAAGAGGCTAAGCGTGACGCTGTAGAAGCGGTGAAGAACGAGAAGAAGGCTGAAGCAGCATCTGCCAGCAAGAAGGTGAAGGAGCTGAACAAGTCTGTAGAGAAGTCTACACTCGGTGACCTCAGCGCCCTTTCTGACCTGAAGGAAAAGCTGATGGACAGCGAGGCAGCTTCTAAGAAGTCTGCTGAAGCACCTAAGGAAGAAAAGAAAGACGAAGCCGCTGGCGACCTCTTCTCTTAAATCGTAACATACAGCTCCGGCTGTGACGATATAAGCCGCTCAGAGTGATCTGAGCGGCTTTTTTATTGATTTGTGATATGCTCTGCTGTCTTAATACTAAATACTAACTACTTAATACTTTCTTATTCCGTATTTTTGCGCCTTCAATAGACGTAAGAATGGCTTTTACCAAAGATGATGTGATCAATGCCCTCAGGCATGTAGATGATCCTGACCTCAAGAAGGATCTCGTGACCCTCAATATGATAGAAGATGTGCAGGTAGATGGGAATAAAATTTCTTTTACAGTGCGCCTCACTACTCCGGCCTGTCCGCTCAAGGAGAAGATAAAGAATGATTGTATCAATGCAGTGCATGAGCATGTATCTGCGGATGCAGAGGTAGATGTGACTATGACCGCCAGTGTGACCTCACACCGCGCTACCAATATGAATATCCTGCCGAGCGTCAAGAATATCATCTGCGTAGCCTCCGGCAAGGGGGGCGTAGGCAAATCCACAGTATCGGTCAACCTGGCTATCGCACTGGCTAAGCAAGGCGCAAAAGTAGGCCTGATAGATGCTGACATCTATGGCCCATCTATCCCTACTATGCTCGGCATACGTGGCAAGCGCCCATCCGTACGCCTGATCAAGGAGAAGCACTACATAGAGCCGATAGAGGTGCATGGTATCAAAGTGCTCTCTATGGGCATGCTGGTAGATGAGCGCCAGGCTATCGTGTGGCGCGGGCCGATGGTCACGTCGGCGTTGCGCCAGTTCGTCACAGACTGCCTGTGGGGCAGGCTGGACTACCTGATCATAGATATGCCTCCCGGTACAGGTGATGTACACCTGACGATGATACAGACGGTACATGTGACAGGTGCTGTGATCGTGACCACACCACAGGAGGTAGCGCTGGCAGACGCTCGCAAGGGGCTCGCCATGTTCCGTCTCGATACGATCAATGTGCCGGTGCTTGGCATTGTGGAGAATATGTCCTACTTCACTCCGGCGGAGCTACCTAATAATAAATATTATATTTTTGGTAAGGGAGGCGGGAAACAGTTTGCAGATGAATACGAGTTGCCATTGCTAGGTGAGCTGCCTATCGTACAGAGCATCCGCGAGGGGGGTGATGAAGGAACCCCGATAGCCCTCCGCGATAGTGATATAGATCTTTCTGCGAAGGCCTTTGAAGACCTGGCTACCAACGTAGCTCGCGAGATAGCAATACGAAATGCAAAAGCGGGGGCAACGGTCACTACTGAGGTGGGAGAGGAAGAGCCGCTAAATCATTAGGTCAATCATTCGGTTAGATATGCTTTCACTAGCGATGTGAAGGAAATCGTATGCGGTAATATTTTTCCATACTCGCTATTTCTGTTTTTATAAAATTCATCCGTTAGCTCTTTGCGCTCTTGTTCTATTGTTTTTTCATTTTGGGCAAGAGAATTAGCGAGGTCTCTATTCTTGTCTATATCTTTAATAACAGCAAGGAAATTCTCAGTTAAAGACTTATGACGTTCAATATTGTGTTGTAATGACAATAACCTTTTATCTATCCACCACTTGAAGGCCAGTATAGTCTTCATTAAATCATGGGATAAAACAATTATATTATCATTTTTCACAAGCAATTGTATTTTGGCTTGGGCAACATTGGTTTCTGCATAAAATTTTTCGATAAAGATTCTTTTTTCATACAGATCATTAAGATTACTTCTATTGTAAGCCCCATAATTGACTTCCAACAGAGCATAAAGCCACTGGTTATACTTATCGTAAAAGCTTATTAGTGCATTCCTTTCTTCAGTTCTATGATTGATTTCTAGGTTTAAAAGACGTTGCAAATCTGCTTTCAAATATTCGATATCTTTAGAAAAAAGAGTTTTTACACTTTCTACTTCTTTTGTTATCGCTTTTAAATCTTCCTTTTGCGCTAGAAGTTTTCCTTTTTCATTAAAATAATTGGGTAAGAAATTTTTAAACCATAAGCCAGCTATAAGAAGGGTGGCGGCAGTTGCAAGAGCTGGTAGATATGCTTCCATAGATTTTTCCAGTAAAGATAATAATCGGTTTTCAAGGATGTTAATCAGGCAAATAAGTCTATTGTTACTTATACCGCGGATGATACTGCATGATAGTGCTTCGCAGAAAGTCTCTATCCAGGTGTGTATATATCTCAGTAGTAGTGATAGAAGCATGCCCCAGCATCTCCTGTATGGCACGCAGGTCGGCGCCACCCTCTATCAGGTGCGTAGCAAAGGAATGCCGAAAGGTGTGCGGGCTGATCGTCTTTTTCAACCCGATAGCTGCTGCGCAGGCCTTGATAATGTAGAAAACCATCACGCGGGATAGACGGCCTCCACGTTTATTCAAAAAGAGAATGTCCTCATCGCCCTTTCTGGGAGTGCTGTGTACGCGTACGTTATCCTGATATAGGCGTATACATTTGATAGCCTCAGATCCGATCGGTACGAGGCGTTCTTTATTCCCTTTACCTATCACTTTGATAAACTCTACATCCAGAAACATATCTGATATTTTCAGGCCTACCAGTTCGCTTACGCGCAGGCCGCATCCGTATAGCACCTCTAGCATTGCCTTATTACGTACGCCCTCGGGTGTACTCTGGCCTATAGATCCTATCAGGGCATTGATCTCTTCTATGGATAGGGTATCAGGTAGCTTGCGCGCCAGCTTGGGTGTCAGTAGCAGCTCGGTAGGATTCACACTTAGCACATCCTCCATGAGCAGGTACTTGTAGAATGCTCTGATGCCTGAGATGATGCGCGCCTGTGAGTGCGCATCCATACCCATCTCATTGATCCATTTGATGAAATCTTCCAGATGGCTCAGCTTGATTTCCTCTACAGAGAGTTTCAACTCCCTCATGTCCAGATAGCGCACCAGTTTCTCTACATCCCGCAGATAGGCCTCTATAGAGTTTCCCGATAGGGATTTTTCCAGCTGCAGATAGGATTTGAAACCTTTGATATATGATGCCCAGGACATACTGCAATTTAATCATTCCGCCGCAGGGATAGGCTAGCGGATCAGAGTGATACTGCCCCGGCTGGTGTGCGAGTGGCCTGTAGGCCATACACCGATATACTCGTAGACATAAACACCTGTAGGCAGGTCTTCGCTTTTGTAGCGTCCGTCCCATCCATACGCTTCATTGTCGCTTTCAAAAACCTTTTCACCCCACCTGTCAAATATGAGAAGAGAGAAAGACTTAAAGTCATAGGAACTGTATATCCTATATATGTCGTTCACACCATCACCATTAGGGCTGAAAGCATTTGGCGGGTAGGCATGCTCATCGCAGGTTTTTAGAATAGTATGCAGGGTGTAGCTCTTGGCGGAGCATTCATTACTCACAGTGAAAATATAAATGCCGCTATCTGTAAACTGTCTTTGCAGCGTACCATCTGCTATGCCAGTCCATTCGTAGTGCACATCTGGCCCGCTCAAGGTCAACTGTACCTGTAGCGGATCATCCATGCATACGCTGTCTGCATAGACCCAGCCGGAAGTCACTGACGGACTATCCAGCAGCGCTATATGTATCTGATCTGACAGGGTGCAGTGCTCGCTATCGGTCACTATCAGGTGGTACCATCCGCTGTCACTCACATGTATGATAGGGGTGGTAGCTCCGTTGTCCCACTGGTATAGATGATATCCTGTTATTGCGCTCACATCACCACCTGCTCCCGAGCAGAATGTATCTGTGGCCAATGCGATGATGGGCCGCCTGTCATGGCTGCCTCTAATTATCACACTATCTACATAGATTATGCTATCGCAGCCCATAGCTGTGCGCAGCGTATCATATGCTACTGTACTCTCTGTGTAGAGTACCCCGCGCACATAGGTGTGAAAGCAGGTGTCTTTGAATGACCTGATCATAGGTACAGCTCTGTAGAGAGAGTCTACACTGATATGCCGTATGAGTCCATTGCCGCAGGCATCGAGGCCGAGTATAGTATAGATACCGGTCTGGGACACCTGAAAAGTACCATTGTCTACCTGCATCGCTGATAGCATAGGGCCATCTATGATCTGGTAGGTGTAGGAGGGTACGCCGAGTGTAGTATCCATCTGAGCCGTGATAGTGGCTGTACCGAAACAGCCGGGAGATGATGATACTACAGGCATGTCAGGAAAGGTGTAGTCTGGTACTACGACAGTATCAGAGACCGACGGGCAGAAACTGCTATCTGCCATAGATATAGTATATGTAGATATCTCCAGACGGACCACGTAGGTGCCGGGCTGGACATTGCCCAGAGAGATAGTGCCACCGCCACCATAGGTGGCACTACTATCCATCAGCTGGCCGGTGGTGATATTCCTGATAGAGTAGGATACATAAAGGTTGTCATTAGGCTGACCGGTGCTGTACTGGTAGTGTATGCTGCCGCCGCCAGCACAATGCCTGCCGGAAGATAACCGGTGCATGTAATCTGTCAGCTGCTGAGGAGTGATGTCAAAACTGCCTGTGATCCGATTGCCGCAGCTATCTGATACCTCATAGGTATAGTGTCCTGCCGGCATGCCACCGATCATGCCATAATAGTAAGATGACTGCGATACTATGTATGGATAGGTGAGGTGTGTCTGATAGGCAAATCCCGGTTTGGTGCTATGTGCATAGGCTGGACCTGTGAGGATCTTTATGACAGAACCCCTCCCGAAATTACCGGCACCGAGACTGATGGATGCCGTGGAATCCAGGCAACTATTCTGCTGTACAGTCACATTTACAAAAGCTGCCGGCGGTGGTGAGGATAGTATCCAATAAAAGTCTTGCCGCAGCGTATCACCACATTGGTCAAAGCACATGAACGTATAGTTTCTACCTGACGGATGCTGCGACAGACCTATGCCGGCGATAGAGGAGTCTACTATTGTGTGTGTCTGGTCGTCTATCAATACCCATTGAGCAGGTGTAGGCAGGGAATAACTGAAAACGGGTAAATAGCCTGTGCTCCCGCAAAAGCCATCAGGCACCTGGATCCAGTTTCCCATAATGAGCGAGTGTGCGGGTGGATATGCTACGCTTTGTATCAGGCTGCCACAGGCATCCTGTAGTTGAAATGTTATAGGCTCGCCAGATTGGACATGAGGCAGCCTGTTTATAAATAGCAAAGACTGATTATTGATAATAAATTGGCCATTGGAGAGGGGCAGCACTGTATCTGACAGGCGTACGGGGATGTCCAGTCGTACTGTATCTCCATGCATATCATGCTCCAGGAAGGATAAAGGGAATGCCAGATTGTCAATACTGCCACCTATAGAGATCTGTCCCCTCACCACAGCTGAGTCACAATGAACAAAGTAGGGAGAATCGAAATAGATCAACTGCAAGTAGGAGTTACTGTATGAATAGATGTCATAGCTCCTGAGCCGTACAGTGCCGCAGGCATCTATACATCTGATCTGATAGGCACCGGAGTAGTAGATGGGAAATGTATCATGCTGCTGAATAGGCCGCTGCACGCCCCCGGGCTCTATCAACTGCCAGCTGAATGGCGGGCTGCCCACTCCGGAGTCCACGTGGCCTACCAGTATGGTGCCTGAGTCACTGGCACATCGCGGGTATACTACATATGGAGAGAAATCAAAATACTGATAACTACCGGTGACACTCACCTGTCGTACTGTAGTGCCGGATCCATCAGTGATCTGTACAGTGTAGGTGCCCGGTGGCAGGGCACTCAGTGTATGGCTGATCTGTTGCGCACGCAGTTGTGGTCCGGCCGAGATGGCATAGTGTAGTGCTGAGGTGCTGTGTGCGTAGACGGTGATCAGCCCATTATCCCTGCAGCTGCTAGGTGTGCTGACTATCGAGTCGATGACCGGCATGGCACTGAGGTCGGACAGGATGAGTAATAGTAAGAGGAAGGAAAAGATACGTTTGTTCATAGTATAGTGTGTAGACATGTGTCATAATGTAAAGGTACTGCAATACAAGGGCGCTCACAATAGAATGGAAGACTATGACAGAATTTTTACAAACCTTGATCATATACTTTTGTTCAATGATCATTCACTGATATTTACTTTACTTTACGCCACATTTATCAATCATCAGGTTATGAAAAAGATCATCATCATAAACGGCCCTAACCTCAACCTCCTCGGCAAGCGTGAACCGGATATCTACGGAGATATTACATTCTCTGAGTTTTTTGATGATATCCGTGAGGTTTACTCAGATGAGATACAGCTCACCTATTATCAGTCTAACATAGAGGGTGAGCTGATAGATAAGATACAGGAGGTGGGCTTTTCCTATCACGGCATCATACTCAATGCCGGCGGCTACACACACACATCAGTTGCCCTGCGCGATGCGATCAGCGCTGTGAAAACACCTGTAGTAGAAGTACATATCAGCAATATCTACTCCCGCGAGGAGTTTCGCCAGCAGTCTATGATCTCAGCCGTGTGCAAAGGTGTGATCAGCGGCTTCGGACTCGAGAGTTATGTACTAGCGCTGGATAGCTTTTTGTGATACTTCTGTGTCTCAGCTGCTCAGAACTTTACAAACTTACGGTTTACAGTAGAAACACCATCGCTCAACTGTATGGAATATATG
Organism: Bacteroidota bacterium; assembly: GCA_018267385.1. Lineage (GTDB taxonomy): Bacteria > Bacteroidota > Bacteroidia > Chitinophagales > LD1 > UBA1941. The sequence goes on along the minus strand of JAFDYN010000005.1, from coordinate 102,958 downwards.
CCGCTGCTTAGTTCATTTGTATTGAGATGAATATGATTACCACCCACTCCTAAAAAGCCGGTGTATATCCTCTGTATTGTCCTTCCTGCCATATCCAGCAGCTGGATCGTGCCATAAATACCATCGCTGCACGAGATCACCAGGTCTGCGCTTTCCGCAGCGGGATTGGGCACTATGCCCATGGCGTTCACCTGTGTTTGCAGCTTAGGTAGTCCTAATGTGCTTTGACCCACATTGATATTATCTATAAACAGGTTATTGGTACCGACGCCACTTTTTACCCGGATCTCAAAATTGATTCCTGCTGACCAGAATAATGATGGAATATGCACTGACACATTTTGCCAATACTGGTCATCTGTGCCGGGCGTGTAGGATCCTGTTTGCAAACCTGCATTAAAAATGGAAGAACCTGTCATGTGGTATAGACGGTGCCAGCTGGCACCACAGTCATTTGATAACCATACAGAAATATCGGCGGTAGAGTCATCGAGATGAGCTGCGTCTGAGGTGGCAAAGGAATAATCGAAAGAGATAGAAGCATTAGTCGTGTCGATGGCACTCAGGTCCAGTGGGGGAGATGCCAGAATATCTACGTCTCCTTCATACATTGCATCGACTTCATTCAGTTTGTAGCAGGATTGGCTATGATGCCCGGTACTATTTACGAGTTGGAAAGCTGTGTTGTTATTATCATAATTTATGACCTGCCAAGGGGACAGTAGTGGGGTGGAATATTCAAATCCATCAAATAGAGGAGCCGGAGTCTGACTACCATTAGTTACGTAGACCATATTTTTAGTGAGCCGGTCGGAGCCGTTGGTATTGGATACCTGCAGAGTGACTTGATGCCATCCCGGTGTGCTGAATGAAACTGTAGCCACCTTACCGGATGTTGTATTTGTATTGGCATCAGAAGGGAATGTCCATGTTCTGCTTGTGATATCGGCGTTATAAGAAGCGTCAGTAAAAATCACAGGCGTATTGATACATGTATAGCGGGTGCTGGCAGCGAAGTCGGCGATAGGTATGGCGCAAGATACGGGATTGGAAACATCAGTGCCGGTGGCCAATAGGTTTGATGATGATGAGATGTTATTTCTACCGGCCGTGGAGGCATTGAGAGCGGCCCACATGCGGTTTACCTGTCCTTTGGTAAACATAAGAGGGCAAGAGCTTCCTGCCATTATGTTTTGCACATTCTCTATGATAGGCGGATTGCAGATGCTTTGTGTCAGGTTGCAGCTGATAGCAGATTGCATAGGCGGGGTGTCCGCTACATAGTCATTGATAGTGTCCGTGCAGGCAGATTCGGGGTGCAGCAGATCAGCCCAGTGGCCGACCATATGAGGGAGCACGCCACTGTCATAAGGATCATTGAGCTGTAGAAGTATAAAACTTTTGACAAGAATACCGTCTATGGCAGGAGCACTGGCTACAGTACCAGGCTCAAACGCATAGCCTAGTGTGCCGTAATAAGAGAAGTCATAATCAATACCCTTTACCAGCCATATATTTAGGTATTTATCTCGCGGCCAGTCATTTATTTTAGTATAGTCATTGCCTACATAAGTGGCCTGGGTGTATATGCGTTCTATGCCATTAGTACAGTTTCCCAGCGGGTCTTTTTGCGCCAGACGAAATTCCACTTGCGCATTACCGATCAAGGTGTCAAAAGCCGGAACTACGCTGGTGAGCCCTGCATTACTGGCACTCATAAACTCGTTCAGCCGGTTTAGCGCTGTGATGATCACAGAGTCGGTCAGCAGTTCGCTACCACCATCATGTATGATGTGGAATACGACAGGAATTACGTAGGAACTACTGCGCGCTCCCTGGGTATGATGCTGGTCTATATAGTTTTTGATAAAAGCCTCCAGTGCTTGATTAGAATCGCTGGTCAGCTTTGCTCCTGCATACTGATCGGTAGCGCAAAAAGACGACCGCTGCGCAGTGACATGCATCATAGTAAATAGAAAAGAAGCAAATAGGAGTAGTTTTTTCATAGCCGGTCATTTGTGTACTATGAAAGTAAATAGCCGGAATCCTCTTTGCAAGTTTCAGAATAATATGACAATCGGATGACTGCTACTCTACCTTATTGGCCTTGCATGGGCCGCCATCCATGGCCGCTATCCATTTGGTGATCAGGTCTACGCCCTCCTGGTGTACCATGGTCCGGCCCACCTCCGGCATTTTGATGCCGGCGTCATTAGAGGCCATGCGGAATGGCATGATAGAGTGAGCCGGATCTCCGGGAGAGATATCTACGAGCAGATTGCCTGTACCACGACCCGCTGATACCGGCGTCTTGCAGACACCCACATGCTCCAGCTCTTTCATATCCCAGTTGAGATAGAGGCCCGATGTATAGGCAGGACCGCCGGGATTATGGCAGTGGCCGCAGTTGACATCCAGGTAGGCACGAGCGCGGTCATTCAGCGTAGCTGTCGTATCGCTATATGCTACCATCTTGACGCACTTAGACAGCTCCGGCATCCCTTTCATAAAGCCCACATTAGTCAACTTATTCAGTTGATTAGCCTTGCCATCTTCAAAGGTATATTCCTTATTAAGGTTACGAACTTTCGGGCCTATAGGCGTGATAGCACCATTGATCCAATGGCAGCCTTTGCATTGATTTTTATTAGGGATGATATAGTCGGTTTCCTTTTTTTCGCCTTGCTCATTTATCCAGCTTACTTTTTTGATATCGCCGGCTAGATCGAGCTTGGCGTCTTGCTGGTCCTCATTCCAGATATAGGTGAGAGCCTCCCAGCCACTCTCGCGGTGTACCAGGAGTCGGGTCTCTATGATGCGGCGGTTCTCCTCCGGCTTGCGAAAATCGGCAGGGTAGTAAAAGTTCTTGATCAGGCAGGCACCCACGGGAAACTTTAACGCCGTTTCCTCCTGGTAGTCTACAGTTTTGCCATCGGGCATATAGATGAAACGCGCCTTGTGAGCATAGTCTGTGAAGAGCGGGCTATTCAGGTCATATGGTAGCAGTCGGGCATTAGGTTTGAGGTCATGTGTGTTACCCTTGAAGAAATGATACTGCGATAGCAGTTCAAAAGGCTTGGCTGCTACGTCGAGCATCACCGGCCCGTCCGCACCACCCCGGCAGCCCGCTATATACGCTGCCATGGCTCCGGCAAAAAGAACTAGGATCGCAAACCTGATATACCTGGTCATATTATTCTGTGAAAAGTTGCCCAAAATTGCTTCAAAATACCTGAAAACCCAACCCTCAGTATTGCGGGCCAGTACCGTTTTCAGCTATCTGCTTCGTTATTCCTTTGTACCAATCAGATACATGATTTTACTCACCCTTCGGCCAAAAGCTCCTGAGTCGTGACCGCTCTCGCGACCAATGGCACCTCAGCCTCCGGTACGCCTTGAGAAACAGCCAAGTGAGCGGCAAAGTTCGCTACTGATTTCAACTGATGACATCTATATTGCTGTGCTTCTATGGAGACTATTGGGTTCGTTGCGTCTATTTGCGCGAGCTCCATCACTATGCCTTTGCCACTTGCTTTAGCCAGTGCTTCCTTACGGGTCCAGATATCCCAGAAGTTGACCTGAGAGGAGGAGTCGGTCAGAAGGGTCCATTCTATATCGCTCAGCACGTCTCGATAGTCCATCAGGTCTATATCCCGTACCTTTTCTGCATCTATACCGATCTTGCCTCTGGTGATGCCTGCGCAAAGCACCAATCCATCAGTATGCGCAATACTAAAATCAAAATCAGGATGCACATATGGTTTATGTAGAGAGGTATACTGCACATCATGTAGGGTAAACGGCAGGTCATATGCCCGCAGAAGCTGGCGTAGCAGCAATCTGCCGGCCAGCCGCGACTGACGCTCCGGGGCATGCTGGTAGCGCGCGATGCGCTGGCGCATTGCCTCTGGCACCAGGCTCAGCGCCTGCTCCATCTCAGTATTGCTCCACGGAGCTAAGGAACTGTATGAAAGGACCTTGATAGACATTTGGTGTCAGATTTGCTCTATTGGACGTGTAGATAAGTGCTCAGCTTGCTTTGGGCAAAAAAAAATATTATTGTCAAGATAAACCAATCTCAGGTATGTGCCTCTAACGAGCAGCCTGCAGTGCTGAGCAGTGAGACTGCCGGTAGGGGCAAAAGTCACAGTATGAGTATAATAACCGGGCCTGTACGGCCGGATCTGATACGCAGGGAGACGCTGGCCGATATGTACCGTGCCTCGGCCTCGCTGCGTCCGGACAAGACGGCCCTGATCTTTGGTAGCGACGCTCTCAGCTATGCTGCACTGGACCGGTGGACGGATGCGATCGCATCCTTTCTCCGTGATCAGGGTATAGGACGGGGAGCCTCTGTAGGACTATGGTGGCCGCGCAGCCTGGAGCTGCACGCAGCCATTCTCGGTATAGTCAAATCCGGTGCAGCCTATGTGCCCCTGGACCGCGAGATGCCGCTGGAGCGTGTGCATACGGTACTGCACGAGGTGGGCGCAGCGGCTTGTTTTACCGACTCAGATGATGATATGGGCTGTGCCGTGCTACGCGTGCCCACTATACCACCTGCCGGTAGCCAAATCACTCCGCCTGCCGGTCCGCAGCCGGACGATCGGGCCTATATCCTGTATACCTCGGGCAGTACTGGCCGGCCCAAGGGCATCCCTATAGCGCACTATCAGATAGCCCATCTGGTCAGAGCCGAAAACTCACTGCTCGGCATACGCGAACATGATAAAGTATACCAGGGGTTCTCGGTGTCTTTTGATATGTGGTGTGAGGAGGTATGGATAGGGTACCACATGGGCGCGACCCTTTGGGTGGCGGATGCGACCACTGCAAAAGTGGTAGATGAACTCAGTGATGTACTCCGCCGCCATAAGATCACAGTCTTTCACGCCGTGCCGAGCCTGCTGGCAGTGATGGATGAAAATGTCCCATCGCTACGCCTCGTCAATGCCGGAGGCGAGGCCTGCACGCCACAGGTACTCAGTAAATGGGCAACCGGCGATAGGAAATTTTTCAACGGGTATGGCCCGACTGAGACCACCGTCAGTGCGAGCTATACCGAGCTACGCGCCGGAGATAAGATCACCATTGGCAAACCACTGCCAAATTACAATATGGCCGTAGTGGATGAGCAGTATGAGCTCGTTCCCTTCGGGCAAAAGGGACAACTTGTCATCACAGGGCCGGGGGTGAGCGCTGGCTACGTCAATAGGCCTGATCTCACCGCAGATAAGTTTCGGGCCAAGACTGCCTCATTAGCAGCGCTTCCTGGTGATATCATGTATTTGTCTGGTGATGCGGTGACTATGCAGCCTGATGGTGAGGTGGAGTTTCACGGGCGCATAGATGACCAGATCAAGCTGCGTGGCTACCGCATAGAGCTGGGAGAAATAGAAAATCAACTGCACGTCCAGGTAGGGGTAGCTGCAGCTGCCGTGGCGGTGCGCAAGGATAACAATGGACAAGATGAGTTGATAGCATATGTGCAGATGGAGGATGCCGCACAATTTGATGAGCAAGTGCTGCGTAGCGAACTGGCCAAGGTACTGCCGCCGTATATGGTGCCGGCAGTGATCCTCTCCATGCCGGAGATGCCGCGGCTGCCCAGTGGCAAGGTAGACCGCAAATCGCTACCGCGTCCGGCCATATTTGATCAGGCGGCTCAGCAGATAGCTCCAGAGCAGATAGACAGCGATGCTCCACTGCCTCAGCGGGTGAAGGCAATACTCAAAGGAATTTTTCCCGGCAGAGACATACAAGAGTCGGATGATTTTTTCACTGATCTGGGTGGGCACTCTCTCCTGGCCGCCGCTTTTGTATCGCGCATGCGCAGGGAGGGAGGCCTGATCACAGCCTCTATCAGAGATGTATACCAGCATAGGCCTCTGAGCAGCCTCATTACTGACTGGGAAAGCAAGCAGGCAGAGGCCACCGTCGGAAAAGAAAAGCGGATTTTTCATACTATCCCGTCCGGACGCTACCTGCTCTGCTGGCTAGCCCAGTCGGTGGCCTTACTAGGTATTTATACGCTTTTTGCCCTGCAGATATTCGTGCCATATCTCGGGTACTACTATATACAGCAGGCCACAGATAGCTACGGATATGCCATACTCGGTGCGTTAGGTTTTTTCTGCCTGATGCCACCGCTGTTTTCCATAGTAGCAGTTTTGATCAAGTGGATCGTAATAGGCCGTTTCCGGGCCGGAGATTATCCGCTATGGGGTACGTATTACTTCCGCTGGTGGCTGGTCAATACAGTGCAGGGATTGGCACAGATGGAGTTTCTGAATGGCACTCCTCTTTATCCTATGTACTTGCGTTGGATGGGTGTGAAGGTAGCCCCTGATGCCCAGATAGCTGCCGCAAAAATAGGGGCGGAAGACCTTCTGACGATAGGTAGTGATGTCAGTATCAGCTCCCAGGTATTATTTAATAATGCATGGGTGGAAGATGGCCTGCTCAAGATAAGGGAGATAAAAATAGGAGACCATGCCTATATAGGCAGCAGTGCCGTCATTGCCGGTGACACAGTAATAGAGGAGTGGGGAGAACTCGGCGACCTCAGCGCACTACCGTCCGGCAAAACAATCAAGAAAGGAGAGGTATGGCATGGCAGCCCGGCACAATATATAGCTACGCGCAGTATAGCTGACCTGCCCCAGCCACTAGAAGCTGCACCTCATGAACTACTGATCTATAAGATCATTTTCGCGGCTTTGCTTTTAGTATTTCCATTTGCCATGCTCGTACCTTTGCTACCGGCGCTGTTGGGCTTGAACTATCTGGATAATACCACCGTAGGGGATTATGACTTTCACTATCTGATATGGACGCCGCTATTAGCCCTGTCATATGTGCTGATATTTGTACTGCAGACAGTAGTGCTGACGCGCCTGCTACAGCGTGGTATGCAGCCCGGTACCTATCCGGTACATAGCCTCACTTATATCCGCAAGTGGCTTTCGGAGCAACTCATGGCGCTCTCGCTGATAGTAGTTCATCCGATTTACGCCACTGTGTACGTCACCTCTATGTTTCGGGCTCTAGGTGCAAAAGTGGGCAAGAACACCGAAATATCTACCGCCAATAACGTGACGCATCCATTGTTTGAGATAGGAGAGGAGTCTTTCATAGCAGATGCAGTGACACTGGGCGAGGCCGACATACGTGGGCAGCGCCTGATACTGGACCGCACCGTGATAGGTAGCAATAGCTTTGTGGGAAATAGCGCACTGATACCACAGGGCTATCAGATGCCCGATGACATGCTGGTAGGCGTACTCTCCACACCACCCACCCAAGAGCAGATAGCACAGCAGCCAGGTAGTGATTGGTTTGGCTCACCGGCCATATCTCTGCCACACAGGCAGCAGAGCTATCCGTATGCGCGTACCCTGACTCATACACCATCCCTGTTGCGCAGGCTGACGCGTGCCGCTATCGAGTTGATCCGTATCATTATTCCTCAGACCGCAGTCATTTGCCTCAGTGTTGTTTTCATCGGCTATTGCCATGGGCTGATAGTAGATCGTCCTATCTGGATGCTGGTCATGTTTTTTCCTGTTTACTACCTGACCATTATTGGTTTACCGGCGTTCCTGATCACTGTAGCTATGAAGTGGCTGCTGATAGGTAGATACAAAGAGGCGCATCATCCTATGTGGACGTGGCCGGTATGGTTTAGTGAGGCGGTGACCGCTACCTATGAGTCTTTGTCTAAGACTTTTCTGCTCGAATACCTAAAAGGTACTCCCTGGCTACCCATAGCATTGCGCATGCTAGGAGTGAAGATAGGCAGGCGCGCCTGGCTCAATACACTCGATATCACTGAATTTGATATGGTGACGATAGGTGACGATACGGCACTGAATAGTGACTGCGGGCCGCAGACGCACCTTTTTGAAGATCGGGTCATGAAGATCGGGAAAGTGAAAATGGGTAGTCGCAGCAGTATCGGTGCGCGCTCTATCGTTCTCTACGATAGCCAGGTAGGAGACGATGCCCTGCTCTCCGCTCTCTCTCTGGTCATGAAAGGTGAGGTGCTGGCACCGGGCACTGACTGGGAGGGCAGCCCCGTACGGCCGCAGCCATAAAAGGAAACTTACTATGAAACAGATAAAATGGATGATCTTGATTTTGCTCTGCCTGCCGCTCCTATCAGCGGCAGCAGAGAAAGATTCTATTTGCTCCTCACCACTGAAATATGAGGTGCTGGATAAAAGCGCCGATGTAGATGCTTTTCTACGCATGGCTGGTGACAAGCATTTTAACCTTTACTATAGCGGCTCTGACCTGATACTGGAGCAAAGGAGGAAGGGAACTCTGCTCCTGATACACGGACAAAGTTTTGCGCCCTATCAGAATGAAGAGATGTATATAGACTCCGCCTGGTTTCAGAATATAGGTGATATACCTGAGCGGGAGTTGGTGATCCGCTATTCACTTTTCAGCCTGCAGCCATCCAGCAGCACTCGCTCAAAGCATATCATCATCATAGACCCCGGGCAGAAAAAGATCCTGCTCAATATTTCGACCTATGATTTCAAAATAGCCCCTGATGAGAACGGTAAGATCATTGATTACCTCTACGAGGCGCTGGTGCAAATATCCTTTAATGGTATACGGGTAAAGGCTACAGACGACTCTGATATAGACAATCCGTCTATACAGCTGGAAGACGGTATTTATCACCGGCACGGCCATTGTTTTGTAAGGCATCTGTGAATTTTTGAGGATAATGTTCCCCGTGGTTCGATAAGAGTGGCAAGGAGTGTTTTGATCTTTTAGTTAGCCTATCACCTTGATGTAAATTGTAAACTGCGGATTTAAGGTCGCCGCCTATATGGGGAATTTTTTGCAGCATGAATTTTGCTGTTATATTGATCCCTGTTCTTATATAAAAAACCATACGCCCCATAATGCCTGTAAAAAAGGATCTCAAAATAATGCTGGCCGATGATGACGAGGATGACAGAGAGCTTTTTGCGCAGGCTGTGGCCTCTAGCTTGCCCCAGGCCCGGCTGACCACGGCTGAAAACGGCTGCATGCTACTTCAAAAATTAACTGATAGTCCGGTAGAGGCATTACCTGATGTCTTATTTCTAGACATGAATATGCCTCTCAAAAACGGAAAGGAATGCCTGGCCGAGATCCGTGCTTCAGAGTCTTTAGCTAATATTCCTGTCATTATTTATTCCACATCGGGCAATCAGGAACAAGTAGATGAAATGTATGAGCAGGGCGCTGACCGATATATCCGCAAGCCCAGCTCCTTTTCCGTTTTGAAAGAAGTGATGGAGTTGATAGGCTCTATGGACTGGTCCGACCATCAAAGACCGGACAGGCAAGATTTCGTATTGCTCCAATCACCTAAAAACATGCAAAGATGAAGATAGGTGTACCTGAGGTCAGCGGAGTAAAAAAGGGCCTGCATTTCCTGCCGGGCTTCATTTCATTTATACTGGAGCAGCGGCTGGAAGCTTTTATAAACCTGCAGTGGCAGCTATCAGAGCAGGTAGAGGCGCCTATCATGAAGTATTTCTCTGCGATACCCGAGGAGGATCGCATGAAGATATCCGTGGAACCCACCAGAGAGTATTGGAGTTATATAGTGCGTGGAGAGATGGAGGCGCAAATAGAAGATGCTTTGCAGAAATGGGTAAATAATCAACTGCCAATCATAGGCAGGGACCAGCTGGTAGCAGAAGATATTACAAAAGCACAATATGTCAGGCGCACCGCCTTATTGCAACTGCTGCCGGAGTACACGCAGGATTTCAATAGATACAGGGAGATCAGCGCCGAGATAGATTATTACCTGCAGGAGGTTACTTCCCGCTCCTTCAAAGTCTTCATTGACATACAAAACGAACGTCTGCGTAAAGGCAATCAATTTGCCGAGGCACTGATCAACTCCAGCACAGACCTCATCATGGCATTTGACACAGAACTGCGCCTCATATCCATGAACAACAAGGCTCTGGAGCGCTACCATTTTGTCTTAGCAGAGGTCATAGGCCGGCCCGTCCATGAGCTATTCCCACAGATCAAGGGAACGGTTATCCAGACTGATCTGTCGCGTGTACTCAACGGAGAGAATGTCCGCTATAATCACACAAAATCGCTCATCAATGGAGAGGACCTTTTTGACATGCACATGCTGCCGCTATCAGATGGCGCCGGAGGTGTATATGGGATACTCAGTGTGACACACCTGGTCACAGATACCGCCAAGGCTAACCTGAAGATCAGCGAGCTGAACTATGATCTGCAGGAGAAGAGTGAAATGCTGCGCCGCAATGAGGAGCAGTACCAGAAAATGATAGCAGAGGTGCAGGACTATGCCATCATACTGATGGATACAGATGGTACGATCAGGAACTGGAATATGGGCGCCACCAAGATCAAAGGATATACAGCTGATGAGATAGTGGGAAAGAATTTCCGGCTTTTCTACAGTGAGCAAGATCGCAAGAATCAGCTACCGGAGCAGCTCATCGGCCTGGCCCGGAAAAATGGGCGGGCTACTCACGAAGGCTGGCGGGTACGTAAGGATGGCACCAGATTCTGGGGTAGTGTGGTGATCACAGCACTGCATGATGCGGATGGCACTGTGGTAGGCTTCTCAAAGGTGACACGCGATCTGAGTGAGCGTAAAATAGCGGAAGAACAACTCAAGGCAAACAATAAGCTTCTCGAAGAGAATAATGAGATGCTCATGGCTAAAAACAAGGAGTTGCGGGCCTTTAATCACGTAGCCAGTCATGATCTGCAGGAGCCCCTGCGCAAGATACGTACCTTTGCCAATATGATACTGGACCCTGATACCCAGGCCACAGAAGAGCGTAAAAAAGAATTGCTGCAGCGTATCATCACGTCGAGCAAAAATATGCAGCAGTTTATAGATGACCTGCTGATATACTCCAAGGCCCATGATGTCTCCTCTCAGTATGAGGATATAGACTTGAATAGCATATTGGAGCGCGTCAAAGAGGAATTAATAAATCCCGAAGAAGGAAGGGAGATAAAGATCACGTGGCACAAGCTGCCACATATACATGGTGTACCGGTGCAGATGTACCAGCTATTTCAAAACCTGATAGGCAATTCAATAAAGTATTCGAGAGCCGGACAACCGGTCTATATCGATATCGATTATACGCAGGTACCCGGGACTGACATACAGCATAGTAATGCTGATGCCAGTTCACTTTATCACCTGATCACTGTGACTGATAATGGGATCGGTTTTGACCAGGAATACGCAGAGAAGATATTTGAACCATTCCAGCGGCTGCACGCCAAGAGTCAGTATTTTGGATCAGGTGTGGGACTGGCCATCTGCAAAACAATAATGAAGAATCATTCAGGCTTTATCTATGCAAAGGGCGAACCTGATAAAGGCGCTTCCTTTTTCGTCGCTCTGCCTCTGTCATGATCAGGCCAGCAGGGATGGTTTCATGGTCAGGTTGATACGCTTGCGCGGTATATCTACCTCTACCACTTTGACAGTTACCTTCTGATTGAGCTTGAGCGCAGCAGATGGATCACTGATAAACTTGTCTGCAATCTGTGATACATGTACCAATCCATCCTGCTTCACACCCACATCTACGAAAGCACCAAAGCGCGTGATATTGGTCACCACACCCGGCAGCACCATTCCGACTTTGACATCTTCTATTTTGAAAACCTCATGTGAGAATTCAAACTGCTCCGCCTCACTCCGTGGATCCAGGCCAGGCTTGCGTAGCTCGGCCAGAATATCATTCAGTGTATGCGTACCGACTGTATCTGAGATGTATGACTGGGCATTTACCTCTGCTATCTTGCTTTCATTGCCTATCAGCTGTTTCACATCGGTGCGGAGATCCTTGGCTATCTTCTCTACCAGTGCATATGCCTCCGGGTGTACTGCACTTGCATCCAGGGGGTTATCACCGTCTTTGATACGGAGAAAGCCTGCGCACTGCTCATATGCTTTATCTCCCAATCTAGGCACTTCTTTTAGCTGCTTGCGTGAAGAGAATTTGCCCACCTCTTTGCGATAGATGATGATATTTTCTGCAAGAGTAGGGCCAATACCTGATACATAGGATAACAAATGCTTGCTAGCCGTATTAAGGTTCACGCCTACAGCATTCACGCAGGATACGACGGTCTGGTCCAATTTATCTTTGAGACGGAATTGATTAACGTCATGCTGATACTGGCCTACTCCTATTGATTTGGGGTCGATCTTCACCAGCTCTGCCAGAGGGTCCATGAGCCTGCGCCCTATCGATACTGCACCACGCACGGTCACATCCTGATCCGGAAACTCCTCACGCGCCACCTCTGACGCGGAGTAGACAGAAGCGCCATCTTCATTTACCATAAAGAGCTGCACCGGATGATCGAAAGTAATACTGCGCACAAACTTCTCCGTCTCGCGGCCCGCTGTGCCATCGCCTATGGCGAAGGCATCGATCTTATAGCGCTCTACCAGGTACTTGATCTTTGCAGCTGCCTCCTGATCCTTGCTTGCATTATCGAGCAAGAATATGAGATCGGTCTTTTGCAGATCTCCCTTTTCATCCAGGCAGACGATCTTGCAGCCGGTGCGGATACCCGGATCGATAGCCAGGATGCGCTTCGGCCCCAGGGGGGATGACAGTAAGAGCTGACGCAGGTTTTCCGCAAAAACCTTGATCGCTTCCTCCTCTGCCTTATCGCGCAGCAGCATGCGAAACTCAGTCTCAAACTGAGGCTGCAGCAGGCGCCTGTAGCAATCTTTGATGGCCTTCTTAAACTGATCCTGGCATGGGCCGTTACCCTCTATATACATGCGCTCGAGGTCTTGTAATACAAACTCCTCCTCCGGCTCTATGCTCATACGCAGAATGCCCTCTGTGACACCACGGAAAACCGCAAGAATACGATGCGAAGGAATCTTTGACACCAGCTCCGAGTACTCAAAGTAGTCACGATATTTTGCGCCCTCCTCTTTCTTATCCGGCCATACCGTCGCGATGGTCTTGCCAAAGCGCTCAAACTTGCGGCGTACTTTGGAGCGCACATCAGCATCCTCGCTGATCCACTCCGCTATGATATCACGAGCACCTGCCAGTGCTTCATCAGCTGTCAGTACTTTGTCATTGACAAAACCCGCTGCTATCTTATCCAGATTGCGCTCGGTCATCTCGTCTATGATGTGCGCCAGTGGCTCGAGGCCATTCTCGCGGGCTATCATGGCGCGTGTGCGGCGCTTCGGCTTGTAGGGTAGGTAGGTATCTTCCAACTCGGCCAGCGTGGTAGCTGCATCTATCTTCGCCATCAGGTCATCGGTCATCTTACCCTGCTCAGTGATAGACTTTACGATCACTTCCTTGCGGTGGTAAAACTCATCGAGTTGCTTCTTGAATGTTTCTATCTGCCCGATAGCTACCTCATCCAGGTTACCCGTCTTATCCTTGCGGTAGCGGGCTATGAATGGTATGGTAGCGCCTTCGGCGAAAAGCTCTAATACTGCTATGACACCCCTCACAGGCACATTGGCCAGGCGGGCTATTTCTTTGCTATGATCTTCCATTGTTGACCTCTCACGAACCTCCCCCGAGGAGAGGGCTTAAATCCAATTAATAAAAATGGACTGCGAAAGTAAAATTTGCGGTGACACGCGTGGGTAAGAGTTAATCACAAAATGAGGCGGTAGCAAAGGCGGTCATCATGAGTGCCATCCGGCCAGAGTACATTGTCCGTATGGGTATAAAGGAAGCCAAATTTCTGATTCGCTGCTTTTGAGATATGGTTGTCACGGCGGTGGTGCACTTCCAAAGATTTATACCCCAGCGAACGCGCCCAGTCTATCCGTGCCTGATAAAAGAGCGCAGACCAACCTTTATTCCTGTATTCTTTTCGGATATATGATGCGATGAGCAGTGCACAGGTGGGGTCTATGCGGAGCTGCGCAGCACCCGTCAGGCCTATGCAAGTATCGCCATCATACAATCCCCAGAAGGCCCAATAGTCATCCTGAGCCAACATATCTATCCAATGCTGATCAGCACGTGCCGCCTCCTCATGATGCCTGCCGCCAAAAAAGTGCGGTTCATTTTGCAGCGCTTCCAGCCGAATGTCTTTCAGCGCCTGCCAATCTTCTGTGGTGTAACGTCTCAACGTGATCATAACCTAAGATAAAACAAAAACGGCCCCGATGAAACCGGAGCCGTTGCAAATTTATTGAAGGAAGACATTATCTACCAGGCATGCCCTTCATCATGCGGCCTGCGGCGCTCATCTTCTGCATGCTCTTCATCATCTTCTTCATCTCTTCAAACTGCTTGATGAATGCATTCACCTCCTGTATCGTGTTGCCGCTACCCTTGGCCAGGCGCTGGCGGCGGCGGCCGTCTATGAGGTCGGGCTTCTCGCGCTCCTCCGGAGTCATGGAGAGGATGATCGCCTCTACTTTCTTGAATGCATCGTCCTTGATATCCACGTCCTTGAGAGCCTTGCCCATACCCGGTATCATGCCGAGGAGGTCTTTCATATTGCCCATCTTCTTGATCTGCTCCAACTGGTAGAGGAAGTCATTGAAGTTGAATTGGTTCTTGCTGATCTTGGCTTCGAGTTCACGAGCCTTTTTCTCATCGTATTGCTCCTGTGCCTTCTCTACGAAGCTCACGATATCACCCATGCCGAGGATACGTGTAGCCATACGCTCAGGGTAGAAGATATCGAGCGTGTCGACCTTCTCTCCGCTGGAGATAAACTTGATAGGCTTGCCTACCGTGTAGGTGATCGTCAATGCCGCACCACCGCGCGTATCGCCATCGAGTTTGGTCAGTACCACACCGTCAAAGTTCAGGCGCTCGTTGAAGGCCTTGGCAGTATTCACGGCATCCTGACCAGTCATGGAGTCTACTACGAAGAGGATCTCATTTGGATTGGTCTTAGCCTTCACCGCACTGATCTCGTTCATCATCTCCTCATCCACTGCGAGACGACCTGCGGTATCTATGATCACCACATCGTTGCCATCTGCTTTTGCTTTGGCTATACCTGCGAGGGCGATGCCTACAGGGTCTTTGCTTTCCTTATCAGCGAAAACCGGTACGTCGATCTTCTCACCGAGTACCATGAGCTGGTCTATCGCCGCAGGGCGGTATACGTCACCAGCCACCATGAGCGGCTTCTTAAATTTCTTGGTCTTGAGGTAGTTGGCCAGTTTATGGGTAAAGGTCGTCTTACCGCTACCCTGCAGACCAGCTATCAGAATTATGGCCGGAGCGCCTTTGATATTGAAGTCAGACTCCTTGCCTCCCATCAGCTCAGTCAGCTCATCGTGCATGATCTTGGTGATCATCTGGCCCGGAGAGACGGCTGTGAGGACACCTGTGTTCAGTGCCTTCTCGCGCACGCGGTCGGTAAAGTCCTTAGCGATTTTATAGTTGACATCCGCATCTACGAGGGCGCGACGGATCTCCTTGACGGTTTCCGCTACGTTGATCTCGGTGATCTTTCCTTGTCCCTTGAGGGTTTTGAAGGCCCCCTCCAGCCGTTCCTGTAAATTCTCAAACATATAGCCCCACCCAACCCTCCCCAACGGGGAGGACTTTGTTTTAGTCGTTAGTTAAGAGTGCGAAAATAAGAAAGGTTGGCAGTAGTGCCAACCTTTCCGAAATTGTATTAAAGTCTTCCCCTTCAGGGAAAATTTAGATGGGGCTCAATAGTAAGTCAACCTCCTCACACCGGCGAGGTGACGCGCCAGGCGCACTACCTGGCAGGTATAGCCGTACTCATTGTCATACCAGGCGTAGACCACGATATTCTGGCCGTCTTCTGATACGATGGTGGCATGGCTGTCTATCTCGCAGGCGTGGCTATTGCCCACCACGTCGCTGGATACCAGCTCGGCATTCATAGAGTAATCTATCTGCTCCACCAGCTCACCGTAGAGAGATGACTTCTTGAGCAGGGCATTCACTTCGTCTACAGACGTCTTTTTAGACACACGCAGGTTCAGGATAGCCAGAGATACGTCCTGTACCGGTACGCGCACTGCGTTTGAGGTCAGGAGACCCTTCATCTCGGGGTATATCTTGGTCACAGCCTTGCCCGCGCCGGTCTCAGTGATCACCATATTGTTTGGTGCGCTGCGCCCGCGGCGGGACTTCTTGTGATAGTTGTCCAGCAGGTTCTGGTCATTGGTGTAGGCGTGTACAGTCTCTATGTGGCCGCGCTCGATACCGAGAGAGTCCTTGATCACTTTGATCACCGGAGCGATCGCATTGGTAGTACAGCTGGCGGCGGTAAAGATCTTTCCATTCTTGCCGTCAAACTGCTCATGGTTGACACCATACACTATGTTTGGCAGGTCACCTTTGCCCGGAGCAGTGAGGATCACCATACCGGCACCTTTAGACTTCAGGTGCTCGCTGAGGCCCTTCTCATCGCGCCATGCGCCGGTATTATCTATGATGATAGCGTCCTCTATGCCATAGGCCGTGTAGTCTACCTCAGATGGAGAGGAGGCTGTGATCATATGCACACGGTGGCCATTGATGATGATGGAGCTATTCTCTACATCTGCCTCTATCACACCTGCAAAACGTCCATGCACAGAGTCCTTGCGCAGCAGGGAGGCACGCTTGGCCAGATCGTCGGTAGCCTTGTCGCGCGTCACGATGGCACGGAGACGGAGGCGCTGGCCACCACCGGAGTGCTCGATGAGCACCCTCGCTGCCAGACGGCCTATTCGACCAAAGCCATAAAGGACCACATCGCGCGGCTTGATCTCTTTTTTGTCTTTGCCTATGAAGTTCTTCAGCTTCTCAGCTACAAAAGCATCATAATTATCACTGCCTGACTCTACAAACTCTGTGCATAGGCGACCTATATCAATACGTGATGGAGCGAGGTCCAGCTTAGCTATCGCCGTTGCAATATTGAGAGACAATGACACGGGAAACTTCAGCTCTGTGAATTTCTCAGCATACGCATGGTCGCTGAGTATTTCGCTGATCTTCTTGTCAAACAATTTGCGACGGAAAAGTACGAGTTCTACAGATTTTTCGAGTTGCAGTTTGCTGGCGGTATCGAGCAGCGCGAGGGCGGCCTGCTCCTTGCCTATCCACTGCTGCAGTTCAGATGCATATTGATCCTTCATAATGGAAGCGTGTTTAAAGCGGATAAATGAAATCTAAGACGGCGCAAAAATAAGCGCTTCTACTGGAGTAGCAAATAAAATACGCAGCCTTACGCAGGTAGCGAAAAAAAAGCCTTCCTTTTGCAAGGGAGGCCTTTTTTTCGAGATTGTGAGATCTATTCTTTTGCAAATCTATGAGTACTGGAGGTCCCTTGGGCGTCCGTCACTTTTATAAAGTAAATGCCGGGACTTAATCCTGATAGAGACAGTTGTCCCAATTTCTCGGGAGCGGTAAGCACCTTGACGGATTGCCCTGTGATATCACTCAGTGTGATCTCGCTGACTGCCTCTGCGCTTTCGTAGTAGAGTATAGATTGCGCAGGATTAGGATAGATCCTTATCGGGTTAGTGTTTGCTACTGCCACCACGGTATTAGGGCCGGTGGTAGTATCTATCAGCTCGAGTCGCGGCTGGCAGTTCAGATAGTGCGCGTCATGCGAGGCCGTGTCTATGATGATATTTTCATCCCCATTCTGATAGACCAGATAGGAAAAGTAGAAAAGCATCATCTCATCAGTGGTCGCTTCTCCCGCCGTCACAGTCTGCAGCGGACGTGGGCCGTCAGGATTATTATATGTATTGTCATAGGTAGCTATACCATATAGTGTAGAGCTGGCCGGTATCTTTAGTGGCTTCTGGAAAGGATGGAAACCCTGCCAGTGGAAATCCCACCTGGGGATATCTATCAGTGGGATCGTATCACCGGCAGGATCTACTGCCCATGCCTTCATACTGCGGCACACCAGGTGGGCATGAGGTGCTATGCCCAGTACGGTCACATTGACGCCTGGTAGGGTGTACTGCTCGTGAAATGTCTTGATGGAGTCTGCAGGGATCACAATAGGTCCGTCCGTCATATCTGTGATATAGTTTAGGATCGGTGTCAGGGTCACATTGCGGATACCGGAGGTAGTAGGGGTAAATTTGATGTTCACACGGGTAGAGTCTAGTTTGCCTTGCGCAGATACGGGGTAGTGTATTTGTACCACTATACGGCCACCTGCGGGTATCTTGATACCCATACCTGCCGGTGTGGTGTACACCCCAGACCCTGGCACCCAGCCATTTACGAGCGTTGATTTCTGGCTGCCCGTACCACCAAAGTTAGTGTAGCCCGGACCGGCACCTGCGCTATCCAATGCTGTCAGCAGTGCGGATGATGTATCCTGGTATACCAGTACGTGATGTACTGCAGATCTGTCGCCGGGTATTACTTCCAGGCTCTTGATATACTGCGTAGAAGGTAATGGATTTGTGATGACAAAGCAGCGATAGAGGTCACTGCCGGTGTATGGCACCGTAAAATCAGGTATTCTGCCCGTAAGGTCGGGATTTGTGATTTGCACATTGCTGGTATAGACCGGCGGGGGAGGCGCTTGGGTAGTATCGCCCAGCGGGCCGCCTGCATCTACCCAGGCCGCTATAGTCTGGATCTCAGCATCAGACAGCACATGCATATCCGCATATTTCTGATAGGATGTATTCGGCAGATATGGCGGCATGATCTTTTGCGTCACATCGTGCTTCATAGGCGCCATCTCTAGCAGGGCGTCCGCATAGGACATCAGTGAAAATGGTGCAATACCTGTCGGATTGTGGCAAGAGGTGCAGTGTGAGTATACTATACATGCGATAGACGATGACCACGTAGGCACGGAGTCAGTGCCGGAAGCGCTGGTGGCCAGCGGGGCCAGCATACAGGCAGCGATCAGTGCGTGGAGAATTTTTTTCATGAGATTTTTTTGGTATGATTTGAAAATAAGGAAAAGGTTTAAGATGAAGTGACTTCCTGTCATGATTTTGTCACGATCCGAAGTTCGGCATTAACTGTCTGAGTTATTTGCGAATCTGCCATCCCTAGGTTTTATTCCTCGAATTCACAGAATACGAAGGATTCATAGATAAAAAGGACAGTTTGATGGGAGTCTGTGACACAAAGTTGTAAATCAGGTATTTTTAATCCTGATGAAGGGCTTCTCCATAATGCAGCAAGTGGGCTTCTGGTTTTTCCTGCTGTTCTCCATGATACTGATCACCCAGTCAGAGCTGACCTGGGCAGGCGCAGTAGAGCGTAGCCTGGTGATGGGTATCTGCTACGCGGTCAATTTCTATCTATGTTTCCTTCTTCTCACACCCTATTACTTTGAGCGGCAGCGCTATCTGGAGTTTGTTGCCTACATGCTGGTCATGCAGATGGTCCTGCTGGCTGTACGGTTTCACCTGGATGCCCGCTTTCCTCATCATCTGGTAGATACGCGGGGCAAGAAATTTTTTGTCATCATTTTCACCAATGTGACGGTTGCATCGTTTAGTGTGATGCTGCGCCTCTCCCTGTCCCGGCTGGATTATGAGCGGAAGTATGCAGAAAAAGAACGCGAGCAGGTCAGTACCGAGCTGCTACTGCTGAAGTCTCAGATACAGCCACACTTTCTCTTCAATACCCTGAACAACCTATATACACTTATACTGCAAAAATCGGATAAGGCAGCCGACGCTCTGATGCGGTTGTCAGACCTGCTGCGCTACCTGCTCTACGAGTGCGATGGCCCGCGTGTACCGCTTCGCAAAGAGATGGAGGCTATGCGTTCCTTCATAGCGCTCCATCAGCTGAAATATGAGCACCCTGCCAATGTGGAGCTCTCTGAGGCAGGCCTGCGCGATGATATACAGATAGAGCCGATGCTGCTGATCCCCCTGATGGAGAATGCCTTTAAGTACTCAGACATAGATCACAATCCTAATGGCTATATACGTGTGGAGATAAAGCTGTCAGATGCCGGCCTGTATATCGCCATCAGCAATACGACTGATGCTATCAAGGTGCCTGTGAGTGAGGTAGGAGGCATAGGCCTGCGCAATGTGCGGCGCAGGCTCGACCTATCCTACGGCAGTAGCTATGCTATGGACGTATCTGACCTTGGTAATTTTTTTTCTGTTCATCTCACTATACCACAGCAATGAGGCTCAAAACGATTGTCATAGATGATGAATTTCTGGCACAGCAGCTCATGGATGTCTATGTAAAGCGGCTGCCCGATATCCACCTGCTCAAAGTGTTTGGCAAACCCAAAGAGGCATTTGAGTATATGGATACGCACCCGGTGGATCTTCTCATCACCGATATCCAGATGCCGCAGATCAATGGAATAGACCTGGTCAATAACCTTAAGACTAAACCACTGGTCATATTTACGACTGCCAATCCACAGTACGCCGTCCAGGCCTTTGAGCTGAACGTGATAGACTTTGTGGTCAAGCCTATCTCATTTGAGCGATTTGAGAATGCAGTAAACCGCGCGGTGAAGCAATACCAGCTCATACAGGCCAGTGCCGCTGTGATAGGTGGGCCGTATATCACTGTGAAGGCGGACTACAAAGACATAAAGATCTTCCTGCACGAGATCATCTACATGGAGGGCTGGGGCGAGTATATCAAGATCATCACAGATACAGAAACGATCATTACACTCAACTCTCTCAAGAGGATGGAAGAGCAGCTACCTATTGACCGGTTTCGGCGTATCCATAAATCTTATATCGTCGCCTTGCCCAAAGTAAAATCATACAACCTGTCTGAAGTGGTGATGAGCAATAAGGCAGTAATACCTACCGGCAAGAATTTCAGGCAGGATTTTGACTTCTAACGGCGGCGAAGGTCCCGACGCAGAGTATCAAACTCCGGATCATACCGCTCACTACGGATGTAGAGGTAGAGGAAGAAGATAGACATACCATTGAAGATATGCCACAGGCTGTGCGGAGTTACCCTGCCCAACTCTGTGCAGAAGAGATGCTTGATATCCATCTCAAACAGGATACCGGCTATCACAATGCTAACAAAGGTAGCGATGAGATAGTCCTTATTGGTCTGGCCGGGGTCCCTCATCTCCAGATAGACACCTGCCAGCACCAGCAACCCTACTATGATAGCTACTGCAGGGTGTATGATATGCATATCTAGGTGAA
Source organism: Bacteroidota bacterium (assembly GCA_018267385.1). Lineage (GTDB taxonomy): Bacteria > Bacteroidota > Bacteroidia > Chitinophagales > LD1 > UBA1941. The sequence goes on along the minus strand of JAFDYN010000005.1, from coordinate 81,801 downwards.
ATGACAGAAATATATACAGGGCAGAGAAAATACCTATAAAAAATAATCGCTCCGTAGAGCGCCGGATATTGGTCGGTTTTTTCATCATGGTGAGCACCACCCGGTGTGTAAAATACATCAATGGAAAGAGCGAGATACTGTATACCGCAGAGAAATCCATGTCAGAAAAGAAATCTATCAGCGAGGAGTGAAACAGGGTACTGCCTGCAAAGGTATAGAGCGCAATGGCCGCCAGCGTGAAGGAATAAAAGCGATTGGCAGTGATGAGGTTGTAGGCGCGCTTCTTTTTGATATCCTCCAGCCCCTTGCTGAATGCAAAAATGGCAATGATGAGATAGATAAAGTTGGTAAATGTATTGAATGGCTGGCGCACGATGCGCTTCATGTCAGTATACTCGCAAAAGAACTTGTCTATACCTGCCTCGGCCTGGTACTTTTCCCAAAAGCCATGACCATAGTACAAGTGATTCAGCAAGGCTATGAGCATAGCAAAGAGGAAAGTGGCTACGATGCTCAGCAGGATGCGCTCCCGGTAAGCCTCCCAGAATAACCTGCTCAGAAAGGCTATGTGCCTCCTGAACCTAAAACTCCAATGCATAGTGTATGATCAATATCAGATGAAAAACAGTGCTACAATTTAAGATACTTTGAGCGAAATATATACGGCCTCCGCTACCATACCGATGCAGAGCTGCTAGTCGCTGAATATCAGTTTCCACTTTTGGTGCTTTCATTTATATTAGGCTCCTCAATCATATAGCTTTGAAGTATCTAGCCGCATTATTACTCCTTTTGTCCCTATCCATACACCTGTCAGCGCAGAAGGCCAGACTATATGCCGGACCGGTAGTAGGCTCGGTCACTACCACCTCCGCGCGTATCTGGATAGGCTACAGTGGGAAAGGAAAAAATGCAGTCGTACTGGGCGATACCTCCTCCAAGCAGGTCATCTACCCGAGCAACTACAGCTATCTGGCCGAGAAGGGAATAGTATCCCTCACATTTGAATTTACCAGGCTACAGCCCGGCCATAGCTATAATGTGCTCGTGTCTATAGAAGGATGGAAAACGAATGTCAAGACCACCTTCCGCACACAGGACTCTGTACCTGTCAGGGATTTTGCTTTCAATACCGGTTCCTGCGCGCTGCTCTGTACAGACTGGATGCGTCCTGTATTCCCTGGCGCGAAGAGCAATATCTTTACTACTATGAAGAAGCACCCGGCCGATTTCATGCTCTGGCTGGGAGATAATATCTACTACCTGACCAGCAAAGATTACAAGAGCATGGATGCCATGTTCATGCACAATATCCGTGTGCGCCGCAGTTTCAGGCAGTTGAAGACCTTTCTATCCTCTACACCGCACTACGCCATCTGGGATGATCATGACTATGGCCCCAATGATGCAGATGGTACCTGGGCGCTAAAAGACTCTGCCCTTATGATATTCAAAAGCTTCTGGCCCAATACCTATCCCGAGCAAAAGCAGTTTAATGGCAACTACTTTTCCTTCAGGTATTATGACACGGAATTCTTCATGACGGACGATCGCTATTTCCGCGATGCGCCGGGAGACTCTGCCGCACATTTTCTGGGGGAGACGCAGATGGTCTGGCTGAAAAATAAGCTACAGCTATCAGATGCAGCCTTCAAGTTCATCTGTATAGGCACGCAGGTATTGAATGATAATAAGTTTGGGGAAACCTATAAGCAATACCCAAAGGAGCGTCAGGACCTTTTTGATTTCATCATCAAAAACAATATCAAGGGGGTGGTCTTCCTGACAGGAGATAAACACTACAGCGAGATATGCAAGAAAAACGTAGATGGATACCCCATGTATGATTTTACCTGCTCTCCGCTGACCTCGCCGGTGCTGCCCCGGAGGCTCTTTGGAGCGTATAGCAATGCTACCCGGATACCGGGCACTGACCTGAGCCGGCACAACTATGGCCGTATCAGTGTGACCGGACCTGTAGGTGACCGGACCTGTATCATAGAGATACATGGCCGCTATGGCCAGAAACGCCGTGAACTCCGGATACCTCAGAGCGAACTCCAGCGCAAATAATTATGCTACTCTATATCCTGGTCGTACCGTTTCTCTACCTGCTATCGCTGCTACCTACAGGGTCGCTCTACGTCATAGCAGACGGAGTAGCATGGCTGCTGGAGCATGTGGTGCGCTATAGGCGCACGGTGATCTATACCAATCTGAAAAATTCTTTCCCGGACAAAACAGAAGCTGAGATAAGCCGGCTGGCGCATGACTTTTACGGTCACTTTGCTGATATGCTGGTAGAGAATATCAAGGCGCTGACCATCAGCCCGGAGGAGCTGCAGGAGCGCATCTCCGTGCCGGGCGTCAGGGAGGTTTTTCAGCCATACTGGGATCAAAAGCGCAATGTAGTGGTCGTACTTGGCCATGCCGGTGCCTGGCAGTGGGCAGGCCTGGTGGCGCCATCCCTGATCCCCCAGCGCCTGTTTGCCTTTTATAATCCTCTCACCAATAAATACTTTGATAACTATCTCAAGCGAACCCGTAGCCGCTATGGTATGCACTTGGTATCTATGAGGGACTATCTGAGGCACGTGCGCGGGCAGTACAGTGACGTATCATCTTTACATTTCTTCCTCTTTGATCAGGGTCCGGTGAATGTACGGAAGGCTTATTGGACCACTTTTCTGCATCAGGACACTGCCTTTTACCTTGGCGCAGCCAACTTTGCCAGGGAGCATGATTGTGCTGTGCTGTATGTGGCGGTCAAATATCAAAGCAGAGGCAAATATCTGGCTACCATCACCGAGGTGGCGGATGATCCAAAGGCCATATCAGAGCAGGAGATCATAGAGCGCTGCGTGCGCCTGTTGGAGCAGCAGATAGCCGCAGACCCCTCAGACTGGCTTTGGTCTCACCGCCGCTGGAAGCGCAAGCGGCCTATCATGTGAATAATTGATTTGATACTGATTATCAGTATATTATTAGGTGATGTGGATGTCGTTTTGAGTGTTTTTCTATCTGTACTCCGTGATATTTGGTAATTAGGAAGCAGATACTTATATTTGCAGTCCTCAAAAAAGAAACGACAATGAAAGAAGGAATTCATCCTACAGAATACAGGACAGTAGTTTTCAAGGACATCTCTTGCGACAAGGCATTCCTCACTAAGTCTGCTGCCCGCTCTAAGGAGACTATCGTATGGGAAGATGGCAATGAATACCCACTGGTCAAGGTGGAAATCTCTAACGAGTCTCACCCGTTTTTTACCGGCAAGAGCAAGTTTGTAGATACTGCCGGCCGTATCGACAAGTTTAAGAAGAAGTACGCTAAGTAATAGCGCTATCAATACATTAAAAGCCTCGTTCGCACGGGGCTTTTTTATTTCCACATGTTGTGTGGCTTAACATTGACTTAACTTTGCATCCATAGATTTGACCACGTCTTTAAACCAAACCAATATGGCACTCGAATCCATCCTTTCCTTTTTTATTCCCAAAGACAAAAAGTTTTTCGTGCTCTTTGAGAAAGCCTCTAAAAACCTCGTAGATATATCCCGTGTATTCAATGAACTGCTTAACACAGGTGCACCTGACCGCCGTGTGGAGCTGATCAAAACGATATCAGACCTGGAGCATGTGGGGGACAACATCACCCATGAGATATTTACTGAGCTGAGCACTAACTTTATCACTCCCTTTGACCGGGAGGATATCCACTATCTGGCCTCATCTCTGGATGATATTGTAGATTATATCCATGGCTCCGCCAAGAGGCTCCAGCTCTATAAAATAGAAGAATATACCTTGGAGATGCAGCAGCTGGCTGAGGTCATAGAAAAGTCTGCTATTGAGGTCCACGCCGCTGTATCCACCCTGAAAGGTATGAAAGATGTGGTGCGCCTCAAGGAAGCACTGGTACGCATCAATAGCCTGGAAAACCAGGCTGATGATATTTTTGATGGTGCCATCGCTTCACTTTTTATCAGCGAGAAGGATGCTGTCAAGATAATCAAGGTAAAAGAAGTACTGGCCAATATGGAGACCGCTACTGACAAGTGCGAAGACGTAGCCAATGTAATAGAGACGATCCTTATCAAAAACTCATAGTCCTGACCTAACTCACACTCATGACACTGCTTATTGTATTGATCATTCTCGCCTTTATCTTTGACTTCATCAATGGGTTTCACGACTCTGCCAACTCTATAGCCACTGTCGTATCCACCCGGGTACTCACGCCACTGCAGGCTGTGGTCTGGGCTGCATTCTTCAACTTTATAGCTTTTTATTTCTTCAAAAGCCATGGCGTGGCAGATACCGTAAAGGGCATGGTCCATGGCAATATCATCACCATACCGCTGCTCATAGGTGCCATGCTCGGTGCTACCGTCTGGAACCTACTGACCTGGTACTGGGGGCTGCCTAGCAGCTCCTCACACGCACTGTTGGGAGGGTTTACTGGTGCAGCACTGGTCAAGGCCGGCACAGATGCGATCGTGATGGATAAACTGGTCAAAGTACTAGCCTTCATCCCGTTGGCACCACTGATCGGTATGGTGGCTACCTATGTCATAGCGGTCATCATCATCAATATCTGCAAGAACCTGCCGGTGACCAAGGTAGACAAATACTTCCGCCGTCTGCAGTTAGTATCTTCGGCGCTTTTCTCTGTGGGCCACGGTGGCAATGATGCACAAAAGACGATGGGTATCATCTGGGCGGGACTGATCTGCTATAGTACCCAGCATCCGGACGCTCCCGGTTTTTTTAATGTAAAAGAAGGTGGCGCACTGCCCACCTGGGCGGCTGTAGGCTGCTACGTGGCTATGGGTCTCGGCACCATGCTGGGGGGCTGGCGCATCGTGAAGACCATGGGCCAGCGCATCACAGCGCTCAAGCCTTTCGAGGGCTTCTGCGCAGAGACTGCGGGCGCTTTTACACTCTTCCTCGTCACCAGTCTCAAGATACCTGTCAGTACCACACACACCATCACGGGTAGCATCATGGGTGCCGGCATGACCAAGCGCCTCAGTGCCGTACGCTGGGGAGTAGCCGGCAATATTGTCTGGGCCTGGATACTCACCATACCAGCCTCAGCAGTGATGGGCGCTATCGCCTACTATATCTTTGAGAAGCTCGCGTAAGCCTTAAATCCTTATCTTTCTCTGCAAAGGAATGATCATGGCGTTTTTTGATCGCATCAAAAGCATGCTGTCCGGCAAAGAATCAGATACATCTGTCGGAGATAAAATGATAAAAAGTCAGGAAGACGTAAGTCCTGCCCGTCCGGTCTATCTCAGTTATTATCTTTTTGGCCACTCTATAGATCGGCCTTTATGGCACTGGGATGAGTGGCAGCATTTTCTGACGCCGCTACAGCACATCGTTGACCTTAGTCCGGACATTCCCGGTATCAGATCTACTCAAAAGACCAAACAGAAAGCGAGCCTCTCTTTCGGTAGTATGAAGTGGTCGCGGGAAAACAATCAAAAATGGGCCACCAAATATGTGGACGAAGAGGGCTGGGAGTTTTATGGTACTGAGATAGCCTATCCCACCCGTAGCGCCTGTGAGAAAAAAAATCTGGCAACGGGAATACTAATCATTGTAGAAAATGAGGCTCTGGCTGGTAAAAGAGACCGGTATATGGATCAGTCCGTTACCATTCATATCAGCGCCGCACTGGTGCCTGAAGAGACTGAGCCTGCCATAGATGAGGCAGTATGTCAGATAGGAGCACTCATGCATCAGAAGCTGATGGGCAAAATGAAGCGACCAGACTGCTTCCCATCGCCGTACGGAATGGGATATACGGATAGTCTCTGGGACGGTGCGCGCGGCGTATTTGACCTGGGTACAAATGATTTTAGTGACCGTTTCAGAATGTACGGTATCAGGCCTTTGATCTAGTCCTGATTATCGCAAATCGCTCCAATTTTTCTTCTCTTGGTTCGTTTATATGTTTAGACGTATATTTGCGCCTTGATTTTGTGTTTCCCTTATGAAGTTACTCCTACACTACCTTTCTAAATATCGCGGGCTCGTTGTTGTCACTTTTGTGCTCGCAGCGATCAACCAGACTTTCTCCATGCTCGATCCTGTCATCTTTGGCAAGGTGATAGACCTGGTGGGCAAGAACAGCACTAAACCTGTAGATGACTTTACCAGAAATGCCCTGCTGCTGATCCTGGGTAGCATCAGTGTAGCTATGGTGAGCCGTATTGCAAAGGCATTTCAGGATTACACGACCAATCTCGTGATCCAGCGCTTCGGTGCAGATGTGTACACCGATGGCCTAAAGCACTCCCTGCAGTTGCCTTATCAGGATTTTGAGGATAAGCAGAGCGGCTCTACGCTCAATATCCTCCAGCGCCTCCGCACAGACTCGGAGAAGTTCATCAATAACTTTGTCAACGTGGTCTTCATGGGGATCGTTGGGATCGTCTTCGTAGTGGTGGCTTCCTTTGTAGTATATGGCTATATGGTGATCGTATATGTCATAGCCAGTACGATCCTTTATCTCAGCATCCGTTTCCTGTCTCAGAAAATAAAACAGGTGCAGGCTAGCATCGTGCGTGAGACCAATGTACTGGCCGGAGCTACCACAGAGAGCCTGCGCAATATAGAGCTCATTAAAAGCCTAGGCCTGACCAATCAGGAGGTGAAGCGACTCAACAATGCCACCTACCGCATCCTGAAGCTGGAGCTGAAAAAAGTGCGCAACCTGCGTAGCATCAGTTTCGTGCAGGGTACTTTGGTCAATTTCCTTCGCCAGTGTATACTTTTTGTGGTCCTCTATGCAGCATTCAGGGGGCATATCAGCGTAGGTACCGTAGTGACTTTTCAGTTCTTCTCCTTCTTCATCTTCAACCCACTCCAGGAGATGGGCAACGCCCTGCTGAGCTATCGGGAGGCAGAGGCTTCACTTAATAATTTCCAGACCATACTGGACTCTCCGCTGGAGCCGCGTCCCGTATCACCACAGGCGGTGGCGCATGTAGACGAACTGCAGTTTGACGGCGTGGCTTTCCAGCACAAGACCGCTAAAAAGCCAGCAGTCCAGGGAATCAATTTTGAGGTCTCATCAGGTGAGACCATTGCCTTTGTCGGGCCGAGTGGCTCCGGCAAGACTACTCTGGTCAAACTGCTGGTGGGCCTTTATCGCCCGCATCAGGGCCACATCCGCTACAATGGTATAGACTCCACAGAAGTAGATATAGATCTGCTGCGAAATCAGATCGGTTTTGTCACACAGGATACACAGCTCTTCGCCGGTACTATCCGGGAGAATCTTCTTTTCGTAAAACCGGATGCTACCGATGACATGCTGCTTGATGTTCTTGCCAAGGCTTCTTGCGTGGGATTGCTTTCGCGCGCTGAGAATGGCCTCGATACCTTTATCGGCGAGGGGGGTATGCGCGTATCGGGAGGGGAGAAGCAGCGCCTCTCCATAGCCAGGGCGCTGCTGCGAGATCCGTCGTTGCTGGTGTTTGACGAGGCTACCTCTGCACTGGACTCTATCACAGAGGAGGAGATCACACGTACGATACGTACCATATCCGGCACGCGCAATCGTATCACTGTGCTCATAGCGCACCGCCTCTCCACTATCATGCATGCTGATCGTATCTACGTACTGGAGCGCGGTCATATCATCGAGACCGGTACGCATCAGGACCTGCTGGCTGACAAGGGACTCTACTACGCCATGTGGCGCCAGCAGATAGGCGAGCGCCAGGAGGAGATCATGCATGAGGCATAAAAAAGGTAAGCCATGCTGCTTACCTTCCTGTTTTGGTCACAAAACAAACCCAATTATCTGACCACTGATATCATGCGGCTCACTTTGCCTGCTGTGGTATTTATCGTGATGATATAGTTGCCCGCTGAGAGAGCGCTGGTGTTCATTTCAATATCGTTCTGGCCGGCTGTCACTTGATAGTCTTTAGTGAGGAGTGTCCTGCCGGCTATATCTGTCACTGCTACCTCGGTATCGTAGCCGCTCTCTGATGTCAGACGCATATGGAGTGCATTTACAGCCGGTACAGGATATACAGTCAATGCCTCTGAGGTATTCAGTTCTGCTATACCCGTGGCGCATGCAGAAGCGGTAGTAGTGAAAGCCATCTTGCCTGTATAGCTACCACCAAAGTAGTTCATTACAAACCTGAAAGCAGTCTGCGAGGTGGTGGCATCGGCCAGATAGTAGGTGAGGCTATCAGGAGTTGTGCTCTGCATCCAGCTCTTTCCTATCGTATTGATATAAGTAGAAAACGCCCCATAGTAGCAAGGCTGCGTGGCTGTACTGCTCACCTCTGTGCCTGTTATCCTGCTGTCATTGGTTAGTATGCCCATATCCTGGCTCAGGTTGCCGGGATCATAAGTTGTATTGTTGTATCTCGTGAAAACCATATCCCAGTCACTGATCGCAGGCTCTTTGTCTGTAGCTGTCTTGGTATCAAGGCTGTAGTAGGCAAACATCTTATTGCTGAATAGGCGCTTGCGCACCTGAGCGGCAGTATAGTCAGAATTATCCAGCTTGTCATAGAGGAAATTGAACGCAGTATCATACTGCAGATTCAGTATAGCCAGCTTGCGGAAGGAGCCGTCAGGCATTTTCAGCAGGTAGACAGAAGAGTCACCTACCACGCTGTGAGATCCAAAGGAGTAGGCACCCCAGCCATAGTTATAGTCGTTGCCAAAGTCTTTATTGATATTCAAAGCGCCGATCGTCCACGTCGTGTCAGGGTTATGCATGCGCTGCCAGCCTCTCCAGCCTGTCGTATCAAAACTATTCCAGCCGCTCACTTTTTGCGAGGGGCTTTTGTAAAGCTCTACGCCTATCGCTTCGTTGATACGGATGGCGGCAGCCTGATTGGTCTTGTATGGCGGGATAGCAGAGCGTACCCCAAAGGCGAGGTGCCAGTCGAGATTGGAGGCATTGGTCTTGGTGCCGGTCGAGGCATTGTAGAAGACCATATCGGTGGCTCCGGCGCGCAGGTCAGCAGTGTCAGATTGTGCTACAGCGCAGATGGAGATGCAGAGGCAAAGAACAGTAAACAGCTTTTTCATTAATGACTTTTATCTGGCCGCAAAGTTCAGCTACCTGTCTCGGATTTTGTCACTACTTTTGTCATTAAATTGTCATAAGTTGGAATCTTTCACCACATTGCCCGCTACCGCCCGTGTCTGGATCTATCAGGCTGACAGGGCTTTCACCACTACAGAGTCTACCCGGATAGCCGGAGATATCAATGCATTTGTATCTCAATGGCTGGCCCACAAGGCTAAAGTAATAGGCGATGGGGCACTGCTCTATGATCGCTTTGTAATACTGGCTGCAGATGAGGATAAACTCGCAGTGAGTGGATGCTCCATAGATAGCACCGTGCGTTTTATCAAAGAGCTGGGGTCAAAGTACAATGTCAATTTCTTCGACCGCTTCTATACTTGCTATCTACAAGATGGACAGGTGAAGGGCGCTGACTTTGATACTTTCAAAAAGCTCCTGGCAGATGGTGCCGTAAATGATGAGACCATCGTCTTTAATAACCTCGTGGCCACAGTAGGCGCTATGCAGGCAGAATGGCAGATACCTCTGGCAAAAAGCTGGCAGGGCCGCGTAGCCGTGCCCGACGCCGGATTGAAACTCTGATCTAAGATATACCTCAAAGCAAAACCCCGTATACTTTCGCACACGGGGCCTTTACCTATTGAGTATAACAAAATCCGTCTTCTATTCCTTCACAAACTTAGTGCGGCTCAGTGCGCCATTTAGGTTCAGCTCCAGCACATAGATACCTGCGCTGAGCTTAGACGTATTGATCTGCTCTGATGGCGTCTTGATATCCATCACCAGCTGACCCTTGATGTCGTAGATCTTTTGCTCGGTCATGCGCTCAGTAGCGCGTATCGAGAGTACATCATTCACCGGGTTAGGATACACACTTACTACTGCATCAGTAGCGATATCATGGATACCGTTAGGTCCTTGTATGCTCAGATGGGTCATAGGTCCACCTGCTGTTTTGAATACATAGAAAGATGAGTCGCAGTAGCTGTCATAGCAGGTAGTGCCCTGTGCGCCTACGGTCAGGCACACGATATACTGTCCCGGTGTCGCATAAGTGTGGGATGGGTACAGGCTGGTAGAGGTAGTACCGTCACCGAAGCTCCAGAGCACATTCTGGCCATAGTTTCCGGTAGAGAGGTTGATACCGGTATAGTAGCCCTGAGAGGCATTGGCAGAGTCCGGATAGATCACAAAGTACGCCTGGCAGCCGCCGCCGATGGCTGTATTGCCCAGCGTGATGCAGTCACTCGCCACGCAGCCGGTGCTGTCAGTCACAGATACACAGATAGTAGGGCGTAGAGCCAGCGCAGCAGAGTCTATCACGACAGTAGCACTGCCATTGCCGGTGATCGTAGTATTGCCATAGGTCCATACATAGCTCGAGCCACCCGAGTTGAGCGCAGATACGGTGAATGTATAGGTGCTATCCTGCTGGCCGGTCAGAGAAAGGTAGGCGCTGCAGGTATTTGATATGACCGCTGCTGTATCAAATACATAGGAGCAGGTCGAAGCTGTACAGCCGTTCGCATCCGTTATATTTACACACACCGTATAGTATGTATTGATAGGTGCCAGGGCGAGTGTAGGTACGGCAAGTGTAGAAAACTGCTGTCCGTCCAATGTCCAGCTGTAGGTGTACGGGCCAGTACCTGTAGAGATGGCGGCAAAGGTGTAGTCACCATTTGAGTCAGAGTAGCTGATGGTAGCGCTGCAGGCGGTGCCGCCGCCTAGGTTCACACTATCACAGGTCGTGAAGCTGCAGCCGCCGGCAGCCGTATCATGTGCCGTCAGGCATACAGTGTAGGAGCCTATCAGCGCATTATACTGGTGGGCTACCTGAGAGCTGCTGCCGCTGGTGCCGTCTCCGAAACTCCATGTGTAGACAGTAGTAGCTGCATTGAGGCCGATGGTGCTGTCTACATAGAAGGTGACCCAACCGCCCGTAGGAGAGGTGCTGTATGAATACTGAGCAAAGCACTGCGCCGAGGCGCTGCTGATGCCGAGGCAACAGGTCAGTAGTGCGAGTAGCAATTTTGATTTCATGTGTTTGTGTTTTTTGTTGTGATCAATCTGTTTTGATGATACAAATGTATGGACCTGAAAAGCGCTGGTCAACTCATTTTCGATGATTTCTTATCCGTCCAAACGTTTTTATTAGAGAATGGTTCTATTGTTTTATATTTTTTTTTATCTCTGCTTAATCCGATAGATTAAACTTTTTGATCAACCAGGGGGCATATTGTATGATTTCCGAATCTTCTTCCTCCAAAGCCCTTTTTTCTTTGAAAAAAGCCTCTACTTTTCTTTTGATACGGTTTTCAGACCGGTAATCCGGGTTGCCATTCATGCCTTCGAGCAGGCTGATCATTTGAAAGTCGCGCTGCAAGGTTTTTTCTTTGCTCAGTGCGGCAAAAGACTTCTTTACCTGTTTCAGTCGATAGTCCAGTACCTCAGTGTCGCCTGTCTCAAATGTAATGATCAGCTCACTTACTTCGATTTTTAGTTTAAATGAATCGTCGGCAGACCGGTAGTTGTCGGTCACGTACAGTTTGACCAGGTTTTGGAGCGACTCTTTGTAGCGGCTCATGTGAGCGAGCAGCGTGGCCCTGTTCAGGTATATGTAGATGTCATAGTAGGGGCTTTTCTTCTGTCGCATCGTAGCCTCAAACTCATTCAGTACGCTTAGCCCCTTCTGCGGATTTACAAAGGTGTAGTTATTGACCAGCGAGTTGCAATAAAAGAAGTAGTACTTGTCAAAGTGAAGTTTATCAAAGGACTGTATTTCCTTGCCGAGCATGGTAGCATAAGAAATAGACGCCTCGTACTTCTTGTTTTTGAATAGCGCATTAGCGCAGTAGGTCAGCATTTGTAGTTTCAGCTCATGATTGTTGCGGCTAAACCATTTCTCCCGGGTAAATTTCTGGTAGGTTTCGGTCACCAGCTTTTCCAGTGCGTCATAGTGGTGCTGCTGCACCAGTATGCGGCTGAGTGCAGTGTAGATCCGCGCCTCCAGGTTTCGCCCAAAGCGCGCCGTGGTATGCGTAGAGATCGTACCCACTTTGGTCTGCAGCTTGCGCAGCAGGTTCTTGTCTACCGGCCCGAAATTCTGTGATATACGCAGGCGGTGTGAGAGGGTAGCCAGCGCATTATCCATCTCGCGAAGGTCTGATACGATAAGGGCGTTTTCGTCACGTCGCAGGATATATTGCTCCGGGCTGATGCCTGGCAGGTCAGAGCAGAGCCGGATGAGCTCATTGTAGATCACATCCAATATCTCGTAGTAGTCCGTTTCTATAGCGCATTTCTCAGCTTTGTGCAGATAGGAGAGGGCCACTTTTAGCAGATTGCGCGAGCGGTACAGGTGGTAGAGCTGTATATATTGATGTACTTCATAGAGTTCTTCCTTATGCGTATTGAGCAGCACCAGGCTATCGCCTATATTTTCTATCAGGCGGTTTTTGAGCTGGTAGTAGCGGTTTTTGGGCACCTCAGTATATCCTAGTTTTTTGAGTGCCTTCTGCTCGTCAAATTTAGGTCCCGCAGCACGGATGTAGTCAAAGAGAATGTGATCCTTACGCTTATCCCCCGCGGTAGACAGCGTTTTGTATTTCCTGATCTCCTCTTTATTTAGCTTGCCTACTATTTGATTGAGTATATCCATAAATGGCTGTTTGGATGGCTAAGATATGAATTAAATAAGGCTATCACCGTGATCGCTTTTATATACCTTTATGAAAACATTAAGAATGAAGACCTTTAGATATATATTACTGTGCCTGGGCATGCTATGGATGGGCAGCGCCGGTGCTCAGATATCCCTGCGCATAGATCCTCAGGCGCTCGGCGCCATAAACGGCAATACCTATCGCCTCAACGATACCACTCCGGTAGGCATCTCGACCACATTTACCCTTTATAATGGTTCGAATAGCATTTTTGCCGATACGCTGAGTTTTGGGTATTCAATTACTGCGGGGGGCAGCACGGCTACTTATAATACGCGTAATTACAGCGGGTCTGGTATAGCTGCCAATGGCCCGGCCTTTGTGACCATCCCTGCCGGGGACAGTCTGATCTATCAGGCCATCTCTTTCAATTTTAGCAGTCCCGTATTTGTGATCGGACCCACTACAGTAGTGATCTGGCCCACCCTAGCTCACAGTAGTAGCTCTATAGGCGATTCGGCTTCTGCTATAGTGTATATAGATGATCCGGCCGGAGTAGGCACTCTTGAGCCAGCCGCTTCTGCTGTGTATATATCCGGCTCAAAACTGGTCGTTAGAAACCCCGAAAATGAGTTTGGGGGCATAAGAATATTTGATATTTCAGGAAAGCTCATTTTCTCCGATCAGCTACAGGGTGATAAGCTGATACCGGTGTCGCAGTATGCTGATGGTATCTATAGTGTGGAGATCACGACCACCTCAGGTAGCCGACACAACTATAAAGTGCTGAAGCAATAGATTGCACTGCTTCGCTACTTCTTGCCCCACACGTAGGCGGAGCGCTGCGCGGTAGGGTATATCACCATGTTAGTGACATTGACATGTGGTGGCGCGCTGCAGATATAGAGGGCTGCATCTGCTATGTCTTCTGCGTGCAGCGGTATATATCCTTCGTAGACTTTAGTTGCTTTATCTTTATCTCCGTGAAAGCGCACCTCCGAAAACTCCGTCTCACAGGCGCCGGGGTCTATAGAGCCGCAGCGGATATCCGTGCCTACCAGATCCAGGTTGATAGCCTCATTGAGTGCCTTCACGGCAAATTTTGATGCATTGTAGACATTGCCCTCCGGATAGACTATATGGCCGGCAGTACTACCTATATTGATGATATGGCCTTCATTGCGCTCTACCATCATGGGCAGGATAGCGCGGGTGATGTAGAGCAGGCCTTTGATATTGGTATCTATCATTTTCTCCCAGTCACTGATCAGGCCCTCATAGATCTTATCTTTGCCGGAGGCCAGGCCCGCATTATTGATCAGGATATCGGGTATGATCTCAGACTCCTGCAGGTCATTGGCCATCTTGACGGCCTCTGGGAACTGCCGCACATCAAAGTGGTACGTGCGTACCTTCACGCCATATTTCTCCTCCAGTATGTGCTGTGCGGACTCCAGCCGCTCGGCGCGACGCCCCGTCAGGATCAGGTTGGCACCATTCCTCCCAAATAGCTCCGCGCAGGCGCGGCCAATACCGGAGGTGGCCCCCGTGATCAGCACCCATTTGCCATGTACACTTTTGCTCATATTGTGAAAATAGACAAAAGACCCGAGACGTCAGACAGAGACGAGAATCTAGAACTAAGAGTCAAGAACCAAGAGTCAAGAACAATACTAGTTGCACCTGATCTTGATCCCATTATTCATTATTCTCTATTCCCTATTCTCTCACTTCATATACGCCTCCATCTCATCCTCTATGCCTTTGCGTAGCTCCATCAGGCGGATAGCGTATTGTTGCAGTTGCTTCTCCTCATCTGTGTCGGCGGTGTAGACTGGCACGTTGACCGGCTTGCCGTCAGGACCCACAGATACAAAGATGATCACGCAGTGCGTGTTGCGTACCCACTCGTCACTCTGCGGACTCTTGCTAAACACATCTACGGAAATGTGCATGGAGCTATTGCCTGTATGTATCAGGCGCGCACGTAGCTCCACCAGGTAGCCTATCAGCATCGGTTTGAAGAAACGGATACCACCTACATACACCGTGACCGCGTAGCCCCCGCACCAGTTGGCCGCGCAGGCGTAGCCGGCCTGGTCTATCCACTTCATCACAGAACCACCGTGCACTTTACCGCCAAAATTGACATTCACCGGCTCCGCCAGAAACCGGAGCGTTATAGTTTTCTCTTGCATCCTGTGAAGATATAAAATAACAAAGGCGACCGAAGCCGCCTTTATTATCGTATTTGTATTTAGCCCTCTCCTTCGGAGAGGGTTGGGAGAGGTGCTATTTCACCCCAATCATCTCTACGTCAAAGATCAGATCAGACTTGGCCGGCAGCGGTCCACGTGCCTGATCGCCATAGGCGAGGAAGTATGGTATGATGAGCTTCGCCTTGGTACCTACTTTCAGCAGGCCGAAACCCTCATCCCAGCCGGCTATCACACGGCCCATCCCTACCGGGAATTCGAACTCTTTGCCACGGTCGCGTGAGGAGTCAAATTTATTGCCATCCCAGAAGGTACCGGTGTAGTGTGCTACTACTGTCTGGCCCTTGCTGGCCACAGCGCCTGTACCTTCCTTCTCAGTGACAATATAGAGGCCGGTACCTGTAGGTACTGCATCAGGAAACTTAGCCTTTACCTTCTGCTCCCATGCGGCCTTCAGTCCTTCGCGGGCCTTCTCGACCTTTTGCTTTAGCAGGCTGTCGCGATCATTGAAGGTCGCGATAGCGTCAAACTTAGTCGCTGCGTCACCTACGCGTACGATCTCCAGATTAGTGATGGTATCACCTTGTCCGATGGCATTGACTATGTCCATGCCTTCTACTACGTGTCCAAAGACAGTATGCTTATCATCCAGCCAGGCCGTAGGCACGTGCGTGATAAAGAACTGCGAACCATTTGTGCCCGGACCGGCATTGGCCATAGAGAGTACACCCGGGCCCACGTGGCGCAGCGTCGGGTCAAACTCATCACCAAAGCGGTATCCCGGGCTACCGGAGCCGCTACCGGTATGGTCGCCACCCTGTATCATAAACTTCGGTATCACGCGGTGAAAGCTCAGTCCATCATAGAATGGCTTGCCTTTCTTGACATTCGCCGCAGGGTGATTGCCCTCTGCGAGCGCTATGAAGTTGGCCACAGTCACCGGGGTCTTTTCATACTCCAGGCTGCAGATGATCTTTCCTTTATTGGTATTAAATACGGCGTAGAGGCCGGGCTGTGTGAGTGCGTCTGACATATTGATGTGTTTATTGAAGCAGCATAATTACATATTTACTATCAAAAGCCCTACACCACCACAGCTATGTGGGTTATTCGTATCTTCATTACTATGGCACGACATGTCAGGGCAGGAAATCAAAACAGCACTAGTCTGCGTTTGTAACGCTTGACTATCGCGCTGCAAACGCGAGGGACTGCAATCCTCGTCACAGACGAGGACTAGGGGGGACTTACAGTAATAGCAATGGGAGTAACGCATCAGTAAACGCATCGGTATCCAAAAGAATTAGTTGGAATCATGATTACTTAGGTAAATAAAATGATAAAATATCTCTCTAAAAGCCTATTAGTTTCTTTGCTATCAGTAGTATGCAGCTTTATTATTATGCTTGTGCTTTCAATTTTCAAGGGCAATTATATTCAATACAATGCACTTCCTTATGTTGCTCTTGTTGTTATATGTAACCACCTTGTGCCTTTTTGGCTGTATTCTATCTTTACCAATAAAATTTTTGCAATACTTCAGCAAAAATCGATAGTTACCTCCTCCCTTCTCTCAAGTATTATTATAGGATTAACTACGATGGTCATAACTATATCTCTAGTAACTATCTTTGACTTTTTTGATAGTCCTGAGCGCCTTACCGAGCCAATTCACTATTTATCTAACTATGAGTTGTTTTTTATATATGTTCCTTTCGCTATATTGTTTTATAATTTTCTATTAGCTACTCCCTGCAAAATCAATTACAAATCGTAATGGGTATTAAAGCACAGTTAGTTAGGAGTCCTATGCCCTCTCTAGTCCTCGTCTGTGACGAGGACTAGAGAGGAGAGAAAACTGAAATTATTGTACTAAAAAATAGTATATGAATTATTATTTTATTTTAGGAATAAGCATTATGTCTTTACCATATTTTCTCCTTATCTATAAGAAGCTTTCCTTATCTATAAGGCTAATGTTTATTTCAATGATTCAGTTAAGCATTTTTAGTGTTATTGGAGTTATTGCGCTTTTGACTAATGAAAACCTTTTATTTTCTTCTCTTTTATTTCTATTCGGAATGATGTCTACATTCACAGTTATAATAAATATTGCATTAATCATTATCATATGGACAATTAAGAAGTTTCGTTACATACTTTTACGCTACAATAAAAATGAAAATTAGCAGAAGGCATTAGCCGGGAGTTAGGTATTAACAGCACTTCCTCTATGGACTAAGCATGCATGCTGGGTGTGTGCGCAATAGACGGGATAGGTATTTTCTTACTGGTCAGAATACTATCTATTTTGCCACTTTTACTGTGATGAATTGACTTGATTTTTGTATCGGTGAATTGTATAAACATCGGATCGTGTCTGATCTCGATTAGTACATCTCTAGTAGCGTTATGGATTTTGCTGGAAAGAAGGGGGAGTGACTTTGAGTTTTAAGTAGCGCTTGGTTGTCGCGTTACAAAGGAGAGGGGCTGGAATCCTCGTCACAGACGAGGAATAGAGAGGGGTCCTATGTCAAAAAGCCACTAGCGCGGAACAGTCAGCTCTTCCCCTATGACGAAGAATGGAGGTATGTAAGCGCGGTGCTGCTCTTGTGCGATTACAAAAAACTCAAATGCCTAAAAAATCGTATTCAGACGTCAGCACGCATGCTTGCGCCATAAAAGGATGGTAAATTAAAATACTCGCTACAAATATTAATCTTCATAAATAATTTTCTTTAAAAAAAATAAATATTTGCATTCAATTTTATGACTTTCGAGAGCTTTAACTAATTCGATGAAAGTCTCTTTTTCCCATCCGTTTTCCTGAAACTGTCTGAATAGAAGGCTTCCTCTAACATTAAATTTCAAAACATAATATTCGAAAAGTGTTGTGGGATCGCGCATAAATGTTACTTCTAAATCCCCGTTATCTATAGACACTTCTTTATAGATGCTGAATTTATAATATGCTATTGTTATGATTTTTTTTTCCGAATCAAATGATATTTCTTTCAAAGAATACGCGCATCTAAATAGTACATAAATACTTATAAATAATAAAAATGGAGCTATTACAATGCCGCTGGCTAGTAAAAATCTATAGAATGAGAATTCATTAATGATAGAGACCAAAACAACAATTATAAATGGATAAATTAAACCTATACTAACTCTCTGAAGTATATAAACCCACTTTACTTCCGATTGGTTTGAAACAAAGATTACTTTTGAAGCCATAATATTATTTTTTTGCAGGGTCAGTTGCTGTTTTTACAGCAGTATTAAAATCCCCCCTCTAGTCCTCGTCTGTGCGAGGATTCCTAAGCCTCGCGTTCGTAACGCCAAGTAAATGGCATCCGCGCTGCAAACGCGGACGAGTGAAGGCTAGCACAGGGTAGTTTAAAGCTAAGACATTTTTGATGGGCAATCTGTATAGTCGCATTACAAACGTGGACCAGTGGAAGGGCAGGATAGTTAAGTATTTACTGCCCAAAGCCCTACACCACCACAGCTATGCGCCTTATTCGTATCTTCATCACTATGGCACCACATATCCGCGCAGGCCAGATACTGGCAGATGCTTTCCTGCACTATCCACTCATGCTCCACGCTTTTGAGGGCCGTACGGAGGAGAGCCGCCACCGCGGCCTGCGGCAGCTCTATACCCGCTGTGCATCAGGCGCCTCTCTATATGGCGGCGTGGTGATAAATGACACCAACGATGGCGCCCTGATCTGGCTACCGGGCGATAGCTTCCCTCTTGGCCTGCCCAGGGAGATCCGTGCGGGCATGGGGCTCATTCCCTTCACCGTGGGTCCGCGTGCTACCCTGCGCCTCGTGCGGCATGATGCTGTATCAGAGGGCTGGGTCAGGGAGCACGCAGGGGAGAAGATGGGCTATATCTGGTGCCTGGGTGTAGCAGCCTCGCAGCGTGGCAAAGGATACAGCCGCGCACTCATAGACCGTGCCATAGAGCAGATGCGGGCTCAGGGTATGGATAGCTTCTGGCTGAAAACGGAAGACCCTAAAAATGTCACCATCTACCAGCGACAGGGCTTCGAGCTGATGCATACGATGATAGTGCCCAGCAGTGGTATACAGAGCTGGATGATGCGGCGCATCACCTAAGTTATTTTCCCCTATTATAAACGGTGACCACCCGGAGCAGGCCATTGCGGTGTTCTTTGTTAGAGGCAGTTTCACGAGCGCGTATCACAGGCTTTGCTGTGCCAAGGGTGCGCACGCGATAGGCTTTATTACGGTGTACATGGCCTGCGAGCCACAGTGCTAAATGATGATGGTAGGGCTGTAGTGCAGTCGTCAGCTTTTTATAATCCGATGTCGTCAATCCATTGAAGATGGACATGAAGTCGTGATGCGGGGGCTGGTGCGAGCAGAGAATGATATTGTGATCATCCACCGTATCTTCCTTCACTGCATTCATCAGCCATTCAAAAGAGGCGTGCGGGAAGTCATTGAGGTGCGGTTTGGGGCCATGCTCGCCTTTGGGCCGCCCATAGATGAAGCGTGGACTCAGGTCGAAGAAAATGAACTTGTATCCCTCATACCAAAAGCTAAAATTCTGAAAGAACTGCTCGTGCTGCGAGTAGGGGCTGTATACACGTACCTGCCTGTACCCATCCTGCCATTCATTTGCCATGTGCTTCAGGCTGTCAAATTCCGCGCGGAACACTACATTGCAAAGCGAGTCACCTGTGGCTGCGGGTTCTTTCTCAGTGGCAGTGTGTGATACGACATCATGATTGCCTATCTGCGGTACGAAGGGTATAGTCAGGCTGCTGAGTATTTCATTCGCCTTATCAAATTCTGATTTCTCTCCACTGTCTGTCAGGTCTCCTGTCACGATCACAAAGCGGATGTGGTATTTATGCGCATTGCGATTAATCCAGTCCACAGATTTTCGCAGGCGCTCTGCGGCATAGCCTACATCTCCGGCTGGCATCGTATCGCCACGATAGCCCGGCGTACCATAGTCATCTATATGCTCCCCTACATGTATGTCAGTGAGGTGTACGAATGAGAAGCCGGGCATATAGCCGTGCTTCTTATTGACAGATGTGTGCATGATACGCTGTGCATACAGCGGGCCCACAGCGCACGCCAATAGAAGTATGGATATAAGCTTCCTCATGGTGCTGAAAATAGTAATGCTCCATCAAATAACTGTAAACAAAAAAGGGTGACCGAAGCCGCCCTTTATTTCTTGTGTATTCTATATTGTCTAACGTCTCTTGTCTGCGAGTTATTTCACACCCAGCATCTCTACCTCAAATACGAGGTCAGCCTTAGGAGGGATCACACCGCCTGCGCCACGGTCACCGTAGGCCAGGTAGTATGGTATGATCAGTTTGCCCTTAGTGCCTACATTGAAGAGGCCAAAGCCCTCATCCCAGCCGGCTATCACGCGGTGCTGACCCAGTGGAAACTCAAACGGCTGGCCACGGTCTACAGACGAGTCAAACTTTTTGCCGTCTTCAAACAGGGTGCCGGTGTAGTGCGCTACTACGGTCTGGCCCGGCTGCGCCTTAGGGCCTGTGCCCTGAGAGTCTACGGTATAGTAGAGACCGGAGGCTGTTTTCATCGCCTTAGGGTACTTGGCTTTCACCTTTGCATCCCATGCTGCCTGCTCTGCCTTGCGGGCTTCTTCTTCTTTCTTTTTCAGGTTTGCTTCACCTTCGGTGAAAGCTTTTACGGCATCAAAGTTTTTTGCAGCCTTGCCTACGCGCACGATGCGTACAGTCGTCATGCTATCATTCTGCGCGATAGCATTCACTACCGTCTGGCCGAGTACTACATGGCCGAAGATGGTGTGCTTGTCATTCAGCCACGGCGTAGCTACGTGCGTGATAAAGAACTGTGATCCGTTAGTCCCCGGACCGGCATTGGCCATAGAGAGTATACCCGGGCCGGAGTGGCGCAGCGATGCGTCAAACTCATCAGGGAACTTATATCCCGGATCTCCCATACCGCTACCCAACGGGTCACCTCCCTGTATCATAAAGTTAGGGATCACACGGTGGAACTTCAGTCCATCATAGAAAGGCTGCCCTTGGCGCACATGCGTCATTGGATTCTTGCCCTCTACCAGAGAGACGAAGTTGCCCACTGTCATAGGCACCTTGGTATACTCCAGCTGGCATACGATCTTGCCCTTATTGGTATTGAATACTGCATATAGGCCGTCTGTCTTTTCCCAGTTTGGGTTTTCTGCGGCGGCTGGTGCTGCAGCAGGTTTGGCTGCTCCTGGCTGTGCAAAGGCGCCCGTAGTACCCAGCAGCGTAGCTACTGCGAGGAGGCCTGTCTTGATCGTTCTTATCATCTTGGTTTTTATTTTTTGAATTTGGTTAAAGCTTGCGTTGTATTGTCTAATGTCTCTAGTCTAACGTCTATTGTCTGGCTGTTACTTCACACCGATCATCTGCACATCAAATACGAGGTCTGCACGGGCAGGTATCACCGGCGGCGAGCCCTGATCGCCATAGCCCAGGTAGAAAGGTATGATCAGTTTGCCCTTTGATCCCACCGGGAAGTAGCCGAAGCCCTCGTCCCAGCCATCTATCACCTGGTGCCCGCCGAGTACAAACTCAAACGGATTGCCACGATCCAGAGAGGAGTCAAACTTTTTGCCATCCCAGAGCGTGCCTGTATAGTGCGCTACCACGGTCTGTCCCGGTTTAGCCTTAGGGCCGGTGCCCGGTGTGGTGATCAGGTAGTAGAGTCCGCTGGCTGTGCGCTTAGCGCCGGGATATTTAGCTTTTACTTTGGCATCCCACTGCGGGTAGGTAGCAGCCATCTGGGCCACCTGCGCCTGGTGCTGCTTGATAGCGGCCTGCATCTTAGCTTCTCTTTCTTTCTTCTGATCTTCTATGATCTTGGCGCACTCAGCCATCTTTTTATTGAAAGTAGCTACTGCATCCCATGACTGAGCATCTTTGCCCACGCGTACGATGGATACTGTGTCCATTTTGTCGCCTATAGCTATCGCATTGACAGTCTTGAGGCCTGATACTACATATCCGAAGACATTGTATTTGCCATCCAGCATCGGTGTAGGCTGCTTGGTGATATAGATCTGGCTGCCGTTGGTATTAGGGCCAGCATTGGCCATAGCCAGTGTACCGGCGCGGTTGTGCGTGAGCGTAGGATCTACTTCATTGATAAATTCATAGCCCGGACCGCCGCGGCCTGTCCCCTCAGGATCACCCCCCTGTATCACAAAGTCAGGCTCCACACGGTGCCATGTCAGGCCATTGAAATATGGCTTACCCTTTTTAAAAGTTGTCTTTGGATTAGTACCCTCTGCCAGTGTCACAAAGTTGGCCACGGTCAGCGGCGCTTTCTGGTATTCCAGTTTACATATGATCTGCCCCTTGGCATTGGTAAAGACAGCGTAGATGCCATCCTCTGTACGCCAGTTGGCATCATCCTGCGCCACCGGTGCCGGAGCTACAGGCGTGGTATCTACCGGCATTGCTTTCTGTGCATCATCGGCGGGTTTGTCGTTATTGCACGATGAGAAGAATGCTGTCAGTGCGATCAGCAGCATCGGCAGAGTGTGTTTGAGTTGCTTCATTTATGGTCGTTACTTTTTTTATTTATTGAAAGAGTTCCTTAGATCGCTCTATAAACAACTTCTCCGTCTCCTCCATGCTCAGCATGCTTTTGCCACCGGAGGCATTGCGATGGCCCCCACCTTCATAGTATTTGCGTGAAAAGGCATTGACATCTATGTCATCCTTAGAGCGGAAAGAGATCTTCACCTTGTCACGCTCCTCAGAGAAAAGCACGGACAGTTTCACCGTCGATACTTTAAAGGCATAGTTCACCAAACCTTCATTATCTCCCAGCTGCAAATTAAACCTTCTGGCTTCACTCTGCCCTATCGAAATGTAGGCCACGCGGCCATCGTTTACAACTTTTAACTTTTCCAGTAATGCGTACCCAAAGTAGTGCAGCCTGCGCTCGTCAAATACGTTGTTGATCTTGTCACTCACGTAGTCGGGAGAGGCGCCGCGCGCTATCAGGCCACTGGCTACCTTAAATACGTTAGGTGTCGTATTGCTATGCTGGAAGAAACCCGTGTCTGCTACCAGGCCCGCATAGAGGTCCTCGGCTATCACAGCGTCTATCAGCTTCTCGTCTCCCAGCTCGCAGATCACATCGTAGACCATCTCCGCCGTAGCGGCATAGCTAGTATCGGAGAAAGTGATCGCAGCAAAACCTTCGGGCTGCTGGTGGTGGTCTATCATCACCTTGGCGGCAGTGCTCTGTATGAGCAGGTCGGCTACCTTCTCGGCCCGTGCCTGCACATTAAAGTCAAGGACAAAGATCACCTCGGCCTCTGCCAGTTTCTGGCGTGCTACCCGGTTGTTCTTTTCATCTTCAAAGTCGAGTATCGTCTCCGTTCCCTTGATCCATGCCAGGTTGGCGGTATAGTGCGTAGGAGAGATGAAGCTGGCGCTATGGCCCTTCAGCTCCAGGTAGCGCTTCCAGCCCAGGCTGGAGCCCAGTGCATCCGCATCGGGGCGCGGGTGCGTCACGATCACGCACCGGCGCGGTGTGCTGAGCAGCATGCGCAGGGCGTGTATATTGTCATGATTGATCATCAGGCGGCAAAAGTGCTAAATAAATGGCGGTTTCAAAATATGAGGCGTTCAGGCGCCAATATGGAGCGAAAGCCAGTAGCTGTATATAAAGACGCCTGTCAGGTACGCCCACAGCAGCGAAAAGACAATATGTACAATGGTTTCAAATCTTTTGCCCCGCCAAAGTTCTGATGAGTAGCCAAAGAATTGTATCACCAGCCGCAGCCCCCAGAAGATACCCATAGCCAGAGTGACGCGGTGACCGAGAGTAGTATCATTGAGCTCGGTGGCTGAGGTGATGCATAGCAGCCCCATGAGCAGGACCACCAGCGCTACGAAAAAGGTATGTACATACATCATCTGCCTGTTGAGCAGACTGAGAGGCTTCAGCTCGCTCTCCCACTCAAAGCGGCGCGGGAAGCCCACGTGCAGAAGCGCCAGCGCTACCAGCAGGTATCCGATGATCTTAAAGTGTATTTCCATTTTTCATGAGTTTAAAAACAGTGACGAAAGGGTTGATACGTTGCTGCCTGGTAAGTGTAAAGCCGGTGACCTGAAACGCCGATAGCCAGGAGCGGAGGGGCAGGAAATGAAAGAAGCCGATATTATAAGCTGCAAAATTTGCAGTGTCTCTCAGGTGCTCCAGTACTATTACATATCCACCAGGCCGCAATACGCGGAGGCATTCGCCGAAGAAGCGCTCCCGCTCACCTGCGTCCCTAATCTCATGCGCGGCAAACACAAGAAAGATAGCATCCAGGCTATCGTCCTGCGCAGGGATATGGGCGGTAGTAATGGTGACCACATCAGGAGCGGCGGGATATGCCAGTCTCGCTCTGCGTATAGATGGCTCCGTATGGCGAGTAGGGTCATAGAAGTCATACGCTGCTACCTGCGCAGAAGGATATCGTAGTCTCAGGAGTGAGGTGGTCTCATCAAAGCCTGCATTGATATTCGCAAAGGAGCCATCGGTTTTCAAAGGTATGTCATCCAGCCAGTGAAGGTCATATAGACCCGACAGGTCGTACACATAGGCGGATATCAGGAGTGACACCACTACCGGCACGGCGACACATATAGTCAGTATGGATGCCCAAGATCTCAAGGAGCCTTCGCTGAATATGCTAACCAAGCCTGCACCTGCCAGTGCGGTGACTGCCAGTGCGTAAAAAGGCCAGTTGAACCGCACGATATTCGTCACCCCCTGTAGCGGCTTCCTCATGACTGCCATTTTTCTATCCGGCCTTTCTTCCAGTAGTAGGGTACCTGCTCTATCATAAAGGCATTGGCCAGCAGCGGCTGGCTGATCGGCAGCTTTTCTATGAATGGTATTTTGTGATCTACCACGCTTACTGCCTCAGGTCTCCAGTGGTGCCGTACCCCCTCTATGATCAGCACCTCCCTGCGCGATGCATCATACGTGAAAGTGAACGGCAAAGGCCCGGCATATTTCCGTGCCTCCTGCCAATCGTGAAAGGGAGATCCCTCCGGTAGCGCGGTTTTATCATTGCCGCGCTCTACCTCTATCCGCAGTCCGTCAGACGCAGAGGTGGTGATGATCCGGTCGCCTTCTATTTTTTGTACCAGTGCAGAGGTAGTATAATGGTAATGCGTAAAGATATTGCCCATCACCTTCATCTTCAGCTTATCTGTCTCGGACCCCAGGATATAGAGACCGCGATATTTTCTACCCTCGCTATTGATATACTGTGCAAAAATGCGATAACCAGTCAGGAAGAAATCATTGCCCATGAATGCAGGGAAGCCCTTGGGTCGCAATCCTTTGGTCTGTACCATCGCCACCGCCACAAATCCCCATCGGTCATGCAGCGTATCGGGTGTGAGGCACTCTGGCAACAGCGGCTGCAGTTCCTCTTTGGGTACCGCAAAAGTGAGCACCAGAGACCGTTCAAAGAATGCCTCTACAGCAAAAGGGTGATTCTGCAGGAAGCGCAGCATAGGAGTATGTTTTAGCTTTCACGCCGGTTCAGTACAAATTCGTTGTACAATATTACGGCGATAAAAGCGAAAGCAAATACAATATTCAGGTGGCCCCACAGCAGCAGGTCAGGCACGAGCGTGTACTCTATTATATTCATCGTAGCGATGATCACAGCTTGCACTATGGCGCACCAGCGCGCCCTGATGCCACTTAGCACCCATACCATCATGAGTATCTCCGAGCAGCCTATAGCTATAGTGAGTGGGCGTGCATAGTCTGCCCCTAATATTCGGGCAACGATCTCTGTATGCCTTGGTACGAGATTGAGCACTTTGCAGAATAATCCATTGGCCAGCCAGACGGTAGCGATGATATAAAGTAGGATCTTGTGCGAAGCATTAGTTTTCATAGGGGAGTGAAAGTATTTGTCTAATGTCTATCGTCTCCCATCTGAAAAACTACTTCTTAGGAAACTTCATCCTATAGCTCACATCCACATCGCCTTTGGATATTTTCTCCAGCTTACTCTTGAGCAGGCTGCGGCGTAGCGGCTTGATGTGGTCTATGAAGAGCTTGCCCTCTATGTGGTCATACTCGTGCTGTATCACACGCGCATTCATATCGTCAAACTCTTTCTCCTGCTCTTTCCAGTTTTTGTCATAGTAGCGGATGCGCAGGGTCGGCTTGCGCGATACATCTTCACGTATACCAGGTATACTAAGGCAGCCCTCCTCATAGGCCCACTCAGAGCCGGTCTCCTGGATGATCTCGGCATTGATGAAAACCTCCCGGACGCCTTTATGCTCTTCCTCCTCGTCATACATCTTGGTACTATCTATCACAAAGAGGCGGATAGCCTTGCCCACCTGCGGCGCGGCCAGGCCCACACCCTTGCTCTTCTCCATGGTTTCAAACATGTCGTCTATGAGTTTAGCCAGGCCGGGATAGTCTTTGTCTATCTCTACGCCCATCTTTCTCAGTACCGGATCTCCATATGCTACTATCGGCAGGAACATTTCTTTATTCTGATTTATGATTGTGGACTGAGGCTGGTACCAGAGGCTGTTTTGATCATTTGTATTTCATTTCCAAACTTTCAAATCAGCGTATTAGCCCATTATCCTCTCGTTTCCATATATGATTGCAAGATAATCGTTGCGCTTATCTTGTCTAAATTTTCTTTTTTCTGACGGTCTTTTTTCTTCATACCTCCCTGTATCATGGCCTCCATGGCCATCCGTGAGGTAAAGCTCTCATCTACCTTGACCACCGGTATCTGTGGGTATAGTTTCTGCAGCTGCGCAATAAACTTAGTGATGTGTGGTACCACAGGATTTTCTTTGAAGCCGTCATTGTACGGCCAGCCTACCACAAAGGTCTCTACCTGCTCACGTGCCAGGTAGGTCTTTATAAAATCATAAATACCCCGGGTCTCTATCGTACCTACTGCACTAGCTATGATCTGCAGGGGATCTGTAGCGGCCACGCCTACGCGTTTCTGCCCATAGTCAAATGCCAGGATACGCGCCATTACTTTGTGATATAGGGGTTGCTCTTGATCGTCAGTACATTCTCAGAGGGCTCCGTATTGGTGGTCACTACTATCTCCTTGAGCTGCTCGCCGGCTCGTCCTTTGGAGTCAAACTCGACATCTATGCTGCCTGTTTGTCCGGGCTTGATAGGTTCGGCAGAGTAGGTAGGCACTGTGCAGCCACAGCTGGCCTTGGCATTGCTGACTATCAGGTCTTCTTTGCCGGTATTGGTAAACTTAAAGGATGTTTTGTAGGTAGGCCCGGATGGTATGTGGCCAAAATTATGCACTGTGCGCTCAAAGCTGATAGTGGTCACAGGGCCACTCACGATGCTAGGCGATCCCTTCATCGGATCTTCCGGTATATTGTCAAATGGGCTGGGCTCAGTGGTTTTTGCGGCAGCAGCAGAATCTTTGGCTGCCTGGGCAGCAGCTTGAGCTTTGACCTGTATGTCGCGCTGGTGGTCTTTGTAAAACAGCACGCCTACGCCTATAGCGATCACGAGCAGCAGGATGGTATTAATATATTTCATATTCAGAAAAGTGCCGCAAAGTTACTCTTTGCACCAGCCTGTGCAAATGCATTAAGGAATATTACATGGAGATGACGATAGTGGTCTACAGTCAACTGTACACGGTCAGCGAGCCAACCGTAGACCAGTCACCTAGCACTCCGGCAGGCTCAGTGGCACCGTCTCTGCCAGGCCGCCATCTGCGGTCTCCTTATACTTGGAGTTCATATCCAGTGCCGTCTCCCACATAGTCTTGATCACTGCATCCAGAGATACCTTCGCGGCATCTGGATTGCTCTGCAGAGCCAGCTGCGCTGCTGTGATCGCCTTGATGGCACCCATTGTATTGCGCTCTATGCAGGGTATCTGCACCAGGCCGCCTATCGGGTCGCAGGTCATGCCCAGGTGGTGCTCCATAGCTATCTCTGCGGCCTGCAGCACCTGTCCGGCGTCACCGCCCAGGCACTCCGTGAGCGCACCCGCAGCCATAGCCGAGCTGACACCTATCTCTGCCTGGCAGCCGCCCATAGCCGCTGATATGGTAGCGCCCCTTTTGAAGAGGGCACCGATCTCAGATGCCGTAGCTACAAACCGGATGATATCCTGCTCCGGCCCCTTGCCAAAAACGATGTGATACATCAGTACTGCAGGCACTACCCCGGCAGCGCCATTGGTAGGTGCGGTGACCACGCGCCCGAAGGCTGCATTTTCTTCATTCACCGCCAGGGCAAAACAGCTCACCCAGTTCAGCACATCCTGAAAGGAAGTAGCAGTAGCCTGTATCGCCGCGATCCATTCTTCTTTATTGCCATAGGTGCGGCCTTTGAGCAGCTTCTTATTCATCTGTGCCGCGCGGCGGGATACATTGAGGCCGCCCGGCAGGATGCCTGTAGCGTGGCAGCCCCGCCAGATACAGTCCAGCATGGTCTCCCAGATGCGCATGATGCCCGCTCGCGTATCTGCGGGCATGCGCCAGGCCACCTCATTATCCAGTACCAGCTCAGATATGCTGAGGCCGCGGCCCATGCAGTTTTGCAGTAGCTCGTCGGCATCGCTGATATCATATCGCACGCGCACTTGAGATTTCCCGCTGCCGTCTTCGCCATCTTTTACCACAAAGCCACCCCCTATGCTGTAATAAGTCTCGGCCTGCTCCGTGCCATCATTGAAATAAGCCGTAAGACGCAGTGCATTGGGGTGAAAGGGCAGGCTCTCGCGTTTCAGAAAGAGAAGATCGGTATTGTAATCGAAGGGCACCTCTCTGATGCCTTTCAGTTTAATCACTTTATGTTGCTTAATGCCATCTATAGTGGGCGTGAGCAGCGCTGTATCAAAGGTGACAGGGTCTGCACCGCTCAGGCCCATCATCACGGCTATGTCTGTGCCGTGGCCTTTGCCAGTCTTGGCCAGAGATCCATATAGATCTATATGTACCTTCGTTATTCTGTTTACGTCCCCTACCTCCTGCAGAAATCGCTCCGCAGCGCGCCATGGCCCCAGAGTGTGCGAGCTGGATGGCCCTACGCCTATCTTGAAAATGTCGAATATGCTTAGTTGTTCTTTCTGCATGACTCTTGCCCCCAAACCCCCAAAGGGGCTTTAATACAAATACAAAATTAGGTTCTCTTTTTCAATGATAATATCTAAGAATAGGTCCCAATGTGCCCGCGTGGTTCCTCCCTCTCTCTCGGAGAGGGAAGATGCCGAAGGCAGATGGGTGAGGTCATTGATTCGGTACCCTAAAGCCCACCTTGTGATGCCCTTCTATCAGCTTGTCTACTACTACGCGGTCTATAGGCAGATTGACATCTGTCTCCAGGTCCAGGTCTGCCATAGGTACCCAGCGGAAAGCCTCGGCATCCAGCCCCGGCTTTACCACAAAGTCAAACTTCTTCTGCGAGGTCCTGATCTGCTGCCAGGCAGGGCAGGAGCAGCGATAGTACACCGAGATCACCTGGCTCTCATCATCAAAGTCTGACGGGACGAAGAAGTCTGTGGTATAGTAGTGATCCTCTACCACTACCTGCACGCCGCACTCCTCCTGAAACTCGCGTATCAGGCCATCTATCAGACCCTCGCCCAGCTCCAGCCCGCCACCGGGAAACTTTGTCGTGTATTTGCCCCTGATCAGCTCATCTGCCACCAGTATCTGGTCGTGCTCATTGACCAGCAGGCCATAGACACGTACGTTAAACCTTCTCAATATCATGCCGGGAGTATTTGCATGGTAAATGTAAGCAGTAAATGTAAATGGCCAAGCCGGGCCGTACCGGGTTTTTACTCCCTGATAGATCATTAGCTATTGCTAAAATGACTACAATTCATACTTTTGCCGGCATACTATTACTATTTGGACTATGACACGCTACTTTCTGCTCCTCGCACTGCTCGTGATCGGACTCTCCGCTATAGCTCAAAACAATATGGATGAAGTGGTCTATCTCAAAGATGGCACTGCTATACGTGGTCTGATCATAGAGTTTGTACCGGGTGTCTCCATCAGCATACAGGACGCAAACCGCGAGCTGCATACATACACGATGGCAGAAGTGGCCAAAATACGGCGCGAGCCGAAGGCCAAGGTACCGCCTTTGAAAAAGGCACCTTTCTATGCAGCTCTCGAGGTAGGCCTCACAGACTATCCTACTCCCAGGAATCATCCTATCACTAAAAACTGGGCGCTTTTCTCGGCCAATTTCGTAGCCGGTATCAAAGCCGGCAAACTGGTGGCTACCGGTCTGGGCGCGGGGGTAGATGTATCCAGCCCGAGTCTGATCTACGGGTCTTTCTATTGGAATCTGCGTGTAGCCTTTACCAAAAAGCGCGTAGCTCCATATCTGGACATCAATGCCGGCTATATAGGCATCAATGTAAAATATCAGACCTATCACTCTGGCCTGACGGGGCACGATGACGGTGGCATGGTCAATCCATCCATAGGCATCAAAGTAGCGCTGGGCAAAAAGGTAAACTGGACAGCATCATTAGGATACAAGGGGATATTCTTTCCAGGCACCCAACTCAATAATTACTATGCAGGCAAGCAATATTCTACCAATGGGCATGCACTCACACTGCGCACAGGAGTATTCTTCTGATAGGCAGTGGATTCATAATCAATGCGGTAGCATAAATGTGGATAGGTAGTGCCTGCGGGGAAATTAAAACCAGCTATCCATTTTGAAAATCAGTGCTTATTCATATATTTGCGTCCCGTTTTAGCAGAACGGGAGAAAAGGAGTTTGCCTTTTCGCTAGTACATACGGGAATAGTTCAATGGTAGAATAGAGGTCTCCAAAACCTTTGATCAGGGTTCGAATCCTTGTTCCCGTGCACCTTTTAAAATCACTCGGTCCGCCCCGGCGGTCCGCCAATAAAATTGGGAAGATGAATAAGATTGTATTGTATGTAGAGGAGGCTTATGATGAGCTGGTACACAAAGTGTCATGGCCTACATGGGCAGAGCTGCAGCAGAGTGCTATAGTAGTACTGGTAGCCGCTGTGATCATGGCGCTGCTCGTACTGGGCATGGACCTCGTATCCCAGTATGGCTCGATGTTTATTTATACACTGATCCATGGCAAACCACCGGTACAATAGTCCCGGGCCACGTAAATAATAAAGAAGATGGCAGAAGAAAGAAAGTGGTATGTGATGCGTGTGATCAGCGGTCAGGAGCGCAAGATCCGTGAGCACCTGATGCTCGAGATCAGCCGTGGCGGACTGGACCATATCATATCTACTGTGCTGGTACCTACCGAGAAGGTATATACCATCAAGAATGGCAAAAAGTCTATCAAGGAGAAGAACCTCTTCCCTGGCTATCTCTACCTGGAGGTAGATGAGAAGCTGATGTCTGCAGAGATCATCCAGCAGCTGCGCCAGGTGCATGGCAATCTGGGCTTCCTCGGTGGCAAGACACCTGAGGCGCTGCGCCACTCTGAGGTCAAGAAGCTGCTCGGTACTGTAGATGAGATGCTCGACTCCGGTGAGACCATGGCAGAGCCATTCATCATCAATGAGGAAGTGAAGATCATAGACGGACCGTTCAATGACTTCATGGGTACGATAGAGGAGATCAATAATGAGAAGAAGAAGCTCAAGGTGACTGTCAAGATATTTGGCCGTAAGACACCGGTAGAGGTCAACTTCGTACAAGTAGAGAAGATCGCATAACCAAAACAACAGAGTAAAACACAGAGATAGAAAAGCAGGAAGGAGAGAGGGCACAGCTTCCGTATCTGACCTCCCGATTGAGTGACAAGACATCTCTTCATTATTCATAAACAACAAATAACATAAGCTACAATGGCTAAGGAAATACAAACGTTCATCAAGCTCCAGGTAAAGGGAGGACAAGCAAATCCAGCTCCGCCTATCGGTCCGGCACTCGGCTCGAAGGGTGTGAACATCATGGAGTTTTGCAAGCAGTTTAATGCTCGTACACAGGACAAGCAAGGCAAGATCCTGCCATGCGTGATCACTGTATATACTGACAAGTCTTTTGACTTCGTCATCAAGACTCCTCCGGCTCACGCGCTGATCATGGAGCTCACCAAGAAGCAAGCTGGCTCTGCCGAGCCTAATCGTAAGAAGGTAGGCCCTATCAGCTGGGATATCATCCGCAAGATAGCTGAAGAGAAAATGCCTGACCTCAACTGCTTTACCGTAGAGTCTGCCATGAGCATGGTAGCTGGTTCTGCCAAGAGCGCCGGCTTCACCATCGATGGCCCGGCTCCTTGGGAGAAATAAGTAAGTCTTTGATTTGAACATGTGCTGATTTGAGTATTTGAAAATGAATCCACCTTCAAACCAACACATCTTCAGATTTTCAAATTTTTATATCACCGTGGGAGGGCTCCATTGGCCCGCTTGACCACAAAACAACAACACAATGAAACTCACAAAAAAGAGGAAAGCAGTAGCAGGCCTCGTCTCCAAAGACAAAAACTACTCGCTCACTGAGGCTGCAGGCCTGGTGAAGAAAGTCAACACTACCAAGTTTGACGCATCTGTGGACCTCCACATCATGCTCGGTGTAGACCCTAAGAAGGCTGACCAGGCTATCCGCGGTACAGCGGCCCTCCCTCACGGTACAGGCAAGACCAAGCGTGTACTCGTACTCACCACACCTGACAAGGAAGACGAAGCCAAGAAGGCTGGTGCTGACTTCGTAGGTCTGGAGGAGTTTGTACAGAAGATCGAAGGCGGCTGGATGGATTTCGAGGTAGTGATCGCTACGCCAAACGTAATGGCAAAGATCGCTAAGCTCGGTAAGGTACTGGGCCCGCGCAACCTGATGCCAAACCCTAAGTCTGGCACCGTATCTCCGGAAGTAGGCAAAGCGGTAGAAGAGGTAAAGAAAGGTAAGATCGCATTCAAGGTAGACAAGTTTGGTATCGTACACGCCTCTGTAGGCCGTGTATCTTTCTCTGCGCAGCAGATAGAGGAAAACGCAGCATCGCTGCTCGGCGTGATCTCTAAGATGAAGCCATCATCTGCCAAGGGGGTATACTTCAAGGGTATCTCCCTCGCATCTACTATGAGCCCGGGTATCAACGTTGATTACAAAACCGTCTCCGGCCTCTAATTTCTTAAACCAATTTTCAGAACATTTTAAATCGATATAAAATGGATAAGGCTCAAAAAAACCAGGAAATAGCCGAACTTAAAGATAAATTCAGCAATACAAACTTCTTCTATATCTGCGATGCATCTTCTCTCACAGTAGAAAAGATCAACGCATTCCGCCGCCTCTGCTTCAGCAAGGGTGTAGAATACCGCGTAGCAAAGAACACCCTCATCCAGAAGGCTCTGGAGCAGGTAGGTCCGGGCTATACTTCAGTATTCCCGCTGCTGCACGGCGTGACAGGTGTGATGTTCTCATCAGAGGGCGCAGTACCTGCCAAGATCCTCAAGGAATTCCGCGAGAAGAATGACAAGCCGGTACTCAAGGGTGCATACATCGACGGAGATACCTTCGTAGGTGACAACCAGATCGCAGTACTCGCAGCGCTCAAGAGCAAGAACGAGCTCATCGGCGATATCATCGCCCTGCTCCAGTCACCAGCCAAGAACGTTATCAGCGGCCTGCAAGGCAGCGCTGGCAACAAGATCGCCGGCCTGGTCAAGGCGCTGGAAGAGCGTGCAGCATAATCAGCAGCTCTATAAGCTATCATATCAGAAGCCTCTCCATCCGGAGAGGCTTTTTTGTGTTACTGCTTTTTTTTGAGTCACAATCAATACAAGTGTTTTGTTGTACGTCTAATGTGTTAAAATAGAAAATATATTTCCTATACTAAATTATAAAGCAGACCTTGGTCATACAATACAATTATGGATATGGGAAACGCCGAACACCCGCAGACAAAGTAGGCAGCAACCTAAAAATTGAACCACTATGACACATCAATCCACGCACTAGATTATGAAACCCGCAACACTCCCCAAGCCTACGGCCAGCGTCATCTGACCATGTCTGCCCTCGGATCGCCGACGCACTGGATACTAGTTTTCCTCTTTCTCGCTTAGACATCTGCGATCTCCCTGCAGTAGTGTTACTAGTCTTTATTATTATCTGATATGGCCTCATGACGGGGCTGGGATACATATGTATATCTGTCAGCTATACACACGCTGCAAAGCCGTGCTGGACATGTGCTGCCAGAGGGATGCATAGCAGGGAATAAGCCGAACACCCTTATTTACAAAGTAGGCAAATTCAAAACATAACCATGAAGAAAAATCTATTGATGATGTGTATGCTATCAGTCATAGCAGCCACAGTCTATGGGCAAATCAAAGATGGTAGTGCCGTGACTACCAATTCTGCCTTGGCAGATATCACCCAGCAGGTGGTAAAAGTATGGGATGTCTCTAATACCCTTACTGCGCCATTGGGAGACCATTGGGGGCAAAACTATCAAACACAGACTACCTGGACGTCCCAGCACCTGGGTCAGGTCTTTGGCACTGCCTTGAATACGAACAGCGCTTCGCCCGACTATCAGAAAATATATGTGGCTACCACTCAGATATACGGAGCTAAAACTGCGGCTGCATCCTATACTGCCTATACGGCGTGCAATCCTTTTGTAGACTACAATACTACTACAGCCGCACTCAATAACGTGCCGCTCATATGGAAGCTGGATGCCAGCACCGGTATCTATAGCCCCTTGGTAGTGAGCAAAACCAGTGCTGCTCTGGCAGATGCTACGCACAACCAGATGTTTAACCGCGGTACATCAATCGGCAATATCTGTTTTGACAAGGATCATAATCAGCTATTCGCCACAGACATGGAAGACGGTAAAATATACCGCATCGATGCAGCCACCGGTAATATCCTGAGCAGGTATGACCCTTTCGGCCAGTTTGTAGATGGGGGGTCTACGACTCCTGTATTTGCTAAAAACGGAGAGAAATTATGGGGCATCGCATATGGCAATAGCAAGGTGTACTTTGCCGTGTGGAATCAGGACTACAGCAGGACCCTTCTAAATGGAGGCCCTACCTATAATGAGATATATGAGGTAGATATAGATCCTATCACAGGAGATTTCATCTTTTTCGGGTCGGTAGCCGGATCGCTGGATTACTGGCAGCAGAATCTGTCTCCGGTCATCACCCTCCCCCACCTGGAGGCCGTAGATGGTACACTCCAGACATTTTCTGACCCGGTGGCTGATATCGAGCTATCTGCTAACGGACGCGAAATGCTCATAGCAGAGCGTACGATGAATGGCTTTGAGGCTAGGAATACAGGCATTATAGACCAGTGGGCGCACAGGTCACGGGCATTCCGCTATGAGTTTGACCCAGCTACGGATATATGGAAAAAGAAAAACAGGTACTATGTAGGTGACTTTAGCTGGGAGCCTACGTCAGGAGCACACTTCCGCAATAGCAATAGCGCAGGCGGAATAGATTTCGGCTACAGCTATGTAGATGCCAATCACAATAAAGATCAATGCGAATCTAAAGTGTGGGTCACCGGAGATGCCCTGGAAAGGTCACCTTATGGAGTGTACAACTACAACGGTGGTACGAACCTGAGCGAGGATATCTACGGCTTTGCCGGAATAGATATAGCGGGCAATGACTCCTTTCATGGTACTCCGCACCCCGTACAGATAAACAGTATCTACCAGGATATTTTTAACCCGACAGGCCCTAATGGATCCACACCAGGTAATAAGGACCTGATCGGAGATATCGACGTATTTCGGATAAACTGTAGCTGTAGTGAATCTGCTGATCCTAACTACCTGAGGCTGGAGTATAACTATACCGGCAATGTGGTCCTGGACGGCAAGTACTATGTAGATCACATGGTCACATTCAGCGGCGGGGTCATCGATATCACTAATGTAGACCTGGTATTCAGCGGCTGCAATGCCGGCCTGATACTTACAAACGGCGCTACACTGAGGGCTAATAACTCCGTATTCCGCCCATGCAATATGTTCTCCGTATGGTCTGGCATCGACCTGAGTGCTGCCGCTACTACCAACATGGTGAATAGCTGCGTGATCAAGAATGCCGACGTAGCGCTCAAGCTGGCAGGCACAGCGCAGGCCAAGGTGACCTCTACAGAATTTTACAACTGTTATACCGGCGTGGTGATCGTGCTGGCTACCACACCGTATACACTGCCTATATCGTCAAACACCTTTGTGACAGATGCTCAACTGCCGGACTATACCCAGTGCGCTGTGCATGGCAATGCGGCTACCTACGCCATCATGCTCGAGGGGGTAGACATGCAGGGCAATATCAGCCAGAATACCTTTGTCAATAACTCTCTCCTGAATGCTACTCCTAGTGTGGGCGTATTTATGTCTCTGAATGCAGATGCAAATATTTCTGATAACAACTTCACAGATATGTATCATGCCATAGAGATGGAGTCATGTACAAGCGGTAAGTCCAGCCTGATACAGCACAATGACATCGAGTCATACAATAGCGGTACGACAGTGCACAGTCAGATACTGGTGTCAAACTCATCCAGTGTCAATGTCCTCTCCAATACTATCAAGAATAATATGAGTACAGATGGCAATGGTGGCGACAGGGCGATATCACTGGAAGGTAGCAATACGATAGAGGCCGACCAGAACTATGTCAGCGGTTTCACATTTGGCATCTATGCCAGCGCGGCTAACAATATCCAGGTGCAGGATAATACGATAGAGCATACAGGACTAGGCCTGGTGGAAACAAACAGCGCCAACTCTTATCTGTCATGCAATAGTATCACCGACCAGCTGGTAGGCATAGAGATACAAAACCATGACCGGTCTGCCCTGACCATCAACTCGAACTGTATCAACAATTCTGTCTTTACGGCTATTGCACTGACCACTACTACGGCATCAGCCAGTGCGACAGCATTTACAATCAGAAATAACTTCCTCTTCAACTATAATACCGGTATACAAAACGATAACTATACCAACCTGAACCTCGGTGTCTCTGCCAGCTCTATACCTGGCATGAATACCTTCTGGTCCAATACCAACGCTACAGACGTGGTAGCAGGCTCAGGCGTGATCAATGTATTCCAGAATTATAACCTCAATACAACATCCGGTGTCGTAAATAAACTGGGCAATCTCAAGGATCAGGTATACTCTACCGCCTCTTGTGGCCACCAGGTACTCACACTGCCTGGCTCTGCTCCTATGGAGCATAACTATACGGCAGACCTCTCCTGTACACCCCTCACCTTTGCCCGCCATATCAATCCGACGGGCAGCATATCATACTATCTACAGTACAAGGAGAATATGCAGCAGAACCCTGCTAAAGCTGATGCCGCTATAGCAGCAGCCAATACAGATGAGACTATGTCCGCTTATGACAAGGCCCAATTCAACTACTACGTGCACATGCTGACCAGCAACTGGACAGCAGCAGCTACCGACCTGCAGGCCTTTGATACCAGGACAGACAGAGAGAGGTGCCTCAAGCTGGCATCTCAGATAGGACTGCGCCTGGCCAGTGGTACAGGTACGATAGAGTCTATCACCAGCGGTGAGCTGCAAGCGCTCAGGTACTATGCAGACCAGCCATTCAACTATGCCAACTATGCCCGCCAATACCTGATAGCCAGGAAGGAAACTGGCCTACTCTACGTACCACAGGCACCATCATTCAAAATGGATCCCGCTACAGCACGTGTCAATGACATGACCAAAGACCAAGTACAGGTATATCCTAATCCTGCATCAGGAGAGCTCAATGTCTTCTATGCAGTCAATGAGGATATCACTGGCAACATCAATATCAAGGTATATGATATCCTGGGCAACCTGGTGCTGGATCAGCTCACAGACATCAGCGCCGGATACCGCACGCTAGATATCTCATCACTGGCTCCAGGCTCTTACCTTGTATCCCTGCAGTCTGAGGGCAAGAAGCTGGCTGAAGGCGTAAAGTTTGTAAAAGTGAAATATTAATCTTCAGACAGCAGGCTACGTATGCCTACTAACGGCTATCCCCGCCACACAGGCGGGGATAGTTTTTTATATTAGAGCTATGAGGGACCTGATCAGCCAGTTATGCTCTATACCCGTTCGCAGCACTGAAGAGCAAAAACGAACTCATCGGCGATATCATCGCCCTGCTCCAGTCACCGGCCAAGAACGTTATCAGCGGCCTGCAAGGCAGCGCTGGCAACAAGATCGCCGGCCTGGTCAAGGCGCTGGAAGAGCGTGCAGCATAATCAGCAGCTCCCTCAGCTATCATATCAGAAGCCTCTCCATCCGGAGGGGCTTTTTTTTGCGTGTCAATCAGAAAAATGACACGCTTATACATTTTCCCGCACGCTTATACATTGGATACGTTATTTTAATATTCGCTGCATACCTTCACTATCTCGACCCAAGAACGTCCTGCTCAAATACTAAACCTCCCTGCTGACCCCAGGGGCTATGCCTGCCTCCCCATCATGGCGGGCGCTCAAAAGAACAACTATGGATAAACGCAATCAACTCTGACCTCCGCACCCTCACGGGTTACCCCAAGCTTACGGCCATGATTTCATGGCTATGCTAGTTTCATTATTTATCACTGTGCGATAGGATGGCACACGCTGCTGAAGCCGTGATGCATAAGTATTGCCCTTGATCAAATGGGGAATAGCCGAACACCCTATTACAAGGTAGGCACTCAATAAACCTAACAATATGAAAGTTTTTAAAAGTACGCTCTTCATTTTAGTGATGCTGGTGGCGTGTCTGTACGGGTATGGACAAAGCCTTACATTTGTCTCTGATGGCAGCTGGGCATGTGCTACATCAGTACATCCCGGCTGGGCCAACGTGGTATACCCATATGAGACCACAGATTTTACGCTTGGTAGCTTCGTGGATCCTCCGGGCCGCCCCAGTTCAGGTAGTTGCCTTCATGGAACTGTGAATGAAGCATACTATACCTTAGGGGGCGTTGTCCCTTCCTTTATGTGGATAGGTCCGGATGGTACTAATCCGAATACCAATCCTGCCGCGCAGGCATTTTATACCAATCCTCCGAGTGTAACTTCAAGCATGGCTGCCATGTTTGACGATAATGCAGTGTATTTCAAAAAGCATTTTTCATTAATATCTACCAACGTGACATGCCAGGACCTGAGCATTTTCGCTGATGACTATGCAGAAGTGTATATCAATGGAACGCTAATAGCAAATACTTATACCGACGCGAGTAATGTATCGACATGGCATCCTGTGATCATTTCCGGAGCCGAATTTAGGCCGGGAGGCAGGTTTGAGCACGTATTGACCTGCGGCGATAATGTCATCACTCTTGTAGGGCAAAATGGACGTCCATATTGTTATTATGTAGTTTTCAGCTGGGCTCTTCGGACTATAGATTATGACCTCACTACATCAAGTGTAAATCCAACTAGCTGTAGTGGTACAGGATCTGTGTCTGCTTCCATCACTCCTCCCACCTCTGGAGATACGTATACATGGTCAAACGATGTCGGTGCTACGGTGGGTACTGGTAGCACTGTGAGCGGCCTTTTGCCTGGTACTTATACGGTTGCTGCTTATTCTGCCGGCACCTCCTGCACAGCACATCGGTCAGTGACGATAGTCCCGGCTACCTCCACGATGTCAGTGACAGCGAGCGGGGTCAATCCCACGGACTGTCATACACCGGGTAGTGCTACAGCATCTGTCTCAGGCACTACCAACCCTGTGAGCTATACCTGGAGTAATACTCTTACGCCTACCTCCCCTGCTACTACATATAGCAATACGCAAAGTGGCCTGCCACCAGGTATTTATACTGTTACTGTGACAGATGGGGCCTGCCAAAAGACAGCCTCGGTCACACTGAGTAGTCCTTCGTCTACCCTAAGTGTTACTCTGACCCCTTCACAACCCACCTGTACTACTGGTGTAGATGGCAGTGTGACGGCTACGGTCACAGGTGTGTCGGACCCCGTATCATATGTATGGAGCAATGGAGATAATACACTTAACTCATCCATCTATACCAATACGATCGGTTCTCTCGCGCCTGACCTATACACCGTCACTGTGACTGATGATCTATGCCAAACTGTCGAATCAGTGACACTGTCAGCTTCTGGACTCGCATATACACTGACCGTAACCCCTGGCGCATGTCCCAGCCCGGCAGCTGCAGCGAGTATCACGTCCACCGGGAGTGGCTATACTTACCTCTGGACTAAAAACGGGGCTACTGTAGGTACCACCTCGGGAATCACTAATCTATCTGCCGGGCTATATGAAGTGCAAGTGTCTAGAGGAGGATGTACTGCTACAGAAGACTTTCATATATATCCCCCTTCCAATCCGGGCTTCAGCGGCAATATGTCTAGTATAGCGCCTACTTGTAATAACAATGGGTCAGTAAGCATAGATGTGACACCCGCAGGATCTTACACATACGAATGGAGTACCGGTACACCTGTCAATACACCGACAGTCAATCCTACTAATAGTACATTGAATAATGTAGGTGGAGGTTTATATCAGGTCACTGTCACATCTACTGCAAATACGCAGTGCTACATCATTAAATATGTGTCATTGGATCAGCCGACTACGAGTTTTACTGTGACAGCGACTAAAACAGATCTGACTTGCTCATCAGAAGGCTTAGCTACCGCAACTGTCTCAAGTGGCGCCAGCGGCACGCTGAACTATACGTGGAGCAATACCTCTTCTACTGATGTAGCGTCTCTGACCAATTCGATACCTATATGGAGTCCCGGTCTTTACTCTGTCACAGTTACTAATTCTACAGGTTGTAGCGCGTCAGCTGAGGTGTCACTGCTCAGAGAAGGCGACCTGGCTATTTCAGTGTCGGGAGTAGATCCCGTTTGCAATCAACCAAACTCCGGTACAGCCACAGCCACGATCCTGAATGGCTCAGGACCATATACATACACCTGGAGTACGACAGCTACTACCAGTACGGGGAGTACATCTAATACTATCTCGGGTTTATCGCCGGCTACATATTCAGTGACTGTATCTAGTGGTACGTACTGTACGCGTACGGCCTCTGTAGTGCTCAATGCACCTGTAAACTGCTGTGTCAAACCTACGGCCTCTCTGATCGTCAATGGCTCAAGCGCTCCTGTAGATACTATCTGCTACAAAGATAGCCTGCGGGCATACATTAGTGGCGCGCACTGGGGCAAGGTTTACTTTGATGGCGGAGACTCAAAAGATGGATGGGACACCCTGCCAGAATACACCGGCAATATCATAGATGATCCGTCTGTGATAGGTACTACTCATCAGGTCTGCTTGATAGTCACGGATGATACGACCAGTACCTGTGCAGATACTATATGCCGTACCATCTACATCAAAAACTGCTGTACCAAGCCTGATGGTATCTTTGTGCTGCCAGATACGATCTGTGGCGGTACTGTGGATACGATTGGCATAGGTGGGGCGCCGTATTTCAGATTTTTAGCTGATGGAAATAATCCTATAGACAATCCGGGCGCGTTGCCCACTGATACTTTCAATAAATATTTTGGCGGCCTGCCTATCAGCCCCGGCGGATGGGACGTGGGGGTACACCATGTCTGCGTGATATACTATAGCGATGATCCTGATCAGGTACCTGGCACTTGTATCGATACCGTGTGCCGTACCATAGTGGTGCGCAGCTGCGGCTGTGAGGTCTTCCGTGGTCAGACACTGCCAGTAGTGACTCAGGCCGATGGCTTTGTTTATGACTTCACCAATACCAGCGGTGGAGATTTCGCGCCTGCAGGCCCTGATTTTATCAACTGGTATGTAGATGGCAAACTTGTAGGCCAGACTACAGATGGCAATCACCTGACCGATACCCTCACACCAGGCACGCATGAGATCTGCATGGATGCCGCACACATACTCTTCAACGCTGGCCCTAATGGCAATAGCATCTGCTGCTACGACAGGCAGTGTACTACTGTCAATATAGACGCCTGTATCTCGTGGAAGGCTACCGACAGCATCACCTACAGCTATGACACTGCAGACTACCGCAATGTGATCTACAGTTTCCACGGTAGCACATCTCCACTGTCACCTACTATTGTGTGGCACTTTGGCGATGGTAGCAGTACGATAGGCCATGACCTGACTGTGAGCCACCACTATAGCTCTGACAATGACTACACCGTGTGCGCCGTAGTGATATGGAGCAAGGGTGACTCTATCACCTATGATAGCCTGGGAGTCTGTTGCTGCGTAGACACGATCTGCCTGCCGATAGCTGTGAGCCCATGCAGTATCACAGACTTTGGTATAGCACTGACAGCTGATGGCGATGATCACAG
The DNA here is from genome assembly GCA_018267385.1 of Bacteroidota bacterium. Lineage (GTDB taxonomy): Bacteria > Bacteroidota > Bacteroidia > Chitinophagales > LD1 > UBA1941. The sequence goes on along the minus strand of JAFDYN010000005.1, from coordinate 39,424 downwards.
TTACCACCTGACCCACTCTGCAGGTATGATAGATGTCACTTATGTCAAATGGACAGTAGCTACCGAGGTGGCTGCCAGTACCCGTCCCGAGCATGGTGTATTTATGAACTTTACCGGTTCTGATGCTATCTATACAGTTTGTGCGAAGATAGATTATACTATCACGCTGGAGGGCGGCCTGACACAGACATGCACCGCCAATGTCTGTATCTCAGATACCTTTGGCGATGCGCTGACGATGTCCAGAGTGAGGACCTATCCTAATCCCACTTCTGGAGATGTAGTCATAGAGATCACAAATTATCAGAGTGGTAAGGATGCACAGATCGACATTTATGACATGACAGGCCAGATAGTTATGACCAGCCAGTTGACGGCTATGGCCAAAGGAACATCGCAGAATGTGATGAATGTCCGCAAGCTACCTGCAGGTATTTATACCGTACGTGTGACGATAGATGATATGCGCCAGGTGTCTAAACTGATCAAGCAGTAGCATTTGGCCTTTTTGATGCGATTACTACAGCTATCCCCGCCACACAGGCGGGGATAGTTTTTTATATTAGAGCCATGAGGGACGTGATCAGCCAGTTTATGCTCTATACCCGTTCGCAGCGGCGCGCGGTGGTGGCGCTGGTGGTCCTGATCCTGATGGCACTGGGCGGTACGCGGGCATATCACTACTATAGCCTGCGCCAGCCGGTAGCCGATGATAGCGCGCTGCGCCGCGAGGTGGCAGAGGCTACTAGCGCTCCTGAGCGGCCTGCCGAGGTAGATGAGGACCTCGCTGCCGAAGAGGCTGCCCCTGTTTCAAAGAACACTAATGGCCTATTTTACTTTGACCCCAATACGATCAGCCTCTCTGACTGGCTGCGCCTGGGCCTGACCGAGAAGCAGGCCAACGGCATAGAGCGCTACAAGGCAAAAGGGGGCACTTTCCGCGCAGCAGAGGATATCAACAGGCTCTACTCTCTCTCAGACTCTGACAAGGTGCGGCTGACGCCGTATGTGCGTATCACTGCGGCAGGAGTACAGCAGCGCGAGGCTGCTACCCGTACCCATCAGACCCCGATCGAGATCAATACTGCCGACTCAGCGGCCTGGGAGAGCCTCTGGGGCATAGGCCCGGTGCTGTCTGTGCGCATCATACGTTACCGCGAGTCGCTGGGTGGTTTCTACAGCGTAGACCAGGTCGGCGAGGTGCGCGGTATCAGTGATAGCGTCTTTGCGGCTATACGCCCGCGTCTCACAGTCAGTGCTCCGCACCTGCACCTGCTGCACCTCAATACAGACGACTATGAGACCCTGCGCAGGCACCCGTATATCCATGCCAAGATCGCCAAAGGCATCACCGGCTACCGTGAGCGGCAGGGAGATTTTCAGCGTGTGGAGCAACTAAAGGAACTACCATCCGTAACACAGGAGGTGTATGACCGGCTGCTGCCGTATCTGGCCCTGTGATGTGCCATTTGGTTAAAAAACGGGCCTCGTGTGAGATAGGTTGGTATACATGGAAACATTTCATAACCTTGCCATTAAATAATCCTTAACATGGCCAAATCAAACGGGAAGGCTGCAAAGAAAAAGCCTTCTATACTGACCAAAGAAGACGTCGCATTTTTTGAATCCTATATCAACAATGCATCCCCTACAGGATTTGAAGCCGAGGGCCAGAAGCTCTGGCTGAACTATATCAGGCCTGCCATAGACGAATACCATGTAGACAACTACGGCACGGTGTATGGCGTGATCAACCCAAAGGCTGAGTTTAAAGTAGTGATAGAGGCACATGCCGATGAGATCAGCTGGTTCGTCAGCTATATCTCTCCTGACGGCCTCATCTATGTGAAGCGCAACGGTGGCTCTGACCACATGATAGCACCTTCTATGCGCGTCTTTATCCATACTGACCGTGGCCGTGTGCCCGCAGTGTTTGGCTGGCCGGCCATCCACACGCGCAAGCCGGGCACTGAGAAGACCCCTGCGGTGGAGAATATCTTCCTGGACTGCGGCTGCACCTCTAAGAAAGAGGTGGAGGACAAGGGTATCCATGTAGGCTGTGTGATCACCTATCGTGATGAGTTCTTTACCCTGAATGACCGCTACTTTGGTGGCCGTGCGCTGGACAATAGGGCAGGAGGCTTTATGATAGCCAAGGTGGCCCGTATGCTGAAGGAGAACAAGAAGAAGCTGCCATTTGCACTCTATATCGTCAACTCTGTGCAGGAGGAAGTAGGCCTGCGCGGTGCCGAGATGGTGGTGCAGAGCATCAAGCCAAACTGCTGCATCATCACAGATGTAGCGCATGATACCACCACACCGATGATAGATAAGACGGTGGAGGGCGAGTTTAAGTGCGGTGATGGGCCGCTGCTCACTGTAGGCCCCGCAGTGCACAATAAGCTCCTCGGTCTGATACGCAGTACTGCAGATAAAAACAAGATACCATACCAGATGGATGCTGCGAGCCGCAGCACGGGTACAGATACGGATGCCTTTGCCTATGCCAATGGCGGTATACCGTCAGCCCTCATCTCCCTGCCACTGCGCTACATGCACACCACTGTAGAGATGGTGCACCAGGAGGACCTGGAGAATGTGGTCAAGCTGATCTACGAGTCACTGCTGGTGCTCACGCCTAAGTTTAACTTTAAGTACCTGTAAAGGGCATTCTATATATAGGCGGATGGCGGGCACTCTTGTGGGTGATAACTTTCTCTGGTCAGGGTACACTGTTCATGTATACTCTATCGCGCATAGGGATTTGCTGTAAGAAGGAAAATGCCGGCAGAAGGCTTTCGTAGGATGTAGGTAAAGGTGCGCCTCATGCGGTCACACATCGATGCAGGCAAACTGTGTTTAAATGAGATTCAATTACATTTACAATGCTTAGGATTCTCCGTTTTTTCTTCAGTTTTTCGTGCACGCCCGTTACAAAGACCATCATACTATTTCTATGTATATGCTTCTCCGTACTGGTGTGTGAGGCACAGGATACGATCAAGGCACCATTCAACCAAGAGGTATGGACCAGGGAGTATGCGCCATTCCGCATAGCGGGCGATCTGTACTATGTGGGCTCCTATGACCTGGGTTGCTACCTTATCACCACCCCTGAGGGGCACATCCTGATCAATACCGGTACGGTGGGCTCTATGCCTATGATCCGTGCGCATGTGGAGCAACTGGGTTTCCGCTTTGAGGATATCCGTATCCTGCTGGCTACTCACGCCCACTTTGACCATGTGGGTGCTATGGCGGCAGTGAAGGCAGCTACCGGCGCACAGGCTATGATAGAGGCGCATGACGCACCGCTCGTGGCAGATGGCGGTGAGTCTGACTTCATCTTTGGTGGCCGGGGTAAGCTCTTTCCCCCCTTCAAGGCAGACAGGCTGCTGCACGACCATGATACCGTGCGCCTGGGAAATATGGAGATACTGGTGCTGCATCATCCCGGTCATACGCCGGGAGCCTGCAGCTACCTGACCACCGTGCATGACGACCACCGCAGCTACCGGGTGCTCATAGCCAATATGCCCAGTGTGCTGGATGAGACGGACCTGGCGGGTATGCCTGCCTATCCCAATGTGGGTCAGGACTACGCCTATACACTCGATACCATGCGGCACCTGCAGTTTGATATATGGCTGGCGTCTCACGCCAGTCAGTTTGGCCTGCAGCAAAAGCACAAAGGTAGGCGCTACCATCCCGCAGCCTTCATAGACCCTAAAGGATACGCGAAGGCGCTGGCCGCGCTGGATGAGCGGTACCGCAAAAAGCTGAAGTAAGTCTGCAGAGGGGAGAAAAGGTTCTATACGATCGTGATGCCCCTTTTAGCAAATTAAGACCTAAGTATTATTCCGGCAGATGGAGCCTATGCCATGGAGATGATCTCCCAGGTGTGGTCGGCGAGGAGCTTGACCGTCGCTTCAAACCGGAAGGGAGACCGCGCGCCCCACTCCTCGGGGCTGATGAGGCTGAGGAGCTTGCCGCCGTCGGGCTTGGCATAGAGATGATAGCGCTGGCTGATATTGGGCCGGAAGCGGCACTCGGCCAGGTAGATGGACTCTGATATGCGGATACGGTCGTGTATCTCCTGCGCCTGTGTGATGAGCAGCTCTACCTGCCGCTTGATCTGGGTGAGCTGCGTGTCTGTCTGCTCATACATAGCCTGCATGGCCTCGCCACGCGTGAGGCCCTGGTCTATGGGGCGTATGATGGCGCTGCCTACTGTGTGTGCGTAGGGCAGCAGGCTGGGCATATCGGTGATCTTTTCCCGGCTGATCGGATTTTGAAAGTCTTTGTCCTCTGGCATGATGAAATGATGATGGCTGCAACCATAACAGATATGCAGTGGGAATGTTGCCTGAGCGACGCTCTAATTATCTAAATAGAAACAGGATAGCCTGCGTGCAGACTACCCTGTTTCTTATTCATTGATACAGAAAATTAATTGAGATGGCAGGTGGTGGTCACACCGAGTACACTGCCCTCATAACTTTTGCACTTGCTGCGGGCATTGAGCAACGTTTCATTATCTATTTCATGATTGGTGGTCTGGCCGGAGGTGTCGCATGTACACGTCCAGTCTTTTTTGCAGGAGGAAAATGATGTGACCGCTATAGCGGAGACGATCAGGATAAAGAGTTTGTTTTTCATGATAGTAGTGGTTTTTACTCATCATGTTTCAAAAGCTATACCAGCAGCTTTAGCGTAATATTTACGCCATGCTGGGCAACGGATGCCCTACAGCGGGGTGGATGCGTGGTGAAAGAGGAGAATAAAAGTTTCTCAGCGGCGTTGCAAACGCCACATAATATGAGCATGCGAAGTAATCGCGCGACGGTGCAAATGGTTGGAAGATGCCGGCTTTACCAATACAGCGGCTCCGTACCGAGATACTTCTCTATGATAGGCTGATAGTAGCCCTTCATGCTCTCGAGGTCAAAGGACTCGGGGCGCTTGGTGTAGAGGTCAAATCGGTTGAATGAGCGTATCCACTCTTTGTATTGCTTGTCCTTCTCGCAGAGTAGCTCCTCGTAGCTATTGCCGGTGTGCCATGGGTAGAAGGAGTGGTAGCGCACGGAGACCATGCCCTGCTCAGGGATGGTATTGCCTTTGTGGTTTTTCAGCACCTGGTACAGATACTCGTCGTGGCCCCAGGCCAGCTCGAGACGGTCGAGGCCGCAGTGTGGCTCATACATGCCCGTAGGCATATTGTAGCGCGGGTCCTGCATATCAGGGTTCAGTTCATTGAACTGTGGGTAGACACAGGAGTCTGGCAGCCGGGCGCCGACTACAAAGATATCTCCCACGAGGCCCCACTGCTCTGCCTGGCTGGTGCCGTCCTCATCACTGCCCCAGAGGTACATCACCTTGCCCATGTCGTGGATCAGGGCCACGAGCTGCATCCAGTCCGGCTCGCCTGCCTCGCGTGCGCCCTCGGCAGCCTGTATGAGGTGCTGCACATTGGGCAGGTCCAGGTCGGGGTCACTCACGTCTACGAGGGCGTTGAGGCGCTCCATGGCATCCCACACATGCATCGGCTTGTCAAAGGTCAGGTACTTCTTTTTCATGCGCTGCACGTAGTCTACCGTCTGGCGCTCGCGCATCTTGCGGTAGTGGTCGCGCACGGCGAGTGAAATGGTGTCTGCCTTCGCATAGTCGCGAAACTGGGGTGCTGTGTCTGTAGTAGCCATACGGCGAAAATAATCCAAATTAGTCCAAGCCGCAAAAGTGAGATTTATCACTCATCAGCGCCGGATAACTGTAAACTACGCTCGGTCTTATTGCCTTTTCGCTTAGTCTTGATAGCGTGGTTCAATCATTCCACTTCGTGAGCATCACCCCATTCTCATCGAACAGATGCGGGTAGTGCAGCTTCAGTTCGGACACAAAAAGGTCATATGGCATGTCATCAAACTGCCCGTACTCATGGATATACTTCATGTACTGCTGCCCGTCAGGGGAGAACTCCTGGAAGATAGAATCATGTACGCCATCAAACTCCAGCGGCGCCGTACCAAACAACTCACAAAGCCTTTTATTGAAAGCCGGCGTACATTTCACCCATTTGCCATCGAGCAGAAACTCATTGTAGCCGTGAAAGACGAACTTGTCCGAGCGCAGCATGCGTATAAACTTCTCCGTAGAAAGGTGGTTCTGCACGATGGAGAAGCCCAGGCGCGACGGGATACCCACTGCGCGGCCAGCAGCGGCCAGCAGCAGCGACTTCTCTATGCAATAGCCGTAGCGCCTCTGGAGCGTCAGGCTGCCGGAGATAGCCTCTGGCGAGAGGATGATATGGTACGGATCATAGCGAATATCATCGCGCACGGCATAGTAGAGCGCCACCGCCTTCTCACGGTCAGACATCTCCGGTGTGGTATGCGCTTTGGCATAGGCTATCACCTCAGGATTGTCACTATCTATGAAGGGCGTAGGGCGGGTATACTGATCTATAGTCACGATGGCATTATTTCTCCCTGCATATTTAGGATAAACCTTTGTTATTTTGGGTGAAATGTCAAAACTCGTACGCGGTCTCAGCCTGGGTCAGTCAGTCGCCATCAATATGATAGACATGGTAGGCATCGGCCCCTTTGTCACTATGCCGTTTGTGATCGGCGCCATGAGCGGACCGAAGTCTATCATCGCCTGGCTCCTGGGCGCATTGCTGGCCTTTGCAGATGGGGCGGTGTGGGCAGAGCTGGGAGCCAAGTGGCCGGAGGCTGGCGGTAGTTATGCTTTTCTGCAAAACCTATACGGTAGACAAAAGTGGGGCCGCATGATGGCCTTCCTCTACGTCTGGCAGACCTCTATACAGGCGCCGCTGGTCATAGCCTCCGGTGCGATAGGCTTCGCGCAGTATCTCACCTATCTCATACCCTCACTCGGCCCTATAGAGCAGAAGGCTGTCTCCGGAGGCCTGGTCATACTCATCACTGTGCTGCTCTATCGCCGCATCAGTGATATCGGCAAGATATCCGTTGTCATGGGCATGATCGTGATCGGCACGATACTATGGCTGATAGCGAGCGGCTTCTCGCACTTTGATCCATCACTCTCTTTCGCCGGAGGCGCAAAGGATCTGATGCCTGATCTCTCACCACTATTCTTCTTCGGTCTGGGACAGGCAACACTCAAGACCGTCTACTCCTATCTGGGCTACTACAATGTCTGCCACCTGGGCGGCGAGATCAAAGAGCCCGAGATCAATATCTCGCGTAGTATTTTCATCTCCATAGCGGGCATCGCTATCCTCTATCTCTCCATGCATACAGCTGTGCTGGGTACCATACCCTGGCAGGAGGCAAAGGATTCTAAATTTATCGTGAGCCTTTTCTTTGAGCGGATATATGGCCATACGGCGGCGCTGGTAGCTACGGTGCTGGTGCTGCTCATCGCAGTGTCATCGCTCTTTGCCGTCATGCTGGGCTATTCACGCGTGCCCTATGCCGCTGCTACCGATGGCAATTTCTTCAGCATCTTCTCCCGCCTGCACCCTACTAAGAATTTCCCATACGTATCGCTGCTGGTACTGGCTGGTGTTGCTTTTGTATTTAGCCTGCTCTTCCGCCTGGGTGAAGTGATCTCCGCCATCGTCACCATGCGCATCATTATCCAGTTCGTAGGGCAGGCTGTGGGGCTGCTGCTTTATCATGCGCGGATGAAGGATGAGAAGTTCCCCTATCGTATGCTGCTCTATCCCATACCTGCGCTCATCGCATTGGTGGTATGGGGCTTTATCTTTTGCTATGCTGATATAGAGTTCATCATTGGGGCACTGGGCGTGATCGCTACAGGCGCGTTGCTATACCTGATCAAGGCCAACATCTCTCACGAATGGCCCTTTGCCCCTGCTAAAACTGGAAGTAAATAAATGGCTGTATCTCTGAGGTCTTGACCTGCACAAGTATCACCACGACCACGGCCAGCATGGCTACCACTGCCGGCAGCGGCATACGGTATACGGCCTGCTGCGCCTGCAGCTCTATGTGGCGCGGCAGGAAGTGCAAGACGTAGCCCAGCAGCATGACGAGTAGTACGTTCTGATAGCCGGCTACGAAATTGAAGAAGATAGATGGTGTAAAGTGCGTGGCTATCTGCGATATGACGGAGGTGGCTATCTGCATATTATCTGCGCGGAAAAAGATCCAGCAGAAGCAGACGAAGTGGAAGGTAAGGATCACGCCGAGCACCTTGACCAACTTCGTATCAGGTATTTTGATGTACTCTTTCATCCACTTGTCTATGCCCAGTGCTACGCCGTGCAGTGCCCCCCAGATGATAAACCGGAATGCCGCGCCATGCCACAGGCCACCGAGCAGCATAGTGATAAACTGATTCAGGTAGGTGCGGAAGCGTCCCTTCCTATTTCCCCCCAGGGAAATATAGAGGTAGTCACGCAGCCAGGTAGATAGCGAGATGTGCCACCTGCGCCAGAACTCGGTGACGCTGGATGACTGATATGGCGAGTCAAAGTTGATGCACAGCCTATAGCCAAACAGCAGCGCAATACCGATAGCCATATCGCTATACCCGCTAAAGTCGCAGTAGATCTGCAGGGCATAGCCATACACTCCAAAGAGATTTTCCAGTCCCGTATATAGTGTCGGATTGGCAAAGATACGGTCTACAAAGTTGGCGCTGATATAGTCGGATATCACAGCCTTTTTGAAAAGGCCGGATATGATGAGGTACATCCCTTCGCTGAACATAGCCCTCGTCACGATGGTAGGCATGGATATCTGAGGGATAAAGTCACGCGCCCGCACGATAGGCCCCGCTACGAGCTGCGGGAAGAAAGACACGAAGAAGGCATAATCCAGCATGCGCTTTACGGGCTTCAGCTCGCCGCGATAGATATCTATGGTATAGCTGAGCGACTGGAAGGTAAAGAACGATACGCCCACCGGCAGGAAGATACTGAAGGGACTAAAATGGCTACCTACTGCACCGCAGTATATCTCATAGAGGAAGTTGGTGTATTTGAAGTACCCGAGCAATCCGAGGTTAAGCACGAGGCTGAAGATCAGCAGGCCCTTGCGCTGCCAGCCTTTGGGCGCATTGGCCATGATATTGGCGAGGTTGTAATCTACTACCGTAGAGAGTACCAGCAGCAGGAAGTAGATGCCGCTGGATTTGTAATAGAAGTAGTAAGAGAAAAGGACCACATACAGCAGCTTCACATTGTGCTTGTGATGGATCAGGTAGAAGATACTGATGAAGCCGGCAAACAGGAACAGGAACAAACCCGAGCTGAAGATCAGCGGCTGGCGCGGTATGTACTCGAACTGATGGAGCAGTTTATGGATGTCTATCGCTGGCATAGGGTCACTTAATGTCCGGTTTGTTTTGCACGTATTGATTATATGCCTTCATCAGGGCTTCAAACAGCAGGTTGCCCTGAAAGGCATAGCCCTGGCTGGTAAAATGGATGCCGTCTGCACGCATCAGGCTGTAGCGCTTCCACTGATAGCAGGACTTGTAGCCGCCGCCTATAGAGTAGAGGTCCCAGATGGCGATGCCATTGTCTGTAGCGTACTGTACCATAGCAGTGTGCAGCGCAGCGAGCGAATTGTTGTAATACTTCTTGCGGAAATAGGAGTCCGTCGGCGTCGTGATCAGGATCTTTGCCTTAGGATTGTAAAAGTAAAGCGCCTTGACCAGTGAGTCGAGCTTAGCTATCGTCCCCCTGGTGTCAAATGGCAATCTTTGCGCTTCATTAGTACCCAGCGATATGATGATCAGCTGCGGATTTAGCGCCTGTGTCTGCTCTGCAAAGTAGGCAGCACGCACATATTGGAACGCCTCGGCACCATTCACACCCACTGAGTGGAATAGCACGCCACTGCTATCATTTTCCAGATTGAGACCGTATACTGTCGTCTCGTTTTGCTGGTCAGATAGCTTCTTTACGCGCAGCGTGATATCGTTCGTATTATATGGCAGGTCAGTACGCGAGGCAAAGGAATAGTCATCCTCCAGAGAGTGGTTGAGCTTACCTATGATCCTGCCAGCCGTGTCCAGCACGTCAAAGTCAAATGCCGAACTATCTTTCTGGTAAAACAGTGTCACTTTGCTGAAGGCATAGTCCAGCGGAGGTTGATTGAATGACCGGATACGGAAAGAAGTATTCTCGGAAAAGGAGCGGATGGTTACACCGCCGATACCTATCGGCATAGGGTCATTGACAAAGACGCAGCGCTTTGATGTGCACACCACATTGCTGGTGATGCGGTAGTTGAATGACTCATTGGTACCAGCTACGTGCAGTGGTACCACCAGTCCCCGCCCTGCATTCCCAAAGGCCGTCTGAAAGTTGGTGCGCAGAGCAGAAGAGATAAAATCCGCCTGTATGTGCGAGTCTCCTATCTGCAAAATATTTACGCGGAGCGGCTGTGATGCACGCAGCTGATACAGCTGCTCAAACACGGAATCCAATGTCTCACCATGTATGATCTCATTGCGCTCGGGATGGATAAAGGGATATTTCTGCACAGTGTATTGCACCTCTTTGCCCCTGTCAGCCGCGCCACAGGAGTGTAGCATAGGCAGCAGCAGCAGCAGGCAAGCCATGCGTAGCAGGTAGCGGGAGAGGCTCCCCGGTGTACGGTATGTCAGCGTTTTAGCTTGCAACTTTGATCTGATGTACGGCTACTAATTTTTTCTTCGTCAGTTTTTTGCGACGGTCATATTTCTCTTTCTCATACAGCAGCGTACCTGCCAGCAGGTCTGCTATCCGGTGCCCCCCTTTAAAGGTCAGGTGCGTATAGTCGCTATTGGCCAGTGCCGGCTTCTCATTCACCCAGCGCACCATGGTAGAGTCACCGCCCATCGCCTGAAACATATCCCAGAAGCAGATACCATTCTTAGCGGCTACCTTGCGCTGTTCACGTATCAGCAGTTTGACATTCTCCATGGTCATGTAGTCGCCGTCTACATTGGCACCGCGATCGCTGCAACCCACGAGTACGATGCTACTATTAGGAAAGGCTGCCTTCATACGCTCTACCACTCTGGTCATGCTTTTGCCGTAGGCGCTATAGTCTGTTTGCTTCTCGCTCGCTACATTCAGTCCATAGGAGAGGAAGATAAGGCGGTAAGAATGTACCTCGTCAAAGCTCCGGTACATTTCTTCGCTCACATAGTTCAGCGCTGTACCCGAGTTGCCACGCATGGAGAAATTATCTACGACCACTCCATGCTTATCCTCAAAGCTGATACCATACAGGTCCATCGAGTCCGTTATAAAGCTCAGTTTTAGAGACTGGGCATTCTTGGCCAGATTGATCACATTGACAGGCTTCTCTCCGGTCAGGCCGATAGTATCAGTCTCATTTCTGACCACAGCGCAGGCGCTCCCACATTTCTTGTAGAAAAGCTGGGCGGTGGGCAGGGTGTTGAGGTGACGGTAGCGGCTGGCCTTGTAGGTCACCTGGTTTTCTTCTTTTGGTACAAATGCGAAGCCTGCCGGACCGAGCGGATGCTCATTGCTACGCTCGCCCACCATAGAGTAGGTGGTCCAGTTATCAAACTTGTGGATGATGCTCATGCGGAATCCCGCCACCTCAGAGGTGATAGGTACGAAGCCTACACCACTGCCGCCATATACCTGCTGTAGTGTGTCGCGCAGCGGCTGCAACATGATATCCCCTTCTACGTAGGAGTCTGCAAAGTACGCGATGCGCACTACCTGCTGGTCGGCAGAGTCCAGTGCTGCGAGGTAGGCCTGCATACCGGAGCTATCGGGGCTGTAGTCCTCTATGCAGGTGATGCCGGGTTTGCAGCGGTCCTCATGCGGTGGCTTGATCTCTATGAAAGTGCTGTCATTGCGCAACGCAAACTTCGTCTCCGTCGCTGCAGGTTTTTTCTCCATCACATCGCCCAGGATATTGACGCGGCGGTAGTGAAAGGAGCCCAGGTCAAACTCCGGTACCGCATACAGCAGCCCCAGGCAAAAGATCAGCCCGAAGGTGGCTAGCACTGAGTTTTTGATGTAGTTTGGCTCCTGCATGAGAGGCTGCGAATGTAGTAAATGATAGCACCTCTCCCAACCCTCTCCAAAGGAGAGGGCTAATACAAGAAATACAACGGGAAATAAAGACGGGGGAGCGGTAATATTAACAGGATATCAACGCAAATGATTCTTACGTTAGTATGCATTTTTCAGCATATATTTTGAAAGGCTATTTTGTCAAAAAAAGTAGTCCTCTCAAACGCCGATGCCACCCCTTCAAAGGATGGCATCGATCTGTATTAAGCCTCCCCTTTGGGGAGGTTTGGAGGGGCTGTTTAATACGGCGCCTGCTCTGGCAGCGTGTATTTACGGCCCTTGTTCTGCTCTTTCAGCCAAGCCATGAGCGGGGCAAAGTACTCCACCATGGGCTTAGCGCTCATGTCGCTATGGATGGTAGCCTGCAGGTGCTCACGCCAGTCTACACTCTGGCCAGGGGCCATTACTTGCTTCAGGAAGGCTCCCACATCCTTATTGCCCCAATAGTTGGTAGCATGAGGGTCCTGATGCAGGATGTGCTCAGCTATATATGCGTGAAACTGGAACAGCAGCACATTGGCTATAGAGTAGTCATAGTACTGCGCCGGGTCGTCTATGATATGCGTCTTGGTAGCAGCATCGCAGTATTCTTCGCCGCGTTCGGTAGGGGGCACGATGCCCTGGCATTTCTTCACCAGCTCCCACCATTTTGCATTAAACTGATCCTTTGGCAGCTTCTCGCTGTATAGTGCATGCTCAAACTCCGTCATCGTGCCACTGCCCCATGGTATATTTACGATATACTGCAGCCCCTGGCGCAGCAGCTGCAGGGTGTCATTGGTAGTCACATGAGCATCTACCATGCCCAGCCCTTGCAGAAATGGCTTCTGCAGCGAGGCCAGCCCCATCATCGTACCAAAGGCCTCGTGATAGCCACGGTTTGCACCATTGCGCAGCAGGATAGGCACCGATGGATTGCTATAGCAGCGGTAGTAATAGATATGGCCAAACTCATGCAGGCAGGTAGCCCACCATTCCGTATTGGCCTCTATGCTCTGCAGCGAGCGGATATCATCCGCCAGGTCCATGTGCCAGGCAGAGGCGTGGGTGTTCTTCTTATAGCCGGCATTAGCCGCTACAGGATAGAGAGATGACTTCTCCCAAAATACCGGCGGCAGCGAGTCAAACCCGATGCTCATGTAGAAGCGCTCCGACTCGCGAGGTATCCACTCTGCGCCTTTACCTTTGAGGTAGCCGTCTATATTCAGTCCCTTCACATCTACCAGCTCGCTCCAGTCCTGGCCCCAGCGGTTTGGCAGCCAGTGAGCAGGTATATATTCGGGCACCGATTGGTGGTACTTCTCAGCCAGTGTGTAGCGCGCCCATGTGTGCAGCTCGCGGTAGAGCGGCCACACGTCGCGTATCATGCTATGTGTGAGCGCGGTCATCTCCTCCGTACTCATGCCGTAGTCAGAGGCATTGTAGGCGAAGAAGTCCTTGTAGTCCAGCGGGGTCACAGAGGCATTGCGCAGGTCGCGTACCTCGGCCAGGCCATCTTTAAGTCCCTTGCCTACCTCCTTGGCAGACTGCCATGCGGCCAGGCGCTCATTGAGGTCAGAGGAGTGGCGCAGGATCTCGTCTATTTTATTGGGTGTCACCTCCGCACCATTCATTTTGAAAGTATAGCCGTAGAGCCTGGCCACGAGGTCATTGGTCAGGTCTATGCGTTTCTTCACCACCTCTCCGGCAGTGGCGGGATTATTACCCGCCAGGAAGAGGATCGTATTCAGCTCGCGCACCTGTAGCGGAGTGAGCTGGCTCTTTTCCTTCAGGTATTTGCGGGCGCTGTCTATATTGGCTGCGCTGCCGGTATAGGCTGCCAGCGCAGCGGTAGCGATGGCCGCATTGTGCTGGTCCATCGTATCGCCTTCTACGATATGCGTATTGAGCTGCCACTGACCCAGATTATCTGCATAGGTGAGGCGTTGGTATTCTTTGTTGTAGCCATCGAGAAATGCCTGCGCCTGACGCTGCACATCTGCATCGGCCTCTTTGCTCTTGCAAGAGGTAAAGCCGATGAGCGCGGCCAGGGAGAGTATCAGTAGTTGCTTCATGTGTGAACGGGTTGTAGAGGCAAATATAATGGGAGATTTGAAACAGCCGTTATTTACCGCAGAGGCGCGGAAACGCAAGGGGCGTAATACAATTATCACAGAGTACACAGAGACATATTAGCTAATAGAGACAATGAGTTTGAGGGCACAGAGCATATTCTCTGTAACCTCAAACGGCTGTTTACTCATCCCTTTGTGTACTCTGTGATAAATGCATTCTCTGCGTCTCTCGGCCTCTGCGGTGAAAGATCATTTCTCCTCATCAAAGTCTATGAACTCAGGCTTCTTGCGGGTGTCATAGTATTTCTCCTCGCGGCGGGCGGCTTCTTTGGAGGCGGGCTTTTGCGTCTTGTCTTTCTTGAAGAGTTCTTTTAGCTCCTGCTTCTGATCGGCGAGGTCTTGCTTCAGCTTCTTCTTCACTTGCTCGCGGTCATACTTGATCTTAGGATTGGATATATCGCCAGTGAGGAGCAGGTAGAGATTGACACCGGCATATGGATCTTCCTCTATGTACTGTACATCGCTCTGTCTGCTGCCAAACTTGGCTGCCAGCAATTTATGCAGGTTCACCTTCAGGTGGTAGTCTATCTGATTGTCCAGCGTGTGTGTGCCGGACATGATGAGGTTCAGCGCAGAGCTTTGTATCTCCATGCGTGGGATCGTGATCACACGGTTCTCTATCGAGAGGGTATTGCTCAGGTCTGAGAAGACGATGTGGTTCAGCTCATCTACTTTGATAAACGCCGAGGCCGATTTGATCGGGTCAAAATTATTTAGCTCGCCATGCAGTACGCTACAGGAGAGGCTGCCGGATAGCTTGTCCAGATCTATGTCTTTATAATTATTCCACACGGTCCTGAGTGCGAGAGTGGCAGATACGCGGCCCTTCAGATTCTTGTCTGTAAGTGTGGTCTGGTTAAAGTTATCGCACTCGCGGAAGAGCATGGGCAGGTCTACCTTGTCTATATTCAGGCCTAGGTTCATCAGCATTTGCTTGCCCGGCAGGAAGGCCACATAGCCCACATCTGTGATCTGCCCGCCCATAGCCGTAGTAGAGAGCGAGCGGATATCTATGCGGTAGGGTACGAGGCCGAGGTCCGCCTTCACATCTTCAAAGAGCATATGTTCATACACAAACTTGTCTATGCTGACCTGCAGGTGGCCTTCCATATTGAATACATCCCTGATGTCCAGCTTAGCCTTGCCGGTATTGGGATGTGGATTACCCTTCTTGTCATAGGTATGCAGGATACTCGATAGGTCAAAGCTGTGCATGCGTAGTGTACCATTCACACCGAGTGGGATGTCCTCGGTATTATTCCTACGGTCCTGTGAGATGGAGTAGGCTATCAGGTTATTGACCGTACCGTCAAAGACAAACTCTGTATTGAGAAACTTAGCGGCAAGGCCGTTGATGGTGATGTCATTATCATGATAGGAGAGGTGCCCGTTGATCTTCTCATAGGCTACATTACCCGCCTCCACGTTCACATCCTTCAGGTCAAACTCCCCGGAGGCCTTGATGTTTGAGTTTTCCGCTGCATCAAAGTCGCGCTTATTGCCCTGTATGTGAAACTCCTTGAACGTGACCAGGCCCGAGGCACTCTGTAGTATCGTATCACTAAAGAAAGTACGCAGCTCATGCAGGTCTGCCGTACCATCCGCATGAAAGTCTATATCAGGCGAGCTGAGGTGCACCAGCTTCAGGTCAAAAGCCTGGGGATAGCCGTTAAACTCAGAGCGGAACTTTGACACCACGAGTTTGTCATCTCCCACAGAGTCCATGCGGTAGTAGCCCTCTGCGGTCACGTGCATCAGCGGCTTGCTGATCTTGGGTATCTGTATCTCAGCATCGTGCAGTGCTGCGGTCACCTCTATGATAGGATTGATACCGGGACGTATGTGCCCGTAGATCTTTGAGGAGACGGTATAGCCGCCGCTGCCCTCTGTACCCGCCAGCTGCGAGGTAAATCGTAGCGGTATGAGCGCGATCAGCTTTGATATGTCCTTGCCCTGAGAGGTGGCGTTGAACTGTACATAGGTATTGCGCTTGCTGGTGATAAAGAAGCCATTGACCACAAACTTGTTCTTCTCTATCTCTATGTTGCCCTTATTCAGCGCAAAGCGATTCTGCTGCTGGTCTACATCTATGGTGATATCAGCGTCAAAGGCTTTATGAGCTACATACTCATCGCCATTGATCTGCAGGAGGTCTATCATCAGGCCGCCTTTGGCATTGAGATCGAAGCGCGCCGCCCGGAAATTGCCCGAGAGGTCCAGCTTAGAGATATTGAGCTGGATATCCTCCTCATTATCTCCCGTCAGGTAGGTATACTTTACATTCCTGACGATGGCCTGCCTGAGGTCCAGATTTAGCCCGGCGGAGGGTTTATTGTCAGCAGACTTTTTGAAGATATCCCAGTTAGCGTTGCCTCGGGCGTCCATGTACATATTGAGGGCGCCATCCGCGGCGTAGACACGCGAGACCTCGATCTTGTGGCTCAGCAGGCCCCACATATTAAAGAGGAAGGAGAACTCACGTACCTGCAGGAGGTTTTCCCTGCCACCTTTTAGCTTGTTTTTGATAGCCACTTCGTGGAAAGTGACCGAGGCGTAAGGGAAGTGCTGTAGCAGCGAGAACTCCACGCCACCTTTGACACTGATCGGTACGGTGACCTGTTCATTGATCTTGCTGATGATAAGGTCCTTCACTTTGTCCTGAAAGGCATAGCCACAGACCACCAGCGCCAGTACCAGCGTGGCAATAGTGATCAGGATACCGAGAGATACCCGTATGAGGATGCGCTTCATACCGCAGGTAAATATATAACCGGGAATGCCTCAGATTATTGCCGGGCAATGAACAACTATACACGTGAAGGTCAAAAGTGTATGTAAAATGGCACCCTGAGGCGTAGGATGCCCAGACTTGGCAATAAATTATACAATATATGACCTCTATAAAATACAATCAGTGCAAATGTGTGTATTGATTCCTGATACATATTAATAATAACAGAACACCGAGTGTTTATACTTGCAACTGAGTAAGATATATGCTGCCCGTACTATAAACCAGTTTTTCGACCGGGGCAGGCCTCTGGAGAGCGTACCATATTATATAGAGACCATTTCAACCTAAATAGTTAAATATTAGTTGCATGAGAAATTTTACAAGCTACATCAGGACATATGTTTTGGCGGGGCTCGCTATGCGCGAACGCCGGCAGAATTCACACAGGGGGCTGTCTCTGGTCTTGATGCTTTCACTAGGTATACTGGTATCGCTAGCTACCAATGCACAGGCTCCTACTCCGGATGTCATCTACTATACATTTGACGGCACAGGTACCACAGTACCCAATCTCGCCACAGCCCCTCCGTCTGGCACAGCGACTGGCACCCTTATGGGAAGCATCACGCAGGGAGGTGCCGGCCTATGCGGGGGTGCCGTGATAGGCAGCGGCAACGCTTCGAGTACTGATTATGTCAACACGGGCTGGGCGCCAAATCTGACAGGATCATGGACCTTTTCATTCTGGTCTTCTAATATTACAGGCACCAGTACTTTGTATTATATTTTTGGCGATGCCAACTCAAACAGCTTCCGTTGCTTTACAAACGGTGTGGCCGGTGCCAATAACTGGATACTCAGGGGAGCGGGCCTGACGGACGTTTTACTAAGTGGCGGTGCTACAGCAGCACCTCACCTCAATACCTTTGTATATGACCAGGTCAGTAATAATGTATACGCCTATCTGGATGGTGTGCTGGTCAATACTGTAGCTCAGAGTGCTCCGTCTATCGTAGGTGTCGGCCCGTTCAAGTTTGTAGGATATAGCACCAATGTAGGTGCGCCGGCAGGTGGCTTGTACGATGAGTTTCGGGTGTACAGCAGGGCGCTCTCTGCGTCAGAAGTGACTTCTCTGACTTCAGGCGCTACATATATATATGATACGATCACGGCCACTGCCTGCAGTAGCTATACATCGCCGAGCGGTCACTATACATACACCTCGTCGGGTACATACTACGATACTACAGGTACCGGCTGCTCAGACACTCTATACACGCTCAATCTGACGATCAATCAAGGGGGCACCTCTGCGCAGGCCTTTACGATATGCTCAGGACAGAGCGTGAGTGTGAATGGCCACACATATTCCAGCGCTGGCACTTACATGGATACCATTGTCGGCGGCAGTGTCAATGGCTGCGATAGCATTATCACATCTACCGTCACTATGCGTGGGTTGACTGCGCTGAACTTCCAAAGTGCAAGCAATACATCTGTACAGATACCATCTAATCCGCAACTGCAGATCACCGGAGCGCTCACACTGGAGTGTTGGTTTAGGACCAACGCGGTGATGAATGACAATAAGACGCTGGTGTCCAAATGGCACACAGGAGGCTCAGTAGGGTTTGGATCTTACACTATACTTTGGGTGCCCGGCTCGGGCCTTAGCTTCTGGATACAGAATACTGCTGCTGCTGATATACAGCTGGGTAGTGGGGCAGACTACAATGATAATGTATGGCACCATGTAGCCGGGACCTGGGATGGTACGGTAGCCAAAATATATATAGATGGTGTACTGATGAATAGTGTGACAAACCCTGCATTCGGTGCGCTCGAAGCAAACAACCTGAATGTAGTAATAGGCAGCGATGCCTGGGGTGGCGCTGGCAGACCATATACAGGTGATATTGATGAAGTACGCATCTGGAGCAGGGCGCTCTGCCAGGCTGAGATAAACCTAAGAAAGGGCTGCGAACTGACCGGCACCCAAGATAACCTGGTGGCATACTACCAGCTCAATGATGGCGTGCCAAATGCGAATAACGCAGGTTTGACTACGGCGGCTGACTCCAGTGGCCACGGCTTCAATGGTACGCTGAATAACTTTACACTGTCTGGTACTACCGCAAACTGGGTAGATGGTACTGTGTCATGTCCATGTCCTGCCCTGGTGGTGCCATCTGTATCTATCACCGCTGCAGCGTCCAGCATTTGCCCTGGATCTACTACTACTTTTACAGCTTCAGCTACCAATGCAGGCAGCTCTCCATCGTATCAGTGGTACCAGAACGGAGTAGCAGCAGGCACTAACTCCAATACCTTTACCCCGGCTACTATGAATCCGCAGGATAGCGTATGGACCGTAGTGACCAGCAGCGACAACTGTCTCAAGGATACTAGTAATCATATAACTGTGACGCAACTGCCGGCAGTAAACTTCACTCAATCTCCGGTCATATGTCAGGGACAGACATTTACGGTACTGTCTCATACCTATAGCACGACTAATACTTACCGTGACACGATCTTTGGTGGTAGCGTGACAGGATGTGATAGCGTGATCATCACAAATCTGACAGTCAATCCTACACCTGCTGTCAATCCTACCCCTGACCAGACAGTCTGCAATGCTAACCCCACTACTCAGGTGGTATTTACAGGCAGCCAGCCCAATACTGTCTACTCGTGGACCTACAGTACTGCCATAGGCCAGCCTGCTACATCTGGCCAGCCTACCCTGCGCGTACCTGTAGCTGCCCTGGCTACTACAGGACCGGCCTTTGGTACTAACCTGAACAATGCCTACAACGGTGCCGGTATGCTCACCTATCCGAGCATGACTGCAGCGCATGACGGCTCTTTCCTCAATAACTCATTCGTATATGCCGGTGTGGCAAATACGATCACTTTTGACCTGGGCAGCAATGTAGGTGTCAATGCACTTTCCTTCTGGAACCAGAATAATGGCGGTCCATCGGCATCAGGTACAAATGGTGTGAAAGATGCAGTCCTGTCTTATTCTACTGATAATATCACCTATACGCCACTCTTTGGTGGTACTACTACCTTCACGCAGGCTACAGGAGATACGTCTATACCTGACAAGTTCAACTTCCCTGTCGTCAATGCACGCTATTTCAAGATGGTGGTGAGCAGTAACTATGGCGCTCCGGGTGTGACCGGTTTTGCTGAGATCGCCTTCGGCTACTATACAGATACGCTCTATAGCTTTACAGCGGTGAATGCTACCAATGCACCTAAGGCGTCTACCGTCACCGTGACTCCGTCACTCAATATGTGTACCGGTACGCCATCTACCTTTACGATCACGGTCAACCCTACACCGAAAGTCAATCCTACAGCAGACCAGACCGTTTGCAATAACGGCATGACCGCTGCTGTCACTTTCTCAGGTCCGGTACCAGGCACGACATATAGCTGGACGGGCTCTGACGGCACCATAGGCCTGGCCACCAGCGGCAATGGTAATATCGCCTCCTTCACCGCTACCAATACAGGTACTGCGCCTGTGACAGACATGATCATCGTGACACCTTCCTATACCAACAATGCGGTGACCTGCACGGGTACACCGGATACTTTCTACATCACTGTAAATCCTACCCCTGCGGTAAATCCTACTGCTGATCTGACCCTGTGCAATAATAGCGCCAGCGGCATCATCAGCTTTAGCAGTCCTACAGCGGGTACTACATATAGCTGGACAGGTTCTGATGGCACGATAGGCCTGGCTACGAGCGGCAATGGTGACATCGCGTCTTTTACAGCTACGAATACAGGTACCACTCCGGTGACAGACATGATCATCGTGACGCCTTCTTATACCAATAACAGCGTGACCTGCAGCGGCACACCGGATACTTTCTACATCACTGTGAATCCTACCCCTACAGTAAATCCATCATCAGACCAGACTGTTTGCAACACTGGAGCAACTACTACGGTTAGCTTCACCGGTGCAGTAGCAGGCACAGTATTCAGCTGGACAGGTTCTGACGGCACGATAGGTCTGGCTACGAGCGGTAATGGTGATATCGCCTCCTTCACCGCTACCAATACAGGTACTACTCCGGTGACAGATATGATCATCGTGACGCCTTCTTATACCAATAACAGCGTGACCTGCAGCGGTGCGCCTGACACCTTCTATATCACTGTCAATCCTACACCTACTGTCAATCCATCCGCAGACCAGACCATTTGCAACAATGGTGCAACTACTACAGTAAGCTTTACAGGTGCGGTAGCAGGTACCTCATATGACTGGACCGGCTCTGACGGTACGATCGGCCTGGCTACCAGCGGCAATGGCGACATCGCCTCTTTCACGGCTACCAATACAGGTACTACTCCGGTGACAGACATGATCATCGTGACGCCTTCTTATACCAATAACGGCGTGACTTGCAGCGGTACCCCGGATACCTTCTACATCACTGTCAATCCTACGCCTACTGTGAATCCATCAGCAGACCAGACTGTTTGCAACACTGGCGCAACTACTACAGTGAGCTTCACCGGTGCAGTAGCAGGCACAGTATTCAGCTGGACCGGTTCTGACGGCACCATAGGCCTGGCTACCAGCGGCAATGGTGATATTGCCTCCTTCACAGCTACCAATACAGGTACAGTGCCGGTGACAGACACGATCATCGTGACGCCTTCTTATACCAATAACAGCGTGACCTGCAGTGGCACACCAGATACTTTCTACATCACTGTGAATCCTACGCCTACTGTCAATCCATCTGCAGACCAGACCGTTTGCAACAATGGGGCTACTGCTATAGTTAGCTTCACGGGTGCAGTAGCAGGTACCTCTTATGACTGGACCGGCTCTGACGGCACGATAGGCCTGGCTACCAGCGGCAATGGTGATATCGCTTCTTTCACGGCTACCAATACAGGTACAGTGCCTGTGACCGACATGATCATCGTGACGCCTTCTTATACTAATAACAGCGTGACCTGCAGCGGTACACCAGATACTTTCTACATCACTGTCAATCCTACTCCTGTAGTGAACCCGTCAGCCGATGTGGATGTATGTAATGGTGCGGTCGCTCCTTCGGTAGCATTCACAGGCCCAGTATCAGGCACAGTATATGACTGGACCAGCAGCGATCCATCTATCGGCCTGGCTACGAGCGGTACAGGCGATCTGCCATCCTTCACGGCAGTCAACAATACTACCTCAGATGTGATAGATACAGTGATCGTCACACCATCTTATACGAATAACGGTGTGACCTGCACAGGTACATCTGATACATTCTTTATCAATGTACATCCTACACCACTCATCCTGCTCGGCGGTCCTGTGGCTACATGCGGCGGCAGTGTGCAGATAGATGCCGGCAATGCAGGCTCTACCTACGCATGGTCAGACGGGCCTACTACACAGATAGATACTGTGAGCACCAGCGGTGTATATACAGTGACAGTCACCTCTCCGTTCGGCTGTATAGACAGCGCCAGCAAGACAGTATATATCCGTCCTGCACCGGTGGTAAACCTGGGCCCAGACCAGACCAACTGTAATGTGGGCGTGACGCTCGATGCCGGCAATCCAGGAGCAGCATACCTCTGGTCTACAGGTGCTACCACACAGCAGATCGTGGCGACTGTCACAGGTGACTATAGCGTCATAGTGACAGATACAGCCAGCCGCTGCGGCGGTACAGATACTGTACACGTGACCATCAATGGCAATCCTGTAGTAGACCTCGGGCCAGACACGACCCTCTGCGGTGGTACGCTGACTCTGACAGCAGGCGATCTGACTAATACATACCTCTGGTCTCCTGGTGGCTCTACCGGCAATACACTGACTGTGTCTACTACAGGTACTTACGCTGTGACGGTCACTAGCCCGACAGGTTGTACAGCTACGGATGATATCCATGTGACCCTTTTCAGCAAGCCTAACCTCGGAGCGGACATCTCAGATAGCATCTGTCCGGGCAGCAAGGCTGATCTCTACAGCTACTATCAGGGTACTGGTGTGACCTTGACTTTTAATACACCTACTCCGGCTTCGGTAGATAGCGGCACATACACAGTGATAGGTACCAATGCCAATGGCTGCAGTGATACTGCCATAGTGACTATAGCATACCGCCTGAAGCCTGACCTGGGACCTGATGTGACAGACAGCATATGTCAGGGATATACTTACAATCTCGAAAACCTGTTCCCGTCAGGCAGGGGGTATAGCAGCTACGCATGGTCTGGTACATTTACAGATACTGCAGTAGGCCCGGGTGTATATACACTGGTGGTGAGCAATGCAAGCGGATGTACTGATACCGTGACTGTCACCATCCTGACTCGGCAGAGGCCTAACCTCGGTGGCAATAAGACAGATAGCGTCTGTGTGGGCAGCACCTATGACCTGACCACCCTCTATCCTAATAGTGGCTACGCATCGTACCACTGGACCGGCGTAGCAGACTCCAGTGCCGTACCGGCAGGTACCTACCAGCTGGTAGTGAGCAATGGATCCGGCTGTACGGACACGGCTTATGCTATCATCACAAACAGGGTACACACGGTAGTCACTCTCAATACAAATCTCTTCGTATGTAGCACCGTATCGGCCTATCCGCTCACGGGTGGCTCGCCATCGGGAGGTTCCTACTATGTGAATAATGTGGTGACCAATACTTTTGATCCGGGAGCGCTCGGCGCCGGCCCTCAGCGCGTGGCATATGTGTATACTAACGGCAGCGGCTGTACTGACTCCGCAGTGACCACCATCACAGTATATCCTCAGCCTAACATCACTAATACCACACTGCCTGTAGTGTGCAACAACTCTCAGGCGGTCAACCTGGATAACTACTTCAACCCATTCGGTGGAAGCTATACCGGTCCGGGTGTGAGTGGCCAGTACTTCTATCCATCACTGGCCGGCCCGGGCAATAGCACCATCACGTACATCTATACAGACTCACATGGCTGCTCTGATACCGGCACAGCGCCTATCACAGTGACCAATGCTGTATCAGTATCACTGCATACTACCAATGTGAACTACACCGCCTGCGCGCTGGACTCTGTGACTTTCATAGCCAACGGCGCCCAGCAGTACCAGTTCTTTGTGAATGGTGTAGCTGTGACCGCTATCACTGATACCAACACGTTTACTACTACCTCTCTGCAAAACCATGATCAGGTGACAGTAGTAGGAAGCAACGCCTGCTCTAGTGATACGAGTGACTTTATCATCATAGATATCAATGAGCGTCCGGTGGCATATGCAGGTATGGATACTACCATAGACCTCGGCCAGGTAGCACAGCTGCATGGCAGCGCTACCGGCGGCGTGGGCAACTATACCTACAGCTGGACCCCTGGTACATTCCTCGATTTCAACAATGTACCTAATCCTAAGTTCAATGGGCCTGATACGACACTGTTCACCCTCCGTGTGACTGACGTGAATGGATGCTGGGATACTGCGACTGTCACTGTCAATGTACGCCTGCCACAGAATATCCAGCTGCCAAACATACTCACGCCAAACGGCGATGGCCAGAACGATATCTGGGTGCTGAATCCTAAGATAGACCTGACGGGATCAAACATCGTGATCTTCAACAGGTGGGGCGAGAAGGTATATGAGGCTACCCCATATGCTAATGACTGGAATGGTACGTACATGGGCGGTGGCGAAAAGCTGCCTGACGGTACATATTACTATGTACTGAAAGTACCGGCCCAGAATACCGAATACAAAGGACCTATCAATATACTCAGCACTCATAAATAATCGAAGCAAAAGGAATCATAAACAGTATAAATATCTTTTATGAAGAATAAACTCATAGCAGCCCTTGTAGCATGTATGGCGGCCTCATCAGTGATGGCGCAGCAGATACCACTGAGCAGCAGCACCTACTTCATGCGCATGCTCAATAATCCTGCGCTGACAGGCTACAATGGCAGTACAAATGCCTACGGGTACTTTCGCGACCAGTGGACAGGGCTGCCGGGCCATCCGCTCACTATGGGCGGCATGGGCGAGGTGAGTCTGTGGAAGGAGCAGAGCAACATAGGCTTCAATGTCTATAATGATGTCACGAGCATCATCAGCAATGTGAGTGCCCAGGTATACTACGCACAGAAGATCAAGCTGGCAAAGAATCATAGCCTCTCTATAGGCCTCTCAGGTGGTATACTCAATACCCACGTGGACTATAACAACGCCGTGGCTAATGACCCTAATGATATCAACCTGCTGACCAATACACGCTCAGGTATCGGCTTTGACATGAATGTGGGTATAGCCTACCAGTGGAAGAAGAAGCTCACGATCGGCTTCTCTGTGCCACACGTAGTACAGACCAATGTGGTACTGTCAGAGCAAACCAAGAGCGGAAGTTTTGAAGCGCTGCGTCACTATATGGCCCAGATCAGCTACGAGTTCAGCTTCAAGAATGAAAAGTGGAACCTCGAGCCGTCTGTCATGTTCCGCAAGGGTAGCGTGTCAAAGCTATACCAGCTGGAGGGCAATGTAATGGCCAACTATAAGCGGTTCCTCTATCTCGGTGTAGGCTACCGTCAGGACTATGGCATGAGCTTCACAGGTGCGGTGCGTATCGCACAGTGCGTGACACTCGGCTATACATATGAGTATCCGCTGGCTATGGCCAAGAACTCTGTGACCTATGGCAATACGCAGGGTACGCATGAGGTGATCCTCGGTATCAACTTTGACAAATGGATCAAGAAGGCTGAGAAGAACGAGAAGCGCCTGGACAAGGTGGAGAAGAAGGTAGAAGAAGTAGCCAAGACAGACACTGTGATACAGGCGCGCCTGGACAGCCTGCAGCAGGCTAACGATACACTGGCCAAACAGGTAGAAGAAGTGAAACAAGTAAACCAACAGCAAGAGCAGAAGATACAGAAGCTGGAGGTGAAGGTAGACTCGCTGGAAGGCGAGATGGACGACTACCGCAAGCGTATCGCCAATATTAAACCTAGCAGCTTCTCTGATCTCAGTGAGGAGGAGAAGGCCAGGATCAAGGCTGGTGATATCATCAAGCTGGACAAGGTGTACTTTGAGACCAATAGCAGCTATGTCAAGCAGGAGTCGTATGTACAGTTGGACAAACTGGCTGCCATGCTCAAGGCATCGCCGGAGATGAAGGTGCGCGTACTCGGCCACACAGACTTCATAGCATCTGACGCTTACAATATGTGGCTGTCTGAGCGCCGCGCCCGTCACGTAGCAGACTACCTGATCAAGAAGGGCGTAGATCCGAGCCGTGTAGAGGCTAAGGGCTACGGCAAGCGTGCTCCGATAGCGGACAATAATACCGAAGAAGGCCGCGCACTCAACAGGCGCGTGGAGATAGACATCCTCAAGAAATAACCGACCCGATCCATAGACTCTGAAAGCCGCTACAGCCGTAGCGGCTTTTTTGTCTCAGTGTCTGTGTAAAGTGCTATAAAACAACCGCGAAAAAGTAGTGGGTTATGCATGGGCTGCAGATTTAGTTTACGTCAAAAAAGTTTGCTTCTTTGTGCCATAAGTATACAGTGTGAGACCATCCAATGAGATACTGCTGAAGGCCTTTCGCCTGATGGCTACTGCCAAGAGTATGGCGGAGCTATATGAGGAGCGCAAGGACATCTGTGCGAAATATGTACACGCCACCTCACGGGGGCACGAAGCGATACAGCTCGCTGCGGGATTCCTGCTGCGGGCGCAGGACTTCGCTTTCCCTTACTATCGGGATGATGCGATGCTGCTCGGCATGGGCTTCACGCCGTCTGAGCTGATGCTGCAGCTGCTGGCCAAAAAGACTGACTACTTCTCTGCGGGCCGTACCTACTACTCGCACCCCAGCAGCAATCGCGAAGACCTGCCTAAGATACCGCATCAGTCCTCCGCCACAGGTATGCAGGCCATACCAGCTACCGGCACTGCGCAGGGATTGCAATACAAGGAAGACCGTAACATCGTCACGCATAAAAGAGGGGAGGAGCCTATCGTGCTCTGCTCGCTCGGCGATGCGTCTGTGACAGAGGGCGAGGTGGCTGAGGCCCTGCAGATGGCGGCGCTGCATGAGTACCCTATCATCTACCTGGTACAGGACAATGAGTGGGACATCTCTGCGCACTCCTCTGAGATACGCCGTATGGATGCCGATGAGTATGCCAAGGGCTTCAAAGGACTGCGCGTGATCTCCATCAATGGTACGGACTTCAACGAGTGCTATGATACGATGGACAAGGTGATATCGCTGGTACGCAAAGACCGCAAGCCCTACCTCGTGCATGTCAAGGTGCCGCTCCTCAATCACCACACCTCCGGCGTACGCAAGGAATGGTACCGGCCAAAGGAGAACCTGGAGAGCGATGCTGCACGCGACCCGTATCCGGTACTGCGGCAGCAGATCAAGGATAATCGTATAGCCGGCAATGAAGACATAGGTGCGATAGAGGCTGAGATAAAGACCTACGTCGCTGCCGAGTTTGAGAGAGCGGTGGCGGAGCCGGACCCTACGGCTGAGGACCTGATGGACCATATCTTTGCAGAGACGCCTGTCACGGAGGAGCGTGGTGAGCGTCAGCCCGTAGGTGGGCAGACAGTGGTGATGGTAGATGCAGCTTTGCATGCTGTAGATGAAATACTCCGTAAACACCCCGAGGCGCTGTTGTATGGGCAGGATGTGGGTGGTGAGCTGGGCGGTGTTTTCCGCGAAGCGGCACTGCTGGCTAAGAAATACGGCGATCAGCGCGTCTTCAATACACCGATCATGGAGGCCTACATCGTAGGCAGTACTACAGGTATGAGCGCCGCCGGCTGCAAGCCGATCGTAGAGGTGCAGTTTGCGGACTATATATTCCCGGGTATCAATCAGCTCTTCACAGAGGTGTCGCGCTCGTGCTACCTCAGTGCCGGCAAATGGCCCGTGCAGATGCTGCTGCGTGTTCCGATAGGTGCCTATGGTAGTGGCGGGCCGTATCACTCCAGTAGTGTGGAGAGCGTGGTGCTCCAGCTCAAGGGGGTGAAGGTGGTCTATCCGTCCAATGCTGCTGATATGAAAGGCTTGCTGAAGGCTTCCTACTATGATCCTAATCCGGTGGTGCTATTTGAACATAAGGGGCTATACTGGAGTAAAGTGAAAGGCACCGATGCGGCGAAGACTGTAGAGCCTGATGAGGACTATATCATACCGCTGGGCAAGGCCCGTATCGCGCTGGCTGCCGATGAGGACAAGACTGCCAATGGTGAGTCAATGGCTGTGATCACCTACGGCATGGGTGTGCACTGGGCTATGAATGCAGCGAAGCAACACGAAGGCCAGATAGAGATCATCGATCTTCGCACATTGAACCCACTGGACGAAGAGGCCATCGAAGCTGCTGTGCGCAAGCATGGTAAAGTGATAGTGCTCACGGAGGAGACGGTGACACATTCCTTTGCTGAAGCGCTGGCGGGGCGCATCGCCTCGCAGTACTTCCGTCATCTCGATGCCCCCGTGCGTATCATCGGCTCAAAGAATGTACCAGCTATCCCGCTCAATGAAAACCTCGAGCGCGCCCTGCTGCCTAATGCTGATATGGTGGCAGAGGCGATGGACGAGCTGCTGAGTGAGTGAGGCGTTGCAAAAGCCAAACCAGCGGTCACGCGATATCATCGCGCGAAAGGAGGGAAAGGTTCTGCTTTAATCATTTAATCTTCCTCATGAAATGCGTACGGCAGGTGCTCTGCCTATTTTTCCTGTGTAGCGCTTTGACTGCTTCTGCCCGGTTTGGCAGGACCAACAGGATACGTCATTCCTTCAACTTTTTCAGCGCGCATAATACTTTACAGATCGAGACCTATCTCGGCTTTCAGGCCAATAACGGGCTGCTGACCACCTCCTATCCTAATATGCTGATCCGCTATGGCCTCATAGATGTGCTGGAGCTGCGGGTAAATGTGCAGGTCAACTCCGTGAATGACCGTGCTCACTGGACCGCACAGACAGGTCTCGCACCCTTGCAACCCGGACTGAAGCTACAACTCTGCAAGCCTAACAAGTTCCGCCCTGCAGTGGCCTTTACAGCCAGTGTCACCGTGCCTCATGCGGCCAGCGAGTCTATGCGGCAGACCTATTGGGCACCGCTGCTGCTCTTTTCTGCGGAGCAGAATATCACGCAGCACCTGAGCTTCGAGTATGACCTCGGTATGCAGTGGGATGCCGACAACTTCCAGCGGGGCTACCTGACGGCGCTGAATATGGAATATGATTTCACCCCGCTCAGCTCGGTCTATGCAGATGCCTACCTGCTGCAGCCCGAGAGTGGCGGCCAGACAGATATGCGCCTGGACGTAGGTGTGAACAGGCAGCTTACCAAACACCTTCAACTAGACCTCTCTATGGGGGCTGGCCTCACACCTGCTGCGCCGGAGTTCTTCTTCAATGCCGGCTTCATCTTTGCCTATGGCGACTGGAAGCGGCTGGCGCTGCATAAGAACAACTATCAGCGGCATCCTACCTCTCATAGCAGCGGGTCACTGAGATGATTTTAGCCGTTTCATCGCTATGCAAGAGACATTACTTTTGGTCAGTAGTTTTTTTCTTACCGTAGTAAATATTGCCCGCTGAGTCTATAGTCAGCGAATTTATCATCTGAATGTATTCTGCAATCGGCGATAATCCGACAGTGTGGCGGAGCGAGTCTACGCGGTCAGGATATGCTAGTGGCAGAGGTATATACGTACCTATAGAGTCTTGCGTATACTGTGTGCCATAAATTTGCAGATGACCTGTGTCGTATAACATGCGGTCAGTCAAATAAGCCATATTTTGCGGAGAGGCTTTTCCTTGTTTTACCTTCTCGCGCATAGCACCTAGTACTGCTTTTTGCAAAACTGTATCATTCTTCTGATGCTGTACGAGTAGATAGAAAGCATCAGCGCCCGCGGTATCTACAAGATCATAATCCGGATAGCCATAGGTGCGGAATATCTGCCAGAGTCTGGTACTATATTCTCTTTTCATGGTATCAGGTAGTGCCTGGGGCTGATTGGCTTTCATTTGATCAAGGAGGATCTTCTGATCGGCTGCGCGCATTTGCACCAGCTCTGACTGCAGTTTCAGGTTTCTGCCGGATGGCAGGAGAGCAAGCTGGATAAAGGCGAGGTATAGGATCGTTTTCATGGTATCATGTTGAATACGACAAGATAACAACTAGCGTAGAAATTTTCAAGTTTGCTATGACTGGGAATACATAGCTTAGTTCTCTTATTATGACTACTAAAGGCAAAACCTACTTCAACTGGAGCGGTGGCAAGGACAGCGCACTGACACTCTATCATGCACAGCAAATGGGCCTCACGCCTGACCTGCTGATCACTTCTGTCAATGCATCTTTTGAGCGCATCTCTATGCATGGCGTGCGCCGTGAGCTGCTGGAGCAGCAGGCGCAGCTCATCGGACTGCCGCTGGAGACGATAGATGTGCCCGAGGGGCTCACTATGCCGCTGTACAATGACATCATGAGCCGCACGGTCTCCGGCCTGCGTGAGCGGGGCTATACAGATACGGTCTTTGGCGATATCTTCCTGGAGGACCTGCGTGCCTACCGAGAGAAGCAGCTCAGACCGTATGGTATCACTGTCCATTTCCCCATCTGGGGGCGCGATACTCGGGAGCTGCTCACTGAGTTCCTTGATCTGGGTTTCAAGACCATCCTGGTCTGCATCAAGTCGGAGATGCTGGACAGGTCCTTTGCGGGCCGCGTGATAGACCGTGACTTTATCAAAGACCTGCCTGCTACTGTAGACCCCTGTGGAGAGAACGGGGAGTTTCACACCTTCGTATACGATGGTCCGATATTCCGCTCGCCGGTGGCCTTTGAGGTGGGAGAGGTGGTCTATAGAGAATATGATAGGCCTAAAGATGACGCCAAACCCGAGGGACAGATGGGTTTCTGGTTTTGCGATCTGGTGGCGAAATAGGCATCCTGCTAAATCCTCCCTGAAGGGAGAACTTTAATCAAAGACTGGACAAGGAACATCTGTGGCGCTGGCAGGGTATTTGATTTCCCGCAGGGTAAAGTCATCTCTATGAATCTGCGATCCGCTGAACCTTTCTGGCCCTTTCATACTCCTGTGCTGGCGTCGTACCCTGCACTATGCGAAGACCTGCGTGCAGAGGTGATAGTGGTGGGTAGTGGTATATCGGGCGCGCTGGCTGCATATGAGTTGATCAGGGCAGGCTGTAAGGTGGTGATGATATCTAAGTCGCGGCCTGCCTCTGATAGCACGGCTGCTACGACTGCTCTGCTGCAATACGAAATAGACACGCCGCTTCGCGAGCTGATAGATAAAGTGGGCCCGCACGATGCAGAGCGCAGCTATCTGCTGTGTCATGATAGTATAGATCAGCTGGATAAAGTGCATAAAGCCGTGGGTGCCACTAAGGTTTTTCACAAGCGAAAGAGCCTGCTGCTGGCTGCTAAGAAGAAAGATGTGGATGACCTCTGGCTAGAGTATGAGCTGCGCCGTGATATCGGTATCAGCGTGCAATGGCTGGATGGCAATGATGTGAAAGAACGCTGGGGCCTGGACAATGCTGCCGCCATCTACTCTGCGCAGGGCGCGGAGACAGACGCCTACCTGCTCACGCAGAAAATTCTGCAGTGGTGCCACGCTCAGGGCGCGCAGATATATGATCATGCCGGGGTGACGGCTATCCATGAGTCAGAGCGGGAGGTGACACTGACTACGGACCGCGGCTATGCGCTCCGCGCAAAGTACGCAGTGATGGCCACCGGCTACGAAGCCACAAAATGGCTGGACCGCAATGTAGCGCGCCTGCACAGTACCTATGCTATCATCAGCAAGCCTGTGCCACGGGAGCAGCTCTGGCGCGACCGCTGCCTGATATGGGACACGGCAAAGCCATACCTGTATATGCGTACGACCAGTGACGATCGCATCATCATAGGCGGCAAGGACGAGACCTGGCAGAGCGGGCACAAGCGGGATGTGCTGATACGGCGCAAGTCAGACGAGCTATGCCGTGCCTTTCAGAAGAAGTTTCCATTCGTAGACTTTCACATAGACTATGAGTGGGCCGGCACCTTTGGTGAGACGGCTGACGGACTACCGTACATCGGCCCTGCGAAAAAGCACTCAAGGGTATTTTACTCACTGGGCTACGGCGGCAATGGCATTACCTTTAGCCAGATAGGCGCGGTGATCCTTCGTGATCTTATCACGGGCCGGGGCAATAAAGACGCAGGGATATTCAGCTTTGACCGGCTGAACTATCAGTGAGAAGTCAAGCGGTCAACGCAGGGCTGGTTTCCTTTGGCAGGTCTGTCTTTGCGATAGCCCCGTAGCCACCAACTATATCGATTACGTGCTGCACTCCGCGCGATTTGAAGATAGACGCAGCGATCATAGAGCGGTAGCCGCCTGCACAGTGTATATAGTATTGCTTGTCTTTGTCTATGCTGCCCATCCAGTCATCTATGTAGTCCAGCGGGCGGTTAGGCACATGAGGCAGGTGGCCGGTCTCATACTCGCCGGGACGGCGTATGTCCAGTACATTGATACCATCACTCCAGTGCTGCGCGGCAAATTCTGCCGCAGAGATACTCTCTATCGTGTCTACATCCTTGCCCGCATCGCGCCATGCTGCTACGCCACCACTCAGGTAGCCCAGTGTATTGTCATAACCTACGCGCGCGAGACGCATCACGGTCTCCTCCTCGCGTCCCGCGTCTGCTACCAGTAGGATAGGCTGGTCCAGTGTAGGGATTAGTGCCCCCACCCACGGCGCGAACTGTCCGTCTATACCGATATTGATCGAGCCGGGCACGAAGCCCTTTGCAAACTCCTGTGGTGCGCGGGTGTCCAGTATCAGCACATCTCCCGTATAGGCCAGCGCCTCAAAGTCAGCAGGAGAGAGGGCGCGGAGGCCCGTCTTATTCACCTCATCCAGGCTCTGCGCGCCTTGCTTATTTAGCATGGCATTGAGCGGGAAGTATCGCGGCGCAGGGGCCAGTCCATCGGTGATCGCCGCGACAAATTCCTCTTTGGTCTGCGCCTTCAGCGCGTAGTTGGTTTCCTTTTGGTGCCCCAGCGTGTCAGAGGTGTCTTTCGAGAGGTTTTTGCCGCAGGCAGATCCTGCACCATGTGCGGGGTAGACTATCACATCGTCAGGCAGTGTCATGATTTTATGTCGTAGCGAGTCGTAGAGCATACCGGCCAGGTCGGTGATGGTCACATCAGCCTTGATAGCCAGGTCGGGGCGGCCCACATCTCCTATGAAGAGGGTATCCCCTGTGAAGATACAATGTGCCTTGCCATTCTCATTCAGTAGCAGATAGGTACTGCTCTCCAGCGTATGGCCCGGTGTATGCAGCACCCGGATGGTCACATCACCTATCTTAAATTCCTCACCATCCTTTGCACTATAGCAGTCAAAGCCGCAAGCGGCATTAGGCCCGTAGACGATCTTTGCGCCGGTCTTTTGGGCCAGCTCCACATGACCGGAGACGAAGTCCGCATGAAAGTGCGTCTCAAAGACATACTTGATCTTCGCGTTGTCCTTCTCCGCGCGGCGGATATAGGGGCCCGTCTCGCGCAGCGGGTCTATGATAGCGGCCTCGCCGCGGCTCTCTATGTAGTAGGCAGCCTCTGAGAGGCAGCCGGTGTATAGTTGCTCTACCGTCATACTGCAAAAATACGCAAATCAAGCCAACCTACATGACTGGTGCTGAAAAGGATACCTGATATAGGTCAATGCCTGAATTGATACATTTTTTCTGCTGCGCAAATTGATTGCGTAGTGACGTCTTAGCTTTGAGTTGAAAACCAGTCATCACTCGATTTTGAAAAAGAATTACATCCTGTACTAATTCTGAAAATTCTATAATCATGAAAATTCTGATTCAGACAATTGTATTCAAGTCTCCCTTCAGGGGAGTGCGATACTTCGGAATAGGGGGCTTGGCTGTTTTTGTATTAAAGTCCCCTTTGGGGATCTAGGGGCCTCATTTTTTCATCATAAAATCATATACCTATGTCCGCACCTACCGGCAATACCAACGCAACCAGATGGACCCACCAGCAAACCCACGATATGCTCGATCAGATAGAGGAGCTGGCGTGGGATGAAAGCATCCACACCCTATCTCAGGCGCTACTCAAAGTCAAAGGCTACAAACAGCTTTGGAGCTACTGGAAAAAGACCTGGGCGCTGGAAGGCGACATCATGGATCGCATCTACTATATCGAGCAGATCTTTATCACAAAGCTCGAAGAAGGCGCCCTCTTCAAGCGCCTCAACCCCTCGGCCTGCTATTTCATCCTCCGCCAAAACTACGGCTACGACTCCCGGGCCGAACCGGAATTGCCATCCCACCTCGTAGCAGAGCTGGAAGCATCAGCGGCTGAGGTATCCGCTACCGATGCTCAGACCACAGTAGGGAAAGACAGTGCTGCGACGGATGCAGTCCGTCAGC
This sequence comes from Bacteroidota bacterium, assembly GCA_018267385.1. Taxonomy (GTDB): domain Bacteria; phylum Bacteroidota; class Bacteroidia; order Chitinophagales; family LD1; genus UBA1941. The sequence goes on along the minus strand of JAFDYN010000005.1, from coordinate 5,007 downwards.
CTCTTCTACAGCCAGCTACCGTGATCACAAGTACCGGGAAAAACACAGCCCATACTTCTCGGCAAGCTATGCATCATACTAGGCAATAGCATCAATTATATTTCATTGCGCATTTTATCCGGCCTTGACAGGTTGTCCTTTGCACACCTGGTGCTTCCCTCTCCTTGGGAGAGGGAAGCTGCCGAAGGCTGATGGGTGAGGTGTCACCCCATTGTCATAAAAACATCCACCCTGTGGAATCCACCCCACCACATCATCCTGCTATAAAACCAACACTATGGCAGACATCGGAGAAACCACCACCACTACAGGCAAGCACAAACGTAACCGCGCAAAGAAGATCAACGTAAGGGTAGACCTGACCCCTATGGTAGACCTCGCCTTCCTGCTCATCACCTTCTTTATGCTCACCACCACACTCCTCGAGCAGCGCGCTATGGATGTCAAGGCACCTGACAGTCACAGCACCGTAGATACGTATGTGTCCGAGTGCCAGTTGGTCTATCTCCTGGCTGACTCCGGCGGCAGGTACTACTCCTGGGAGGGGATAGAGTGCAAGGCCGTGACCCCCATAGATCTCACCGGTCGCAACAGCATCGGGCAAAGGCTGAAAGCCAAACGGGATTTTCTCAAAACGCATTGCCTGTACCACGATGGCAGCTCCAAGCCCCTGCTCTGCATCATCAAGCTCCTGCCCGGTAGCCGCTATGAGCAGATGGTAGCCCTGCTCGATGAGATGCACACAGACTCCATAGCCACCTACACCATACAGGACTATACAGCCGACGAACTCAAAGCCGTAGACGCAGCACACAAAAGCATAGCCCTACATTGATATCGCCTCGGTTCAAAATCAATTCAGGCCATAGCACTTTGATTATGAAAAGCCTCCATTCAAATGTGCCTCGGAGAAGCCTTGGGACAACTTAAGGAGGGCGTGAACGGAATGCACTGGCAGTAAGAATTTAAAACTCGTAAATCATAATGCAAGCACACGGATAACACTGATTTATAATATTAAATCCGTTTTATCCGTGGGATCAGTGTGCTATAGCCCTATGAGGACTTTCACCGACACAAAACCACCCTACCCAAAATGTAACAGTCACCATCAGAAAATCTCACTAAGTTTAGCAGGTACGATGACCTCCGCCCGACTCAGCCGATATGTCACCCGACTGATGTGCAGTCTGCTCTGCCTGCTCACTGTGCCCGCATGGGCGCAGCGTGACTCTGTCAATCTCAAAGAGTTCGTCTATACCGGCACACTCAAGGAGCTGCGCAAGGATGACTTTGCCATACCCGTAGAGATATACCCGCAGTCATACTTCCTCAAAAGCAACGTGACCAACCTCTCGCAGGCCATGACCATGATCAGTGGCATACAGGCCAATCTCGATGGCTCGATAGATGGTGCCAGCGACATAGAGATAAACGGGCAAGAGGGGATCTACACGCTCATCACCATAGATGGCCTGCCCATCTCCGGCGGCAATAACAATGTCTATGGCCTGGAGGGTATCTCTATGGCTATCATAGACCGCATAGAGGTGATCAAGGGGCCCGCCTCTACCGTATACGGCTCAGATGCAGTGGCGGGTGTGGTCAATGTGATCACCAAAAGCTCCGAGCGCACGCCAAAGTTCTTTGGCAATGTGCGGTACAGCACTTACAATGAGCTCAACGCCGAGGTAGGCTTTAATATCAAAGCCCAGAAGGCAAACGGCATCATCACGGCCAACCTGTACCAGATGGGCACACACTGGGACAAGGACCATGACGGCTATACCGATATACCCCTCACGACGCGCGGGTCGCTTTTTACCAAGTGGACCTTTCGCAATAAATACAAGAAGCTCTCGTCTATCTATGGCCGCTACATCTATGAGGACCGCATGGGCGGACAGCTCGACTACTCGCGCAGGTGGTTTGGCTCTGACTCTGTATATGGTGAGCGGATCAGGACCGATAGGTTTGAGGTCTATGGCAACTTCCTGCTGCCGGTCAAAAGGGAGAACGTCTCCCTGCAGGTATCCTATACTGACCATGCACAGAATGCCTGGTATGGTTACAATCCCTTCAATAACCATGAGCGCAACGGGCGCCTGCAGCTACTGTATGACAATAAAATAGGAGGCATCAGCGAGATGATGGTGGGAGCTATGTACAAGCTCTACTGGTACAAGGACAATATCTCTGATGTAGACTCTGCCACAGGTGCCACGCATGCGCTGATCAATCACTTTGCAGCGGTCTTCATACAAGACATGATACATCTCAATCCGCAGAATGAGATACTGGCTGGTATCCGCTATGAGTACAACTCGCTCTATAAGGGCAATGCTATCTGCCCGCGCTTTGACTACAAGTGGAGCTCGCTGAAGAAGCTGGACTTCGTACGCTTTGGCCTCGGCAGCGGCTTTCGCACGCCTAATGTATTCTCAGATGACAGGTACGCCTTTACCAATAATAAGAAGATCATCATCAGCGGTGATATCAAGACGGAGCTGAGCTACGGCGCGCACCTCAGCTATGAGCGCAAGATAGACGCCAGGGGCAATTTTAATATCGAGGCCAATGGCTTCTTCAATACCATCATCAATAAAATAGAAGTAGACATCCACTCGCGCCCGGATGCGGTGATCTATAGCAATGATGGCTCTCTCAATATCAGCACGGGCGTGAACGTGAACGTAGATATGAACTTCCGCATACCGCTATCGGCACATATCGGTATGACGGGCATGCTAAACAGGGACCTCTCTCAGGATGGCAGCGGCCACTATGTCTATAGTAATGTGATCAATGCTCCTGCCTACACGGCCAACTACGTGATCACCTATGCCTTCAAAAAGCCGGGACTCTCCATAGACTGGACCGGCCTGATCAACTCGCCCATGTATCTCAATACGGTGTACGGAGACGACCGGCCACAGCGCTCACCCTGGTACTGCCTCATGAACCTGCAGCTGACAAAGGCATTCAAATTTGGGCTGGATATCTATGCAGGGGGTAGTAATTTATTGAACTTCCGCCCGCAAAACCTGATCCTGCGCGGCAATGACCCCTTCAATAAATACGTGACCGATCTGGACAATAATCCGCACAACTACCGTTTTGATGCCAGCTATATCTATGCGCCTAATCAGGGTGCAAAGGGGTACATCGGGCTGCGGTGGCATATAGAGTAAGGTTATGAAAACGATATTTACATCTATAGTAATACTAGCGCTGGCCGTAGCAGATGGCCCCAAATATTCTTTTGTCAAAAAGGGTTTCTACTCAGAAAGAAATAAATACTGCCACTGTATTGCAGAAGGCAATTATGCAGGTAAGATAGCTATTGACTCTATATTCCATATAGACCCTGCTACGCTGCACCAGTATGTCACTGTGGCCTACCGCAACATCAAGACAGGGGAATGGAGGTATTATGATACTACACACACCACACTGATCGGTATTGTCATTTATACTCCAGATGCTGACCCTGTGCGAAAGGGTTTGGCGGATGATACGATCAATGAGTACGCATATGATAGCTTGTATTACTACGATCTCGATATAGCTGGTCAGTGACAGGTTTGCCTTATTTCATTTTTTTGCAGATCCTTCCCGTCTCATGGCCGCGTATTTTACCTACATTTACTCTGATGAAAAAAGTCCTGGCGCTTTGCGCATTAATCATTGTATTTATCTCTGCCATGGCGCAGCAGGTACCTAATGGGAGCTTTCAATATTGGGCCTCAGAGCAGGCGCCTAATGGCTGGGGCACCTGGGCCAGCGCCATAGGCTCGCACAATCAAGCACTGGCAGACTCTGCCATGCGCCTGGCACAGCGCGATACGATGGTGACCGGCTACTATAGTACTGACTCCTCATCACTACTGCTGAAGGTAGATACTATCACACTGCCGGGCTATGGCCGGGTCACACTCGCCGGTTTTGCCGCGCTGGGTGGTGCCTCCTACCAGCAGCCACCCACGGGACCAGGGCTGCAGATGGGCTATCAGCGCTATGGTGTGAGGCCCGATACCCTCTACTTTGACTACCGCATGATCCCTGCTGCTGGTGCGCATGATACCGCGCTGGTATCAGTAGGCCTGACACACTGGGATACGATCACCCATACGCGCCAGGAGCTGATATCTGTGGCCTTTGCCCTGCAGCCGGACAGTCAGTGGCATTACAATGCGGCCCTTCCGCTCATAGATTACTATGCGCCATTCCTGCCGGATACCCTGGAGCCAGATTCGCTTCAGATCATTTTCTATGCCTCGGGGGCTACTTTCCCCACTATAGGCACTCAGCTCTGGGTAGACAGTGTGCGCTTTGATGCCGGTGTGATCCCTGTGGCTACCGGCCTGCCCGATATCAGCGCCATACATCATGTGGCCATCTGGCCAAACCCTGCAGATGCCCAGCTATCTATAGGCCTGGAGGAAAAGGAGGTGGGAGACCTGCTGGAGCTGTATGATGCCACAGGGCGGAAAGTATACCAGGCCACGCTGGCAGACCGGGTCAATATCGTGCCTGTAGCCGCGCTGCCTGCCGGGCAGTATACTGTGCGCATACATAGCCGTGACGGGCTGACCACCTACCGTAGCCATGTGGCAGTAGTACACCAGCGCGGTGGATAACCAGCCTGAAACTTAATCCCGCACACCGCGTAAAAGATAGTAGCCGCAGGGCATCAACTATCAGTGCATGAGTAAAATATCTATCCCCCTATCCATCCGTCAGCGTATCGTCCGGTTTTTGGAAAACCTCGTAGAGATAGCCGCTATATCCGGATCATCGCCATTACACTTAGCCACCTCATCGTCTGCCACAGGCAGGACACAGCATACTTCCGTACCTGTTACGCTCAGGCCTTTATAGTCGTGAACATGTATCTCTTTGCCTGAGTACAAGTACCGGGGCGGGGTATCCCGCCCTTTTTTTATGCCCCTAAATCCCAAATGGGACTTGAGCAGCCTTTTTTACCGCAGAGATTTCTATGTTACA
>JAFDYN010000004.1:61058-171878 GCA_018267385.1 Bacteroidota bacterium | reverse complement strand
AACTGAGCCTTACCGCCCAGAGGCTGCTGCGTGATGAGAGAGTATGGTCCGATGCTACGTGCGTGCATCTTGTCATCCACCATGTGGCTCAGCTTCAGCATGTAGATCACACCTACGGTAGTAGGCTGGTCAAACCTGTTGCCTGTCTCGCCATCATAGAGGTAGGTAGAACCCAGCTCTGGTACTCCGGCCTTGGCTACCCACTCAGATATTTCGCCCAGTGTAGCACCGTCAAATATCGGCGTAGCAAACTTCACACCGAGCTTCAGACCAGCCCAGCCGAGTACTGTCTCATATATCTGGCCGAGGTTCATACGAGATGGTACACCCAGTGGATTCAGTACGATATCTACCGGCGTGCCGTCCTCGAGGAATGGCATATCTTCTGCACGTACGATCTTGGCTACGATACCCTTATTACCGTGGCGGCCCGCCATCTTATCACCTACCTTCAGCTTACGCTTCTTGGCTATGTATACCTTAGCGAGCTTCAGTACACCAGATGGCAGCTCATCACCGATAGAGATGTTAAACTTCTCCCTCTTGTACTTACCTGTTTCCTCGTTGAGGCGCAGGTTATAGTTGTGGAGCATTGCCTTCACGAGCACGTTAGACTCTTCTTCCTTGGTCCAGCCGTTGCCATCTACATTGGCAAAGTCGAGATCCTGGATCACCTTGGCAGAGAACTTAGTTCCCTTGCTGATCCACTCTTCCTTGTAGTTTGAGAAGACACCTGCAGACACCTTGCCGCTGAGCACGCCCATCAGCTTGTCTACCAGCAGGCCCTTGATCTCAGCTACACGCTTTTCGAAGTCCTTATCGAGCTTCTCGAGCGCTGCCTTCTCCTTGGTCTTGGCAGTCTTATCTTTCTTAGCACGGGCAAAGAGCTTTTTGCTGATCACAGTACCTTCGATAGATGGTGGCACCTTTAGTGAAGCATCCTTCACATCACCAGCCTTGTCACCGAAGATAGCGCGGAGGAGTTTTTCTTCCGGAGTAGGATCAGTCTCACCCTTTGGAGTGATCTTGCCTATCAGGATATCGCCTTCCTTCACCTTGGCACCGACGCGGATGATACCATTCTCATCGAGGTCCTTGGTTGCTTCTTCTGATACGTTAGGGATATCTGGTGTGAGTTCTTCTTCGCCGAGCTTGGTATCACGCACTTCCAGCTCAAACTCTTCGATCTGGATAGAGGTGAATACGTCATCACGTACGATACGCTCATTGATCACGATCGCATCCTCAAAGTTGTAGCCCTTCCATGGCATGAATGCCACCTTGAGGTTAGCACCGAGTGCGAGCTCGCCATCCTGTGTAGAGAAGCCTTCGCAGAGTACCTGGCCCTTCTGTACACGCTGGCCCTTGCGGACGAGCGGCTTCAGGTTGATACATGTGCTCTGGTTTGTCTTGAGGAATTTAGACAGCTTATATACTACCTTCTCGTCCTTAAAGTTGACGAGCTTTTCATCTTCAGTCTTGTCATAGCGTACGTGGATCTCGTTTGCATCTACGTATTCTACAGTACCTGCGCCTTCTGCATTGATCAGATTGCGGCTGTCAGCAGCTACCTTGCCCTCGAGGCCTGTGCCTACGATAGGAGATTGCGGCTTGAGCAGTGGCACAGCCTGACGCTGCATGTTTGATCCCATGAGCGCACGGTTAGCATCATCATGCTCCAGGAATGGGATGAGGGATGCGGATACACCTACGATCTGGTTTGGCGCTACGTCCATATAGTCTACCTCAGCAGGAGCCAGGATAGGGAAGTCACCCTGATACCTTGACTTCAGCTTGTCAGTGAGGAAGTTTCCGGTCTTGAAGTCCATATCCACCTTAGCCTGAGCGATCTTCTTAGAGTCTTCTTCTTCAGCTGAGAGGAATACTGGTTTACCCTTCACTTCTACCTTGCCGTCCTTCACCTTGCGGTATGGAGTTTCGATGAAGCCCATATCGTTCACCTTGGCGTGTACGCAGAGCGTGGAGATCAGACCGATGTTTGGTCCTTCCGGTGTCTCGATAGTACAGAGGCGGCCATAGTGAGAGTAGTGTACGTCACGCACCTCAAAGCCTGCACGCTCACGGGAGAGACCGCCGGGTCCAAGGGCCGATACACGGCGCTTATTGGTGATCTCTGCCAGAGGGTTGGTCTGATCGAGAAACTGTGACAGCTGTGAGGTACCAAAGAAGGAGTTGATCACAGATGACAGGGTACGTGCATTGATGAGGTCTACCGGGGTAAACACTTCATTGTCACGCACGTTCATACGCTCACGGATGGTACGTGCCATACGAGCCAGACCCACGCCAAACTGAGCATACAGCTGCTCGCCTACAGTACGTACGCGACGGTTGCTCAGGTGGTCGATGTCATCTATTTCAGCGCGCTGGTTGCTCAGTGCCACGAGGTACTTCACGATCAGGATGATATCCGTCTTAGTGAGAACCTTGGTGTCATGTGTATCATCCAGGCCGAGCTTCTTATTGATCTTGTAGCGGCCTACCTCACCGAGGTCATACCTCTTGTCAGAGAAGAAGAGCTTCTCTATGATGCCACGGGCAGTCTCCTCGTCAGGTGGATCTGAGCCACGGAGCTGCTTATAGATATGGTTGAGAGCCTCTATCTCAGAGTTAGAGGTATCCTTCTGGAGTGTATTGAATATGATAGAGTAGTCCTGAGTCTGTACTTCCTTATGTACGAAGATAGACTTGGCGCCGGAGCCGGCTATCAGGTCGAGGTTATCCTCGGTGATAGTGGTATCGCGCTCCAGGAGCACTTCATTACGCTCGATAGAAACTACCTCACCGGTATCTTCATCCACGAAGTCCTCCATCCAGGTGCGGAGCACCCTCGCAGCCAGCTTACGGCCTACTGATTTCTGGAGGTCTTTCTTCACGCCGATGTTGATCTCATCAGCCAGATCGAAGAGTTTCAGGATATCCTTATCAGAGTCGTAGCCTACTGCACGGAGCAGCATCGTGACCGGGAATTTCTTCTTACGGTCGATGTAGGCGTACATTACGTTATTGATATCGGTAGCAAACTCCATCCATGCGCCCTTGAACGGGATCACACGGGCAGAGTAGATCTTAGTACCATTCGGGTGGAATGACTGGCCGAAGAATACACCCGGAGAGCGGTGCAGCTGTGATACTACTACACGCTCAGCACCATTGATGATAAAGGTTCCCTTTGGCGTCATGTATGGGATGTTTCCGAGGAATACATCCTGCACGATCGTCTTGAAGTCGATGTGCTCAGGGTCATTACAAGACAGTTTCAGCTTAGCCTTCAGTGGCACGCAGTATGTGAGGCCACGCTCTACGCACTCATCCATAGAGTAGCGTGGCGGGTCTATAAAGTAATCGAGAAATTCGAGTACGAAGATGTTGCGCGTATCAGAGATAGGAAAGTTCTCCATGAATACCCTGTGGAGACCCTCAGAGGAGCGGCCATCAGTGGTAGTTTCGATCTGGAAGAACTCTTTAAACGTAGAAAGCTGGATGTCAAGAAGGTCTGGCGACTCGTCTGCGAGGTTAACTTTACCGAAATTGACTCTTTCCTTTGCTTTTTTGATTTCGGCCATGTCTTTCTTTATGTTTTGTTTGAAATTTCGACTTAAAATCTGGTTTTACCCAGTATGGGTGCGGGTTTCCGCTCGGTTTTCATGATTGCTCCCCATCTTGCTCTGGGGTTGAGATTATGCATCTCTTAAAAAACAGTTTAAGGCACGCTCACCCTTGAGAGTGAGTCGTGCCTTAAAACGTGTGTCAGGACAGTATTGAATTACTTGAGTTCAACTTCTGCGCCTGCCTCTTCGAGTTTCTTCTTCAGATCTTCTGCAGTAGCCTTGTCAGCCTTTTCTTTAACTGGCTTTGGAGCACCGTCTACGAGATCCTTAGCTTCCTTCAGACCGAGGCCTGTGAGGTCCTTCACGATCTTTACTACGTTCAGTTTCTGAGCGCCAGCAGACTTCAGGATCACGTCAAATTCAGTTTTCTCAGCAGCAGCAGCAGCGCCACCAGCAGCAGGAGCAGCTACGGCTACAGCAGCAGCAGCTGGTTCGATACCGTAATCAGATTTCAGGATAGATGCGAGCTCGTTTACGTCCTTTACAGTCAGGTTTACGAGAGTCTCAGCAAGAGCTTTTAAATCGGCCATTGTAATGAGTTTATTAATTGTGAATTGAATAATGTTTTCTGATCGTTTTGGAAGCCCTTTCGGAAAACGGATTGCAAATGTAGCATTAATCCGACAGTTTACAAACATTTTTTGGAGAATATGAACAATTTTTTAGCCTTGGCAGGAAGTTTGATTGGCCGTTCATCGCGCCATCTCTAAAAACACGCCCTTTCAAATGATAATCAAACATTTATAGATAAAACTATCTATACGGCCAAGTCGATCCCGGGTCCGGGCACCTCAGAGACATAAAGGTATACGAGATAGCCACGCCGACAAATACATATTGATCCTTTTGAGCAGACTCGCCCCGCTGATAGCCGGGCTTGCCGGTTTTCTCTCCGTTATTCACTTCTCCGGAGCGGTCTGAAAAGACTGCCGCCAGGCCACGTGACCCACCGGGAAGGGAGGCAGATGAAGGATAGTTGCCACTCACATCATCCAGATAGTCCGTAAAGGTCTCCCGGAAGGACATAAAGGCATTGATATTCCAGTTCTTCTTCAGGTGGACCTTGAAGCCAAACTCCAGCGGTATCTCAAAGGAGTATAGCTTGTATTTTTTGACACCGGAGTAGCTGGCGTCGTTTTGCCCCTCGGTGCCGAGCGGCTGCAGATAGTACCACTTGCCTTTATATTGTGCCTCAGGATTGAAGAAAAACATACCCACCCCCGTAGCGATATAGGGTGTCCAGCCGTTATGCTTAGGGTTATTCTTGTTAAACTTAAAGAAATTGAACTCGAAGGTGCCGCATATATCGGCCACGTATGAGCGGAAGGACAAGTTGCGCTGGCGGCTGCGGGCCAGGCTGGAGCCGGCATCATCTGCTGCTACCTGACCAAAGCTGACCATAGCCTTGGCGGCCAGTCTTTTATTTATGTTATAGCGATAGAAAACGCCTCCTGCAGGACCTACGTACTTCCAGTTGAAAGTAGGATTGAGATCACCATAGTAATTGGCACCGCCGCCCCACACACCTATCTCATGAAACTGTGCCTGAGCTGACACCACTGATAGCAGCAGCACGAGCAGGATGATATATGATCTGGACTCTCTCAACGGGGCGCAAAAGTAAATAACTCAGAGGATATAGGTGGTATCAAAGCACCTAACGCTTGTTAAAGCCTTTTGTTGCCCTCAAATTTGATGCCCGTCACTGAATAAGGCTTTGATACCATGCGTATTTATGTCTATCTTTATAGACTTAACAAATAAGACAGCATGGAAGCAACCGCAACAGCTCCCGCCACAAAGTCCATTCCTATCAGCCCCAATACCAAGCTGGAGGAGATCATCCGCATCTTTAACCTCCAGCAGCGAAACAGGCAGGCCGCCAAAAGCAGCACCGCCTCTGAGCGCCGCGCCAAGCTGCAAAAGCTGATAGATACGATCTTTGAGCTGCGGCCCCAGATAGAGGAGGCAATGTACAAAGACCTCCGCAAGGCCAAGGTAGAGAGTGACTTTGCAGAATTGTATTCTGTACTCACAGAGGCGCGTTTTGCCATGAGCCGCATAGCGGAGTGGATGCAGGAGGTAGAGGTAGAGACGCCACTGGCCATGATCGGCTCCAGCTCTAAGATCATCTACGAGGCCAAGGGTACGACCCTAATCTTATCTCCGTGGAATTATCCCTTTATGCTGCCGCTCGTGGCTGCGATCTCATCTATAGCCGCAGGCAATACGGTGATCATCAAGCCATCTGAATATACCCCACACACCTCTGCGGTGCTCAAGACGCTCATCAATAAAGCATACAACGAAGCCGACGTGGCCGTGATAGAAGGCGACCACACGGTCTCTGCCGAGTTGCTCAAGCTGAAGTGGGACCATATCCACTTTACCGGTAGCCCGGCTGTGGGCAGGGTGATCATGAAGGCCGCTGCAGAACACCTGACACCTGTCACGCTGGAGCTGGGCGGCAAGTCTCCCGCATTTATAGATGAGACTGCCAATATCAATGCTGCGGCCAAAAAGCTAACCTGGGGCAAATGGATCAACCTCGGCCAGACCTGTATCGCACCTGACTACGTGCTGATCCATGAGAGCAAGAAGGATGAATTTATCACTAAGATGAAGGAGACGATAACGAAGAGTTTCGGCGCTGATCCGCAGGCCAGTCCTGACCTCGCGCGCCTGATCAATAACAAGAACTACCTCCGCGTAAAAGGTCTCCTCGATGATGCCGTAAAAGCCGGTGCCAAGGTAGAAGCAGGCGGCCAGACCGCAGAGTCGGAAAACTATATCGCCCCTACAGTCCTCACCAATGTATCGCTGGATTCTAAGGTGATGCAGGAGGAGATCTTTGGCCCGATACTGCCGGTGATCACCTACAAGAACATAGATGAGGCGCTGGCGCTGGTCAATAGCAAAGAGAAACCCCTCTCCCTCTACATCTTCTCCTCCAGCAGTAAGAACCAGAAATACATGCTGAGCCATACGACAGCCGGCGGTACCTGTATCAATGACAACGTGATCCATATTACCAACCCGTACCTGCCATTTGGCGGGGTGAGCAACTCAGGCATAGGTAAGTCTACGGGGCACTTTGGCTTCAAGGAATTTAGTAATGAGCGCGCGGTGCTGAAAGCGCTGCACAGCGGATCTGTATCTACGCCGCTGTGGTTCCCCTACGGCAAGGTAGCCCAAACTGTCACTGAGTTTTTGATGAAGTATTTTTAAGTTTGCACAAAACCGTCCGCATCACACGATGAAAAAATTCATTCTCTCTGGCGCAGCTGCGCTCGCACTGATGGCAGTACTAGTCATCCACTCCTGCAAGAAAGACGTCAGCGATGGCATAGTAGAGCCGATCACCATAGTAAAGCCGGACTCCCTGATCAAATATCAATATGCCGGCGGTACGCAGCAGATTCAGATCCAGTTTACCACAGACCGCCCGATCAACAATGTGACCTGCAAATACCAGATAGACAGCTCCGGCAATGCTAACTTCAACTACACCTATCCTGATACACTCTTCGCTGTCAGACTGGATAGCCCCAGCAGCCTGCTGAATAACAAGTACACCTGGACCGGCTCCTACCGTGTGCCGGACTCGCTGCTGCCCCAGACCATCGTACGCTTTGATGTCAAGATGAAAGCCAGCGGAAATCCCAGCAACTCAGATACTGTACGCGAGGAGAAGCAGTTTAAGCTGATCGTGCAGTAGTGGCAAATGTCATAGGCAGATTACCTGCGTATGATTACATTCGCTACTGCAATCTAATTCGCCATGAATCTCCACTACGAGCGTCACAACTACTCTAAGGCCGAACTCACAGAAGACACTATCTCTGCTGATCCATTTTCACAGTTTGAAATCTGGTACCAGGATGCCAAGGCATCTGCTATCAAAGAGGCCAATGCCATGGTGATCGCCACTGCCACACCTGATGGCAAGCCATCTGCACGCATTGTACTCCTCAAGGAATTCAGCAAAGAGGGTTTTGTATTCTTTACCAACTATGACAGCCGCAAGGGCCAGGAGATAAGAGAGAATCCGCAGGGACAGATATTATTCTTCTGGGATATACTGGAGCGCCAGGTACGTATAGAGGGCCGGCTAGAGCATATCTCGCCGGAGCGCTCTGATGAGTATTTTGACTCAAGGCCTATAGAGAGCCGCTACGGCGCGATAGCCTCCCCGCAGAGTGCTGTGGTACCATCCCGCACTTATCTGGAGGAGCAGCTGGCAGAGGCACATTCACAGCCGCCGGTACGTCCCGGCCACTGGGGCGGCTATGTACTTGTGCCGGATTATTTTGAGTTCTGGCAGGGAAGACCATCGCGTATGCATGACCGTATCTTCTATCGCAGGCAAGATAGCCAGTGGACCACAGGGCGCCTGGCGCCGTAGTATATAAAAACAAAAAAAGCGCAGGAACAATGTCTCTGCGCTTTTTATATTCTTAGAGTATCCGGAGCATTACTCTTCAGCTTTCTTAGCAGGAGCCTTGCGAGGCGGAGCCTTCTTGGCTGTCACCTCCTTGTCAGCAGCCTTCTTGGCTGGCTTAGCCTTGTCAGACTTTGGAGCTACCACGACAGCCTCTTTTTGCGGCCTTGAGTTGCCATATGAGCCCTTGAACCTTTTTCCTTTTGCAGTACGTTTATCTCCTCTGCCCATTTTGTCTTTTCGTTTTGAGTGATTGAATTTTTTTTGGAATAGCGGCAAATATATCAAATATGACCGAATCATAGCATACTCCCACCGCCGGGGCCCGCCACCAGGCCAAACTACTCATAGCGGAGCGCCTCTACCGGGTCCAGGTTGGACGCGAGGATAGCAGGATAGATGCCTGCTGCCATACCGATGATAAAAGTAAAGGTAAGCCCGAGGAAGATCCACAGCCAGGGCATCACAAAGGAAGAGTGCAGCACCAGTACTACCAGGTTGCCCACTAGCACCCCCATGATGATACCTATCACTCCGCCTATCATACAGATAGTAGTAGACTCCGTGAGAAACTGGATGCGGATGACCCGCTTGGTAGCTCCGAGGGCTTTGCTCACACCGATCTCCCGCGTCCGCTCGTTGACGCTCACCAGCATGATATTCATGAGGCCGATACCTGCGCCTATGAGTGTGAGGATGCCTATCACCACAGTAGCCATACTGATATTGCCGAGCACATCGAGGTTTTGCTCTGCCATCTTATCACTTTTGGATACTTCAAAGTTTGGGTCCTCTCCGGGCCTGATCTTGCGCACCGTGCGAAACACTCCCTCTGCCTCATCTGCCGCCTGATTGAGCTCAGTAGTATTGCCTACCATCACGCTGATATTATATGATGTAGCATCATCTCCAAAATTTCGCTTGGCGGTCATGAGTGGTATCATGGCCATATTGTCATTGCTCACCTGACTGGCACCTTTGGGGGCCAGCTGGCCTATGACCCGATACTTGCTGCTGCCTATGTTAACCATTTTGCCTACCGGCTCTTCTCGCGGGGGAAATATCTTGGCCACCACATCCTTTCCCAGCAAGATGACGTTCTGACCATTTTCTATTTCTGATTTAGACATATTGCGTCCGGACTGGATGCTCCATCCCGCTACCTTCAGGTAGTCATCATCCACGCCCATGATCCGTACATTAGGGTTGGTCTTTTGAGATTCATATTTGATCACCGCAGCGCCATCGGCATCTGTAGACCGGGCCACCGTGGCGGGATATTTATAGTTCTTTTTAAACTCCTGGCTCTGCAGCAGGGTGATGGGAGGATTATCCACTACAGCTTTACGCCGGCGGCGGCGCCGGGTCTGTCCTTCATTTTTTATGCTAAAGGTATTGGATCCCATCTCCGAACTCAGATTAGCCACGGACTGAGTGATACCTTCGGTAGCCGTGAGGATACCGATCAGCGCCATGATACCAAAGATGATGATCATAAGCGTAAGGGCGGAGCGCAGTTTATTGCCCAGTATCGCGCGCATAGCGAGGCGTATATTCTCTGTGAGATTCATACGCAGCAAAGGTGGGCGTTTTTTATCAAAGTATAAAGATACTACGGGCCTGTTATTTGCTACTTTAGTCATGCAAATAAACCAGATATGGTACACCAGACAGAGCTAACCATACCAGCACACAAGCGCGGCTTTCACCTGATCACAGATCTGATAGTACGCAACCTGCCTCCTCTGCCGGAGACGGGCCTGCTGCAGCTCTTTATCAAACATACCTCTGCCGCACTGGCCATCAATGAGAATGCTGATCCATCTGTGCGCGTCGATTTTGAGACAGCATTCAATAGGATCGTCGTAGAGGGAGAGCAATACTACACCCACAATGATGAGGGGGATGATGATATGCCTGCACATATCAAGTCGGTACTCGCAGGCTCATCAGTGACCATACCGATCTCCAATCATAAACTTAACCTCGGCACCTGGCAAGGTATCTATCTCTGTGAGTTTAGGGAAGTGGGTGGCGCCCGCCGCCTGGTGGCTACCATTCTGGCTTAGGATCAATCTAAACGGCTTTAATTCATTTGAGCGAATTTTCGCTATTAGAGAAAAAACGCTAACAATCTTCAAATATCCGGCACTTCGTCCCGTCCTCATCGTAAAAGGATATATATTCGCATTATCTTAATCAGATTTTCAATCGTAAACTCACAAATCACAAGTCATGGCATTTGACATAGAAATGATCAGGAAAGTGTATGAAGCACTCCCTGCCAAGGTTCAGGCCGCCCGTGCACTCACCGGCAAGCCGCTTACCCTCACAGAAAAGATACTTTACTCTCACCTGCACAGCGATCAAAAGCCTGTCGTATTTGAGCGTACCAAATCATACGTAGACTTCGCACCGGACCGCGTGGCCATGCAGGATGCCACGGCTCAGATGGCGCTGCTCCAGTTTATGACTGCCGGCCGCAAGAAGGCTGCGGTGCCGTCTACGGTACATTGCGACCACCTGATCACTGCCAAGGTAGGCTCCAAGGCTGACCTCGAGGTGGCCAACTCGGGCAATAAAGAGGTATACGACTTCCTTGCATCTGTATCTAATAAATATGGCATCGGCTTCTGGAAGCCGGGTGCAGGTATCATCCACCAGATCGTGCTTGAGAACTATGCGTTCCCAGGCGGTATGATGATCGGCACTGACTCTCACACGGTGAATGCCGGCGGCCTCGGTATGGTGGCTATCGGTGTAGGTGGCGCTGACGCGGTAGACGTGATGGCGGGCCTGCCATGGGAGCTCAAGTGGCCTAAGCTGATCGGCGTGAAGCTGACCGGCAAACTGAATGGCTGGGCTTCTGCAAAAGACGTGATCCTGAAAGTGGCCGGTATCCTGACCGTAAAGGGTGGAACAGGTGCTATCGTAGAATATTTCGGTGATGGTGCTGTGTCACTGAGCTGTACCGGCAAGGGCACGATCTGCAACATGGGTGCTGAGATCGGCGCTACTACATCTACATTCGGCTATGACGAGAGTATGGAGCGCTACCTGCGCGCCACAGGCCGCGCAGATGTGGCTGACCTGGCCAATGGCGTGAAGGAGCACCTGAACGCTGACCCAGAGGTATATGCTGATCCCGCTAAATACTTTGACGAGCTGATCGAGATCAACCTGGACGAACTGGAGCCATACATCAATGGTCCATTCACACCGGATCTCGCTACGCCTATCTCTAAGATGAAAGAGGCTGCTGCCGCAAATGGCTGGCCTACCAAGGTACAAGTAGGCCTGATCGGTAGCTGTACAAACTCTTCTTACGAAGATATCTCCCGCGCAGTATCTCTCGCGCAGCAAGTAGCTGACAAGAACCTGAAGGCAAAGGCTGAATTCAGCATTACGCCGGGCTCTGAGCAGATCCGCTTCACTATAGACCGTGATGGTTTCATCAATACTTTCAACAAGATCGGCGCAGAAGTGTATGCTAACGCATGCGGTCCGTGCATCGGTATGTGGGCACGCGCAGGCGCAGACAAGAAAGAGAAGAACACCATCGTTCACTCTTTCAACCGTAACTTTGCTGCCCGTCAGGATGGCAACCCTAATACATATGCATTCGTAGCATCGCCTGAGCTGACCACAGCACTGGCTATCGCCGGCGACCTGACCTTCAACCCGCTCACCGATACACTGGTCAATGAGAAAGGTGAGACCGTGAAACTCGATCCGCCATCTGGCTACGAGCTGCCTACCAAGGGCTTTGCCGTAGATGATCCGGGCTATCAGGCACCGGCTGCTGATGGCAGCGGTATCAATGTGGTGGTAAATCCAGAGTCTGACCGTCTGCAGCTGCTGTACTCCTTCGCTCCATGGGAGGGCACTGACATCAAGGGACTCAAGCTACTGAT
Organism: Bacteroidota bacterium; assembly: GCA_018267385.1. Taxonomy (GTDB): domain Bacteria; phylum Bacteroidota; class Bacteroidia; order Chitinophagales; family LD1; genus UBA1941. The sequence continues at coordinate 159,891 of JAFDYN010000004.1, read as the reverse complement.
CAAGGCCAAGGGCAAGTGTACTACTGACCATATCTCTATGGCTGGTCCATGGCTGAAATACCGTGGCCACCTGGATAATATCTCTAACAACATGCTCATCGGCGCTACCAACTTCTTCAATGATAAGACCAATTCTGTGAAGAATGAAATGACCGGCGCCTATGACGAAGTGCCAAAGGTACAGCGCGCCTACAAGGCTGCAGGCCTCGGCTCTATAGTAGTAGGTGATGAGAACTATGGTGAGGGATCAAGCCGCGAGCACGCAGCGATGGAGCCACGCCACCTGGGTGTACGTGCTATCCTTGTGAAGTCTTTCGCACGTATCCACGAGACTAACCTGAAAAAGCAAGGTATGCTCGGCCTCACTTTCGCGGATAAGAATGACTACAACAAGGTACAGGAAGATGACAACATCGATATCCTGGGCCTGACCTCTTTCGCTCCGGGCAAGCCGCTGACTGTGGTGCTGAACCACAAGGACGGTAGCAAGGACGAGATACAGGTAAACCATACCTACAACGAACAGCAGATCGAATGGTTCAAGGCCGGTGGCGCCCTGAACATCATCCGCGCAAAGGCTGCGGCTGCACAAGCATAATTCGTTTGAAATAGACAATAGACAGCCCTTCATCTCTGAGGGGCTGTTTTGTTTTATGCTGACTTACTATCTTTAAAAATAAAAGAATACTATGGCGGTTTGGGTCTTTGCCTACGGTAAAAACAATCTGTATGATGAGATCGGTGAAGACGAGACTAAGTATCTCGACACTTTGAAAAATGTCGAAATAGATGCAAGGAAAATCTTGAAAAGCCTGGACGAGACACATTCATATTTGCGAGGTTCAGGTCAATATGTGCCAAAAAGCAACTGCGCGACTGATTCGTCACATACTGGTTGGGAGAAACACGGTAGTTATGGTTTTAGGTATTCATTGCCCAACGTAGGATTATATGATACTATTCGTTGTGCCCGTATTAATGACCTGATATGGGTGACAGGACCTTGGGATATTTTCTCCGTATACGGGAGCCCACAATCTGTTATCTCTCCAGAATCTTTAGACTTTTATCATGATAGCTTTAAAAGGATCATGTTGGCCTTTGATAGCGATTTTATAGTATATGGGCATGAGTGGTCCTCAGTTTATGGATCAGATGATAACAACGATTTTAATAGCAATGATCTAATGCATCAAATACGATCTGCGGGGAAGAGTAGTGATTCCATTCACACTATGCAGGACTTCTACTTTGAGCAATTATCCACCCGATAAGTCATACTCTCGGGTATTTTTTACTTTTGACCGATGTCCTCCTTCCTCAATACTCCTATAGAATACCTCAAAGGTGTGGGCCCAGCCAAAGGCGAGGTCATGCGCAAGGAGTTTGAGATCGCGACCTTCCGTGACCTGTTGTATTACTATCCTTTCCGCTATGTAGACCGCTCGGTCATACACGAGATACGCGAGATCAATTTTAATACGCAGTACATTCAGCTGAAGGGGCGAATCACCTACTTTGATATGGTCGGCACAGGCCGCGGCAGGAGGTTGGTCGCAGGCTTTGTAGATGGCACAGGTGAGATACAGCTCGTATGGTTTCAGGGGGCCAACTGGATCGAGCGCATCCTGAAACTGAATACAGAGTACATCCTTTTTGGCAAGCCGAATTACTTCAACGGCGATTACAATATTCCGCATCCCGAGATGGAGCTAGCCAGTGAGTACAAGAAGGACGCAGCGCCGGGCTTGCAGCCTGTTTACCCCACCACTGAGAAGGCTAAGAAGAAATTCATAGACTCTAGAGCCATCCAGAAGATGACACACAAGATGGTAGAGCAGGCTGGCGAGCGCGATATACCGGAGTACCTGCCGGAGGCGGTGCTATCCAGGCAAAAGCTCATGGCGCGCTATGATGCCATGCGCAATATCCACTTCCCGAAGAATGAGCACGCACTGGCAGACGCACAGTTTCGTATCAAGTTTGACGAGCTGTTTCAGATACAGCTGAAGGTGATGAAGCTGAAAGCCAACCGCAGTAATACCGTACGCGGCTTTGTGCTAGAGAAGATCGACAACTACTTTGATAAATTTTATAAAGAGAAGCTACCCTTCTCACTGACGGACGCGCAGAAGCGCGTGCTGCGCGATATCCGCAAAGACACGCTCTCAGGCAAGCAAATGAACCGCCTGCTGCAGGGCGATGTAGGCAGTGGCAAAACGATCGTCGCGCTGCTCACCATGCTGATGGCAATCGACAATGGCTTTCAGGCATGCCTTATGGCACCTACGGAGATATTGGCACAGCAGCACTATGCGAGCATCGAGCCACTGGTGAAAGGACTAGGACTGGAGGTCGTACTGCTGACAGGAAGTGTAAAAGGTAAAACACGCAACTATATCCTCAATAACCTGAAAGAGGGGAACATCCATATCGTGATCGGTACGCATGCGCTGATAGAGCCTACTGTCGAGTTTAAAAATCTGGGCATGGTAGTGATAGATGAGCAGCACCGCTTCGGCGTGGAGCAGCGCTCCAAGCTTTGGGCAAAAAATGTAAAACCGCCGCATGTGCTGGTCATGACTGCTACGCCTATCCCACGTACACTCGCCATGACTGTATACGGCGACCTCGATGTGTCAGTGATAGATGAATTGCCTCCGGGGCGCAAGGCGATCCGCACCGTGCATCGCACCGATAGCGACAGGCTGCGGGTATTTGGATTTGTGCGGGAGCAGATAGCAGAGGGCAGACAGATCTACTTTGTCTACCCAATGATAGAAGACTCTGAGGAGTCTGATCTCAAAAATCTCATGGACGGTTATGAGAGTTTATCACGCGCCTTCCCAAAACCAAACTATCAGATCAGCATCGTGCACGGCAAGATGAAGCCACAGGACAAAGACTACGAGATGCAGCGCTTTGTGAAGGGCGAGACACAGATCATGATCGCTACGACAGTGATAGAAGTGGGCGTCAATGTGCCTAATGCCAGTGTGATGGTGATAGAAAATACAGAGCGCTTTGGCCTGTCACAGCTCCATCAGCTGCGTGGTCGTGTGGGGCGCGGCGCTTCACAGTCTTATTGCATATTGATGACCGGAGCCAAATTAAATCCTGTCTCCAAGAAAAGGGTAGAAGTGCTATGCGCGACTAACGATGGCTTTATCATAGCAGAAGAAGATCTCAAACTGCGCGGCCCAGGTGATCTGGATGGCACCCGTCAGAGCGGCGCCGTGAACCTGCGTATAGCAGACCTCTCCGAAGATGTACATATACTGGATGCTGCACGTCAGGAGGCATTCACACTCATAGATACTGATCCTGACCTGATCAAACAGGAAAATCAACGACTCAGAACTTATCTCGAAACGGAAGCGAAAGATACTACCTGGAGCAAGATCAGCTAAAACTAGCGCGGTACTTTGGTTCGCTTGCCCCCACCATCCGAGGGTAGTACGCCGCTCTTGGCTTTGTATGATTTAGGCAGCTCAGGTTGCTGCGAGCCGGGTTTTCCCTTTTTCTTTTTCTCAGGAGTAGAGTCGGCATAGGTAGGGCATGGTATCTTATTGTGATTGCAGCCTGTGGCATGTATCAGAAAGGAAGCAAAGATGACAAGCATAAGATGACGCATGGCAAAAGAGTTTATTGATGATGAAAGCTAGTGATAGCAAAGCATTTATCAAAACGAATGAGTCATATGGCGGAAAATATGAAATATCAACAGGCCCTGAAAGGCAATGATAGCAAGGGTTTCAGCGCATAATACTGAAAATCAAATATTTATGCTAAAACCTTGTGATAGTGCGGGATACAGGGCGCACTTATGCACAGCAGCAGAGGCAGAGGCGCTTTGAAAGTGAAGGGCATCCTTATACTTTCGTCAGCGTTAATCAATTCATAACCCCTATAAACAAAAACACAATGAATAAGGGAGAACTCGTAGACAAGATCGCGAAAGACGCGAAGATCACTAAGGGTCAGGCTGCAGATGCTCTGGACGCTGTGATCGGCGCAGTAGAATCTACACTGGCTAAAGGCAACAAGGTAACCCTCGTTGGCTTCGGTACTTTCTCAGTAGCTAAGCGCGCTGCACGTACAGGCCGCAACCCACGCACCGGCAAAGAGATCAAGATCAAGGCTAAAAAGGTAGCTAAGTTCAAGGCTGGCGCTGAGCTCGCTAAGAGAGTAAACAAGTAATATTGTCTACCAGATCTATCGGGAAATCCCCTCCATATACGGAGGGGATTTCTTTTTTCGGGCAGATCAGAGCGGGAGGTATGTCTTATCTTTACAGACAGTAAAAATATTTTGAAACAGCCGGTATCCCATTTTATCAGGCGCCATCACGCACTGGTAGCACTACTTATAGCGCTACTATCCTTTTTCACGGCTATAGGGTATAATGAAGCCAATATCCATGCACTAAAAGAAGTAGAGCGCACAAAGCATACCACCAAAACCGATAGCAGCTGGGGATGGGTGGCTACGGTAGACGATGCAGCCTACATCCGCCCTGCAGAAAACTACTTTCACTATCATGTCTGGCGGGACAATAATCCGGGCCGCCAGTCCTACTTCCTGCGCACGCCGGGCTATGGCCTTTTCAGGTATGCGCTGATGAAAATCTGGGGCTATGATGCGGCACAGCGGTACTTCAGGTATATGCAGGTCCTGCTTTTTGCTGTTTCTACTTTTCTGCTGTATCGTGTCGGGCTGATGCTCAATCTGTCAGCAGGCTGGGCGCTGATGGCCGAGATCATATATGGCCTGAGCCCTTTTGCTATAGGTTTTTTATACTATAGCCTGACCGAAGGCCTCACGCCGGCGCTGATGATCGCCTATATATTTCTGCTATTGCTGGCGTACCGCAGGCGGGGGCCGTTCTTTTTCCTGCTGGCCGCTGTACTGATGAGCTATATCGGCCTGGTCAGGCCGGTGCTGCTGATCTTTGCAGCAGCTTTGCCGCTCATGGCGTGGTGGTCTACTCAGAACCTGCCTGTGCTGCGCAGAAACGCTTTTGTGCTACTCAATATCCTTATCATAGCGCTGCCACTCATCATGTGGGCCTACCGCAGCTACCGGATAGCCGACGAGTGGGTCGGCATCTATCCCATCTACTATGCGGAGAATAACTCTCAGTTTCGCCCTACACACCAGGCCATCTGGCGCTTTGCCAGCAGCTTTGGGATGGAGGGGCGTACTTTTCATGAATCTATGGTGCCGCTCTGGCAGGCCACTATGCATGGAGATACCGGCGAGGTGCATATCGATAGTATCCTTATGACCATTCCGCCCCTGGTGCAGCGGGACCTGGGCGAGGCAGATCTGCGCAAGGCCTATCATCTGTACAGGGCGTCTATCGTTTATCAGCGGGATCATTACCCCCGGGGAACTGCAATGCCGGATACCATTTCGCTCATAGAGCGGGAGGTGATCAGCATTTTTGGTCACTACACGGCACAGGTACATAGTACCCATCCGCTAAGCTGCCATGTGCTCGTTCCGCTCAAGGTATTTAAGGTCGCCACCCTCCACTCAAATCTGTCTCTCTGGATATTTCAGCACACCTGGCGGGGCACCTGGTGGATGGAGGGACTACGCCTGCTCTTTCTACTGCTGCATGTAGCGTGTTGTCTGTCCTTTCTATATTTTCTCATAAAGGGAAAAAGGGCAGCAAGGTTGATTTTAGGATGGCTCATAGTTGCCTATTTCTTTTACCTGTGTTACTTCTTTCGCGGGCTGGAGGAGCGGTACACCTTGCCACTGCTGCCGTTGATGCTGTTAGCCTTTATGGCAACCTTGCAAAACTTTGCCACCTATGCTATGAAGACTTTTAACAAAAAAGTATCTGCTGTACAGTGAAAAACAACCTGCGTATCGCGCTCAGTTATTACCTTTAGCAGCTTAACAAAAAAACCCTCTTCTATAGATGAAAAGACTACTTACGCTCTTGTCTTTGTTCCTATGTACTTACGCCACTCACGCACAGATCACTTTTTTGTCTACAGACATTGCTAACGCTGGCTGGGTCAATGTGATGCAAAAAGATACTCAGACTGGTACTGTCAACTTTGGTAACCGTGGTGCCAATCAGGTGTATGACTTTCATACACTCCAAAACCATGTGCCTGACACGCTGTTTTACCAGACACCAACCAGCACCCAGCTATCATCTATTCCCGGCGCTACGCTGGCACTGACGGGAGATCACAATACATACATTTTTGCCAAGAATCAGACCGCTCTTTTCTCATACGTAGGAGGACAGGCTGTCTACAATGGTACAACACTGCTGACACCATTCAGTCCGATAGATACGGGATATAAGTTTACAACTGCTTACGGACAGCATTTTGCCGGCACATATGGTTTCACCACTACTCAGCCGGGGAGTGCTTTTGGCCAGTCTGCCATCTATCAGGTCCGTATTACCAATACCACTACCTACACTGATACGATAGATGGATGGGGCAAAGTGATCACCCCACTCGGTACTTATGATTGCCTTCGTCAGCACCGCGTGGAGCATAGCAGTACACTACTCGAGTATAAGCTGACTGTCATTTCACCTTGGGCCAACGTACCGACCAGCTCTTCCCTGCCAGCCAATCCTATAGTGAGTAATACCAATACCTACTACTATCTGACCAAAGAGGCGCATGGCTCTGTGATCAGCTTCACAGCTGATGCTAATGGCAATCCCAAAACGGCGAGCTGGAGCAAGACACCTCCTACACCTGTGGCCAACTTCGGCTATACGACCGGCGCCTCGGGTAGCGTAGCATTTCACGATAGCACCACAGGCACGCCTGTGACCTACTCATGGAGCTATGGTGATAATACGGCTAATGGCACCACAGCTAGCCCTACGCACAGCTATGCTGCCAATGGCACCTACTACGTATGCCTGACCGTGACAAATGTGAGCGGTACCAGCACACACTGCGATAGCGTGCATATCACCAATATCGTAGCTGCTACCACGCCTCCTACAGCGGGCAACGATACTGCAAGCCTCCTCCAGCCGGGTACGGTGACCATCAATGTACTGGCCAATGACGTCAATCACAATGCCGGTGATACTCTCTGCATCAATAGTATCCTGGGTGCTACCACCGGATGGGCTACCGTCTCCGGCTGCAATAACATCGTCTACCATCCGCTCAATAGCAACTATGTCGGCCTGGACACCTTCTACTATAAGGTCTGCGATATCCATGTGCCTACCCTGTGTGATACGGGCATGGTAGTGGTCAATGTAACAGTAGCTCAACCAATGCCTGTAGCATCTTATATTGCACATCCATATTTGAATTGTACAGATACTATCATCAGCACCTCACTGAATGCTGATTCATTGGTATGGCATGTCACCAGCCAGACTAACGCACTGCTGGATACTTTGATCATCAATCAAAATGGCTTCATTTTGCAGCAGAGCAATGGATTCCCTGGTGATGTGTATAATATCTGTCTTTGGGTATTCAATACTTCTGGAAGTGACTCTGTATGCTTCGTAGGCGGAGATCCATGTGAAGGCATCAATGAGATATCAGCATCTCAATTCAGCATCTATCCAAATCCAGCTTCTGACCGTATCGTACTCGACCTCTCTCACATAGATCAGAATACTATGAGCGAAATAGAAGCTGTAGAAGTCTACGACATCCTGGGCGAAAGGCTGAAAACTCTAGCGGTAAAGAACAGCAATGACATAAATGTGGCAGACCTTAGTACAGGTGTCTATATGATAGGCCTGCGCGATACGAAAGGCAACAAGCGTATCCTCGGCAAATTTGAAGTGATGCATTAATACAGTCCGATAAAATATACAAGCAGCCCTTTGTGCCATGCGCAGAGGGCTTTTTTATACCCTTTATTCGTATCTTAGTCAAAGAAAATCTCCCACTTGAGAAAACTATACGTACTGTTTTTATTGGTCTTTTGTATCATCACAGCATATGGTCAGCGTGCTCCGCGACCGCTCAATGACTCCTATACCATTACGCGCCTGGACTCGGTGGGCCTCACACCGCTGTCTAATGATAGCAACTTCGTAGCCGGTGATACAGTATGCCTGACCCAGGTATACGGAGGCCATGGCTGGGCTAGTGTGGCTGACTGCAAGCATGTAAGCTATCAGCAGACCGATCGTGGTTTCTACGGCAGAGATACTTTCTTCTATGTTTCCTGCTACTCACACCTGCAGCCTACGCTCTGTGATACAGGGCGTGTCTTCATGACCATCCGCCCCCGAGCCAATAATGATACCATCCTGCTCATGCAGTATGACTCTCTCTGGCTGAGGCTGATGGACAATGACTCCAATAAAGTAGTGGGAGACTCGCTCTGCCTCAGCAGCCTGCTCCGTACTACTACCTCCCGTGCGGGCTGGTCGGTACTGAGGGGATGTGACTCTGTGAAATACAAGACGCTCAATGCCGGATACTGGGGGCTTGACACCTTTCGCTACAAGGCATGCAGCCGCAAGATCCCTACACTATGTGATACCGGCACTGTGATCGTGAACCTGTATTTCCCGCCTAAGGTATTTGACGACTCGGCCACCCTGACCCAGCCCGACACGGTATCTGTACGGCTGCAGGCCAATGACAGCGTGTATATAGTCACAGATAGCATCTGCGTCACATCTGTATACGGCCCTGCGGCAGCATGGGCTAGGCTATATGGCTGTGATTCGCTTACCTTTCACCCTACAGATTTTCACAATAGCGGAGATGATACCCTCTACTACGTATCCTGCTACACCACGCTACCGGATAAATGTGATACCGCGAGCCTGATCGTCAAAGTGACATTGCCGCTACCGGGAGTAGACTTTACCTATGAGGAATCTGCGCACTGCCTCACTACTGCGCAGGATGCCTCCGTGCTATCAGACTCCGTGCACTGGGAGGTGACCTATATCAGCGGTAATGGCACCGATACCACCTGGGGCAATACCAATCTGATCAAGATACAGGCTACTCCTGATTCTGCCTTTCAAGCAGAGGTGTGCCTCACAGCATACAATCCATCAGGAGATACGACCATCTGTTATACTTTCTGGATAGAGTGTATAGGATCAGGAGTGCATGACCTGGATATCGCAGCTATAAATGTCTATCCCAATCCCGCCAATGATGCGGTCAATATAGACCTCTCGCAAGCCGGGGCGGCCCTGTCGTCTCTGGCCACCATAGAGATCTCTGACCTCACAGGCCGGATACTGAAGAGGGAGGTAGCTAAAGAGACCATACACCTATCAGTCAGCGACCTGGGAAGTGGCCTCTACCTGCTGGGATGCACTGATCAGACCGGCACCAGCCGCGGCATAGCCAAGCTACAAGTGATACATTAAGTGCTTAGCGATTTACGCCAAACTTGAATCCGATCGTAGCCACGATCATATTACTGCGGAAATTATTGAATACTCCCGGCTCCTGAGTGCCTGAAGCATCAGTATATGAATACGGTGTATAGTAGTCTTTGTACTGCGTGTGAACGTAAGCCAGATCTGCAAAGAACCTACTGCCACGGTATCCTATGCCCGCAGTATAGTTGTAGCGGCCCGCGTCATAGCCGGGTACAGCTACACCACTCCTGAATGGTGACTGGCTCCAGGCAAAACCCGCGCGCAGGCGCAGGGTCTTGTAGGCAAACTCGGCCCCGGCGCGCACGGTAGAGGCCAACCTGTACTTGGCAGAGATATTCAGATTCTCCAGGTCAGAGTATTGCCTGTCGCTACCATCAAAACGATAGCGGGTATGGCTGTAGTCATTCATCTCATAGTCTACTGATATAAAGCCCCACTGCTTCAGGTAGAAGCTGGCGCCAAAGGTGGCGTTGAGCGGATTGCTATAGGAGAAGCGGTACACGGACCCAGTATCGGCATAGAGGGTGGGCATAGCCCCGATATTACTCTGCATACTGCCCTCGGTATTTTCATTGAGGCGGAAGTAGGATGGCGTCTGTACAGAGCCTCCGAGCCGTACCCAGGCTGCAGGTTTTACGATGATACCAAATTTGCCATTCACACCTACACCGCTGAGCGTATAGTCATAAGTGCTGGTGTAGGATGAATCTCCGGTGCCATTGCGCTCAAAGAAGCTGGCATAGCGTGAGTAAGACATATAGGGTACACCCAGCCCAAATCCCAGGTATACTGTATTGTCTACATTGAAACCCAGAGTAAGATTGATATCGTTCAGTGACCCCTTGGTGGTCACAGTACCTACCTGAGTGACAGGTAGCGGAATGCGGGATGAGAGCCGGTTATAATTGGTATCTGTCCAGTCACTCACATATGTCTGATAGGCCTCTACAGATGGTATATCAAAGTTGTCCAGATTGATATTGTAAGGATTTGTATTCAGATTATTGGTCAGTGCCTGCGCATAGGAGTTTTGAGTGTTGACGCCATATATTTTATCAGATCTGTTGAAGTCAGCCACTTTCTGAAAACCTATGCCTACTACTACCCGGCTCAGTTTATTGGGATTGTTGAAACTCATACCCTGGGTGCGAGACAGATCTTTGGTAGCAAATACCAATCCCGCCTGGCTTAGCATTCCCTTTGAGAAACTCTGGTCAATATTATTGCCCAGGTAGCTGGATGAAGTAGTACCCCAAAGGGCACCACCGCTGATGGCAAACTCATGAGAGCGGTAGAGGGCAATACCTGCCGGGTTTTGCAGTATGGCAGACTGGTCAGCGCCTACGCTGCTGAAGGCTCCGCCGGCACCCAATGAGCGGGCCGTACCTGTCAGGTCCGGGCGCATCATTTTAAAGGCATCGTTTTCGTAGGTCTGTGCCCAGCTCATGGCAGTGACAGAGAGCAGGCCGGTCAGGATGAATACTTTTGTCATGATACACTGTTTGATATTTCACTAAATGGCGGGACCCTGATCACCTGGATGATTCCTGATCCCGCCAACACTATTTTGCTATTACCGGTAGAAAAAAGTTTAGCGTCTGCCGCCGTGGCCACCACCCCCGCTGAAACCGCCGCCACTATGACCGCCGCCGCCAAAGCCTCCACCACCACTGAAACCACCACGGCTACCACCACCGCCGAAACCGCCGCCATTGCTGAATCCACCTCGGCTGCCACCGTCAAAAGAACGTGGCTGGGCATTCATGCGAGGTTGGGACTGCTGATAGCCCCTTGATTCAAAATTACCACGCGATTGCTGTTGATTATTATTGAACTGGCGGTTTTCATTTTGGTAGCCCCGATCCATCTGGCGGCCTTGATCCATGCCACGGTTATTATTATTCATAGACTGGCGGTCAAACTGCCTGTCATTACCACGCTGCATATTGTTATTCCTGTCCGCGCCCCGATTGATCTGCTGGTCATTGGCCCTGTTATATGGCTTATCATCCCTGCTGAAACTCTCTCTACCGCTACGATTTATATTGTTGTTTATAGACCGTCCGCCGTTTGGTGAGGCGGTAGCTTCCTTATGATAGTTGGCCACAGCACGATCTACGTTATGATAGGTAGTATTATTGCCCACAGTGGCTGTCCTGTGGCGGGGGCCGTAGTAGGTAGAGTGGCCGGCCCAGTTGCCATAGCCATAGTCGTAGAAACCATGATGGTACCCGTAGCCATAGCCGCAACCGTAGCCATAGCCGAGGCCATAACCGTAGTATCCGGTATACCAGGGGCTATACCAGCCACCATAGTAGCCGCCCCAGCCATAGCCAAGGCCAAAGCCTCCGTATCCCATGCCAAAACCATAGCCCATGCCAAAACCGTAGCCGTATCCCATGCCAAAGCCGCCAGCGTAATATGGGCTGTACCAGCTGCTGTAGTACGGGCTATATCCGTAGCCAAAAGACGAGTAGTAAGGCGAGCCCCAATAGTAATACGGCGTATACCAGTCATCATAATAGCTCATACTGTAGCCGGGGGTATAGTATCTCCTCAGGCGGCTGGTATAGTTATAGCTATCATCATCCCAGTATTCATCTCCGGAGTAGGCATCGCTATAACTGTTGCTGTTATAGGTGCCTCCATTATTATTGCTATTGCTGCTGGTATTGCCATTGTAGCTCTGGCTGGAGGTGGAGCTATTGCTATAGCCATCATTTTGATCAGCAGGCTGCTGCTGGCTATTGCTGCTATTATCCTGGCTATTGTACTGCTGCTGGTAGTCCTGGTTAGAGTTTCCACGGTTGCTTTTGGCATCATAGTAGACGTCATCGCTCTGGGCGAAAACCCCTCCTGCGCTGAGCAGGCTGAGTAGCAGGGTTACGAAAAATATTTTGCTGCGTGACATGATTCTTATTGTTGTAGTTGTATAGACAAAGTTACTCCACATTGGTTTAAAATCCTTGATTTTACTATATTGGCGGTATATTTAACAGAGCAAATGCTATACCATTCGATCGCTTTTTTAGTTGTCTTAACAACCACCACGCTACTGGTGCCGCGACCTCGTGTGTCATTTCAGCTCACGGCATCTGGCAGCCTCTCTGGCAGAAAATCCTGATGTACAGCCCGAAATGACGTTTTCTCTCTATTTTGCGCCACATTTCTCTAAAATTACCCCAATATCGCCGTGCGTATAACGCAGCATTGCGACATAAATTATAACCGCGTTAAAGAAACATAAAAGACAAAATGGCTAAAGAAATAACAAGCAGGCAGGAGGACTACTCCAAGTGGTATAATGACCTCGTACTAAAGAGTGGTATGGCCGACTACTCTCCTGTACGTGGCTGTATGGTGATCCGCCCTTATGGCTTTGGCATCTGGGAGCGGATGCAGGGCGCGCTGGACAAGATGTTTAAAGATACAGGTCACGTTAATGCGTACTTCCCGCTGCTGATCCCTAAGAGCTTCCTCAGCAAGGAGGCCGCTCACGTAGAAGGTTTCGCCAAAGAATGCGCTGTAGTGACACACTACCGCCTCAAGAACGATCCCGACGGCAAAGGCGTAATAGTAGACCCAGAGGCCAAACTCGAGGAGGAGCTGATCATACGCCCTACGTCTGAGACCATCATCTGGAATCAGTACAAGAACTGGATACAATCCTACCGTGACCTGCCACTGCTCATCAATCAGTGGGCAAACGTAATGCGCTGGGAAATGCGTACCCGTCTTTTCCTGCGTACAGCCGAGTTTCTCTGGCAGGAGGGCCACACAGCTCACTCCACAGCACAGGAGGCTATAGAGGAGACTGAGCGTATGCTGGAGGTGTATGCACACTTTGCGGAGACCTATATGGCGCTGCCGGTGATCCGTGGCCGCAAGAGCCCTAATGAGCGCTTCGCAGGTGCGGTGGAGACATACTGCATAGAGGCTATGATGCAGGATGGGCAGGCGCTGCAGGCGGGCACCTCTCACTTTCTCGGCCAGAACTTTGCCAAAGCGTTTGATGTGCAGTTCCTCAACAAAGAAGGCAAACAAGAACACGTATGGGCTACCTCATGGGGCGTCTCTACACGGCTCATCGGCGCGCTCATCATGGCACATAGCGATGACGATGGTCTCGTACTGCCGCCAAAGCTGGCTCCGCTGCAGGTGGTGATCGTACCGATCCACAAGGGTGCCGAAGACCTCAATAAGATCTATGACAAAATGAAGCCACTGCTGGACGAGCTGAAGAAGCGCGGCATCTCTGCCAAATTTGACGATGATGACCAGAAGCGTCCGGGCTTTAAGTTTGCGGAGTATGAGATGCGCGGTGTGCCCGTGCGCCTGGCTATGGGTATGCGCGACTATGAGGGCAATACCGTAGAGGTGGCCCGCCGCGATACCAAGGAGAAAGGCACTGTATCTTTTGACGGCATAGCAGATCACATCGACAATCTGCTGAACGATATCCAGCAAAATATGTACAACAAGGCGCTCGCCTTCCGCGAGAGCCATATCCGCAAGGCTGATACGTGGGATGAATTCCTGAAACTGATAGAGGAGCCGGGCTTCATATCTGCTCACTGGGATGGCAGCTCTGAAACTGAGGAGAAGATCAAGGAACTGACAAAAGCTACGATCCGCTGTATCCCATTAAACAATGCACAGGAGGAGGGCAAGTGCATCTTCTCCGGCGCGCCATCCAAGGAGCGCGTCATCTTTGCGAGAGCATATTGATACTCCGATCTGATTCTATACAGGAGCCGCGCATGGCGCGGCTCTTTCTATTTTACAAAAGAGCAGGACTTCGTCATTATTTCTTTCACTAAGTTTGCGATGTGCAAGACAACAGAGAGAAGAGCATCCTAAGGATACAGCAGATGGCTGTGGTGCTAGGAGTGTTTATCATGATGGTGAAGTTTGCGGCCTACTACTTCACGCACTCCAATACTATCCTCACCGATGCACTGGAGGCTATCGTCAATATCGTAGCCGGCGCCTTTGCCCTCTACAGCCTCTTCCTCTCCGCCAAGCCTAAGGACCTCGATCACCCCTATGGTCATGGCAAAATTGAATTTCTGTCAGCGGGATTTGAGGGTGTACTGATACTCATCGCATCTCTCCTGATCGTATGGAAGGCGATACTGGGATTCGTACATCCGGAGCCTGTAGCTCATATGGAGATAGGTGCAGTGCTCATAGTCGTGACGGGGCTTGCCAATTTCGGCATCGGGCTTTACCTCGAGCGCAAAGCCAAAACCTATCGCTCGCTCATATTGGAGGCTGATGGCAAGCATCTGCAGACAGATGGCTATATTTCGCTAGGTATCCTGGCAGGTGTAGTGGTGATATGGCTCACAGACATGCCGGTGCTGGATAATGTTTTTGCAATACTGGCCGGCCTCTATGTCTCTATCACGGGTTACAAACTGGTACGCAAATCCCTGCAGGGCATCATGGATGAGACTGATGCCGATATTATTAATCCCATAGTAGCCGACCTCAATCAGCACCGCCGTGACCCGTGGATAGATGTACACAACCTGCGCGTGATACAGTACGGCAGTACCCTGCATATAGATTGTCATGTCACCATGCCTTGGTATTATACCCTGGAGCAGACGCATACAGAGATAGACGACGTAGCCGAACTGATCAATACTCACAGTGAGTATCCTGTGGAGGTTTTCATACATCCGGACCCATGCCTGCCTACCAGCTGCCCTCTATGCCTGATGAAAGACTGCAAAGTGCGCCAGCATCCATTTGAGAAAAAGGTAGAATGGAATTTTGACAATGCTATCGTAAACCGTAAGCATCAGCTCCGTGAGATACATGGCATTTTTGACGAAAAGAAAGCCTGAACTTCTGTTAGATAATATATGACTGGCCCTCTATAGCCAGTTCTGTATTAGTGAATACCTCCTTGCACTCCGCGAGCAGCGGTGCCAGATCTTCGTAGCGTGCTGAGTAGTGGCCTATGATCAGTTTGCCGGCATTTGCTTTTAGCGCAATGGTAGCCGCCTCCGTAGTAGTAGAGTGCATCGTCTCAGCCGCACGCTCCCTATGCATATCGACGAAAGTCGCCTCATGGTACAGCACACTGACTCCCTGTATCTGATCCAGAAAGGTCTCCGTATAAACCGTATCCGTGCAGAAAGCATAACTCCGTGCCGGAGCAGGGTCAGTGGTCAGGTCGTGATTGGCTATCACGGAGCCATCAGGCTTAGTATAGTCTGCCCCCTGCTTTATCCTGCCTATCTCGCTCACAGGTATCTCATGCAGCGCGATCTTCTCAGGCAGTATTTTTCGTTGCCCTGGCTTCTCGCGAAAAAGGTAGCCCGTGGTCGGTATCCTGTGCCGCAATATGATGCTCTCTACGGTCAGCTGGCTATTCTCATAGACCACCTGCGGCCTATCGTCAGTCACTACATGAAATTCTATAGCGTAGCGCAGCTGCGTCTGTGCATAGGTGAAGTGTGCACGCACGATCTCCTCTATACCTTTCGGCCCATGTATATGCAGGGTATGCTCGCGGTAGTTGAGGTTGAATGAAGTGATCAGGCCCATGAGGCCAAAGAAATGATCGCCGTGAAGATGAGTGATAAATATATGGTCCAGGCGGCCGCGCTTGATATTATATCTCGCCATCTGCATCTGGGTACCCTCGCCGCAGTCCAGCAGAAAGCCATCGCCGTTGTAATTCAGGAAATGGGAAGTAGGGTGCCTGTCATAGGCGGGTATGGCGCCATTGCTGCCCAGTATCGTGAGCTCAAAATGCATGCGCCTGTGTTTTTTATCCTCTGAGGTCTCTGTCCAGCTCCTCCATCATCACAAAGTCTATAGACTCAGCCAGCGTAGGCACGATATTCAGTATAGACTCCAGCTGAGATATTTTGATCAGTTTCTGGATATGTGTATTGAGATTGGTCAGCACAAAAGTGCCACCGGATTCTTTGCTGAGGCGATTGCCTACCAGCAGGGCGCTCAGGCCTGATGAATCGACAAACTGTACAGGAGAGAGGTCCAGGATGATATTCTTGAATCCTTCTGTATGCAGCATCACTAGCTCAGATTTCAGCAGCGGGGCGAAGTTGCTAAGCAGTTTCTCCTCATCTATTTTCAGTACACAGAACCGCTCTCTTTTGTCAATGGAAAATTTCATGGCTTGAGTTTATTGAGTGCTAATCTAGGCTTTGCGACGAAAAATAAATAAAAATCTCTATGAAATGTAATTAGCACTGTTTTTTCTCCGCGGGATGTCGACAGCACACAGCGGGCAGATATATCCTCATCACCGCAAAAAAACCAACTCGAGAAGCCCGCCAGCCGTCTGTCTCAAAAAAGCTCCGTATCCACGGCCGACGGTTACATTTTGACGCTATGGTGACAGACCATCTATCTCAAAATGCTTACATTTATCTGAGGCAACACAATAAACCTGCCCGCTATGCGCCATATAGCTATTGACGCCGGCTCAAAGGAGGTTTAAATTATAAGGAAAAAGCCCGGAGCGCGTTTAATAGGCAAACCCTGATAATACACGGTGCGATATGCCAATAAAACACAAAATTCCGGTTAGCCATTTTGGCAGGACTATATATTTGGTTTAGTATTTGAAATTAAGATAGAATGGAAGCAAAATTTTCACCGAAAGTCAAGGAGGTCATCTCCTACAGCCGCGAGGAGGCCCTCAGGCTCGGTCATGACTTTATAGGCATAGAGCACCTGCTGCTCGGCCTGATACGCGAGGGAGAGGGACTCGCCATCAAAACCCTCAAATCTCTACAGGTAGACCCTGTGATGCTGCGCAAACTGGTAGAAGACTCGATCAAGGATAAAGTATCTAAGACCGTGTACAATCCCAACTCCCTGCCGCTCACCAAGCAGGCCGAAAAGGTCCTGAAGATCACTGTGCTCGAGGCCAAGGTCATGAAAAGCGATGTGATAGGCACGGAGCACCTCATGCTCTCTATCCTCAAAAACAAAGACAACATCGTGACCCAGATCCTGGCACAGCATGATGTGGACTATGACGTCTTCAAATCTGAGCTGGAGCTGGTGCAAAACGACATCAAAGACACCCCGCGCTCAGAGCTGCCTGGTGACTCCGGAGACGAAGATGCGTACGAAGACGACAAGGGTCGCGGTAGTTTTGGCAGTCAGCCAGCTGCCAAAAAGCCGGGCAATACCAAGTCTAAGACGCCGGTACTGGACAACTTTGGCCGGGACGTGACCGCCGCAGCCGAGGAGGGCACACTGGACCCTATAGTAGGCCGTGAGGCTGAGATCGAGCGTGTGAGCCAGATCCTGAGCCGCCGCAAGAAGAACAATCCGATCCTGATCGGTGAGCCGGGCGTAGGTAAAACTGCCGTGGTAGAAGGCCTCGCCCTCCGTATCATACAAAAGAAAGTAAGCCGCGTTCTCTTCAATAAGCGCATCGTGATGCTGGATATGGCTGCCCTCGTGGCTGGTACCAAGTACCGCGGCCAGTTTGAGGAGCGTATGAAGGCGATCATGACCGAGCTGGAGAAAAACCGCGACGTGATCCTCTTCATAGATGAGATCCACACCATAGTAGGTGCCGGCGGTGCTACAGGCTCGCTGGATGCTTCAAATATATTTAAGCCGGCACTCGCCCGTGGAGAGCTGCAGTGCATCGGTGCCTCTACGCTCGACGAGTACCGTCAGTATATAGAGAAGGATGGCGCGCTTGACCGCCGCTTCCAGAAGGTGATCATCGATCCGCCATCACCGGAGGAGACAGTACAGATCCTGAGCAATATCAAACCGAAGTACGAAGAGTACCATAGCGTAGAATATTCTAATGATGCGATACAAGCCTGCGTGAAGCTTTCGGGACGTTATATCACTGACCGTTTCTTCCCGGACAAGGCTATAGATGTACTGGATGAGGTAGGCGCACGCGTTCACCTGAAGAATATCCATGTACCTAAGAATATAACCGAGCTCGAAAAAGCGGTAGAGGATATCAAGATGGAAAAGAACCAGGTGGTCAAGTCTCAGAAATATGAAGAGGCTGCCAGACTGCGCGACAGGGAGAAGAATCTGCTAGAAGAGCTGGAGAAGGCCAAGAACCTCTGGGAGGAAGACTCTAAAAACGCCCGCTATCCTGTGGGTGAAGAGGATATCGCTGAGGTAGTAGCTATGATGACCGGCATACCAGTGAGCAAAGTAGCGCAGACCGAAGGCTCTAAGCTTCTGAATATGGGCAATGAACTGCAGGGCGCGGTGATAGGCCAGGACGAAGCAGTAACTAAGATCGTAAAAGCGATCCAGCGTAACCGTGTAGGCCTGAAGGATCCTAAGAAACCTATCGGCACTTTTATCTTCCTCGGTCCTACCGGTGTAGGTAAAACAGAGCTAGCCAAAGCTATTGCCCGCTATATGTTTGACTCTGAGGAAGCGCTGATCCGTATAGATATGAGCGAGTATATGGAGAAGTTCTCCGTATCGCGCCTGGTAGGCGCACCTCCGGGATATGTGGGCTACGAAGAAGGTGGCCAGCTGACAGAGAAAGTTCGCCGCAAGCCATACTCAGTAGTGCTGCTCGATGAGATCGAGAAGGCGCACCCTGATGTCTTCAATATCCTCCTGCAGGTGTTTGACGATGGTATCCTCACAGATAGCCTCGGCCGCAAGGTAGATTTCAAGAATACGCTGATCATCATGACATCAAATATTGGTGCCCGCGACCTCAAGGACTTTGGTACCGGTGTTGGCTTCGCTACACAGACCAGGTCTGAGCAGAGCGATGAAATGTCTAAGAATGTGATATCAAAGGCGCTCAAGAGGACTTTCTCACCAGAGTTTCTGAATCGTATCGACGACGTAGTGATCTTCAACTCTCTGGAGAAGAAGTCTATCTTCAAGATCATCGATATCGCGCTGAAGGATGTAGTAGGCCGCCTGCTCACGCTGGGCTACGAGATCAAGCTGACCGATGAGGCCAAAGAGTTTCTCGTAGACAAGGGTTACGACCCTGCATTCGGTGCGCGTCCGCTCCATAGGGCTATACAGAAATATGTCGAAGACCCATTGGCCGAGGAGATCCTTCGCGCCAATGCTAAGCCGGGCGACATATTTACAGTAGACTATGACAAGGAGGGCAAGACACTCAAGATCTCTCACAAAACACCTAAGAAAAAAGCAGAAACCCAGACAGGAGAGTAACTGCTACTTCTTATAGCCATTTATAAAAAGCAAACCCGGTCATTGGCCGGGTTTACTTTTTATTCCCGGCAGTGTCTATTGTAATGCGGAGATCCGCCGCCGCCAGAGGTACTTTACCACCCTGATGAGGAGGTACAATGGATTGACAAAAAATACAACCATCGGTTTGGCTATGACACTTATGCCTATCCCCATGATAGCTGCTATACCTATGTGCATCATCAATAATCCTAGCCCCCAGATGAAAGCAACTCTTTTATTGAGAACTGCCGCCATACAGAAAATCTCCAGGAAAAGGGACACAGCCAGAAAACACTGTACTACCCCCTGATGATGCGCGAGAAAGAGAGCGAGCGTATAGCCCAGATGAAGTTGAGCTATATCTCCGGAGTCAAAGTAGAGGTAAGAATAATTTTTGACGATCTGCGCAGGAAAGTTCGCCCCCGCGTCTATCCATCCGAGCCCAGAAGCCGCTATCTTTGCGACCCCCGCCAGTGTATAGACGGCTGCAATGGCCTGCATCCCATATTGGATCCTGTAGAGCTCTATCCTGAATCCAGGCCGAAGGCGATAAAATAAATATGCCAAAAACTGGAATATCCAGATCACGCTAAGCACGGTAGCGCGATAAAATATACCATTAGACTCATGCCGGGAAATAATGATGCATGACATTGCAGCTAAAAGAAAAGTAGTAACCAACATACCCCTTTCTGCGATGTAGAGCGCACATAGCATCAGAAATAAACTTATTACAATGTAGCTGCCCGGGACACTGAAGAATGGAGCAAAATCGTATACCCTGCATATACCTGTAGGAAAAGGACAACCTTGTGCATTCAGAGCCATGATGCACGTGATAGGGGCGGCGACCAGTACAAAGGAAAGCTTAATACTGATCCACTCCAAACTATTATTACTCTTTTGCGCTGGACTCATACATACTTTTGTCAATACGAATTACTGTGTCGCCTTGCACAGAATAAAAAACTTCATGCACAGTAAAGTCGCCAAGAGGCGACTCCGGATATTGATGTTTTCTTATTTCGGCAGCTATGGCGATTCCAGCTTCGTGATAGAGCCTTTCGTTTTTCATGAGACTATCATTACCTACATCTTTACTATCGCGCCAGGCGTTGAAAAAGTGCGTCACCGCGTCCGTAGTCATATACGTGTATCGGGCCAAGGGTAGTACAGCGTTTTGGCTATCTGATATATAAAAAGTGTATGCCTGCGCAGGGAAGCGATCATACATAGGCTCCCGGCTAAAAGGATGACACTCGCCTATACATAAGCTTAATATGATGTAGCATATTCCTAATGTAAGTGATTGTACAGCCCTTCCCAGCATACTTCCAGCTTGTATTGCAATATAGATAAATCAATAGGCTTTATAGCTTATACCAGGCTGACTTAAAGCATCTCCTGCCTTTTGGCATATTACTTGTCCGTCACCATGACAGACTTCCAAGAAAATCTTTCAGTTTTGCTAAAATAAATTCTGGCGTGGCTTTATTCAGAAATACTCTGCTCCTCCTTCTTATGCTACCGGCATATACAGCTCTCTATGCCCAAAGTTTCTCGCCGCAGTATCTGGCCCAGCTCAATAAGTCCCTCCCGCATAAGTTCCAATCTATCAATGTGGGAGCTACGCTGGAGGCCGTACGTGAGCAGGAGATCGTCAAACTATATCTGCTCGTAGATGACATAGAACAGTACGAGCAGCTACTCATAGAGCGTAGTGATGAGTTTGGTGCCAATTTCTCACAATGCAAACTCATCTCTATTGAGAAAGGCAAGTACCCTAATAATTATCTGGAACTGACAGACCGCTATCCGGTCTCTACTAAAATGTCTACCATGTACCGCGTCAAAACCATCACCTCTGACGGCATCATACGCATGTATCCACCGGTCTCCGTATCCAAAGAAGATGATAAGCCGACGGGGCTTGTCCGGAAATAAATTTTCGGAGCCCTGGATGTTTCTCCCATTTACAGACGAGCCCTTCTGAAGCCTGCCGGAGTCTCATTTACCCTCGCTTTAAATACCCTGCTGAATGCTGCCTCTGATTGGTATCCTACATTTGTGGCGATAGTGCCTATGTTTTCTTTACTCGTCAGCAGCAGGCGTTTAGCCTTGTCTACTCGCCAGTTGGTCAGGTATGCCAGCGGCGTCTCTCCTACTGTGTCTTTAAACTTGTTGAAGAAAAGTGTGCGAGACATACCTGACGCCTTGGCCAGCATATCCAGTGTCCATTCTTTCTCTGGATTATCCTGTATCATTTTCAGGGCTATACTTATGCGTTCATCCGCCAGCGCCGCCAGAAATCCCTCCGTACGCATCCCCTCATGAATGTAGGCCCGGATCGTATGGATGAATAGCATCTCCGCGAGTCTGGCCACCAGTATTTTCGATCCTTGCTTCTCGCTGTTTATCTCATCAAAGATCAGATCAGCCGTTTGCTTCAGCCATGTGTGCTCCCGACTACCCAAACTACTGATATGAATAAATGCCGGCAGGCCACTGATCAGGGGATGCACTGGCTTATGCTCAAACTCAAAATGCCCTCCGAGCAGTATCGTCTCCTCTTCGCCGTCAGAGAATAGAGGCGTACCATTCTGACGTGATCTGATATAGTCAGACATACTAGTCACGCGCTTGTCTTGCCCGTCAGAGATACGATAGGGCCTGCTCAGTGGCAGCAGCACCAGATCGCCCTCCTTCATATGTATGGGAGCCTGCCCTTCGATACTGATCACGCACTTACCCTTTACCAACCTCCAGAACTGTACGTAAGGGCCCGACGGTGTATCTACTGCCCATGGTGACATGAGCACCAGTTTCCTATACACGATACCATGGAGCTTGATTGTCTCCAGAATGCTACTTAGCACATCCATTATTGTACGATTGAGCAGGTAATATGCACTTTCTGACAATAAAAGTAAACGGTACTCAGATAAATTTGCATCATAAATCAATCATCAAAAAATCAATCATGACTACTCAGCAGATAGCCGACCAGTACGTAGCGCTTTTCAAACAAGGCAAAGCCGGCGAAATACAAAATACGATGTATCACACAGAGGTCATTTGCAAAGAACCCGAACATGCAGCGGCAATGGGCATCCCTACACTAACCCAGGGACTGGAAGCAGTGCAGACCAAATCAAAGGCCAGGCAAGCCACTATAGCCGAAGTGCACAGTTTCTACTGCTCCGAACCGTTGGTAAACGGCAGTTATTTTAGCGTAGCGATGGGCCGCGAACTGACATTTAAAAATGGACAACGCCTGAAAGCTGATGAAATAGCAGTATTCGGGGTCAAGGATGACAAGATCATTTCCGAGACCTTCTTCTACTGATCAATCATATGACAAATAGCGCGGAATCCTAATTGATATTAGGTTCTCTGTGCTCTTGGCAGTCAACTATTCGAGAGTATTATTTGTTGCTTTCAGCAAAGGTATTCATCATCACCTCGCTCACACCCATATTGCTGAATCCACCATCATGATAGAGGTTCTGCATGGTTACATATTTCGTCAGGTCTGAGAAAAGTGTAATAGTATAGTCCGCGCAGGCATCCGCACTCGCATTGCCCAGTGGTGACATCTTATCTGCAAAGCCAAAGAATGAGTCAAAGCCCTTTATACCCGATCCTGCCGTGGTCATGGTCGGAGACTGGGAGATAGAGTTGATACGGACCTTCTTCGCATTGCCGTAGTAGTAGCCAAAGGAGCGCACGATAGACTCCAGCGTAGCCTTGGCATCTGCCATATCACCATACCCCGGGAAGGCACGCTGGCCAGCTATATACGTCAGCGCCACCACACTACCCCATTCATTTATAGCGTCTTGCTTCATGCATGACTGCAATACTTTATGGAGAGACAGTGCAGATATATCCAGAGTTTTCTGAAACCACTCATAGTTCAGGTCAGTATAGGTCTTTCCTTTGCGCACATTGGGCGACATACCTATAGAGTGGAGGACGAAATCCAGTTTGCCGCCCAGGTGCTCCACAGCTTGCGCCACTAGTTTATCCAGGTCCTCCACTACTGTAGCATCTGCCGGGATCACTATAGTACCACACTGCTCGGCCAGCTTATTGATCTCACCCATGCGGAGCGCCACAGGGGCATTGGTCAGCACAAACTTTGCTCCCTGCTCATGTGCCTTCAGGGCAGTCTTCCATGCGATAGAGTTTGCGTCTAGTGCGCCAAATATGATTCCCCTTTTACCTGCTAGCAGATTATTTGCCATGTCTTGCTTCTTTGATATGAATTCAAAAGTATAAAAGTACCCGTGATTATAGCACTTCGTAAAATAACAAAGCCTGACAGCATATACTATCAGGCCTTGTTTGTATTAAAGAGGTCCTTTTATTTCTTGGCCGTGGCCAGTCCTGCTATCGCATCCTCCAGGATATTCTCATCACCCTCGGTATAGCCGCTATGCTCGTAGATGATCTTGCCATTCTGGTCGAGCACCAGGGTGAAAGGCACAGTCTGGATATTGAGCTGGCGCTTCAGGTCCTGATTGACATCCAGCAGCACATCGTAGGTCCAGCGCTGACCATCTACATACGGTTTCACTTTAGGTGCGCTGCGACTGTCGTCTATCGATACTGCTACGATGTCTACGTTATACTTCTTTTGCCAGTCCTCATAGACCTCGCTGATATTGTTGAGTTCTTTCTTGCATGGTATACACCACGTAGCCCAAAAATCCAATACCGTTACTTTGCCTGTCTTGCTGTAGTCCTGCACGTTTACCTTCTTGCCACTCACATCAGAGAGTGTCACATTGGGCAGCGTCCGCTCCCCCATGATCTTTTCCAGTCCCTTTTTGTCCTGTGCATGTGCAGACATAGCGAGACAGCATACCATTACGGCCAGAGTGATGACATTCTTCATTTTAGAGATTTTGTGGTGAGATAGCCAAGTTTTGTGCCAATCGTGTTTTTTTATCAATATTTACACGCTAATACTTTACTAATATAAGCGGTTACACAGTCTCATGCGCAAGATTCTACTAACATTTTTTGTGATAGCAGCCGCAGTCGCGGTATATGGTCAGGATCATGGCTTTATATCGGGTTCCTTTCAGTCAAATACTAATTTCTATATACGCGACTCTGCTATCGGCGCTGCCAACCTGCCGCATTATGACAACTATAAGGTAGGGAGCGACATCTGGTTTAACCTGAACTATACCAACACCAAATACGACCTGGAGGCAGGTATCCGCTTTGACGCTTACCTGAACTCGATCCTACGCAACCCTACTACACCCTATACTGGTGTAGGCATCGGCAGTTTCTACCTGAAAAAGAAATTTAAAGATGTGACGCTCAGCGGTGGCTATCTCTATGATCAGATAGGCTGCGGCATGATATATCGCACCTATGAAGAGCGTACACTGGGTATAGATAATGCACTCATAGGCGGGCGGGTAGAGTATGACTACAAAGGCATGCTGCACGTCAAAGCCTTTAGCGGGGTGCAAAAAAACCTTTTTACCATTTACAATCCGATCATTACGGGGTTTAATGCCGAGTGTAACTTTACAAAAGGCAATGTGACCATAGCTCCGGGCATAGGCATGGTCAATCGCTCTATGGATCAGGGCTCGATAAGTAAGCTGGTAAGCGCCATAGAAAGCATGGATAGCGCAGACCGCTTTGTACCAAAGTATAATGTCTATGCCTTCACAGCATACAACACGATTACGGCCGGCCCCGTATCCTGGTACATAGAGGGTAGCTACAAGACAAAAGAGGGCAACTACTACCTGAATAAATATGGCCAGAGCCAGCTGCAGAATAAAGCAGGTAGCGCCATCTACTCCAGCCTCAATATCTCAAAAAAGGGGATTGGTGCTACTTTCCTTTTCAAGCGGGTAGAGAACTTTACCATGCGTACTTCACCAAACGAAAAGATCTTTCAGGGACTTATGAACTTTGAGCCACCTGTACCACGTCAAAACTCCCTCCGCCTGCCATCGCGCTACTTTGCATCTTCGCTGGAGCAGCATGAGTTGGCCTTTGGCACAGAGATCACCTGGAAACCTATAAAAAAATGGACCTTTGTATTTAATGGCTCGTACGTCAGGGACTTTATCTTCAAACCGGCCCTGATACGTGAGCCGGTGGTCACAGACAAGGGAGGCGGTGTGCTGGATACAAGCTACCGGGATCATAAGACATTCTTTGGCGAGGCCAATCTGGAGTGTCGTTTCAAGCCAAAAAGCAATATTGAGCTGGAGTTTGGATTCCAATATCTGTTTTACAACCGTGTGATGTACCAGAGTGATGGAGGTATCTATCCCGGCGAGTACAAGGTGAGCAGTTATACGCCGTTTGTCGAGATCAGTCATAGATTCAATAAGAAAATGTCGTACCGCATAGAGCTCCAGTATCAGTACGTGCCAAATGACTTTGGCCAGTGGGCATATGGGCTGTTTGAGTTTAACATTGCGCCATCCTTCTCTGTGGCCGTATCTGATATGTGGAACTTCAAACCAAATCCTCATAACATAGTAGCTGTCTATCAGCAACCACACCATTTTTATTCCGCATTTATAGCCTATACCCATGGGCCTCACCGCTTTAGCCTCAACTATGTAAAGCAGGTGGCAGGTATCGTTTGCACAGGCGGGGTATGCCGCTATGAGCCGGCTTTCAGCGGTGTGAGATTTTCAGTAACTTCGACATTCTGATCATACTGTCATGAAATTTTCTTATCTCATCAAGATCCTGCCTATAGCAAGCATATTATTACTGACGGCAGGCTGCAAGGAGACCGGTCCTCAGATAGACCTCACTAATGGTAAACACAATGTCCTGGTAGACACGACCTATGTAGAGAGTCCGGTACAGACAGCCGAACCGAAAAACACTTTGATAGAGCTGTTTACAGGAGTGGCCTGCATCAACTGCCCCGCAGCGCACGTCACTGTAGAAAATATCAAAGCGGCTAACCCGGGAAGAGTAGTGGCCGTGGCTATACATGGTACAGAACAAGCATCACAAGATGAGCCTCAGGTGGGCAGCCGGCAGGTACTGAATAATGCAGATGCACAGGCTATCATAAATAATTTTGGTGAGCCCGGTGCACGACCAGTAGGCGCTATAGATAGGGTATTGCACACTTCTCTATCACAGCAGGGTAGTATTTATGATTTTGCGAGCAACTTTAACTCAGACGCAAGTGCGCAACTGACTAAAACAACGCCGGTCAATATGATTCTCACAAATACTTACGACCAGGCTACGCGCTCGGGTGCTGTACAGGTGGAGCTGCATTACACTTCCGCTCAGACCGATAGCAATAAACTAACACTTTATCTCACCGAGGATAGTATTGTGACCAGCCAGCTCCAGGCAGACAACTCTAATGACACCGCTTATGTCCACAATGATATACTGCGTGGGTCTCTGACCAATATACTGGGAGACAGGCTCGACGTCAATCTGATGCCCGGCACCGTCATCAGAAAGGTATTTACCTATCACATCACCGATCCCATCTGGCGCCCGGAGCATATGAATATTGTTGCTTTTGTCCATCGCTTCTCAGGCAGCTACGAGATACTGCAGGTCAAAGAGGTCGCAGTGCAGTGACACCCATCATGTATTTGACAGTTTGATACTTACAGCGCGTATTATAGCTTTGCGCGTCTGATCAATAGATTTATCAAAGATGAAAATTTCATATAACTGGCTCAAGTCTTACCTCGATCTCAATCTCGTACCTGCAGATGTGGCAGAGATACTGACCAATACAGGACTGGAAGTAGAGAGTGTAGAAGCATGGGAGTCGGTGCCCGGTGGCCTGGAGGGCGTAGTGATAGGTGAGATAGTAGCCTGTGAGAAACATCCGGACGCCGACAAACTCAATGTCACTAAGGTAGATGTGGGTACAGGTGAACTATTGCAGATAGTCTGTGGTGCTCCCAATGCGCGCGTAGGCCTGAAGTCTCCCGTGGCGCTGGTAGGCGCTACGCTGCACCCCTCCTCAAGCGAAAAATTTCAGATCAAGAAGGCCAAGATCCGCGGCGTAGAGTCATTCGGTATGATCTGCGCAGATGATGAGCTGGGCCTGGGCACCTCTCATGCAGGTATCATGGAGCTCGACCCTGCTACCAAGGTCGGCACCCCTGCAGCAGAGTATTTCAAAGTAGAAAAGGATCAGGTTTTTGAGATAGGGCTCACGCCTAACCGCTCCGACGCATACTCGCATATCGGCGTAGCGCGCGACCTGGCAGCGGCACTCAGTACCGTCTATAAGATCGATGCCTCTATCCAAAAGCCAAAGACAAACCTGGAAAACGCTAAGATCACCAGTCTGAAAAGCGCTAATCAACTGGACCTTTGCGCTCCGGTACCATGTGTCAAACTGGATCGCGGCACCGGAGTGAAAGAGGTGCTCATAGAGGATACGGCGGCATGCCCGCGCTACAGTGGCGTCAATATCTCAGGAGTAAAAATAGGAGACTCGCCGGCCTGGCTGCAAAACAGGCTTCGCGCTATCGGCCTCCGCCCTATCAATAATGTGGTGGACATCACAAACTATGTGCTGCATGAATATGGCCAGCCCCTGCATGCTTTTGATGCAGACCGCATAAAGGGAGGAAAGATCGTAGTCAAGAAACTTGCCGATGGCACCATATTCAAGGCGCTCGATGGTACTGATCGTAAGCTATCGTCAGATGACCTGATGATCTGCGATGCGGAAGGAGGTGTATGCATAGCCGGTGTTTTCGGTGGGCTCGAGAGCGGAGTATCCGGCACTACGACTAATATATTTCTGGAGTCAGCGCACTTTGACTCGACCAGTGTGCGCAAGACGGCTGCACGCCACAACCTGCGCACGGATGCAGCGATGCACTTTGAGAAGATCACTGACATCAATGCGACAGTAGAGGTGCTGAAGCGCGCCGCCTCGCTCATCTGTGAGATATGCGGCGGCCACGTGGTATCTGATATCATAGATGTCTATCCGGCACCTGTCAGAGGCTATGAGGTGACTACCACCATCACTCGCCTCAATAAACTCGCAGGAGCTGATATACCGGCCGCTACTATCAAAAACATTCTGACCAAACTCGGCATCTCTATAGAGAAAGAAGATGGCGATAGCCTCTCACTGCTGGTGCCTACCTTCAAGGCCGATGTAAAGCGCGAAGCCGATATACTCGAAGAGGTCCTGCGCATCTATGGCTACAATAATATCCCGATGCCAAAGACGCTTCAGTCGTCTCTTTCTTTCTCTCCAAAGGTAGATCCCGTGAAACTGGAAAACATCGCTGCAGCCCTCCTCACCGGCACAGGCTTCAGCGAGATCAGTACAAACTCCATTTCGCAGTCAAAGTTTGAGCAGGATGATGCACTGAGGCGGCAGCAGATCCTGCTGCTCAACTCGCAGACAGCAGAGTTGGATAGCCTCCGTACCTCTATGCTCTATAGCGGCCTGGAGGTCATAGCGCATAACCAAAACCGCAAGAGCGGCGATCTCCGCCTCTATGAGATAGGCAAGACCTATCACCGCCAGGGAGATCACTTCACCCAGCAGCAGCATCTCGCACTCTTTCTCACCGGTCAGGACGTGGCCGATAACTGGCTGTCAAAGGGCCACAAATATGATTTCTATCACTTGCAGTCCTATGTATCTAATGTTCTCACCCGGTTTGGTGTGCGCGAGTATAGTGCTAATGTGATAGAGTCATCTCCTTTTGCATTTGCCAGCCGGCTATCACTGGAGGGTCAGGTACTCGCTACCTACGGACAGGTAGACCGCAACATCCTGAAGAACTTTGATATCAAGCAAGATGTCTTCTTTGCCGATATCAATTGGGACCTCCTGCTACAGCAATCACACCATTTACATGTACAGTTCAGGCACCTGCCTAAGTTCCCGGCTGTGCGTCGTGACCTGGCCATGCTGGTCAGTACCGATCTTCGCTTTGAGCAGATAGAGCAGATAGCCAAAGCCGAGGGTCGCAAACTTCTCCGTGAGGTTTCCCTCTTTGACGTATATAAGGGTGATAAGATCGAAGCCGGCAAAAAATCCTATGCTGTCAGCTTTACCTTCCTCGACCCCGAGAAGACGCTCACAGATGCCGACATCGATAAGACGATGGGTAAGCTAATGAAGAAACTGGAGTCAGAGCTGGGAGTGGTGATTAGGAAGTAAACTACCCACATACTATAATACATAAAGCAGGAAGCAAGTGTATTTTAGTTTGACTAGGTATCTAATCATCTCCATCACACGAATCAAGAAAATCACCGTTCAGACATCCCCAACTGCTCCGGCTCAAAGGTCATCGTAGTCATATAGATATAGGTCCTGCCTAGCTGGCCGGTAAACCACACCTTCTTCCTGCCCTTGATATTGCTGCTATAGTTCATCAGCACATACTTGTTGTCGTCTATCTTCACTATCCCCGGGAAGGCATTATCACCCGTGCTCGGCAGGTCAGATACCAGCGAGAGACTCAGGTCCTGTTTATTTAGCTTGAAGATCGAAGTGACCTTAGACGTAAACCAGTAGCGGATCATATTGTGTATCTGCTGGCGCTTGGTCAGCACAGAGTCTGTGTAGCGGTTCATGTAGCCATCATTATTACGACGAGAGACGAGGTAGATATCATCGTTATGATCGAAGAGCAGCGCACTATCATACTTATTTCTTGACTTCACTTTTTTCCAGGTACCGATGTTGCAGTTGTCGGCCTTGCAGATCAGCGCGCCGCTGCTCTCCAGCCGCACGGTAGCGAAAAGGTCTCCCTTCTTGTCAAAGATGAACTCTCCCTCCTCGGCATGCTCCGCATCTATCTGTGGTGCCTGGGTGAAAGGCTGAAAAGCGGTAGCACTCGTAGTGTAGAAAAGGCGCAGGTTAGAGTGATGCTTCGTATTATATAGGTTGCGGCCATCATAGGCAGACATATAGAGGGTATCGTTCCGCTCGCGCAGGCGCCATGGCACAAAGCCATCCAGATTGGTGCTCTGCGGAGCTGTCCAGCTATGCCCGCCTACAGACCGACACATCAGCATCTCATGCGGCTCAAAGCTGAACATGGACTTGCCGCCAGTGAAAAAGTATAAATTAAGCGTATCATGGTACACGGCAAACCTTGGTTCCCGCTGGTCGCGGCCCAGGCTGACCTCCGTCTCATATTCCCACTTGTCCAGGTCGTAGGAGCTGACCACATACAGTTTTACTTTTTTAGAAGCGTAGTGCGTAGGCGCTGTGCGAAATGCGAGGTAATACTTGCCTTTATACCTGACCAGGTCGAGGTTGTTATTGCTATGCATCAGGTGGCACTCTTTGGGTAGTTTGCCGGAGGTGGTCAGGTTTTTCCATTCACTGAATTTGAGGCGCTGAGCAGAGGCTGTGGAAAGAGAGGAGAAGAACAACAGTAGAACGATAAAGCGCATGTTGAATTGAATTTTGGTTGAGCGTAGGCAACGTAAAGGAGGGGGCTTTAGTCTTGCGGTGCAACCTCATTAAGCGAATGCCTCAAATCTTCCTGCTAGAGCGATCAGTAAAAAGCAAATGGCGGAACTATTTAGACAAACACATTCTGTGTAGAGCCGCATTCAGCGCATATTCTTTCCCATTTCTATGTCACATCCCCGCAAAATGGCTTGGCACAAATTTTTCTGTTATTCTCTCGCGTTGCTTTTAACCCAAATCAAAACATTATGAAATTCAAACTATTTATCCTTGCCCTAGCCACAGGTCTTGTCCTGGCAGCCTGCCACAATAAAGATACCGTAGATACGCCTATGACCACGATAGACACCTTCAGTCATACTGGTGATAGTGCTGCTAGTGTGCCTTCCGGAGATATGGGTCAGGCTCATATGGAGGATTCAGCCTTTCTGGCTGAGGCTAGCCAGACAGGAGTTTTTGAGATAGAGGCGGGCAAGCTGGCTGAAAAGAACTCACAAAATGCTGATGTCAAGGCATTTGCTAAAATGATGATAGACCAGCACACTGCTATGGGCAAAGATGTAAGTGATATGGCCGGCACCAAGGGTATCACTCTGCCCGCAGGTATGGGAGATGACAATAAGAAGGAGTGGGATAAACTAAACGACCTGAAGGGAGCCAAGTTTGATAAGGAATACGTATCCGTCAATGTGGACGGTCATAGAAAGGCAATAGACCTCTTTGATAAAACAAGCAAAAACGAAGCTGACTCAAAGGAGGTACGGGATCTCGCTGCCACAGGCCTGCCAAAGCTGCAGACCCATCAGGAGCACGCCAAGAGCCTGAAGGATAAACTGAAATAAAACCATTCGGTAAAACTACCTTGATTAGATAAAGGGTCGCAGCGTATGCTGCGGCCCTTTCGGATTTTGGGATGTGTCCAAATCAGATTGCATCATTTTCCTGTTTTTTAACGTTAATATTGCCTTAGCGCAGCTAATATTAGTCTATTGTCTCACATCTAAAGTCTATCGTCTCATATGTCCTATACAGACCGCCTGGATAAGATCATACAGCGTACACGCCGCCTGGCCAATGAGGCCATAGCGCGGGAGGCTGCGCTCAAATTGGCCCGCGAGGAGCAGCAGAAATTGAAATTACAGATTGATAGTCAATCTGCTACGATAGAGGACTTAAACAATAAAATAAAAATCATTAAGTTAGCGCAATCGATTGAGAAAGGTGACGATATAGCCACCCTCAAAAGAAAGATAAACGAATACATCAGGGAAATAGACAATAGTATCGCCCTTCTCAATGACTAGTGATGGAGAATACGGTGCAGATAAATGTGAATGTGGCAGACAGGATCTATCCCCTGAGAGTGTCCGAAAGTGAAAAAGAGGAAGTACAAAACGCGGTCAAACTGGTCAATGAAAAGGTCAGGGAGTACCAGCGGCTATATGATGGGAAGGATAAGCAGGATTACCTGGCTATGGTGCTGCTGCTCTTTGCAGTGGAGCATATGAGAAATGCCAAAAAGATCATCATAGAAGATAGCGGCTTTGACGCAAAGCTCGCAGAACTCGAACAAATACTCTCTCAGGCCTGATAGTCAGGCGCTTTTTCACACAGGATACTTAATGTTTTTGTTTGTCTCATACTGCCGGGCAGTATCAGTAGAGATTTTATTTGATTCATTATAAACACTAAAAATGACAGCAATAACAATAATCGTAGGCGTGGTCCTCGCGGTGGTTGGTGCTGCTATTGGTTATTTCACAGGCAAGGGTTCTACCAAATCTGAGGTAGAGAAAATAGAGGCCCAGGCCAAAGCCGATGCGGAAAAGAAGCTGGCAGATGCCAAGGCCTCCGCAGAAAAGATCATAGCAGACGCACAGCGAAACGCTGAAAACAACAAGAAGGACAAAATGCTCGAAGCCAAAGAGCACTGGCATCAGCTCAAGACCAAGCATGAGTCTGAGGTCCTGGAGCGCAATAAAAAGGTGGTAGAAAAGGAAAACGCCGTCAAACAGCAGCAGCAGGATGCCAATAACAAACTGGCCGAAGCCTCCCGCAAGGAGAAAGACCTGGACCAGCTGCGCGACAACCTCAACAAGCAACTGGAGGTGGTCAATACCAAGAAAGAACAGCTCGAAAAGAGCCATGAGACTTTCGTCAAGAAACTGGAGCAGATCAGCGCCCTCACCAAGGAGGAAGCTAAGACTGAGCTCCTCGAGTCTCTCCGCAAGGAGACTGAAACCAGCGCTCTCGGCATGATGAAAGAGATCGTAGACACTGCCAAGGTCAATGCAAACAAGGAAGCCAAGAAGATCATCATCCAGTCTATCCAGCGTACCGCTGCTGAGAATGCGATAGAGAACACCGTTTCGGTATTCAACCTCGATAGTGATGAGATGAAAGGCCAGATCATCGGTCGCGAAGGACGTAATATCCGCGCACTCGAGGCTGCTACAGGCTGCGAGTTTGTAGTAGATGATACGCCTGAGGCTATGATCATCTCGGGCTACGATCCTATCCGCCGTGAGATAGCCCGTCTGTCACTCCAGCGCCTCGTCACCGATGGCCGTATACACCCGGCACGTATCGAGGAGGTAGTGGCCAAGACCAAGAAACAACTCGAAGACCACATCCGTGAGATAGGTGAGCGTACTGCCATAGACCTGGGCATACAGGGCCTGCACCCTGAGCTGGTGCGCTATGTAGGCCGTATGCGCTTCCGCTCATCCTATGGTCAGAACCTACTGCAGCACAGCCGCGAGGTGGCTAACCTCTGCGCCACTATGGCTGCCGAGCTGGGCCTCAACCCTAAGCTGGCCAAGCGCGCAGGCCTCCTGCACGATATAGGCAAGGTGCCTGATGAAGAATCTGAACTGTCTCACGCACTCCTCGGTGCCAAGCTCTGCGAAAAGTATGGCGAGCACGCGGCAGTAGTGAATGCAGTAGGTGCGCACCACGATGAGATGGAGATGAAATATGTGATCTCCCCTATCGTACAGGCTTGCGACGCAATCTCTGGTGCACGTCCCGGCGCACGCCGCGAGATCATGGAGGGCTACCTCCAGCGTATCAAGGATCTCGAGAACCTCGCACAAGGTTTCGACGGCGTGGAGAAAGCGTACGCTATACAGGCAGGCCGTGAGCTGCGCGTAATAGTAGAGGCAGACAAGGTAGATGACAAGAACTCTGAGGAGATCTCATTTGCCATCGCTCAAAAGATCGAAAAGGAAATGGTCTATCCGGGCCAGGTGAAAGTCACCGTGATCCGCGAGAAGCGCAGCGTAAACGTAGCCAAGTAAGAAAAAGGTTTATTAATTGATAAAAGCGTCAGGATGAACACCTGGCGCTTTTTTTATGATCGTAATAGCTATTTGCTTCACCACACAACCCTCTTGCGCAAATAATAGCTGTAAAAGAATGACTTAGTTCAGTATCTTTTTTTAATTGTATACGTAAAGTTAACTTAGAAAAGATCTAGCTGCATTTCTTTGAGTTGAAATGACCTCCTGTGCAGGGGGCACATGCCATGCTCGCGGATAGCAGTGCGATGAGACTCTGTAGCGTAGCCCTTATTGCTGCGCCAGCCATACTGTGGGTAGGTATCGTGCATCTGCTGCATGTATTCATCCCGGTATGTTTTGGCCAGTATCGAGGCAGCGGCTATGCTATAATAGAGGCTATCGCCTTTGATGATCGTTTTGTGAGGTACACTGCCGTAAGGCTTGAAATAATTGCCATCCACGATGATAAACCCAAAACCCTTATTGAGTTTATCGAGTGACTGGTGCATGGCCGATATAGAGGCCTGGAGAATATTGATCTCATCGATGCGGAGATTGTCTACCGCCGTCACGGCATAGGCTATGGCTTTGCGCTCGATGTATTTACGCAGATCCATGCGGGTGGCCTCGTCCAGCAGCTTGGAGTCTGTCAACACTTTATGACGAAAATCTGCAGGTAGTATCACTGCCGCAGCATATACCGGACCCGCCAGGCATCCTCTGCCTGCCTCGTCACATCCCGCCTCGGGGTGTTCATTCTGGTAATATGACTTGAGCTTTGCGATGCTCAAGTATAGGATTTATTGGTGAAAAGTGCCTCTGTCCACAAAGTTTTTTGGTGGATAATGAAGCCTATTTCCCCCCTGTACGTATAACAGGGATACTTTGTATTTGCCGGTTTCTCAAGTGCCCCAAAATATTGACAGTCAATAGTATTTGCTCTCAGTCGATACCAGTGGCGTAACAAAAGAATCCTTGTACCGTACAAAGTAATATATAACCCGTTGTCACATGAAAAATTATTACGAAGGAGGAGATCGGCTATTAAGAGTTGTCGGCTCTGGTTTGACCGCATTTTTGCTTGCCTTGTTTGCCATGTATGCACTCGATGGTCAGGCCCAGTGCACAAGCTGTAACAGCACGATCAATACAAACAGTAACATTACTGTACCTGCAGGTCAAACTTATTGTTTGACATTTAGCGGTTCATATACCCGCACCATTACACTCAATACAGGTAGTGCGATCTGTATCTCCGCCTCTACCAACTGGAATGGAGCTACGCTTACGTTTTCCGGTACGTCTGGTACGATCAATAGCTACGGACCATCCAACAAGACTTTCACGCTGCCTAGCGGTTATACTTTCAATAGCAATGGTACCTATAGCGGCGTCCTGACTCAGAGCTCAGGTAGCATAGTCAACAATGCTGGTACATTCTCCGGTACGCTCACACAAAATGGTGGCACTTTTAATAATAACTCTGGAGCTACACTTAGCGGAGCTTCTACTGTCAAGGGAACACTCGTAAATAACGGAACAATAAGTGGTGCGCTAACTCTCAACGCGGCAGCCTCAGATCTTGATAATTATGGCACCATCACTGGTACATTGACTCAGTCTAACGGTGTTTCGACAAATTATGCAGGAGGCACTATCAATACTACTGGTGCTGTATCTGTGACCGGAGGTAGCCTCACTAATAATGGTAGCTATTCATCCGCCTCTCTGACTAATAGCGCTACAGTAAATTTCACAGGAACATCCCAGACTGTCACAGGAAATGTCGGTAATACCGGGACAATTACTTTCAGCGGTACGCTGACTATCGGTGGTACCTATAGCGATGCTATAGCTATAGGCCCTACTATCAAGGCCGTCGGATCTGGCACTCAATGTAATCTCCTTTCTATTGCGACCATTACCAATGGTCTTAATATTGGAACATTTGATGGCAACAATGTAGGACTCACACTGACCAGTGCTGTGCCTACCAACGCGCTGAGAATGATAAATAGCGCATCTGGCACTCCTACTGCACCTGCAGCACCTACCGCTTTCGCAGCCTCTGCCAGCAGTCTGACCATATCAGGTAGCTATTCTGTAGCTGCTCTGGCTACAGGTAGTATAGTACTGCGCTATATAGGCGCATCTGCTCCTACAGATGTACCATCTAATAATGTCGCCTACGCGGTAGGTAATACGATCGGTAGTAGCACAGTAGTAGCACTGCCTACGGGAAACATCCTGACCCCTACCAGCAGGTCATTTACAGATAATGTGCCTGCCAGTGCATGTGGACAGACTGTCTATTACAGGATATTCTCTTATAACGGGACACAGCCTTGCGAAGTTTTCAGTACTAGTCCACTCACAGGTAGCGTAAGTATGACCATACCTACTGCTACTATCACTCCTGCAGGTCCTACCACATTCTGCGCTGGTAGCAGCGTCGTACTGAATGCCGGTGGTGGTACCTCTTATATCTGGAGCACAGCTGCTACCACTACTTCTATCACTGCATCTACTGCGGGTACCTATACAGTGACCGCTACTGCAGCCAATGGCTGCAGCGCTGCATCATCAGGGCAATCTGTGACCGTCAATACAGCGGGTGCGATCACTCCTTACGTAAATGTAAACGGTACAGGATGGGCGGTGAATGCCAGCCCTACTTTGTGCCCAGGTGGCTCGGTAGAGTTTGGTCCTCAGCCTACAGGTGGTACCTGGAGCTATACCGGACCGGGTGGTTTCACTGCATTCACCAGGGATACGACTCTGACCGCGCTGCAACCATCAAACTCCGGCAGCTATATAGCTACCTACACTGATCCCGGCAATGGCTGCAGCACCACGCAGACATACAATGTAACAGTAAGTCCATATCCGACACCGACAGTGAATAGTCCAGTGATATGCAGCGGCCAAACTGCAACACTGACAGCTACCGGAGGCACCTCATACAGCTGGACTACGGGACAGACATCCAATCCGATATCCGCATCTCCTGCTCATAGTACAATATATGGTGTCACAGTGACCAGTGCAGCCGGCTGTACTGCTACTGCTACCGGTACAGTATGGGTCAATCCTTCACCTACAGCTGCTATTACTCCATCTGGCGCCACTAGTTTTTGTACACCCGGCAGTGTGACGCTGACGGCATCTGGCGGAGGTAACTATGTATGGAGCACCGGCTCTACTGCTGCTGCAATCACCGCCAGCACTTCCAATACTTATACGGTGACAGTGACTACCCCTGCTACAGGCTGCTCGGCCACTGCCAGCCAGGTAGTGACTGCCAATACGACGCCGACAGGTTCTATCACAGCATCAGGCCCTACTACTTTCTGTAGCGGCAATACAGTGACACTAACTGCGGCGAGCGGTACATCCTACGCATGGAGTACCGGAGCTACTACGGCCGCTATCACAGTAGGCACCTCAGGTACATATACTGTGACGATCACCGGTGCCGGAGGCTGCTCAGCTACGGCCAGTCAGACGGTGACAGTCAATCCTTCACCTACAGCCTCTATTGCTGCCACCAGTGCTAATACGTTCTGCACCGGTATCATAGATACGCTTACTGCGTCTGGAGGCACCTCCTATACATGGAGCACTGGTGCCACCACTGCATCGATATATGTGACCACATCAGGTACCTATACTGTCACTTCATCAAACGGTACCTGTACAGCTACAGCCAGCCGGGTGATCACTGTAAATCCTATCCCAGCAGCAGCTGCTACCAGCACTACTACCTGCTACCACGTTTCTGCTACTATCACCGCATCTGGTGGCGGTACCTACCTGTGGAGCACCGGTGCAACTACTGCAGGCCTGACTATAGCTTCGCCGTCTACTACTACCTATAGGGTGACTGTGACAAGCGCAGCGGGTTGTACTGCTACTGCCAGCGGTACGATCAATGTAGACAGCGCCACAGCCTCAGTGACCAATCCTGCAGTCTGCGAAGGCCTCACAGCTACGATGAGAGCTACGGGGGGAGGCACCTACCTGTGGAGTACAGGTAGTACTACTGATACTATCCAAAGCCTGACAGCAGGTGTATACTCAGTGACAGTGACTGACCCCGCTGGCTGTACTGCTACTGCCAGTGGTATTATCACCGTCAATCCACTACCTACACCATCTGTAAATGATACTACTATATGCCCCGGCAAGACAGCTAGGCTGACAGCCACGGGAGGTTCTATATATGTATGGAGTACCGGCGCTACTACTACCAGCATCACTACCGGCACAGCTGGCACCTACACTGTCACCGCTACTAATATGGGTAGCTGTACCGCTACTGCCAGTGGTACTGTGACTGTAGCAGCCACTCCTGCTGCCGCAGTGAATAACGGAGTGATCTGCTCTGGTAACCCAGCTACATTGACTGCCACAGGTGGTACTAGCTATTTATGGAGTACAAGTGCTACTACTGCCAGTATATCTGCCAGCACTACAGGCAGCTATACGGTGACAGTGACCAATGCTGCTACCTGTACGGCTACTGCTAGCGCTACCGTCACGGCGGCTTCCTATCCTACCGCTACTGTCAATAGCCCCTCTATGTGCGCGGGCACCTCAGCTACACTGACTGCCAGCGGGGGGGTATCCTATGCATGGAGCACAGGGGCTACTACGGCCAGCATCACTGTATCTCCTGGTAGCACGACTACATATAGCGTCACGGTGACCAATGCCGGTGGCTGTACTGCCAGCGCCGTGGGCACTGTGACTGTCAATGCACTGCCTATAGCCTCTGCTACGGGTGGTCCTATATGCTCCGGTACAGCAGCTACCCTGACCGCATCTGGTGGTACCAGCTACGTATGGAGCAACAGCGCCACGACAGCCAGCACATCTGTAACTGTGGCCGGCACATATTATGTCACAGTGACCAATGCCTCCGGCTGTACTGCTACAGCCAGCGCGTCTGCCACTGTAGCTACTAAACCAACGCCGACCGTGACCGGCGGATCAGCGTGCAAGAACACTAACATCACCATATCAGCTACCGGTGGTGGCACTTACCTTTGGAATACAGGTGTGACGACGAGCAGTTTCTCAGTGGCACCGGCTGCTACTACTACCTATACAGTGACGGTGACCAATGCGGCCGGTTGTACAGCCTCCGCCAGTGGTACGGCTACAGTATGGGCACTCCCTACTACTACTCCGACATCCAACTCGCCGATACTGCTCAACGGTACTATCAGCCTCACATCCGGAGCGGCAGCAGGCACCTCTCCTTACACTTACTCATGGAGTGGTCCCTCGGCCTATACATCTACTACAGCTAATCCGTCTATAGCATCTGCTACTCCATCCAAGGCAGGTATATACTACCTGACCGTGACAGATGCACACTCCTGCACTGTGACCGGCAATACTACAGTCGTGCTAAACTTCTCCTCTCCGGGAGGTGTGACCAGCAACACTGCACTCTGGCTCTATGGAGACAGTGTGATAGCCTCCGGCTCTAATGTGACAGGATGGTGGGATGCCAGTCAGCTCAATAATGACGTGACAGCCATCAATGGCACTGCACCTACGCTCGTATCTAATGGAGTGAACTATCACCCGGCTGTAAATTTCAATGGTACTGGTGGTCTTACAGGTGCATTTAGCCCTACTATTACCTCTACCGAGGCCACAGCCTTCACGGTAGTAAATGCCAGCTCCTCTGCTGCCAATGCTTCAGGTATATTCTCTGTAGCTGCAGCTGGTACATTGGATTCGACAGCGAATAACAGCGCCGCATTCTTTGCCAAAGGTGCTGGTGCACTCTATACTTACAGGAATAGTGGCGTAAGAGGTCAATATGTAAATGCAAATGCTACAGGCCAATATCATATGGCTACGTCACTTTTCACTACCAGCGCTTCAAATAAGGACTCATTCTTTGTAGAAGGGAAGGCTCAGACTATCGGTGCATTTACCAATAGCGCTTTCGCGGCAACTCGCTACAGCGTAGGTGAAAGAATGGGAACCGCTACCTTCGGCAGGTATCTGACAGGCCAGATCGCAGAGGTCGCCCTGTTTAACCGTCAGCTGACCACTGCAGAAAAATATCAGGTGGAAAGCTACCTGGCCCTTAAATATGGCCTTACCCTCGACCAGACCTCTGCCAAGAACTATATCGCAAGTAATGGTACTGTATTCTGGAACGCGACCTCCAATGGTTCTTACAAGAATAACATCTTTGGTGTAGGCGTGGATAATGTTTGCGCACTCTTCCAATATCAATCTATCAGTATCAATACCAGCATACTCGCTATCAATGGCGCTACCAGCCTGCCATACTATTCATTCCTGATGGTCGCTGATAATGCTGGTGCCAATACAGTAAGCGCAGCTACGGGCCTGCCTAATAATATCAATGCCAGGATCGCAAGGGTATGGAGAGTATCCCAAACTGGTACTCGCACCAGTATGAACTTCGTATATGACAAATCATCTACCAACTATGGCAACTATGCAGCTATCTCATCATCTATGAATGTGTATATGCTCATAGACTCCAATGCTGACGGCGTATATGAAACATATAAGTCAGGTACTCCATCCGGCTCTACCATTTCCTATAATGCAGACCTAAGGGATGGCGCTCTGTTTACTTTCGGATTTCAGGCTAATATAGACTATGGCGACGCATGGGGCGTGCCTACGACATCTGCCAATAATGGCGCAGGCCATATGATCGTGGCTGGTGTATACCTGGGTTCGCAGATAGATGCAGAGCTGGATGGTCAGCCATCGGTCAATGAGCTGGGTGACGATACCATAGGTGTAGCTGACGAAGATGGTGTAAACTTCAACGTAGGTGTACCTACCTCTGTGAATATCGTCACTATGGGTACTAATACTATCACAGTGACTGCCAGCGTAGCCGGCTACCTCAATGCCTGGGCTGATCTCAACCAGAATAATTCATACGATGGTGGCAGCGAATACTTGATACAGAATGTACATCTCAATGCCGGAGCGAACGTTATAACCTTTAACGTGTCTGACTCGGTAGAATATGGACCTACCTCTATAAGATTCCGTTTCGCTACCGGCAGCTCAGATGTGACTTCTGCTACGGGTCTGGCTACAAACGGCGAGGTAGAAGACTACCAGATATATGTGACTGCACCGCTGGTAGCAGCATGTACCAACGGTTTCCAGAATCCGGGCTTTGAGATGGGCCCGGCTCCGAGCAGCTATATCATCACCTCTGAGTCCAATCTGCCATACTGGAGAACTACCGCTTCAGATAAAATGATCGAAATGTGGCAGAGCGGTTTTAATGGCGTGCCGGCTCACGGGGGTTCTTACTTCATGGAGCTCGAGGCTAACCTCTACGGCGCACTGTATCAGGATGTGTACACCACACCGGGCACCAAACTTCAGTGGAGCTTCTCTCACAGGGGTAGGTCAGGTGCAGATACTGCACAGCTCCTGATAGGACCGCCGCAGTCTCCTACACTCCAGGCTACCGCTATAGATGGTACTAGTGCCTGGGGTACTTATGGTGGCTTCTATACTGTACCTGCGGGTCAATATATCACACGCCTTCAGTTTACAGCAGTTGGTTCATATGGTGGCAACAACTCAATAGGTAACTTCCTGGATGATGTATCAGTAGGTAGCTCCTTTGACTATGGTGATGCCCCTGACACTTATCACACCCTTTATGCCAATAATGGACCATATCACTCAGTCTCAGGTAGTCTATACCTGGGTACCGGTGAGACCTGCGATGCGGATGGCCAGCCGGGCACTGCTGCTAACTCTGATGCACTGGATGATGGTGTTACCTTCCCTACACCATGCGCTAACTGTAATACCTTTACTGTAAACATCAGTGCATACAATAACTCTGGTCAGTACGCTACCATAGCAGGCTGGATAGATTTTAATAAGAATGGCGTGTTTGATGCCTCTGAGCGGAAGTCTGTACGCATACCATCCAGCGCCTCTACCCAGTCGGTGAGCATGACTTTCACAGTTACTTCGTTCTCATCAGCTACACCTACTACCTACGGACGCTTCCGTATAGCCAATGATAGCACAGAAGTAGCCAACCCTACAGGTCTGGCGACCACTGGTGAGGTAGAGGACTATCAGATCTCATGCGTTGGTATGCCTTTCGCTATCCCTACAGCTCCGAGCACTGTGTGTGCACGTGGTCCTATGACCCTCAACGCCTCTGGCAATGCGCCCTACTATAGCTGGACAGGGCCAAACGGCTATACCAGTAGCACGCAGAATCCATCATTTGCTAGTGTAGCATTCACCGACTCAGGCTCATACAGGGTATATGCAGTATATTCAAATGGATGCGCTATAGACTCTGCAGTACACGTGAGTGTGGCAGACTGCTACGTAAACCTCAGCGGCAAAATGCTGGATGATGCAAATGGCAATGGATTGAAGGATGGCGTAGAGATCACCAGCAATCGGGGCCAGACATTTTATGCAGTGTTATCCGGTAGTAGCAATACTGTACTTGCCTCTACGGCTGTAGCTGCTGATGGTTCTTTCACCTTCGCCTCTGTACCTGCCTATACTACCAGTATGAAGATCATCCCTAGCACGAGCAATCCATCTGTAGGGGCGGCGACACCAGCCAGTTCATGGCCAACTAATTGGGTAGGAACTAAATCTCAGTATGGCTCAAACAATAATGCCGGCACCGGTATCTACAGCACTGCTAGCCAGCTGCCTGTGAGTGTGAGCCAGACCAGCGTGACCAATGTGTACCTCGGCTATGACCAGCTGCCTTCTTCATCACCAAAGACGTATACTATCCCTAAGCCTGCACACTATGCGGTAAAAGCTATCACTGCGGCCAACGGGCTGGGTATGTTTGGCGGTACGGATCCTGAAGATGGTACATTTACCGCTGGTAGCAAGTTTACGATCACTGACCTGTCAGGACTCAATGGCAATCAACTCTATTACGATGCTAACGGTGATGGTACGCTGCAGGTATATGAAGAGATCACAGGCTATACAGTGATCACCAATGTAGACCCCACTAAGTTCATGATCAAGTTTAGCGGCACCGCTTCACAGACTTTGACATTCAACTATGCGAGTACAGATGCCGCAGGCAAAGTGGATCCTGCACCGGCCACCTATACTATCCAGTGGAGCGGCGCACTGCCAGTCAAGCTGATCTCATTCACCGGAGATAAATATGAAGACACAAAATCCCTGCTCAGGTGGGCTACTGCATCAGAAATAAATAATGATCATTTTGATATCGAGCGGTCGGCTGATGGCAATACCTGGGAAAAGATCGGTGAGGTAAAGGGTAATGGCACTACGAATGATGCACAGAACTATG
The DNA here is from genome assembly GCA_018267385.1 of Bacteroidota bacterium. Lineage (GTDB taxonomy): Bacteria > Bacteroidota > Bacteroidia > Chitinophagales > LD1 > UBA1941. The sequence continues at coordinate 116,227 of JAFDYN010000004.1, read as the reverse complement.
AATTCATAGATGCAATGCCACTGAGCGGTACAAACTACTATCGCCTGAAGCAAGTAGATGTAGATGGCAAGTTTGAATACTCTGGCATAGTGGCAGTAGATTTTGGTACTGCGCCAGCCGGACATATCAATACCACTATCATGCAGGTATACCCTAATCCGCTGGCATCAGGCCGCGCACTGAATATCGCTCTGAAAGAATCTAATGATAATATCAGGCAGGTAGTGATCACTAACGAGATGGGCCAGGTGGTATATACTAACGATATGCAGGATCAGACGCAGGAATATATGGTACAAGGTCTCGATCTCGCAGCAGGCATCTATATGGTGAACGTAGTGTCAGATTCTAACGCCACCTTCTCAGGCAAAATAATAGTGACTCAATAGTCACAACGATAACGGGTTTTTTTCTTAAAACAGCGCGAGGTGAATACCTGCGCTGTTTTTGCTTTTAGTCAACTTAAGCTGTCTTCTCGCTCAGCTCCAGCCAGCGCATTTCCTTTGACTCCAGCTGTCCCGTCACCTCCGCTATACGCGCCAGCACTTTTTGCAGCTCTTCATATGGCAGTGTGCCTGATGCGATCTTGTCATTTAGTTCATCGCGCTCTTTGGTGAGTGCCGGGAGTTCCTTCTCCAGTGCCTCAAATTCAAATTTTTCTTTAAAGGACATTTTTTTTGAAGTAGCTGCCTCTGCCTTGACGATCGGTTTTTCTTCTTTCTCCTCCGGCTCTGCCTGTAGCAGGGATGATTTAGCCTCCTGGCTGAAGGTACCTGTTTTTTTCTCCTGGTCCTTATAGAAGCGATACAAAGTGTAGTTGCCCGGGAAATCACGGATCACGCCCTTGCCTTCAAATACAAACAGGTGGTCTACCAGCTTGTCCATAAAGTACCTGTCGTGAGATACAATGATCACACAGCCTTGATACGAAAGCAGGAAGTCTTCCAATACCTGGAGGGTGATCAGATCCAGGTCATTAGTAGGCTCATCCAGTATTAGAAAATTCGGATTATTAAAGAGGATAGCCAGGAGCTGCAGCCGCTTCTTCTCACCGCCGCTCAGCTTTGATATAAAGGTAAATTGCTGCTCAGGCGTAAACTGGAAAAGCTCCAGAAACTTGGTAGCAGAGACTTTATCGCCATTGGCCAGCGGAAAATGTTCTGCAATATCTTTGACGTATTCTATCACCCGCTTGTCCTCTTTCCACTGCAGGCCTTTCTGGTCAAAGTAGCCAAAGACTATTGTATCACCCACGTTGATCTTGCCGGTGTCTGGCTTTTCTATGCCTAATAGAATATTGAGGAAGGTGGTTTTACCTACTCCGTTTTCCCCTATGATACCTATCCGGTCACCTTTCTTAAAAGTATAGTCAAAACCATTCAGGATTTTCTTTTCTCCATAGGCTTTATAGACCTTTTTGAGCTCTAGTATTTTGCCACCGAGGCGGGACATCTTGACATTGAGCATCAGCTCCTGCTCTTTGGTCTTGCCGGCTGCTTTAGTTTGCAGCTCGTAGAAGGCATCGATGCGCGATTTGGATTTGGTAGTACGCGCCTTAGGCTGCTTACGCATCCAGTCCAGTTCTTTGCGCATCAGGTTACGCGCTTTGTCTACACTGGCGCTCTCAGTCGCCTCTCTCTCTGCCTTCTTCTCTAGGAAGTATTCGTAGTCTCCCGGATAAGTATAAAGCTCGCCCGGTGTCAGCTCCATGATCTCATTGCACACAGAGTCCAGGAAATAGCGGTCGTGTGTGACTAGCAGGAGTGTCATCTTGGAGTCAGCGAGGAAGTTTTCCAACCACTCTATCATATCAAAGTCAAGGTGGTTGGTCGGCTCATCCATGATCAGCAGCTTGCGGCTTGCGTCAAACTCTACATCTATCAGTGTCTTGGCCAGTGCCAGGCGTTTCTTCTGACCGCCGGAGAGCTGGCCCGCTTTATTGGTCAGAGTACCTATTTTCAGCCTGCCTAATATCTGATGTACCTTACTCTCAAAGTCCCAGGCATTCAGCTCATCCATCTTACCCATCGCATCCGTCAGCTTGTCAGCATCGGGGTTCTCATCTTCCATCAGTGCTTCATATTCTTTCACTGCATCTATCATAGGATGCCTGTGGTCAAATATGTTTTCGACTACGGTCTTGGTCGGGTCAAAGACTGGCTCCTGATCCAGAAAGCAGACCTTCACATCTTTATGTACCCATACTTTGCCCTCCTCGGCAGTGTCTCTGCCCGCTATGATATTGAGCATAGTACTTTTGCCTGCCCCGTTTTTGGCTATCAGGCCCACCTTATCTCCTTCAGAGATATTCAGGGTGATATTTGAGAAAACAGGCTTGGCGCCAAAGGATTTAGAGAGGCCCTCTACAGATAGATAATGCATATTGGGCGCAATAATACGAAAAAGCGAAGGGACAGCCTTAGAAAGACCGATGTGTACCCACCCAGGCCTTGATATAGTCGGCTATCTCACTGGTCGGAGTGCCCGGAGGGAAGAGTTCTCCGCAGCCTTGCTCTTTGAGCTGCTGCATATCATCACCGGGTATGATGCCGCCGCCTGTAAGCAGTACATCGTCCATACCTTTCTCTTTCATGAGAGAGAGCACCTTTGGAAATACCGTATTGTGCGCACCGGAGAGGATGCTGATACCTATCGCGTCTACGTCCTCCTGCAGTGCTGCATTGACTACCATCTCCGGTGTCTGGCGCAGGCCGGTATAGATCACCTCCATACCCGCATCTCGCAGGGCCGAGGCTATGACTTTAGCGCCGCGGTCATGGCCATCCAGGCCTACTTTGGCTACCAGTACTCTGACGGGACGTGACATATCATTATTGTTTAGCAGAAATAAAAAAGCATACAGCCAGGGGCTGTATGCTACCATAGTTTTGGTGTGCCTTAGAAATCATCATCGAATCCTCCGCCACCGCCGAAGTCATCAAACTCCTCTTCCTCCTGAAAGTCATCAAAGTCATCATCTTCGTCTTCGTCTCTCTTGCGGCCTTTGCTACCCTTAGATTTATTATCTATCAGGTCTTCAAATTCCTCAAGGTCCAGATCGCGGATATCATCTTCTGATGGCTCGCTCTCCTCTGTCTCAAACTCTGCCTCAGAGGCATCCAGGTCCTCGTCCTCTTCATCTTCCAGATCTTCATCGTCGTCATCATCGCTCTTCCCTTTCTTTTTGGAGTTGAGATCGAGGTCATCCTCTTCTTCGCGTTTCTTGCGTGGCATATGACTTAGTTTATGGTTTTTAATTTTGGCTTACTGACGGCAAATAAATAAAGAGTGTTTTAAATGCGCCAAGATTTTTTTGAAAATATTTTAGCGCCTTTCCCTCTATAAATTTAGCGTACTGATTCAAAATAATCAAAAGATTTTTTAAGGCGTTCCGCAGTGCCTTTCGCCCCGAGGAATTTTGCCATATCTACCACCGGTGGCCCCTGCAGTACGCCTGCCAGCGCCACACGCAGTACCGGCATGATCTCACCGGTCTTTAGCCCGGTGAAAGCGATGAATTCATTCATCATGGTATCCGCTCCCAGCGCAGACAGGTCCTTGCCGGTTATATATTCGTCCCATTTGGTTTTGATCTCCGGCTTCCATTTTTTCCTGATCGTCTCATCATCGTAGTACTGTATGTCCTTGTATAGGTATACGCCTATAGATACGATGTCATTTGTAAAAGTAGCCCGCTCCTTGATCAGACCGCAGTATTCGGCCAGTTTGTTATCGCCCAGCGTGAAGCCTGCGGCTTCAATATCTTCTTTGACTGCCGCAGCCAGTTCTACATTAGACCTGGCCTTCAGGTATTGCTGGTTAAACCATTTTGCCTTCTCATAATCGAACCTCGCACCTGCTTTATGTACCTTTTCGAGCGAGAATAGTTCTACCATTTCATCCAGCGTCATGATCTCCTTGTCTCCGCCCGGATGCCATCCGATCAGCGCCAGAAAATTGATAAATGCATCAGGCATGAAACCCGTTTCCTTGTAGCCTACATTTAACTCAGGAGCACCAGTTTCTTTATTGGTAGTGGTCCATGACAGCGGGAACGATGGGAAACCAAGTTTATCAGCATAGCGCTTGCTTAGCTTGCCCTTGCCATCCGGGTTGAGTATCAGGGGCAAGTGCGCATACTGAGGCATAGTAGACTCCCAGCCCAGCGCGCGGAAGCAAAGTACGTGCAGTGGCGCAGATGGCAGCCACTCCTCACCACGGATAGCATGAGAGATCTCCATCAGGGTATCGTCCACCACGTGAGCGAGGTGATAGGTAGGCATACCGTCGTTCTTCAGCAGCACCTTATCGTCCAGCTGTGAAGTATTGAAAGTGACCCAGCCACGGATCAGATCGTGAAACTTCACATCCTCATTACGCGGCATTTTAAAGCGGATCACATACTTGTCTCCGCGCTCCATGCGCGTCTTTACCTCATCAGCAGAGAGCGAGGTAGAGTTTTTCAGGTACTGCCTGGTTACCGCGCTATATTGTGGAGAGGGTACACCTTGTGCAGCCATATCTTCGCGCCATTTGTCCAGCTCTTCTTCTGTATCAAAGGCATAATAAGCATGACCGGACTCTACCAGCCGCTCGGCATACTGGCGGTACATAGGCTTGCGCTCGCTCTGGCGGTATGGAGCGTGTGTACCATCGCCGAAGCCGATGCCTTCGTTGGGCTCTATGCCACACCACTTCAGTGAGTTGATGATATACTCCTCGGCACCTTCTACAAACCTGTTTTGGTCCGTATCTTCTATACGCAGGATGAAATCCCCGCCGTGCTTTTTGGCAAGTAGATAGTTGAATAATGCTGTCCTCACCCCGCCTATATGCAGGCCACCGGTGGGAGATGGGGCAAAACGCACCCTGACTCTTCTTTCACTCATAATGCCCGAAAAATAGTGGAAATAATGGAATTGACTGGTCGGGGCAACGTTTCACTGATAGATTACGTTATTTCATATAATAACAGAGTGTCAGGAAAATAAACCTGAAAGACCGCGTTTAAAGCTTTATTTGTAAACTAAATATTAAACCTTTCCTCTTTTTGAGGTGTCTATGGTGAAATATTGCTGACAAACCCGCTAATGTTTGATAATCTGTCTATCGTAAAAACCCCCAAGGCTGCCCGCAGACTTCTCCCCTCTGCACTATGGAAGGTCCGTACACGTGAGAAGAAGCTTTATCTGACCTTTGATGACGGGCCGATAGAGGAGGCTACCCCGGTGGTGCTAGACATACTGAAGCAATATGACGCCAAAGCTTCTTTTTTTGTATTGGGCAAAAATGTAGCTGCGCATCCTGACATTTACTACCGTATCCTCTCAGAGGGACACAAGATAGGAAACCACACCTTTGACCATTTGAACGGCTGGCAGGTGCAAAATGAACTTTACTATGAGAATGTGGCTCAATGCACCAGCCAGCTCCAGGCTATGGGTACCCACGCAGTACCTGCCGGCGCTCACCATGAGGAGGAGCCAGCAGAGGAGCATCAGTACTTTCGCCCGCCCTATGGCAAGCTGACCATAGCACAATACAACAAGCTCAAAAAGCGATACAAGATCGTGATGTGGGATGTGCTCTCCTTTGACTTTGACCTTAGGATCACCAAAGAGCAGGTACTGGATAACGTGATCAATAATGCCGTGGCGGGGTCTATTGTGGTCTTTCATGACAGCCTGAAGGCCATGGACAAGATGCTCTATGCCCTACCTCTCGTGCTGGAGCACTACAGCCAGCTAGGGTATACGTTTGAAACTCTCCCTGATTGACGCTTTCTTTGCGTCATGGTTTTAGTAGATACACATGCTCACATCTACGGTGAGCAGTTTGACAGTGATATAGATAAAGTACTCCAGCGCGCCTATCACAGCGGCATCGAGAAAATTTTTCTGCCCGCCATAGATCATGAGACCCATGACCGGCTGCTGAAGCTGTGCCAGTCCTCTACCGGCAGGCAGACCATCTATCCTATGATGGGTGTGCATCCATGCAGCATCAATGAAAACTACAAGCAGGAGCTCGCCACCGCACTACAGTATCTGGATAATGGTACTAAGTACTACGCCGTAGGCGAGATCGGCCTGGACTTCTACTGGGATGTGACACACAAGGAGCAGCAGTTTGAAGCCTTTGAGATACAGATAGGCTGGGCCATAGAGCGTGGACTGCCTATCGTGATACACTCGCGCAAGTCTACCTACGATTGTATAGAGGTTTTGAAGAAATACAAGGGCAGGATCAAAGGGATCTTTCATTGCTTTAGCGGCTCGGTAGAGGAGGCACGGGAGATTATCAAGCTCGACTTTATGCTCGGCATAGGTGGGGTAGTCACCTACAAAAATGCAGGACTGAAAGAGGTCCTAAAGGAAACAGGACTGGATCACGTCGTGCTGGAGACAGATGCGCCGTATCTCACACCGGTACCCTATCGCGGCAAGCGTAACGAGCCATCCTACATTCGTATCATAGCAGAGGAGGTGGCGGCTGTCACCGGTCTCAGTCTCGCTCAGGTGGCCGATATTACTACTGCCAACGCACTCAAAGTATTTCAGCTGTAATTTCCGAAAAGGGCTTATATTCGCCTTCCCATTTCCTAGAGAGGTGTCCGAGTGGTTGAAGGAGCACGCCTGGAAAGTGTGTATACGTGAAAGCGTATCGAGGGTTCGAATCCCTTCCTCTCTGCATATTTGTCTCCTATCAGACACCAGATACGAGTCCGTCTTATTTGCGGGCTTGTATCTGCAGGTATAGCATCTGGCATGTAGCCGGCACCCCAAATAGATTTTTTTCTCTACTTTTGCCTGAGATGAAAGCTTATGTAAGTGCATTTTTACTGTTTGCGCTCCTGTTCAATCAGTCGGAGCTGCATCAGCTTTCACGCCTGCCTCGCCTTTTCTCCCATTATTCTCAGCACAGGGCCATGCAGCCTGACCTTTCTCTGTGGTCCTTTCTCTATATGCACTATTCTACAGACCGTACGCATGATAATGAGGACAAAGAGCTGCCTTTCAAATCTGATGAGGCCATTTTTCATTTCATCCCTGCTTTTTCTACCGTCCCGCCAGTACAGGCTGAGGTCGTGCTAAGGCTGGATACGAGATCTATACCTTCGCCGGAGTACCACCCATCTTATACTCCTGCTGATGCTGCCCATCTGATCTGGCAGCCACCAAAGCGTTCCTGATCGACAGTTTTTTGCCTTGTGCCTGCAGCATCGCTGTCAGGCTGATCTTCTTTTATCTCGATCAGAATCATTTATATGCTGAAGTATATTATCGGATTTTCTATCCGCAATAAGCTGGTGATAGGCCTGTTTACCGTAGGGCTTATCATATACGGAGTACTGAGTCTCCGTTCGCTACCCATAGACGCAGTACCTGATATTACTAATAACCAGGTACTCGTCATCACCACCTCTCCCTCGCTGGGAGCTGCTGATATAGAGCGTGTCATCACCTTTCCTATAGAGATGGCTACGCGCAATATCCCGGGGATCATAGAGCAGCGTTCCTTTTCACGTTTCGGGCTCTCGCTCGTCACTATCGTATTTGATGATAAAACGGATGTCTACTGGGCGCGCCAGCAGATAGCTGAGCGCCTCGTGCAGGTGCAGAGCGAGCTGCCGCCCAGTCTTGGCACTCCCACTTTGGGGCCGGTGACCACCGGACTGGGAGAGATATTCCAGTATGTGATACGGCCCCGCCCGGGTTTTGAGAGTAAATACTCTGACACCGAGCTACGCACGATACAGGACTGGATAGTGCGCAAACAACTGCTGGGTACCAAGGGCATAGCCGATGTCAGTAGTTTTGGCGGCCACCTGAAGCAATATGAGGTAGAAATAGACCCCTTGCGGCTCAAAGCCCAAGGCCTGACTATACAGGATGTGATGGATGCACTGCAAAAGAACAACCAGAATACCGGTGGTGCTTATATAGAAAAAGGCCCGACCGTCCTCTACATCCGCAGCGAGGGCCTGGTGAAAACGGAAGATGATATCGGCACAATACCTGTCAAAACAGTAGCGCATGGTATACCACTGCTCATACGCGATATAGCGGCTGTCAGGATCGGCTCTGCTATACGCTATGGGGCTATGACCTACAATGATAAAGGCGAAGTAGCCGGCGGCATAGTCATGATGCTCAAAGGAGGCAACTCCTCAGAGGTGATCACGGTCGTGAAAAAACGCATAGCTGAGATACAAAAAACACTGCCGGAAGGGGTAGTGATAGAGCCATTTCTGGACCGGACCAAAATGGTAAATAATGCGATCTCGACTGTAGAGCGAAACCTGATAGAGGGCGCACTCATTGTCATTTTTATCCTGGTCATCTTCCTGGGCAATATCCGCGCCGGTTTGCTGGTAGCATCTGTCATACCTTTGGCCATGCTGTTCGCCATTATTATGATGAATATTTTTGGCGTAAGCGGCAACCTGATGAGCCTCGGTGCCCTGGACTTTGGTCTGATAGTAGATGGTGCTGTGATCATAGTAGAGGCTGTCATGCACCGCCTGCATCAGGGGCATCACAGGCCGGGCTGCGAGATCAGCACAGATGAGATGGACGGTGAGGTCAGCCACGCCGCTGGAAAAATGATGAGCGCCGCTGTCTTTGGGCAGATCATTATCCTGATCGTTTACCTTCCTATACTCACGCTCGAGGGTATAGAGGGCAAGATGTTTAAACCTATGGCAGAGACTGTGGCATTCGCTATCATAGGTGCATTCATTTTGTCTGTCACCTACGTGCCTATGATGGCCTCAGTCATGCTCAGTCGCCGTATAGGCGGTAAGCCATCTCTGGCGGACCGGGCCATGAGTATCCTCGAGGGTGCGTATCTCTGGACATTACGCAATGTCCTTCGTGTGCCAGCCGTGATCATCTCTGTTGCCGTATTACTTTTCGTAGCATCTATCGGCATACTATCTACTATGGGTGGTGAGTTCATCCCTAAACTGGAGGAAGGGGACTTTGCGGTAGATACCCGCGTACTGACGGGTAGTTCTCTTTCTACTACGATCCACAGTACGCAGCAGGCGGCACATATCTTATTGACGCGCTTCCCTGAGGTAGAGAAGGTCGTGACCAAGATAGGCAGCGGAGAGATACCTACGGATCCGATGCCGATGGATGCCTCAGATATGATGGTAGTGCTCCGGCCCAAATCAGAATGGAAGTCAGCGAAGACATTTGATGATCTGGCTGAGAAAATGAACAAAGCCCTAGAGGAAGTGCCGGGCATCACTACGGGATTCCAGTTTCCTGTGCAGATGAGGTTTAATGAACTGATGACAGGTGGCAGGCAGGATGTAGTGTGCAAGATATTCGGAGATAATATAGACACACTCACCGCCTGCTCCCGGCAGGTGGCACAGTTGGTCAGCGGTGTACAGGGCGCCCGCGACCTATATGTAGAGACCGTGACAGGACTTCCGCAGATGGTCATACGATACAATAGAGATGCCTTGGCCCAGTATGGCCTGTCTGTGGCGGCTGTGAATGAGGTGATCAAGTCCTCCCTGGCCGGAGCAGCATGCGGTATGGTATATGAGGGCGAGAGGCGATTTGACCTGGTAGTGCGCATGGGAGAGAAGGATAAAAGGCAACTCAGTGATATCCAAAACCTGCCGGTACTCACACCGTCCGGCCAGCAGATCCCTTTATATCAGGTGGCAGATGTACAGATCCAGGTAGGACCAAACCAGATCCAGCGCGAAGATGCCCAACGCAGGATCAGCCTCGGCTTCAATGTACGGGGCCGGGATGTACAGAGCGTGGTACAGGAGTTGCAATCCCAGATCGCGGCAAGGGTCAAATTACCTGCCGGCTATTATATCACCTACGGCGGCCAGTTTGAAAATCTGGTGGCCGCTAAAAAGCGCCTCAGTATCACACTACCTGTCGGCCTGCTTTTGATCTTCGTCATGCTCTTTTTTGCCTTTCAGTCCATCAGGCAGGGCTTACTCATATTCTCGGCTATACCTCTGTCAGCTATAGGTGGCGTACTGGCATTGTGGCTCAGAGGTATGCCCTTCAGTATATCAGCCGGAGTAGGATTCATAGCCCTATTCGGTGTGGCTGTGCTGAATGGTATCGTGCTTATATCAGAGTTCAATGCGCTGCGGGACGAGGGGGTCGAGGATCTCACCGAGCGGGTCATGAAGGGTACCCGCACGCGGCTAAGGCCCGTCCTCATGACAGCGGCTGTAGCCTCGCTCGGTTTTATGCCTATGGCAATGAGCAGCGGGGCTGGTGCTGAGGTCCAGCGCCCTCTGGCCACTGTGGTGATCGGCGGTCTTATCACTGCTACGCTGCTCACACTGATCGTTCTCCCGTTGATCTATATCTGGTCCGAGCGAAAAGGAAGAAAACCATCAGGTCGCACCGGAGCGGTGGCGATACTGATGCTATGTCTCATGACTGCACCGGCTATGCTTTCTGCGCAGCAGACCATATCACTGCGCCAGGCCATAGACAGCGCTATGATACATGACCTGTCCATCCGGGCATCAGTCCTGCACGTCAGCAGCTCTCAGCACCTGGAGCACTCCGCATGGGATCTGCCTGCCACCTCTGCTACAGGCGAGTACGGACAGATCAATAGCATTTACCTTGATTCTAAATTCAGCGTTTCTCAGAGCATCGCTTTTCCGCTGCTGTATACCGGACAAAAAGCACTTTACCGCTCGCAGACAGGCGTGGCAGAGACTGAGCTCCAGATGAGCAAAACTGACATAGAGCGCCAGGTAGCAGGCATCTATTATGAGATGATACTGGCCCGGCAGAAGCGTAAGGTGCTGGTAGATGCGGATAGCATGTACAGCACATTTATCCGGCTGGAGGCTGCCCGCTACAGTGCGGGAGATATAGATGCGATAGAGCAAGCGGCATCTCAGGCCGCGAGCCGCCAGATCAGGCTGCAACTACAGCAGCTCGATGTCGATTACAGCGCATTGCAGCTCGCCCTCAGCAGGCTGATGCGCTCATCTGTATTGTACGACCCAGCTGATACTATCCTGAAGCTCCAAATGCCCGTGCAGGCAGATACAGCCCTCTATGAGCAGCACCTGTCTATACGGCATATGTCACAGCAGGCAGATGCCGCCCGGCATGAGTGGCAGGTGGCGCGCTGGCGGCTACTGCCCCTGTTTACACTGGGCTATAGCAATCAGTCTATAAACGGATACATGCGCACGACCACCGGTGAGTCATACTATACATCCGCCGCGAGGTTTCAGTCCGGTTTTGTGGGCTTGGGCATACCGGTCTTTTTTGGGGCCGGAGATGCACGGATCAGAGCCGCCAGAGACAACTATAAACGCACACTGGCAGAGTACGAGGAGGTGCGATCACGCAGGAAGACGGAACGGCAGATACTGCTTCTCCGCTATCAGGCTGCCATACATACGCTGGACCAGTATGAACTCACCACGCTGCCGCAGGCCCAGACCATCCGCGCAGGTGCCACCCGGCGGCTACAGCAGGGATCTATCAACTATATAGAGTGGATGATGCTGGTCAATCAATCCCTGACTATCCGTACCGACTACCTCAGTGCGATAGGCGAGTACAATAAGACCGTGCTCGATCTCAGTATTTATTTCAAAAACAATCAATAGCCATCTGCAATGAAAAATATAATAGCCTTCGCGATCATAGTACTTCTCTATAGCTGCTCTCACCGTCAGACTCCGTCAGAGGCCACACACGTAGCGTCAGCTGACCATACTGTAGTACTGACAGATAGTCAGATGACCAATGCCGGCATTACTGTGGGGCGTGCCATTACCACCCGGATGAGCGAGACGCTCCGCGTGAATGGAGTAGTAGATGTACCGCCGCAAAATCTTATCTCTGTCAGTGTGCCTACCGGCGGCTACCTCAAGAGTACCAAACTTCTGCCTGGTATGCCTGTGCATAAAGGCGAGGAAATAGCGGTGATAGAAAATGAAGTATTCATACAGATGCAGCAAAACTACCTGGCCGCGCAGGCCCGGTCCGAATACCTGCAAAAGGAGTATGCCCGCCAGCGCGATCTGAACGCCACCCAGGCTACCAGTGATAAGATATATGAGCAGGTCACATCTGACTATAAGCAGCAGCAGGCAGAGCTCAATGCACTGAGGGAGAAGCTGCGGCTGGTAGGTATAGATGCCGCCAGGCTCACTGCAGACAATATCAGCCGTAGTATCCGTCTGGTGTCACCTATAGATGGATATGTTTCTGCTGTGAATGTCAATATCGGCAAATTTGTAAATCCTACCGATATCCTCTTTGAGCTGGTCAATCCTACAGATCTGCATCTGGCGCTCACAATTTTTGAAAAGGATATGCCGTATATCACGAAAGGGCTCAAAGTACGCGCGTATCCAGTCAATGATCCCGGCAAGGTATTCACGGCAGAAACCATCCTGACCGGTAAAAAGCTGGATGAAAGCAGAAGCTCCATTGTCCATTGCCATTTCACCTCACCTACACATGAGCTGCTACCCGGCATGTTTCTCAATGCAAATATAGAGCTACCTGAACGCGACGGATACGCCGTGCCTGATGATGCGATCATCCGTAGCGGAGACAGTTTATATTTGTTCCGGGCCGACGGCAGGAATATGTTTACGCTGGTACAGGTACATCCACTACTATCCAAAGACAGTATCACTATGATAGCCCCGGATGGTCTCGATCTGCCGCATCAGCAGTTTATCTTAAAGGGGGCTTACGCCGCATATATGCAGCTGGCTAATAAAAAGGAGGAGGATTAGTTATTGATGCTTCCAGCGCTCTAGCTGAGGTATTCCTTTAGTAAAAAGCGCTGCGAGGAATCCCGGGAATCCCATCTCTTTCATTTTACCTTTGGCAAACTCCTGCATCTGGGCAGCCGTCCAGTCCGGCTGTTTGAATTGGCCATTTTCATAGCAGTAGGCGCAATACATTCCGCTGATAGATCCGTCTGCATTGGTGCCGCCGCCACCAGGGGATTTCTTCATTGGCATACCGCAACTCTGGCAGTTTTTGTATGTCTTGTCCATAAAAGTTGTTTTACGAAATACACCACATTAATACTACCGCACTATCATCAGCTTATACATCTGACTGCTCTGGCCGTCATGAGAGATACTGGCAAAGTAGGCACCTGGCGCTAGGTCTGCCACTGAGACCTTTTCATCAGTCAGCAGAATTTTTTTCACCTCGGTGCCCATCGCATCATAAATGGTGAGAAGTGATCCACTCACCGTGGCCGGTGTGATGATCACCCGGTCACTGGCAGGATTGGGATAGATGGTCCAGTCGCTATTGCCGGTTATGTTCTTTACGCCTGTCGCAACGCTATCTATCTGAGCCAGTACCGTCAGATCGTCAAAGTAAAAGCCGTCATAATTCAGGTATTGATCACTGCTCAGGGTGAAGCGCAGCATGGTCTTGTGGCCTGTATAGTCTCCCAGGTCTATCACCTCTTGCACCCATTCATTCTGGTAGCCGTCATACAGGCTTTGGTAGGCATTGTTTTGGTTTTGACCCACATTGGTATACAAACCGCACAGGGGTGACCAGCTTTGTCCGTCAGCAGAGGCCTCTGCCAGGACATAGTCATAGCTTTTCTCCAGCTGCCACCGGGCCTGATAGAGCAGGCTGGCACTGGTGGCATGAGTCAGGTCTATGGTATCAGCGAGTGTGCTGCTGGTAGTAGAGTTATTAGGGTAGTTTCCGTTTGGACTGTCTGTGATGGAGGCTGCAGGAGAGGTATAGGATGATGATGTGGTACCCCAGCTACCCGTATGTGTGAAAGTCGCAGCGCTGTTGCAGTTGTTATAATAGAGCGTATCGCCACTGATAAATTTCTTTGTGATGGTATCTGCATAAGTATAAAGGCCATTATCCACTACTACAGCAAAACTAAAGGTCGACCCGTTAGTAATAGTGGGGCTGAGCTGAATGAGAAAAGAGTCAGTGACTGTAGACAGCAAAGCCGGGTTTGTGATCGTCCTGACCGTAGAGGGCACAGTTACATTTGGATCAGAGGAGGTAAGAGACAGCGTATAGACTGACGGAGTATCCAGACCGAGCTGCTCTGCCTGATATGTGAATTTGAACTGATGTGAGAGCGTCACCTTTGCCGAAATATCCGTCAGCTCCAGATGGCGCAGGAGGAATTTATGTGCATAGAATATCAGGTCAAAATTCTCTTTGGCCACATCGGTCACTGCAGATGCAGGCGGCCAGAACCCATATGCCTGCGATCCAGACTCAGGGGTCATAGATAGGATCTTATTCTTCGTGTTTTGCTCGCCGTACATCCAGTCATCAGAGTCACCGTTGGTAGTATAGCCTACCGTCTGATCTCCTGTGCCATACAGGAAGCCATTATACTTCGTCATCGTACGCGCATAAGCGATGTACAGGTCAGAATCCGGCGTGAGCAGCCCTGCCTCATATCCCCATGGATAGACGAGCATATTGCTGTAGGTATGATAGTTCACCGCTATGCTGAAGTGATGGTGCTCTGCAAAAAACTTCATAGCAGCTATCTCAGGCTCGCTAAATCCGGCTGTACCACGATAGGTTTCATCCGTAGTCACGTTTGAGGAGCCGGTATTGTCATAGCCCCAGTTGTATCCATAGTTGCGGTTCAGGTCTACACCATAGGTGCTATCAGTATTATGCCTCCTGTTTTTGCGCCACATACCGCCACCGGTAGGGTTGGTTGTCTCATTATAGATATAGCCATCCGGATTTACGCATGGTACGATATACATCTCTGTATGATCTACCAGTGCACGCACCTCGGCAGAGGTCTGGTAGTTTTCCAGCAGGTACCACATATAGAACATCATGTCTGTCAGCCCGGCAGGCTCACGTGCATGATGCAGCGCCGTGTAGAGTATCTGCGGCTTCTGTGTCTGGTCAGAGTCGGGGTGATTGGATATGCGCAGCCAATACAGGGGCCGACCCTCTATCGAGTGGAAAGTGTCGATCACATTGCGCGCAGATATCAGGTTAGGATATTTAGCATGCATAGAGTCTAGCTGTGTGAGCAGCTCTGCATAGGTCAGGAAGCCACCCATGCTACCGCCATGAAAATTGGCAGGTGTCTGCACATTGTAGCTGAACGGAGAGCTGCAGGTCACTGTCCGCGGCGAGGCAGGGCTTATGGGAGCGCGCTGCTGCGCATAGTAGGTAGCCACATCCTGTATCAGCACCTGATAGCTAAATCCTGCCGTGGCTATCCTCTGTACCTCTGATGCAGAGAGGTCGGTGGTCAGGGAGATCCCTTTGCGAAACTGGCCGTGATCTGCCTCTATACCTAGTGCTGCGAGGCCTGCTATGGTATGGCTCGCATCCAGGTTTACCTGTACGCGGTCATAGCGCTGCTGCTGGGCAGATGCCACGGATAGGGATAGCACAAAAAATACTGACAAGACTATTGCCGGGAGTTTCATAAAATAAAAAATGGTTATCTATCAAAGATAACCATTTCATTATCAGTAGTTGTTAATACTATTGCTCGCTTGCGATCTTGATCTCTACCCTACGGTTGCGGCGGTTGGTTTCTTCCACACAGTTTTTATCCTTCATGCACTCCTGGCTCAGCTTCACAGTGCCAAAGTACGCAGAGCGTATACGCAGTGTAGAGATGCCCTGCGCGGCGAGGTAGTCTACCACTTCTTTCACGCGGCGCAGAGAGAGCCCGTTATTGTAGGTATCTGAGCCGTGCTGATCTGCGTAGCCACTCACATACACCACGTTCTTCGGGTCCTTCATTCTTTCCACCACCTCACGCAGCGTATCTCTGGAGGCTGTTCCGAGGTTAGATGTATTGAGGTCATAGTAGAGGATGGCAGTGTATGGATGATGCACATCTTCTTTCACGCGCTTCTCAGCTACCATATTGACATCTACAGTTCCCTTGTCTGTGATGCTTGCGCCGGATATGGTCTGTGTCTGGTAGTCATCCTTGCCCACACGCACCACATCGGTTGATTTTACTTTCTTATCATAGTACATCACACCCTTGTCGTTTGTGTAGTAGAATGCCCCCTCACCAGGGCTGCGCGGATCAGCCACCTCTACCCGTGCATTGGTGATAGGGTCATGTGTAGATGCATCTATCAGTGTGGCACTGTAGAGTGACTCTTCTTTCTTTTCCTCTTTGGCCGGTGCCGGGAAAGAGAAGCTGAAAATATCGTCATCGCCATCACGATTACTCGCAAAGTAGCCGATGCGGTTCTTGCTGTCTACTATGATGCTGAGGTCATCTTTAGCCGAGTTAAAGTTGATGCCCATGTTGTGCACCTTGCCAAATTTAGCACCCTCCATACGCGCGTGAAAGACATCCAGCCCTCCGTAGCCCGGCCATCCGTCGGATGTGAAAAAGAGGATGCTATCTCCTGCCATGTATGGAAAGAGTTCATTGCCCGAGGTATTGATCTGAGGGCCGAGATTGATTGGAGTCTCCCAGATACTGCCATTGCGGCGCGCATAGTACAGATCCATACCTCCCTGGCCGCTCCCCTGCATGTCTGATGAGAAATACAGCATGCTGCCATCAGGCGATAGGGAGGGATGCGCGTAGTTTGCGCCTTCCATTTCAAAGTTTAGCAGTTCAGGCGTACTCCACTCAGAGCCGTTGAAGGTGCTGTGCAGTATCTGGAGCTGGTCATGCTTCTTGTTCTTCTTGTTGTTTCGGGTGAAGAATACCTCATCAAAGGCGGCGTTGAAAGTAGCCGTGCCGTCATTCAGTTTAGAATTGATAGTGCCGGGCAGCTTGTCTATTATGTTGAGATCTCCTTTGCCATCCTCCTGCACGGTGTAGATGTCCGTGAATGGTTCCTTATTCCACATGATGCGTTCAGATGCCTGTCCGCGCTCAGCGCGGTTGGAGGTGAATGCCAGTCCTTTCTTGTAGTATGCAGGAGCGTATTCAGTAGCATTTGTATTGAATGCAGTACGCTCTATGTGGAATGTATTCTTGTGGTTGTTGTGCAGCCCTTTGTCAGATACTTCGGCAAACTCCATAGCCATTTTACCCTTCAGTGCCGGGTCGTTTGCCACCTTTTCAAACTGCTCTTTAGCCTCTGCATATTTACTATTAGACTGCAGGGTGCGGGCATAGTCGAATGTAGTTTGTGCACCGGCCTTGCCAGCCTTCACTACCTCGCCGTATACCGATTCAGCCTTGATGCTATTGCCCATTTTCATGTAGCAGGCAGCCAGTTTTACTTTCACACTGTATACGCTGTCCCGCCATGCGGTATCGCGGCTGCAGGGTGCGGCCAGGATGTGCTCATACTTGTCTGCAGCAGCTACATAGTATTTCTGCTGCATTTTCTTGTCGGCACACTTTACAGCTTTGTCCCAGCGGCTGGCTTTGCCCGCTTCGGCTCCTGAGGCTGCCAGCAGCAGGCCGGAGAGGATGGCTATGTGATAGTATTTCATGTGATATAGGCTTGGTTGGGCTTTCTTATTCTTTTCTTTCACTTAAAAGTATCTAGGCGACTGGGCTATCCGGGTATTGAACTTAGGTATCTTGAACCCGAGCACCACCTCATGATTGCCATAGCTGGAGTTGCGGAAGTTGGTCTGCTGCAGTTCGCCGGCATAGCTCAGCTGCACGTACTTTGTGATACCCACACCGAGTATGAATCCGAATGCAGCATTCACACGGTAGTACGGGCCAAACCAGAACACTTCTTTGTATTTGAAGTTGAGGTTAATGTCAGCATTAAAGCGTTCCTGCTTGTCCGAGCGTATCATAAACGAAGGCATGAAGTGGAAGTCATTCCTTGTCTTCAGGTCATAGCCGGCCATGATGTTAAAGTTGAATTTCTCCAGGCTGTAGCGGTTTTTGGCTACCGCGTAGTCATAGGCATTGTGTACCAGTTTTGGCACTGAGAAACTCACGTAGAAATTTTTGGTCACATATGCGGCGCCTACGGCTACATTCACTTGATAGGCTGTTGTATTCAGTTTGAAGATATCATCACCATTAAAAGTGGTGGTCAGGGCGCTGCCATTCTCCTGTATCACACCAAATGAGCCTGACAGGCCCAGCATGAGGCGACGGCCTTTTTTCAGCTTGATGCCATAGGAGTAGGACAGCGTAGCGCTATAATTTTTCAGTACGCCATACTCTTCATACGAGATAGCGCCTCCCAGTGACGAGCTGGTATAGCCCAGCCTGCCATTGGCCTGTGCCAGCAGTGTGCGTGGCGCCCCCGGAAAGGTAGCCTGCTGCTGATTGAATATCAGAGAGCCTACTACATCCTCCCCGGCGCCTGTCATGGCCGGATTGTATAGCACCTGGTTATTGAGCCAGTAGTGGCGGATGCCCTGTGCCCCGGCCGATACGGTAGCCAGAGACAGTACAGTGCTGAGTATGGCTATGAGTGTATATGATCTTCTCATGCAGATGAGGTTTAGTCGGGTTTAGTATTTGATCAGGAAATAGCCTTTCTGGAGTGGTTTGCCATCTTCCAGTTTCAGCGTATAGAAGTAAGTATCTACAGCCAGCTTATGCCCCAGCTGAGCGAAGCCCTCTTCGTTTATTCCTTTCCAGTCGTTCTTGTATCCCACACGGTGCAGTACTACCTGGTCGTTGCGGTCTACTACGGTCAGTTCATTGTTGGGGTAGCTCTCCAGACCGGGGATGTACAGCTCGTCATTCAGCCCGTCATCATTGGGGGTAAAGAGTGTAGGCACCGTCAGTGTAGTACCTTTGCCGGCAGTATAGGTCACGTCATCAGTAGCAGTGCAGCCATGTACATCCGTGACCAGCACCGTAAAGGAGTACACACCAGTATCCGGTGTCAGGAAGAGGGAATGCTCTTTGGTCGAGTCGTCCAGGTTTTCTGCCGGGGTCCAGGCATAGGTATACGGACCGGTACCACCAGTAGCTACATTGAGCGTATCTCCCAGCGGATAGCGTGTGACCGGAGAATAGTATACAGTCTTATCCGGCCCTGCATTGGCATGCACAAAGTGGTAAACAGTCACTACCACTTCATCATAGATGGTGTTGCAGGAGTTGGACACGGTCCACCTCAGGGTATTTGCAAATTCGTTGAGACCGCTCACAGTCGCACGCGGCGAGTCAGCAGGAGAGAACGATCCCGCACCATACACTACGCTCCATATACCTGTGGCATCATCCGGTAGCACACCACCCAATACATAGCTGGTAGGGCAGATAGAGGTATCGACCCCGGCAGAGACTGTGCGCAGGGTATCATCACGGTATATCTTTACCTCGTCAAAGAACGACGGTGTACAGGCGCCGTTTGTCAGCTGCCAGCGCAGGATATTTTCGCCGTAGGAGAGGCCATTCACGGCGGTAGAGGCACTCGTAGATTGGGCTACAGTTCCTGCACCCTTTATCACCGTCCAGGTGCCTGTGCCTACAGATGGCTGAGCAGCAGACAGCGTAGCCTGCGGGCTGCATACACTCTGATCCATACCTGCATAAGCAGGAGGTGGATTAGTATCGCGGGTGATCACTACGCGCGCATAGGAGTAAAGGTGCGACGGGCAGGAGATGTTATTGGCTGTCACGCCAAACTGAAATACGTTAGCTCCGACCGTCAGGTTATTCACCTGAGGCATAGGGATGGTATCACTGCTCACCTGGCCGCCGCCTGATACAGTAGCCCACAGTACACTGGCACCGGCTGGTACTGTGCCCTGCAGTGTAGACGTAGAGGCGCATACATGGAAGTCCGGGCCCGGATTGGCCAGACTGCGCACACGCAGTGTCACAGGCCTGCGGTACAGCGTGAGCGCCGGTAGCTGGCTATTAGTGATCTTGACATAGTAAACACCTGCATTTGAACTATCCATACAGAGTATAGTATAGACATTAGACGATCCCGATACGATCAGCGTCGTATCCAGATACCAGGCATAGTTGTCTCCTACAGATGGATTGGCGTCTGTGCCGGTCACCAGCGAGATGGCAGATTGCTCAGTAGCGGTAGTATCTATATATACATCTGCACTATCCTGAGGAGCATAGTAGAATGAATCCACATGAGCCTTGTTGGGCACCAGGTGGCGGAAGGTCAGTTTATTATTCGCCAGGTTCAGCGTATCGATATGCAGGCCGGTGAGTACGGGGAAGTAGGTCAAACCGTTGGCGCTCAGATTGGCTACTTTCAGAGCAGTCAGTTTATAGAGCGAGTCTGTAGCTGCTCCATTCAGGTTGTTGCCCGGTAGGACGATGCGCGTCACCCGTCCTGCGGATGCAGTGATACCATACCAGGTGCCCACATTGCCCGTGAGCCAACCACTATGGTTGATCCAGTTGGCGCCACCGGTAGTATTGTAGAGGCTAACAAGCGTAAGGGAGTCTGACGCTGCTACCTGCGCCTCTGACTGTGTACTTTGCACCAGTATTCCCATCAGGAATAAAAGGCTGATGAACGGGTTGTAGAGTTTTTTCATCCGGTAAGATGTTTTGAGGACGAGACAAACGTAAAGTTTTTATTCTGAAAAAAGACGTATGTGAAAATTCTGCACCATATTTTTTTTGCCTTGCCAATTGCTGATCCCGATGGTAGGTATAGATCGGGTATTCACTTGAAAAGGTTGCCAAATCAACCTTCTACAGCTCTTTTATCTTCAAAGACAACTCGCATTCAACCTATTGTGGTGATTCTGCCCCATGTAGTTTTTGTGTATTGATTTTAGTTACACAAAAAATTCTCTTAGCATTCATTTTTGGTACATTTGAGCCACAAATCATCATTATGACGAAACCCTACTCCCCACTGAGATTTTTATTGGTATTGATCTGCGGGCTCATGGCCATGCAGTCTGCGTTTGCATCCAGCGGCTCGATGACCACTGTGATCAATGGCAGGTCCAGTGATTACTATCTCCAGTTTAGCTATACAGGTGTGGCTACGGCCTCTTTCCAATGCTACTACGATGGCCGTGCACTTTATGTCGGCACGAGTGTAGGGGACGCCACCTACCTGAATCAAAGCAACCCTACCATACCTGATGGAGCGTACACCTTTGCGGTGGGACCGGGCGTCAATGCTACATACTACGTACAGATGCACCAGTGGGGGCGCAATCACAATGGCGTCAGTACTTGCTATAATGGGCCGGGATTCAGCCTCTCCAGCGGATACTCCAATGACAACTGGACCAGCGGATTTACTATCAGGACGCACAGTATCTATGCACCGGGATACTCTTATTATGGCTACACCAATACGACCAACATCCCTAATCTTCAGTTTACAGTACTACACTGGTACAAAGGATCAGACGTACCGGAGGCCAATCTGCAATACAATATTTACCGTAATGGCGCCTATATAGCTACAGTGGCAGGAAACGTTTATTCCTATACTGACCCAACTATGCTACCGCAAGGCACCTACAGCTATGAAGTGAGGACGCAAGCTACCAGTTGGGGTAATCCTGAGTCCAATTCATGTTATTTCTCTGTGCCGATCTCTAATCGTATCCTCCAGGCTACCGATGCTACGCTATATGGCAAGAGCCAGCTCACCTGGCCTAATATTGCTGCCTTTGCGCCAAATGATATCGCCGTGATGCGTAATGGCCAGCAGATAGCAGTGGTCAATAAAAACTCTACTACATACAATGATTTCGATGGAGTGCCGGGAGTGGTATATGACTACTCTGTGGCTCCGATAGATGCTAATAATAATACACCTTTCGCCTTTCATGACAATGGAGCCTCTCGCCCTAATGGTGTGATCAAAGGCAATGTACGTACCATATACAGCGCCGGTGTAGGAGGTGTAGTGATGGTGGCTTATGCCAATATAAATAATACACTCTACCTGGATTCTGTGCTCACAGATCCGTCAGGCTTCTATCAGTTCAATGACCGCTTCTACGATACCAGTGCTACTTGGACCATCGTGCCGCACAAGGGTACGCACGGCTTCAATCCTGATACGCTGCGCCGTACGCTGACCATGAATAGCAACAATGCGACAGGTGTGGATTTTCAGGATACGTCTGTATTTACTATCAAGGGTAAAGTCAAGTTCTCGCCGGATCCTAACTGCCCTAACTGTACAGAGGGCGGCGTATCCATTTACCAGAACAACGTAAATATCAGCAACACTACCAGCAGCACAGGAGATTTCTCTATTGCTATACAGCAGGAGGGCACCTATACGTTCAAGCCTGTCTTGTATAACCACAAGTTCTCCCCTGATTCCATCACTATTCATGTCGTGAGTGATTCATTCAATGTCAATTTTACCGACCTCACGCGTGATACGATCCGCATCAGTGTCAAGGGTGGCTGTGGCAATCAGGTCAGCCATCATGATATCGTCTCCATCAATTCTGACAATGGCGCCTACGCCAAGTTTGACACCTTCAGCGGCTACGGAGAGAAAGCCGTGGTGGTGCCGGCCCAGCCATATACGGTCAATTTTATCAAGGGCTTTGCCAATAATGTGATAGAAGATCCGCTGCTCGCCACACAGCTGGGCAGCAGCCCGCTGCACGTAGACGTGACCAAGCGCGACTCAGCCAGCACTACAGTGATAGATACCTCTTACACTATCGTACCGGCACACTCTGACACACTGGTCAGCGGCCAGATCATAGTCTATCCTGCCCATCGCGATACGATCATAGATACGATCACTACCAATAGGGTGATCATACCGCGTGCACCATTTATCTATCACGGCCAGATCACAGTAGATGTGGTGAATTTCCCATTCTCTACGGCATGCCCTTCTGTGAATGGGGGCTATATAGTAGATCAGGGTGACCGCATACCGCTGCGCATATCGATCAAAGAATTCTTTGCCTATGACTCTACCAGCTGCCCTGTAGACTCAGGCCAACTCGTGATATATGATGATGTGAGCGATGTCGGTGCACCACAGACGGTCAATTTCTATCAGGGCCGCTATGACTACCTGCTGCTACCGGGTGTGCCTAATATAGCAGCGCCATATCTCAAGGTGCTTCAGTTCTTCGCTCACGTAGGCAATAATACAGCGCCTAACTGGGGCCATCAGATACTCGTGACCGGCCACAGGCCGCATACGCAGACATTTGTGACCAAGACACCGGAGCTGCCGTTCTTTGTGCTCCACGCACCTCCGGGCAGCAGCAGCTACAGCTTCCTGGCGCAGGACTCTTCGGTCAACTATGCTTATAGCAACTCCTATCAGGTAGGCGGTTCGGCCGGTCCTTATGTAGATGCCAAGATCGGTGCCGGTATTCCTATTCCTTTTACTGGTATCGTAGTAGGTGCCGGCGTGGAGATCACTGCAGATGCTCAGGCGGGTGGCGATCAGAATCACAATACGCAAGTCAATACTACTTTCACCGCACATCAGCAGATATCTACGTCCAATTCTAATAACGGTACTGATATAGCCCTCGTGGGCCATCAGGGTGATGTATACGTGGGCGGTTCATTCAATATGATATACGCCCTCTCAGATGTGATCTCTCTCAAGAACTGTCAGGTAGAGCGCGATACGGAGCTGGCCTGGGGTGCCAATGGCCTCGCCACAAACTATATCTATACTGAGAAGCACATCACGGAGACGCTCATACCACAGCTCGAGCTGCTGCGTTCCCTGGCTCACGGAGATACGATAGCGCTCATGCAGTCATATATAGATGTCTGGAAGCAGGTAGTGCAAAAGAATCACAAGAACTCGGATACCACTGCTTCATTTGTGCAAAATCTCTCCTATAGCGCCGGTGCGGTATATGACTATGAGCAGACTGCCGGGTCAGACTCTACCCAGTCTATAGACTACTCTACGTTCGTAGATGTCAATGCCGGAGTAGGCGTGTTCTTTGGTGAAAATCTGGACGGCTTTGCCAATACACAACTGGGTGTCAAGATGAACTTCCACTGGAATATGAACAAAGGTACTTCTACGAATGTGGTACGCTCCAAAACGTTCGGCTATCACCTGGAGGATAATACTGTCGGTAACTTCTATAGTGTAGATGTCAAGTCGGATAAAGTATATGGTACACCAGCCTTCGGCCTCGTAGCAGGTACCAGCGCCTGTCCTCACTGGCCGGGTACACAGGCCCGCGACTCTGTGCAGGTCACGCTCGACAACTACTCTGTATCTAATGTACCTATCAATACACCTGCTACTTTCACAGCGCACATCGTGAACCTCAGCGAAAGCATGGAGACACGTACCTATAATATACAGGCCGTGCCAGAGAGCAATACAGAAGGCGCGATCATTAAGATAGGCGGTCAGCAGATCAATAACTCTCCTGCAGCATTCACTGTAGCAGCAGGCACAGACTTGCCTGTGGTACTCACGGTGGAGCGCGGTCCGATAGCCTCTGACTATAATGGCCTCCAGATTTCCTCTTCGTCTCCATGTGACGGTGCCGAGGGCAATACGATCACCTTTGAGGCACACTTCCAGAGCACCTGCAGCCCGATCAGCCTCTATACACCATCTGACAACTGGCTCGTCAATGCTGCCAGCCATGATACACTGCCTATCATCTTCTCGGGCTACAATGCTACAGATAGCAATCTCATCAGCATCGGCCTGGAGTATCGTTCGCTGGGTGGCTCATGGGTGCCGGCTATCAACCCGCCTATCACCCGCTCACGCCTGGTAGCGCCATACTATGCCTACATCTTCAATACTTCCGCCCTGGCAGATGGCAACTATGAGGTCCGCGCCTATGCCAATTGCGGCTCGCAGCCGGGCGGCAGGACCTACTCTCAGACCCTCAGTGGCAAGATAGATCGTACCAACCTCCAGCTCTTTGGGACGCCGTCTCCTGCTGATGGCGTGCTGAATGTAGGCCAGGACATCTCAGTGACATTCAATGAAGCTATAGACTGCGGCAGGGCAAATGCCTATGACCACATCTACTCTACACTCGTGCGCGCAGACAATGGTCAGGTGATACCGGACTCTGTAGTATGCAGCGGCTCATCACTGATCATATATACTAATCCTCCGTCACTGATAGACAGCCTGGAGAATGTGACCCTGATCAGCACGATCAATAATGTATATGACATCAACGGCAATACACTCCAGCAGCCGGTACAGTGGAGCTTTGTAGTAAACAGGTCTAAGGTATACTGGAGCCCTGCCAATATGAATATCAGCGCGGTGACAGGTACATCGGCTACTGCCACAGGCACGATGCTGAATGTCGGTCCGCTGGATTCATTTACGATCACGCATATGCCATCATGGCTCAGCACGCCGCAGCAGGCCGTCTATACCATGACCTCCGGCACGCCTACCAATCCATCGAGCCGCCAGGTTAGCTTCACAGTGCAGAATTCACTGAATCCAGGCCACTATACTGACACGGTGATAGCACGCGCCAGTGGCCGTGACCTGTACCTCTTCGTCAATCTTGACGTAGTGAAGCCGCATCCAAACTGGAGTGTCAACCCGGCCAGCTATCAGTATAGCATGAATGTCACTGCCAACTTCAGCACTACAGACCTCAATACACCGCTCTCTACAGATACGCGCGATACTATTGCCGTATTCAAGGGTGAGGAGTGCCGTGGCCTTGCTGGTATCTCTTATGATCCTTATACCAATAAGTACGTAGCCTTTATCACAGCGTATAGTAATAGCGTGGTGGGTGACACCTTTACCTTCCGCATGTGGGACGCTGTACCGGGTGTCGAGTACCAGGCCAAAGAGCGCCTGCCATTTGTAGACAATGGTACGATAGGCCAGCCACTGGCTCCGTATATCCTGCACCCTCAGGGCATCTTCCAGACCATCCTGCTCACTCCGGGCTGGAATTGGTTCTCCCTCAATGTGAATGCTACAGATATGAGCACCAACAATGTACTCGCCCATCTGCATCCGGCTAATGCCAGCATCGTGAAAACCGATAACGCGTATGCCCAATACTATAAACCTTCTACAGGAGCAGGTACATGGCAGGGTGCGCTTGCTACATTCAATACTAAGAAGAGCTATATGATCCAGCTCAGTCAGCCTGATACGCTGCACCTGCTGGGCACCGCAGTCACAGATACTACCAGCATACAGATAGCCTCCGGCTGGAACTGGGTAGGATATCCTCGTCAGGATATCTCCAGCGCTGTATCATACCTGGCCAATGTGACAGTAGCTGATGGTGATCTGCTGAAGACGCAGAGTACCTTCACTCAGTACAACAGTGGCGGCTGGGCCGGCACCCTCAATAATATGTATCCGGGTCAGGGCTACAAGCTCAAGACCGCTAATGCCTTCAACTTTGTGATACCGCCTAGCCGTAGCCTGCCATCATGGAATGCTGACGATAACCTCTACCAGCAAAACATGAGTGTGACGGCCGACCTGCAGTTCAATAGCGTCTCTACTACGCAGAGCCACTACCTGGTAGGTGCATTTGTAAACGGCACCTGTGTAGGCGTAGCACAGCCTATCTACCTGCACAGCCTGAATGCCTACAGGGTATTCATCACGATTCATGGGGACACTGCCAATGTAACCCAGGCTATCACTTACAAAGTTTATGATACAGATAATGATGTGGAGTATGAGCCGACATATGACACGATACACGTGGTACCTGACAGCTCAGTAGCGCGTGTAGAGTCTCCGTATGTGATCAATGTGCAAACCACTACTGGCATCAATGCTATCAACTTTGCAGATGGCTATAGCCTCCTGCAGAATGTGCCGAATCCTTTCAGCGCTACTACAGAGATACAATATGTGATACCGTCAGCTCAGAGCGTCAGCATCACGATCTATGATGAGGCTGGCCGCCTCGTAGCGCAGCCGGTCAATGGCACACAGGCAGCCGGTATGCACAAGATATCTTTTGCACAGGAGGACCTGCAGTCCGGCGTTTACTTCTATCAGATGCGTGCGGGAGACTTTGTCAAGACGCGCCGCATGCTTATTATTAAATAACAGCCGTTAGTCTACGATACTGTAAAGGCCACCCCGGGGTGGCCTTTTTTTATGTTGTTTGACAGATGCTGTTTGGTATAGACTTTGGCAGGTTCGCGTATTTGTTGTCAAAGCTTTGTCTCTCCACCGTCATTTCATTTTTATATTTGATAGATAAACACTCCCTCCATGTCATATACCAATGCATACCGCCGTGTAGCCATTATCGGTGCTAATAGGATCCCCTTTGCCCGCCACAATACAAACTATACCAATGCCAGCAATCAGGATATGATGGTAGCTGCGCTAAATGGCCTCATAGAGAGGTATAAGCTGCAAGGTCAGCTCCTTGGCGAGGTAGCCGGCGGAGCTGTACTGAAGCATACGCGTGAGTTTAACCTCATGCGTGAGAGCGTACTGGGCACCACACTGGATCCACGCACACCGGCCTGCGATCTACAGCAAGCCTGCGATACAGGTGTGGAGTCCGCTATCTATATAGCCAATAAAATTGCCCTCGGCCAGATAGAGTGCGGTATAGCAGGTGGAGTGGATTCCTCCAGTGATGTGCCTCTGGTATTTGGTGAAAAGCTGCGCAAAACGCTGCTGGCTGCCCGCCGCGCCAAGACTACCGGCGAGCGCATCAAGTTATTTCTCAGTATCCGGCTGAAAGACTGGGCTCCTGTGCCACCGCTCAATGTAGAGCCACGCACCGGTATGTCTATGGGCGATCACACGGAGGTTACCGCAAAATATTTTGGTATCGCCCGCGAGGACCAGGATGCTTTTGCTCTGGTCAGTCACCAGAAGATGGCTGCCGCATATGAGCGTGGTTTTTTCAAAGACCTAATGACACCATATGCAGGCCTGGAGCGCGACAATAACCTGCGTACCGATAGCACCCTGGAGAAACTAGCCAAACTCAAGCCTGCCTTTGATAAAGTAAACGGAACCCTCACAGCCGGCAACTCGTCTCCCCTCACAGATGGTGCATCCTGTGTACTCCTGGCCAGCGAAGACTGGGCCAAGGAACACAATCTACCTATCCTTGCTTACATTACTCACGCCGAGGTGGCAGCCATAGAGTTTGTAAAGGACAAACAAAACCTGCTCATGTCTCCTACCTATGCTATGGGCCGCATGCTGGACAAAGCAGGTATGAAGTTTCAGGATTTCGATTTTTATGAGGTACACGAGGCCTTTGCCGCGCAGGTGCTGGCCCAGCTCAAAATATGGGAGAGCGAAGAACTCAGCGGCAAGTACGGAGTCAAAGCCATCGGTGCTATAGACCGCAGCAAACTCAATGTGAACGGCAGCAGCCTCGCTGCGGGCCACCCGTTCGCTGCCACCGGTGGGCGTGTACTCGCTACACTCGCCAAGCTGCTCAATGAGAAAGGCTCAGGCAAAGGTGTCATCTCCGTCTGCGCTGCAGGTGGCCAGAGCGTCACCATGATCCTGGAGAAGTAGCTCCTTAATCTATCCGGTGAAACCTCAGGTTGCCATCATAAATGATGTGCTTGCTAAAGGTCGAGGCGTGTGCGCTAAAGTATCCCAGCGCCCCGTTTGAGATATTAGATGGCGGATTGGCCGGAGCGGCGGTATTGCTGCTGGTAGTAGAGTTATTGAGTGTGTACCAGTAGTCATAGACCGGTTTCTCTATAGCGTCCAGCCGTACCTGTAGTGTATCGCCGGTTTGGATATCATAGTCTGACCGCACGCTGGACTGGATAGTCAGGCCATCGCTCAGGCGGTCACTGATCACAGCTACCTTGTGCTGCCGTGTATGGTGAAAATCTGTAGTCGTAGAATCTATGTACTGATGCAGATACAATACAGTCCTGTAGTAATTCACCATACCTGCAGGATCACTGAATTGTATGAAGCCTCTCGGATTGCTGGAGAAAAAAGAACCGCTGATGCCGATAGAGTCTACTGCCACCGGAGGCTGCATCGTGCCTGTCGCGTCGTAGTCTTTGCCATCAGTATGAGCGTGCATGTGGTAGGTGCGGCCTACGGTACCGGATAGTGTAGTAGTATAGTAGTAGCCCGGAGTTACTTCTAGCAGTGAGTCGTAGCCACCAGCATCGTCAGTGATGGTGACGGTAGCACCTGATACGGGCACCACCGTATCCTGATCGTAAAACGTCACTGTCTTGCTGAGCTGCACCAGGTATGGACCGGGTTGGTCATTTACATTGCCCTCTATCACCAGCAGGCCCGAGGCGTTTTGCAGGTTCAGGTGTATGTCCTTGCGGCAGGCAGTGGTGATGAGCGCCGCGATCATAGCGAGTATAGTGAGGCGCTTCATTACTTCTGAGGTTTTACGTAGGTGAATTTAAAGTTGTACGTCAGTGATGGTACGATACGGAAGAGCGCTATCTGCTGCGTCTTAGATACTCCGCTATTATCTACATCAGAGATAAAATTGATCTGGTATGGATTCTGCCGTGCATAGACATTGTAGAAAGAGACGTTCAGGTCATGCTCCCACATCTTATGCTTCTTCAGTACAAAGGTCGCTCCTATATCCAGCCTATGGTATGGAGGGAAGCGGTCATGATTGCGCAGCGGATAGTATGGCACCCATTGTCCGTTCACCTGGTATTTGCCTGCAGCATAGGTCACGGCGTTGCCGGTCTGGTACACCCAAGAGGCAGATACATTGATGCGCGGCGTGATGTCCCACATCAGCACGATGGCCAGATCATGTGTACGGTCGTACCGCGCCGGAAACCATGTATTGTTATTCACCTCTGTGAAGCGCCTCTCTGTGCGTGACAGCGTGTAGCTGATCCATCCGGTCCATTTGCCTGCGCGCTTTTTGATAAAGAACTCCCCGCCGTACGCACGTCCATTGCCATACACCAGCTGAGACTCTACCGTCTCATTGGCGGTCAACTGTGCATTGGGGATGTAGTCTATCTGGTTTTGCATCCACTTGTAATAGCCCTCTACGCTCACCTCAAACATATCGTGCATGAAGTTGAAGAAGTAGCCTGCAGAAACCTGGTCAGCTATCTCCGGGCGTACATTATTGCTCGTCATGATCCAACGGTCAGTGGGACTACTGGTAGTTGTGTTAGAGAGGAGGTGTATATTCTGGGTATTGCGGGAGTATGCCACCTTTAGTGACATACTCTTTTTGAAATTATAGCTCACAGATAAGCGTGGCTCCGGATTCACGTAGGTCTTGCCAAACTGACCTAGCTTGAGTACTGTGGTATCAGTAGGCTGTCCATTGGCATGGAAGTAGTAATTCTTGCCCGGCCCTGTGACCGTAAAGGAGGAAATGCGCAGGCCATAGTTCAGGCTCACCTTTTGCCAAAGAGTGATCTCATGCTGCGCGTAGATCGCATTTTCCCAGCCATAGGAGCGGCTCAGGTTTACAGGTTTGAAGAGTGGCGTATTCACCGTCACCTCACCCGGTACAGCTATGCGGAAAGTAGACTGCCCGCCAAACTTGATCTTGTTTTTAGTATCGATAAAGTACTCCAGGTCTTCCTTGAGTCCTGCATCTTGTATCAGTGAGTTGATGATCAGGTCTACACCGTTGCTATTCAGCGTGACCTTCCACGAGAAGTTATTGTAAATCGCAGACAGGTTGGAGAAGATGCGGTCATTCACTACATGATTCCAGCGTAGTGTACCGGTCACATTGCCATAGTCTATCCCAAAGGTGGTGCCCAGACCAAATTTATCCCTGCCAAAATAGCCGGACAGAAACAACCTGTCCTTCTTGCTCACGCGATAGTTTGCTTTCGCATTGATATCATAGAAGTATAGCTTGCTCTTATTGATCGTAGTATCCTTGGATAGCTTGGTAAAAATATCTGCATAAGTCCTTCTACCGGTTATGATAAACGAACCTTTATCTTTCACGATAGGCCCCTCTACATACAGACGAGATGCTATGACGCCTATACCCCCTCCCACAGAGTAGGTCTTGTCATTGCCGTCCTTCATCTTGATATCGAGCACTGACGAGAGCTTGCCACCAAACTCTGCCGGCATATTACCCTTATACAGCGTGGCATCTTTCAGTGCATCATTATTGAAGGTGGAAAAGAAGCCCAGCAGGTGGGAGGCATTGTAGACCAGCGCCTCATCCAGCAGGATCAGGTTTTGGTCTGCCCCGCCACCGCGCACATAGAATCCGCTATTACCCTCGCCCGCACTTTTCACACCCGGTAGGAGTTGTATCGTCTTGAGTATATCCTTTTCACCAAATATGACCGGCACCTTCTCCAGCTCTTTGATGTCCAGTTTTGTGGCGCTCATCTGCGCTTGTTTCACATTGTCATCCGTGCGCCTGGCAGATACCTCTACCTGTTTGATCTCTACTGCCGCCGGGGCCAGATTGATATCTATGGTCTGGCTGGCACTCAGGTCTATCTCGCGCATGAAGTCAGTGTAGCCCACATAGTGGCCTACGAGGGTGTAGTGCCCGTCGGGTAGCGTGAGTGAATAGAAGCCATACGCATTGCTGGCTGCGCCTGTATTGGGCAGTTCCTTTACAGAAATAATAGCACCTATAAGTTCCTCGCCTGTTTTGGCATCACGTATGGAGCCACTCAGAGTATGTTTGGTCTGAGCAGATACTGTGAGCATCAGAGCGCACAGGATAGCAGTAGTATAAATATGTATAAATCTCATGGGTGGATCGAAGCTGCAAATAACCTGTTTTTGTTCCGGTTTAACTATCAGATTATTTACAAAAACGCATAAAATCCATACGAAACGACCGAAAGCAGTCTTTAGTATCAAAGCAAATCACCAAATCTTAGGTATAAACCTTCCCACCCGTTTGATATATTCCTCATATGCCGGGTATTTACCCATAGAGATTCCCTCGCTGAAATCTGCACTGCCCTGGAATAGTACCATCAGCAGGAGGCAGCCCGCCATGGTCCAGTTGATCCAGGCACCGGTAGCAGATACACTGAAAAGATAGAACACCACCCAGATAGACTGCTCGGAGGCGTAGTTGGGATGGCGGCTGTATTTCCATAGGCCTGTCTTTACAAATCCATCCGCGTATTCACCTGTCAGCTTGCCTGTCTGTTTTAGCCTGTACTTTTCATTCTGATAGTTCCACTGCTGCTGGTCAGCCACTGTTTCTGTCACGACCAGTGCGATCATCAGTGCAGCTAGCAGGTAGTCTGACCACTGTAGGGGCTTATCATGTCCTGCATAGGCCATCATAGCCGGCAGCGTGATCAGCCACAGTAGTGTATTCTGATAGAGCCCGATGAAGAACACTGCAAACAACTTCCAATTGACCGGCTTCCCTTTGAATAGTGAATTCTGTCTCAGCACCTCCCAGCGGTAGTCCTCCTCTCCTTCCCAAAACTTCCACCGGTATCCTCCGCGGCGGCTAAAATTATAGGTCAGTCGTGCTCCCCATATGAGCGCACAGGCGGCCATCACCGTGACCCTAGGATCCCAGTCAGAAGCGTAGGCGAAATACACGGCGTACACCACCGGTATCACACTCCATATCTTATCTACCTGGCTATAGTTTTTGGTAAGCTCTGCTACTATTATACAGAGAGTGGCCGCTCCCAGGGCTATGAATCCCGAGGTGAGCAGCATGTGTTTTTGCAGATCAGAGAGTGAAATAGGATCCAGCTTTACAGCTACGAGTGGCAGCACGATGATCGTGAGGAGCAGAAGGAAAATTGTCTTTACCATATCTATGTATAAACAAACATAAGAAGGTTTTGTTCCGGATTGATTAGTATTACAGCAGATAGCATACCATGGACGAACTCTGGGATAATAAAGACCACACCGAGGTCACATTGCGGCCACATGGACCGCTGGTGATACGCGGCGACTTTGAGGTGACGGATGAAGATGGCAATGTACTGGAGAAGCAGCCTCAGATGTCATTTTGCCGCTGTCGTCTCAGCAAAAACTGGCCCTACTGCGATGGCTCGCACAAAGCCGCACACTGATCCCTAATGCTCAAAAAAATAGCAACTTTCGCTACTAGTCATGCCAAAGCTCGAGAAACGCTGGACCCTGCACGATGCAGATGAGGCTAAGGTCGCCAACCTGCGGGAGAGCCTGAATATACATCCCGCCCTCTGCCGCATTCTGGTCCTGCGCGGTATTGAGACGTATGATCAGGCCAAGGCATTTTTCCGTCCATCGCTTGATAGCCTTCATGATCCTTTTCTCATGAAAGGCATGGACCGCGCGGTCAATCGCCTCACAGATGCGATAGCCGCAGGCGAGCGCATCCTGATATACGGAGACTATGATGTAGATGGCACTACTTCCGTAGCGCTGGTATATAGCTTCCTGCAAAAGATCTATACCAATATAGATTACTATGTACCGGACCGTTATGCTGAGGGCTACGGCATATCTACACAGGCTATAGATTTCGCCGCGGTGAATGGCTTCACACTGATCATCGCGCTGGACTGCGGCATCAAGTCAAACGACAAAGTAGACTACGCAAAAGAAAAAGGCATAGACTTTATCATCTGCGATCACCACACACCCGGAGATGAGCCGCCCGCTGCCGTGGCGGTACTCGATCCCAAGCAGCACGATTGCGCATACCCCTATAAGGAGCTCAGCGGCTGTGGTATCGGCTTCAAACTCATGCAGGCGTTTGCTCTGCAGCAGGGCATACCAGCAGAGGAGGTCTACAAACACCTCGACCTGGTCTGTGTCAGCATCGCCTCTGACATAGTACCCATCACGGGTGAGAACCGCATACTGGCATATCACGGGCTGAAAAAGATCAACACCTCTCCATGCCCGGGCATCAAGGCGCTGATAGGTGTAGCCACCCTCTACAAGCGGCTGGATATATCTGACATTGTATTCATCATCGGTCCGCGTATCAATGCCGCCGGGCGCATAGCTGACGCAAAGGCCGCCGTCAAACTCCTCATCTGCACAGATGAAGACCTGGCCTCTGACCAGCATGCTGATGTACTGGACCGCCTCAATCACGAGCGCAAAGAGCTGGACAAGTCTATCACTGAGCATGCACTGGACATGATAGCTACAGATGAGAAAATGCTGTCCCGCAAATCTACCGTGCTCTATCATGATGGCTGGCACAAAGGAGTGATAGGCATCGTGGCATCGCGCCTCATAGAGCAGTATTTCCGCCCTACTATTGTGCTCACGCTCTCAGATGGCCGGGTGACCGGCTCCGGCCGCTCCGTCAGGGGCTTTGATCTCTATGAGGCGATCTATGAGTGCCGCGAGCACCTGATCCAGTTTGGCGGGCACCGCTATGCGGCAGGGCTCACCATGCATCCGGCGCAGGTGCAGGATTTCTCAGAAGCTTTTGAGAAAGTCGTAGCAGCACGCATCACTCCTGAGCAGCAGGTGCCTGAGATAGACATAGATGCAGAGATCGCGCTGGATGATATTGACCAGAAGTTTTACAATGTCCTCCGCCAGATGTCGCCCTTTGGGCCGGGTAATATGAAACCTGTTTTCCTCTCACGCCACCTGCGTGACAGCAAGTGGAGCAAACTGGTCAAGGAGGAGCACATCAAGTTTTCTATCAGGCGGCCGCGCCGTGGTGATACGATCAGCGGCATAGGCTTTGGCCTTGGCTATAAATTTCCATTGATACAAAATCAGAATTTTGATCTCTGCTATCAGATAGAGGAGAATGAATGGAATGAAAAAATATCGCTACAACTGGTAGTCAAAGACGTTCGGCCAACTGTATTATAGCCCTCTCCTTTGGAGAGGGTTGGGAGAGGTGATCAGTGCATCCTGTCCCCGCGCACTTCTATATTTTGCATCACCTCAGCCTCATAATCGAGCCATTCCTGCCAGCGTTTGTTTACAATGTCCTCTCCAGTCACTGAGATAGCCAGGTCCAGAAATAACTTGTAGTGTCCCGCCTCACTTACCATCAGCCGCTTGTAAAACTCGCGCAGCTCTGCATCATTTACTTCCTTGCTCAGCAGTTTAAACCGCTCACAGCTACGGGCCTCTATCATCGCGCTGAGCAGCAGCTTATCTGTCAGGGACTCTTTGCGGCTACCTCCTTTGCGTACAAATTTCATGAGTTCATTTACGTAGATATCCTTGCGCTGCGGGCCGAGCTTCATACCGCGCTTCTTGAGCTGCTCCAGCACCATTTTGAAGTGTCCCCACTCTTCTGACACCACCGGCGTCACCGCATCTACCATCTCCTCGTATTCCGGATAGTTTTGTATCAGGGAGATATTAGTAGAGGTCGCCTTCTGCTCGCAGTAGGCGTGGTCAGTCAGGATCTCCTCTATAGATTTTTCCGCGAGATTTACCCAGCGAGGATCAGTAGGCAGTTTGAGGCCGAGCATAGATGTATCAGATTTTCAGTGGCAAATTAGCAGAAATTATCGCCAGCTAGCCACCAGACATTTATTGGCACCGCGTTGGTAGTATCACACACATGGCCAAAGGCAAGATACATATCGGTACCTCCGGCTGGAGCTACAGCGACTGGCGCAGCATTTATTATCCGCCCAGGACGAAGGCTTCAGACTATCTCTTGCATTATTCCGCAGACTTTGACTGCGCCGAGATCAATAGCAGCTTCTACTCTCTACCCCGCGCGGCTACCGTACAAAACTGGGCAGATAAAACGCCGGACCATTTCCGCTTTTGTGCCAAAATGAGCCGCTATCTCACACAGATGAAGCGGCTGCGTGATCCCGAGGAGCCGTTGGCGAAATTCTTTACTGCTATGGAGCCGCTGGGCAAAAAACTCGCCTATGTACTCTTTCAGTTACCGCCATCCCTGAAATTTGATGAAGCCATTGCAACCTTTCTTTTTGACCTACTGCGCAGAGACTACCATCGTTATCATTTTGCAATAGAAGCGCGTCATGCCTCTTGGCTGGAGGCGTTACCCCTGTCACTGCTGCGTGAGTACGATATCCCGCTCGTCATCTCGCAGTCAGGCGTGGGGTACCCGTACCTGGAGTCTGATGTCACCAAAGCCATGTACCTGCGCTTTCATGGCCCTCAGGAGCTTTTCTCTTCGCGCTATAGTGATGAAATGCTGGAGCAGTATGCAGGCAAAATAAGGAACTGGTCAGATGAGGGTCACACCATCTGGGCATTCTTTAATAATACAATGGGCAGCAACGGACTGGATAATGCGCGGAAGCTCAAGAGCCTGCTACACACCGTATGAGATGGGGCAAATATTGCCTCGTTATTACATTTTGCCTATCTTCATTTTGTCATAATGAATCTCGCTTCTAAAATAGACCACACCCTCCTGCGTGCGGATACATCCCGCGAGGAGGTGATCAAGCTCTGCGATGAGGCCAAGCAATACGGATTTGCAGCTGTCTGCGTACCACCTTATTGGGTGCGGGAGTGCAAAAACCAACTGCGTGACAGCAGGGTGCATATAGCTACAGTGGTAGGATTCCCCATGGGCTATGCAGCCACGCCTGCCAAGGTAGAGGAGGCGCGCCGCGCCATAGACGAAGGCGCCAGCGAGATAGACATGGTGCTCAATATCATAGCACTCAAATCCGGCGACTATAACTATCTGAAAAATGAGCTGACCAGTGCCGGCACGATCGTACAGCTACGCGGTGGCAAACTCAAGATCATACTCGAGACAGGCCTGCTGACCAAAGACGAGATCATCAAGGCATGCGAGCTCTGTGCGCAGCTCAATGTGGACTATGTCAAGACCTCTACAGGCATGATAGAGAAAGGGGCTACGGTAGAAGACATCAAACTACTGCGCGCACACCTGCCCAGGCACATAAAAATTAAAGCTTCCGGAGGTATCAGAGACAAGGCTACTGCCATAGCCATGATAGAAGCCGGTGCAGACCGCATAGGCACCTCTCAGGGAGTGAAACTGGTAACTGAGTAAAACATGAAAGGCATTCTTTTCTTTCTGGGAATAATGATCTCCTGCGTAGCACTAGCGCAGAATGACAACATAACGTACCATCAGGACCCTAAGATCAACGAGCTGATGGGCATCTACAAAATGTACAACCAGAAGAATGACTTTCTGGATGGATACCGCGTGCAGATCGCCTTTAGCAATGACCGCCAGGAGATATACAATAGTAAGGCAAAAGTCTACCAGGACTTTCCTGATGAGCGCGCCTATGTAGCCTATGAGCAGCCATACTACAAGCTGCGCCTGGGCGACTACACCTCCCGCCTGGAGGCCTACGAGCGGCTGAATGAGGTCATAAAAAAATATCCTTCCGCATTCGTGGTCAGGGACAAGATCAAAGAGAAATAATACCCTACAGGTATAGCTATGGATGCCCGCATCAGACAGCTCGCAGAGCAGTTTCACCCACGCATCGTAGAGATACGCAGGCATCTGCATTCGCATCCGGAGCTATCATGGCAGGAAACCGGCACAGCTGCTTTTGTAGCGGCTGAGTTGGATAGGCTTGGCATACCATATCAGTCAGGTATAGCCAGTAATGGCATCGTAGCCCTGCTCCGTGGCCGGCATCCGGAGAAGCGCTGCATAGCGCTCAGGGCCGATATGGATGCGCTGCCTATACAGGAGGAAAATAAAACTCCCTACACCTCTCAGGCGCCCGGGGTCATGCATGCCTGCGGCCATGATATGCATACGGCCAATCTGCTAGGCGCGGCCATGATACTCTCTGAGCTAAAGAATGAATGGGAGGGTACGGTCAAACTGATCTTCCAGCCATCGGAAGAGAAGATCCCCAGCGGGGCTAATGCCATGATAGAGGCAGGCGTGCTGGAAAACCCCAAAGTCGAATCCATCTATGGCCTGCATGTGCACCCCGAGCTGGAGGTAGGTGAGGTGGGCTTCCGTCCGGGCCAGTTCATGGCGTCTACAGATGAGCTGTATCTGACCGTACACGGCTGCGGCGGGCATGCAGCGCAACCTGCGCAGTTCATCTCTCCGCTGATCGTATCAGCTGAGATACTTCTGGCCCTGCAGCGATTCACAGATATGAGCATACCTACCGTTCTTTCCTTTGGCAAGATGATCGCAGAGGGCGCTACCAATATCATCCCCGCTAAAGCAGAGTTGGCAGGCACATTGCGCTGCTTTGATGAAAGCACACGCCAGCGGATACACAAGGAGATGACAGCTATCTGCCACGATATAGCCGGCAGGCATGGCGCTACGTGTGATGTCCATATCCTGAAAGGGTATCCTGTAGTCTATAATAATGAAACACTGACTGCGCGCGCTAAAGCAGTGGCAGTAGCGCAACTCGGTGCAGCACACGTACATGACCTGCCTATCCGCATGGGCGCAGAAGACTTCGGATATTATACGCAGCTCATACCGGCCTGCTTCTACCGCATAGGCGTAGCCAATAAAGAGCGAGGCATCACATCTGCCATCCATACTCCGACCTTTGATATTGATGAGCGCGCCCTGCTGGTATCTATGGAGCTGACCGCCGCTATAGCTCTGAGTGACCTCTCTGGTATATAGTCCACCAGCCGCATAGTGAATAATACAATAGATTTATTGTATATCTGATTATATTAGTGATTCACTAACCAAACACCCTTGACAGCCCTGTGGGCTGTCATTATCTTGCCGCCCATGGTACAGTCCGAGAGACATATTTATCCTTCCTTTGATCAGTTTGTATCCCGTCACAATAAGGAGTGGCTGCTACAGCAGCGCAGCTGTGTGATCTGGCTCACCGGCCTTTCAGGCAGCGGCAAAACGACCATAGCCAAAGGCGTGGAGCGCGTGCTGTATGAGATGGGGCACCTGACCATGATACTGGATGGAGATAATGTCCGCGCGGGTATCAATAATAATCTGGGCTTTAGCCCTGAGGACCGCGCTGAAAATATCCGCCGCATAGCAGAGACTGCCAGGCTTTTTGTGCAAAATGGCGTCGTGACCATTTGTTCTTTTGTCAGTCCTACTCACGCTATCCGTCAGGTAGCTGCAGATATCATAGGCACCAGAGACTTCATAGAGGTATATGTCAATACACCCCTGGAGCTATGCGAGCAGCGTGACGTAAAAGGCCTCTATGCCAAAGCCCGTAAGGGTGAGATACCCGACTTTACCGGTATCAGTGCCCCATTTGAGGCACCGCTGAAACCCGCACTGGAGATACAGACCCGCGGCCAGAAAGTGGAAGACTCTATCAAGCAGCTGCTCGACTACATCGTACCGCTGATCCAGCATGACGGTACGAAATAGCACTTCCCCCTACTTTGTTATTTTTGCCCTGCTTATATCCTGACACATGCCTGAGATACTTTCGCTGACGCCCCTTCATTTTCCCGATTATGAGCTGATCGACTCCGGTCAATTTATGAAGCTGGAGCGTTTTGGTCCATACATCACTATCCGCCCGGAGCCGCAGGCAGTATGGGACCCTGAGCTATCTATGAAAGAATGGGAGGCCCGGGCACATGTCAGGTTCATACCCCGATCCAGCAGCTCTGGCGACTGGCGCAA
The DNA here is from genome assembly GCA_018267385.1 of Bacteroidota bacterium. Classification (GTDB taxonomy): domain Bacteria; phylum Bacteroidota; class Bacteroidia; order Chitinophagales; family LD1; genus UBA1941. The sequence goes on along the minus strand of JAFDYN010000004.1, from coordinate 76,892 downwards.
ACTGAAGAATATGCCTGACCAGTGGCAGATAGAATATCCGCTCGCCGATTCCGGCAAAACGATCCGTTTCCGCCTCGGCCTTACTTCATTCAAGCATGTAGGTATATTCCCCGAGCAAGGGGTCAACTGGGACTATATAGCAGAAAGCATCTCAGCCCTGAAAACCGAAAAGCCTAAATTCTTAAATCTCTTCGCCTATACTGGCGGCGCCTCACTGGCAGCACGCGCAGCGGGTGCAGACACTACCCATCTCGACTCTATCAGGCAGGTGGTCAACTGGGCCAACGAAAACATGCAGCTCAGCCAACTGGACAATATCCGCTGGCTGGTAGAGGATGCCCTGAAATATGTGAAGCGCGAAGTAAAGCGCGGCAATAAATACCACGGCATCATTCTCGATCCACCGGCCTTTGGCCATGGTCCTACCGGGGAAAAGTGGAAGCTGGAAGACAATCTGAACGAGATGATGAAAAACGTACTGGAGCTGCTCGACCCCAAAGAGCATTTCCTGATCCTCAATGCCTACTCTCTTGGTTTTTCATCTATGATCCTGGAGAACCTGGTCCGCCCCAGGGCTGATAGATCTACCCTACAAATAGGTGAACTATACCTAAAAGACAGTTATCAGAAACGCCTTCCGCTTGGCGCCTTTGTCAGGTACCGCCATACCTAGAAAGGTGTATCTGCTGTCATCACAGCAAAAAATAATTCCCTGATCATCATTATGATGTGAGGAAACGTATAATCACACTTCATATTTAAGAGAAGTGTGATTAGTTTTAGCACTAACTCATCCCCAGGTGTTGTGACCGGTCAAACCGGTCATGCCGGCGTCATCATGTCAGATCCAGGATCTGATCGCCCCGGCAAATTCAACTAAGATTATGCGGCTACCGTTTGAAAAGGTATTGATAGGCTTTTTTGTGTTCGTCACCATAGCGGTGATAGGGCTTGCCATTCTAAATTATCAGAGCAATAGATCCTACTATCGCTCTGTTGCCGCTGTAGATCACACCAATGAAATACTCAAACTCAACGCGAAGGCACTCAGCACGATACAAGATCTGACAGTGCGTAGCTACATCACCACGGGAGATTCGGCTCTGCTATCGGCCTACCTGACCTCCAGCCGCTCCCTCGAAGGATACATGAGACAGCTGCGCCGGTTCACAGCAGATAATGCGGACCAGCAGCTACTTATTGATTCACTTGACTATTACACAGGTGAGCGCAGTGCTATGGCCCGGCGCTATCTGGCCCTGTATGACGCGCATCAGCTATCTGACACTGTCCTGTCTGACTATACGGCGGCCAGCCGCACGGGTATGCTGGCCATCAAAAAACTCTCGGCACGCATAGCCAAAAACGAAGAAAAGCTGCTCGCTGCCCGTACTGCCCTGACCAGGAGCAATCGCGAGCGCTTTGATGTTTCTATCGAGCTTGTTTTTGTGGTCATCGTATTGCTTCTGATAGGCTGTACCGTGGCGGTCATACACTATATACGCCAGCGCAAAGCCTTTGAGCAGGACATCACAAAGCTCAATATGCACCTGCAAAAGAAAGTAGAGGAACTGCGTAGTGCCAATCAAGAGTTGGAATCCTTCTCCTATTCCGTGTCGCACGACCTGCGTGCTCCATTGCGTATCATAGATGGCTTTGCCAAGATTGTTTCTGATGACCATGCAGACGCGCTGAATGATGAGGGCAAGCGCTTCATAGAAACGATCCGCTCCAATGCCCAGCGTATGGGTATGCTCATAGATGACCTGCTCAGCTTCTCCCGCATCAGCCGCAAGGAGCTGGCTATACGCGAGATCAATATGAATGCACTGGTGGAAAATGTAAAGGACAATCTCATGCTGATAGACAAGCCGCGCGCTACTATCTCTATACAGCCACTTTGCAGTGCATGCTGCGATGACCACCTGATCCGCCAGGTATGGATCAATCTGATCTCTAACGCACTAAAATACTCTCGTAAGCGTGAGCATCCCGAGGTAGCCATCACCTGGGAGCAGACCCGCACAGAGATCATCTACGCCGTGCGGGATAACGGTGTGGGCTTTGACATGCAGTACGCCGGCAAATTATTCGGCGTGTTCCAGCGGCTACACAAAGCGACCGAATATGAGGGCACGGGAGTAGGACTGGCACTGGTGCACCGGATCGTGACCCGCCATAGTGGCCGTGTATGGGCAGAGTCGAGCCCAGACTGCGGCGCTACCTTTTACTTTTCATTACCTAAACATCTAAACTAAATAAGCACTGACATGGAAAGCAAATCTGTAGAGATCCTCCTGGTAGAGGATAATCCGTATGAGGCCGAGCTGGCTATCAGAGGACTGAAGAAGCACAACTTTGCCAATAACCTGCACCATATAGATGACGGTGCAGATGCGCTGGACTTTATCTTTGGCCGGGGCAAGTATGCCAACTCCCAGGCTGACACACCTAAGCTCATCCTGCTGGATATCAAGCTGCCACGCGTAGATGGCATAGAGATACTGCGGCAGATCAAGTCTCATGAGAAAACTAAATCAATACCGGTAGTAGTGCTGACCTCATCTAAGGAAAACCAGGATGTAAAAGCGTGCTATGAGCTCGGGGTCAATAGCTATATCGTAAAGCCGGTAGACTTTGACTCTTTTGCCAAGGCGGTGGCTGACCTTGGCATGTATTGGATGCTGCTGAATACGGCACCGCCGCGGTGAGTATTATTTGTAATGGCCGGACTCTATCCAGCGCTCCAGCATCTTATCTATCAGCCCGTTGAACTGCTGTATCTCGTCTTTATCCAGCTTCTTCAGCGGCTCCTGTATGTCAGAGACCACAGTGTCCATGCGCTTGAGCAGCTGCAGGCCTTTGTCTGTGATGATCACGTCTACCGCACGGCGGTCATTTTCGCAGGTCACACGCTCTACATAGCCGGCTTTGCGCAGGCGCTCTACTATACGTGAGGCATCACTATTGCGGTCTATCATGCGCTCTTTTATGAGGCCTACCGTAGCTGGCTTTGGGTGCTGGCCGCGCAGTATCCTCAGCGCATTATACTGTTGAGGCGTGATGTCGTATTCCTTAAACAGTTTTTGCTGTATGTAGTCTATGATGCTGTAGACATAGTACACGCCGACAAATGCCTTGTGGTATTCGTCATTAAATTTCTTCTGCTTGATGATCTCTTCCAATGTACCCATGTTTGCTAAACTAACAAATTCCGACGAATCACGATTTTATATAATAGAAAGGGGATACATCTGTGCATCCCCTTTCACTATAACCAAACCCAAAATTATTTCTTGACCAGCTCGGCATTGACGGTGATGGTCACATCGTCGCCCACAGCTACGCCACCTGCGTCCAGTGTCTTATTCCATGATACGCCATAGTCCTTCCTGTCTACGGTAGTAGTGGCCTTGAAGCCTGCACGGTTATTGCCGTATGGATCTTTCACTGTGCCGTTGTATTTTACCTCCCAGGTCACCTTTTTGGTCACACCCTTCATGGTCAGGTCGCCTGTCAGTTCGTATTTCTTGTCGTTGATCTTCTTGACGTTCGTACTCTTGAATGTGATATCGGGAAACTTGGCCGCATCAAAGAAATCCGGGCTCTTCAGGTGGCCATCGCGCTTTTCGTCATCAGTATTGATAGAGGCTACCTTGATAGTAAAGCTGACACCCAGATCGCTGAAGTCAGGCTTCTCAGATTTCACCTCGCCGGAGAAATCCTTAAAATTGCCCGTAGCCTCAGATACCACCATGTGCGATACGCTGAAGTTGATAGAAGAATGTGTTTTGTCCAGAGTCCAGCTCTGAGCAGTAGCAGCAGCAGCCATAGAGATGCCGGTCAAGAGGATGAAGAGTTTTTTCATTTTTAGTGTCGTTTTGATTTATGATGCAAAGATAAAGCACAACATTTAATGTTGCAACATTTATTATTAAAAAATGTTAGTGCCTTTCCTTCGTCTCATTATGGATAGTTTGAATAAATTGTATTCAGTTTTCACCCCACATCCCGATCTAATATCATGGAAGTAACCAGACTCTTTGACTATCTCGCTGTCATGGCCGCAGAGCGTCCTGACCAGCCATTTCTCGCATCTAAGGTGACTGAGAATGGCGTGAAGCAGTGGAAGTCTTATACATTCAAAGAAGTAGCAGAGATATGTGATAAGGTAAGCCAGGCGCTGCTCGACCTCGGTATCCGCAAGGATGACAAGGTAGCCCTGTGCGCACCAAACAGGCCTGAGTGGAATTTCATAGACATAGGCTGCCAGCAGATCGGTGCGATACTCATACCCCTCTACCCTACTGCCTCTACCAATGACTTCCGCTTCATATGCAATGATGCCGAGGTCAAACTTGCCTTTGCCGGAGATCAATCACTCTACAAGAAACTAGCTGAGGTCAAAAGCGATATACCTTCCCTACGCGAGATATATACTTTCGATCCCGTAGAGGGGGCACCAAGCTGGAAAAGCCTGATCGATAAAGTGACTGACACCAGCCCGGTACAGGAGGCAAAGAAGGCCGTCAATGAAAAGGAGATGGCTACCATCATCTACACATCAGGCACTACCGGCAATCCGAAGGGCGTCATGCTGAGTCACTACAACATGGTGAGCAATCTGAAGGATACGGATAAGATATTGCCATTCCAGGGTGGCGGCAAGTCACTCAGCTTCCTGCCGCTCAGCCATATCTATGAGCGCGTAGGCTTCTTTGCTTACCTCAAAAACGCTATCCATATCCACTATGCAGAAAATATGGATACCATCGCAGAGAATCTCAAGGAGGTGCAGCCGTTTGTATTTACTACCGTGCCGCGGCTACTAGAGAAAGTCTACGAGCGTATCATGGAGCGGGGCAACTCCCTCTCCGGTATCACCAAAAAACTTTTTGACTGGTCACTGCATCTCGGCAATCGCTATCAGCTCAATACCAATCTCGGCCTATGGTATAATATACAGCTGGCCATAGCGCGCAAACTGGTCTTCAGCAAATGGCAAGAGGCTCTCGGCGGTCATGTGCGCTTCATCATCACCGGTGCTGCTCCGCTGCAGCCGCGCCTGGGCAGGCTATTCAGTGCGGCAGGTGTGATCGTGCTGGAGGGCTATGGCCTCAGCGAGGCCTCTCCAGGCCTCAGTGTGACGCGTGTAGAGGAGGAGGGCCGTATGATAGGTACCGTAGGCCTGCCACTCCCGAGTGTACATATCAAGCTGGCCGAAGACGGCGAGATACTGGCCAAAGGCCCCAATATCATGATGGGCTACTACAAGAGGCCCGACCTCACAGCAGAGGTGATAGATAGTGAGGGCTACCTGCATACCGGCGATGTGGGCGAATGGGTAGATGGCAAATTCCTGCGCATCACAGACCGCAAAAAGGAACTTTTCAAAACATCGGGCGGCAAGTATGTAGCACCGGCGCCGATAGAGAATAAGCTGAAAGAATCACTCTATATAGAGCAGGTCATGCTGGTGGGCGATAATGAAAAATTTGTGACCGCACTCATCGTACCGTCCTTCCTGCATCTGCAGGCATGGGCCAAAGACAATGGCATAGTATATGAAAACAACCAGCAGATCATAGGCAATGAAAAGATACGTGCACTCATAGATAAGGAGATAGCGAATGCCAATAAAGATTTCGGCCACGTAGAGCAAGTCAAAAAATTTGTGATACTGGACAAGGAGTGGACCATAGAAGACGGCGAGCTGACCCCTACGCTGAAAGTAAAACGCAAGGTGATACTCGGTCGCTACTCGCGTCTGGTAGAGGAGATGTATAGCTAACTCAGGCATTTTCAAATAGCTCTGACGTATCACATTGCCACCTATTTTCTCTATTGACCAAAATCGCCTTATATTTATCGCACAGGAAATGGTGTCTTCCTAATCGAACCGCCCTAAAAAGCTGATGGCGCCTGATAGTAAGTTTATCATTAAACCAAGACTATTAGGTATACTATGTCCCTGACCCAGCAGATCAAAGATCAATATACGCAGGCGTTACGCGCTACCAGATCATCAGCGCTATATGCGCGCCTGCCCGTTCTCTTCCATTTGGCCAAATGGCTCGTTATCTGCGGCATTATCGGTTTCCTGATAGGTAGTGCTTCCGCCGCCTTTCTTGCATCGCTACAGTGGGTTACAGATTATCGTGAAGCGCATCATTGGATCATTGCATTACTGCCTCTGGCCGGTCTGGCTATCGGCACACTGTATCACTACTACGGTCGCGGGGTCGAGTCTGGCAATAACCTTCTGCTCGACACCATACACGAGCCCGGTGATATCATCCCACTGCGCATGGCACCGCTGGTTTTTATAGGTACTATCAGTACACATCTCTTTGGCGGATCTGCCGGGCGCGAGGGTACAGCTATACAGATGGGCGGCTCTATAGCTGACCAGCTTACGCATATATTTCGCTTCTCTGTCTCCGACCGCAAGATCCTGCTTATAGCTGGCATCAGCGCAGGCTTTGGCTCCGTATTTGGCACACCGCTCGCGGGCGCCATATTCGGACTGGAGGTCTACCTGATAGGCCGGTTGCGATATGATGCCATCTTCCCGTCCTTTGCCGCCGGTATGATCGCAGATTATACCACCCGTATGTGGGGCGTGGGGCACACGCATTACTATATACCGGTAGTACCAGCGCTCTCTCCACTGCACCTGCTGTATACTATCGCTGCTGGCCTGGCCTTTGGCCTCTGCGCCATATCCTTTAGCGGGGCTGCACACACCGTTAGCAACCTCTTCAAAAAATATATATCCTATGCTCCGCTGCGTCCTGTGGCAGGGGGAGCACTCGTCGCGGCTGCAGTGTTTGCGATAGGTACCACTAAATATATCGGGCTGGGTATACCCACTATAGTCGCATCCTTTCAGGAGCAGTTGCCACCGTATGATTTCTTACTGAAAATTCTATTCACCGCCGTTACTCTTGGCGCAGCTTTCAAAGGTGGTGAGGTCACTCCATTATTCTTTATCGGTGCCACGCTGGGCAATGCGCTCTCTTATATCCTGCCGCTACCTGTCGGATTATTGGCAGGTATGGGCTTCGTGGCGGTTTTTGCCGGAGCAGCCAATACGCCACTGGCATGCAGCATTATGGCCATAGAGCTATTTGGCGTAGACTGTGGCGTCTATGTAGCGCTGGCCAGTGTCACTGCCTATCTCGTCTCCGGCCACAAAGGCATCTATGGCTCCCAGCGCATCGGACAGGCCAAGCATAGTAGCCATGCTGATGACGAGGGCAAGAAATTGACACACCTCTAAAACGTAAGGGGGAGCCATACAGCACCCCCATTACAAAAAAACTACCACTTAAAATTTATCTGGTTATCTCCAGCTTTTGCGATTTGACACCTGCGGTGTTGAGCACTCTCATCTCGTAGAGCCCGGCAGGCAGGGTAGAAATATTGATACTGATGGTTTGTACACCGGCATCGGTAGTCACAGGGCTCTGTAGTACCAGGCGGCCAGTCATATCGCAGATACTGAGATCAGTATTGCCTCCCTTGCCGGCATCAAAGATGATGTTGGCCTTCTGAGTAGCAGGGTTAGGATATATGATAAACTGGTCCGAAGTGCTTGCTACATCATTCACACCGGATGGGCCGATATTGTATCCTGCGCGGTAGCCTATTACTTTGGCATGGCGGTTTATCACGCTGCTGGTTACATTGGTGGTGCCTATCAGCATGATGGGAAAGTAGGCGCTATCCTGATACCAGGTATAGTATTCAAAATCTGCCAGCACAGGAAATGGATTGCCGCTCACCGTGACGGTATCATGCTCTACACGGTGGGCATGCAGGCGCACCACATTATAAAAGGTACCAGCAGGTGTGGTCAGCGTACCATATCCATCCACTACCCCTGTCACATTGCCAGCCATAGTAGAGAATCCGCTGCCGGAGTGGTAGTGTGCATAGTAGGTATCATTATAGTTATTATTGAAAGCCAGCGGATACGGGAATTCATTGGCCGGATCAGAGTATATCACGGTGTCAGGCTGTACATTGGCTATGCGCTTGTACAGACCATTCGCAGCGTCGTTCTGATAGTAGACATAATAGTTTGTGCCTGGATTCACCTCATGCAGGGCTATGTCCGCATTGGGAAACAGCGCTCCGTATCTGGTAGCAGATGGCGTAAAGAATGTATCATTCTGATAGGTGCCGTTGGCAGTGAGCGTACTGAAATTCCACGTAGTAGCTGGTCCACCTGAGCCTGCCTGTACGCCCGTCGTATCTGCCAGCGTGAGCTGAAAAGTAGCGCCGGCAGACGGGAAGGCGCTGCCGGGTATGGATGGCTGTGCCTCAGCAGCAGCCACACCCAGTAGGGACAGTAGCAGTGTAGTAAAGATTTTGCGTGTCATGATGTTGGATTTAAGTGATGAATTTTTTGTGATACAAAAGTCGCTGATCACAAACCCCTCAGAAAGGACAAAACGCAGCATTGCTTACCGTCCGTTTTAGGGATATATTCGATAGCGAAAAAAACCAGGACAATGGCAAAACTCTATCTCGTACGCCACGGGCAGGCTTCCTTCGGAGCAGATGATTATGATAAGCTTTCTGAGCTTGGCGTGATGCAGTCTACTTATATCCCCCATCACTTTACGGACGAGATCCGTAGCCACCTGTCTGTGTGGCATGGCACGATGCAGCGCCAGCGGGACACGGCGATGACCGCTTTCCCAGATGCAAAACCGGTAGTGACAGCCGGGCTCAATGAATTTGACCATATGAATGTACTGGCCGTACATCAGCCCGCTATACATGACCGCGAGCGGATGACTGCCATCATCATGGAGCAGAGCGACCCGCGGGCATTTATGGAGAGGGAGTTTCGCACCGCCATGTCCAAATGGATGCAGGAAGAGGGTGACACGTCTTACCACGAGTCATTCCGTGATTTTCGCTCGCGCGTCCGTGATACGATGAGTGACATCATGGCCGCAGCGCGACGAGACGCGCATAAGCATGTGGTAGCAGTGACCTCGGGCGGTGTCATATCACTATACATGACCATGCTGCTGGATATGCCTGAGATCCGCATGGCAGATCTCAATCAGCATGTGGTCAATACATCTATCACCTCGCTCCTCTTCAATGACAAGCGCTCCACACTAAGCTACTACAATAACTACAGCCACCTGCCGTCAGATATGGTGACCTTCATATAAAAAAACGGGCCGCCCCCCACCCAGGAGACGGCCCTCAAGTAAACCCTCGTTATGAAACTTTTACCTGGTGGTAGTAATATTTAGTCGTTCGTTGATAGCATCTATCTGAGCCTTCATGGTCTGCATCATTTTCTGCTGCTCCGTGCTGGATGATTGCAGCTTCTCGTTAGCAGACTTCAGCGCTTCGTTTTCCTTTTCAAGCGCCTGCGTTTTCTTATTGAGCTCCTGTACTGCTCCTATAGCTACTGCAGTGAGCTGGTCAAAGTCTACCGCATGCAGGTCATTTACCTTTTTGCCATAGACGAAGAGTGCCTGATGCTCACCACCGGTCCATCCTTCTACTACAAAGCTCTCTGCACCGCTCACCGCAGATACTTTCACTTCGTATGCCTTGTTGCTTGCATCCAGCAGTTTGATTTCATCACCGGTATTGAGTCCATGTGCTTTGGCCATCGTTACTGTGAGTTTGCCTGCCTCTGTCTTTACCGACGCAGATGCAGCAAATACGCTAGGGATGTAGTCTGAAGATAGCTTCACCGCTGATGGGATAGCCTTCTCTACTTCCTGCGCTATGAATCCCGTCTTGCTGCCATTGCCCTTGGCTGCTTTGTCTATATACTCGTAGTGCACTACAGGGAGTGCATCTGCTATAGACAGCGCAGAGGCGGAGGCCACAGGCTGTATCTCAGTCTTGATACGGCGGTCCGATGTGGCATTAAACTCAGTAGCCATGATACGGCCACTGGCCCTGATGCTCACACCGCAGCTCGCGCAGGAGGAGCTACCTGTACCACCTGAGCTCAGGTAGTAGTAGCTGCCCTCATTCGTGTTTTGCGTAGCCTGTACATCTACCGGTACACCCGGAGAGGTCGTACCGATACCTACGAAGCCAGAGTTATTATTATAGATATTATTGCCCGATTGGGTCCACACGCTATTCAGAGTAGTACCGCTATAGCTGAGACCTGTACCAGCGGTCACAGTGGGAGCTAGCGATGTAGGATTGACCCAGGTACCATTGCCACTCGCATCACTTTGCAGGATATAGCCATTGGTCGCTCCAGAGGTCATCTGGAAATTAATGGTCTTTGCCTTACCGTTTACATCTAGTTTGGCGGCAGGGCCATTCGTGCCTATACCCACGTAGCCGTTAGTGTCTATGGTGATACGCTGCGCATTGCTACTAGCCTGGTATATGCTGAAGTTTTTGTAATTTGAACCAAATACGTCCTGCAGCACGTACCAGTCGTCCAGTTTGATCGCGGCCCGCTTGCTGCTGGCACTGGTAGATGGCAATATTGATACCGCTGTAGTATAGTCGCCCGTGCCGGTAGCAACCTCCAGTTGATAATTTGGCGCGGTGGTACCCATCCCTACATATCCGTTAGCCGATACACGCATAGCTTCACTATTATTTGTCTTTATGACCAAGTCCGTCGCATTTGTAGTACCTAAAAAGTTTGTACCTGGAGTGGTCCCACTATTACCCGTCAGGCTCCATCCGGTCAGGCCACTGAGTGATACAGTATTGCCTCCACCTATGGAGAGATTGGTGCCGCTCAGGTACAGTTGCTGCGAGTCCGTATTGGCAAATACTGTAGAAGGTGCTACCCAGCTACCATTGCCGCTGGCGTCACTTTGCAGAATGTAGCCATTGGCCGCACCTGACGTCATCTGCAGGTTTGTAGTTTTCGTATTGCCATTCACCTCCAGTTTACTGGCAGGTGCGCTCACACCTACACCCACGTTACCGCTCTTCATCACGGTAAAGGCATCTGCACGTGAGTTGGTCGCAGTACCATTGCCCACCACGAATGCCCTGTCCGCACTGTTAAAGCTGCCAGTACCTGTAGCCGTATAATCTGTAGCAAAAGTACCAACTGCCATTTCGCCATAAGAGCGTGCATAGTTGCCCCGGCCCATGGCCTCGGCAGATACACCGGATGTAGTATCTCCCCAGCCTATGGCCAGGCCCAGGTTAGACTGAGTCTGAGACTGGTAGCCTCCGGTGATAGATGTGGTAGCACCTGAGGTATTCGAGTTAGAGTTATTAAACACCACTGAGTAATTGCCCGAAACGTTATTACCATTGCCGCTGACCAGCGCATAGCCGGCAGAAACAGTGTTGGCATTTCCTGATACTGCTGTATAGGACCCCCCTACAGAGTTTGAACGACCTGACACAGTGCTGTATGAACCGCTCAGGTTATTGGAAAAGCCTATGGCAAAAGATCTCCATCCCGACACCGTATCCAGATATCCTCCCACGATAGCATTAGGTGCAGTGGCGATATTGTGATCGCCAAATGTGGCTATATGATCGGCGGAGGCAGTGTTGTATGAACCAAATATCGCATCACTGTTGCCCGAGGTGATGGAGTTGTTGTCACCAGATACTATAGAGTAGTTGCTACTTACCGTATTGGTACTACCTGACACGAGATCATTAGCGCCGGATACGGTCAGGTTTTTGCCCATTGAGGCATTACCATTTCCTGATGGGCTATACGAGAAGTTGCCGGAGGTAGCACTGAAAGTGAGATCATTTGCACCCATCGTGACGGTGCGCACTCCTGTCAGTGTCCCGTCAGCCGTATAAATATTAGGCACTGTGACTGCCGTGCCCGTAGTGCCATTCACCGTGGTGCTTATCGTGTTGCCACTGATCGTATTGCTTACAGTCGCTGTAGATAGTGTAGACGGGTTTACCCATGTACCGTTACCACTAGCATCGCTCTGGAGAATATAGCCAGCTGTCGCTCCATTGGTCATCTGCAGATATTTGCTGGTCAGACTGTCATTTATCGTTATGTGTTTATTTGTGAAATCACCATAAACGAGCGGAGTAGTCGTATTGGTATTGGCTATGTAGAGTTTATTGCTTCCCGTTTCATTTTGCGCCGCCTGGTAGCCTATAAAAACATTGTTGTCACCGGTAGCATTGGATCCGACTGCATTTCCTATAGCGGTATTATGATTACCGCTATAGTTATTGCCCAGAGCATTGGGTCCTATGGCCACGTTGCCGCTACCCGTCGTATCATTGCGCAAAGCATAATGGCCCATGGCGACATTATTGTTTCCGATAGTATTGTAATACATGGCTCCCCAGCCCACCACAGTGTTGTAACTCGCCGTAGTGTTGTTTACCAGCGCAGTATGGCCGATCGCGGTATTGTCACTACCGGTCGTATTGCTAGACATTGCAGAATAGCCAACCGCTGTATTTGCAGTACCTGTAGTTGTGTTATTCATGGCGTGTGCCCCGACAGCAGTGAGCTGAGAGGAGGTTGTCATACTTATCAGCGCAGAATTTCCCACTGCTACGTTATCTGCACCTATGGTCATATTTTGGAGGGCCTGCACACCGAGCGCCGTATTATATCCGCCTGAAGTGAGGTTTTGCAATGTGCGGTAGCCCACACCGGTATTATTGCCTCCAATGGTATTTGTGACAAGGGCTTGCTGACCGATAGCCACGTTACTGCCACCCGTAGTGTTATTTTGCAAAGCGTTACTGCCTACTGCTGTATTACTGCCACCGGTAGTATTGCTGGTCAGCGCCCAGAAACCCACCGCTGTGCCACCTGCTGTAGAGTTTGCCAGGGCCTGATAGCCAACCGCTGTACCATTCCCACTTGTAGTATTACTTCTCAGCGCCTGATAGCCTATAGCAGTATTAGCGCCACCGGTCGTGGCATTGGCCAGCGCCTGGTAGCCCAGGGCTGCATTGCCGGTACCGGTCGTGACGACATTTGCTGCCTGATAACCCAGAGAAGTATTGTTAGGTGAGGTATAATCAATATAGCCGGCCTTGTTGTTGTTCACTTTAAATTCCAAAGCCTGCGCATCTGTCGTACCGAGGAAGTTGGTGCCGACAGTGGTTCCGCTATTGCCTGTCAGGCTCCATCCGGTCAGGCCGCTGAGCGAGACCGTATTACCCCCACCAATGGATAGATCCGTACCGCTGAGATAGAGGTTTTGCGAATCAGTGTTGTTTGTGATCGCAGATGGGCTTACCCACGTACCGTTGCCACTCGCGTCGCTCTGCAAAATATATCCGCTGGCAGCACCATTGGTCATCTGCAGGTATTTGCTGGTCAGGCTATCATTCACGGTCAGGTGATCATTAGCAAAGTCGCCATATACAAGCGGTGTAACAGTATTGCTGTTATCTATGTAAAGTTTGTTGTTGCCTGTTTCATTATATCCGGCCTGATAGCCCAGGGCCACATTGCCGGCACCTATAGAATCTTTATAAAGTGCCTGATAGCCTATGGCAGTGTTAGTAGTACCTGTAGTATTGTTAAACAATGACTGGAAACCATACGCCGTACCGGATACCGTAGAATACCTCATCGACTGATAACCTATAGCAGTGGAGTTGTTTGTATTAGTAATGAGCTTGAGCGCCTCAAAGCCGATACCAATGTTATTATTGGCAGTCGTATTACTATTGAGTGCCCATGCACCCAGAGCCACGTTATAGCCACCAGTGGTATTGTTCTGCAAGGCATCCAGACCTATAGAGGTATTATAGGCGCCGGTAGAGTTAGTGACAAGAGACCAGAAGCCTACGGCAGTATTTCCATTGGCCGTACTATTATTGGCCAGGGCGCGCCATCCGAGTGCCGTATTATTGACACCGGTAGTATTCGCATTCATAGATTGATAGCCCATAGCGGTATTGGCATAGCCTGTAGTATTGCTCGCTAGCGCCCTACTACCCACTGCTGTATTTTGATATCCTGTACTGGCAGAGGTGGGTTGGTTGGCTTTGAGCGACTGATAGCCCACAGCCGTGTTGTCACTATTCCAGGTAGCGCCGCCATTGTTGTATGACTGAGTACTGAGGGCACCATCGCCTATGGCCGTATTGTTTCCTGCAGTAGTATTGGACTGCAGTGCCAGATAGCCAAAAGCTGCGTTGTCCGTCCCCAATGTATTTGAGTAAAGTGATTGCTGGCCTGCGGCGGTGTTATTAGATCCGGTGGTATTCTGATTCAGGGCTACATAGCCGATAGCTGTGTTACTACTACCGGTACCATTGTTATTCAGAGCACCGGCGGCTATCGCTGTATTATAACTTCCCGTCGTATTATACTTCAGCGCATTCATACCCATAGCCACATTGGATCCGCCGGATGTATTGCTGAGCATAGCAAAATTTCCCACTGCAGTATTGACACTTCCGGTAGTATTGGCCTGCATAGACTGGTAGCCTATCGCCGTGTTTGCACCACCAGTGGTGTTGCTATTCAGCGCCTGATATCCCCAGGTTGTATTGATATTGCCGTTATAATCAAGGTAACCGGCCATCTGGTTATTCACCTTTATCTCCAGCGGTTGCGCATCAGTGGTACCGATAAAGTTAGTGCCGACTGTAGTACCGCTATTGCCGGTCAGCTGCCAGCCCTTGATGCCACTCAATGAAACAGAGTTGCCATTTGAGATACTCAAAGTATCACCGCTGATAGACAGCGTCTGATCGTCCGGACCTGATGGACCTGATGGACCTGTCGGACCTGTAGCGCCATCATTACCATTAGCACCTGTTGGACCTGTCGCGCCGTCAGCACCTGTAGCACCATTAGAACCGTTGGTACCATCGGCGCCTGTAGGACCTGTTGGCCCGGTTGCACCATCATTACCATTAGATCCAGTTGCACCTGTAGCACCATTAGAACCGTCATTGCCATTCGCACCGGTAGGACCTGTAGCGCCATTAGAACCATTGGTACCATTGGCTCCAGTCGGACCAGTTGGGCCAGTTGCGCCGGCATTACCGCTTGCTCCCGTAGGACCAGTCACACCATCTGCACCAGTCGGACCTGTTGGGCCTGTTGCTCCGTCGTTGCCATTAGATCCAGTTGCACCGGTTGCACCCGTAGCTCCATTTGAACCATTGGTACCAGCAGCACCTGTAGGACCAGTTGGCCCGGTTGCACCATCGTTACCATTAGATCCAGTTGCACCGGTTGCACCCGTAGCGCCATTAGAACCATTGGCACCATCTGCACCAGTCGGACCTGTTGGGCCTGTAGCTCCGTCGTTACCATTAGATCCAGTTGCACCGGTTGCACCTGTAGCGCCATCATTCCCATTGGCACCTGTTACACCAGTAGCACCGGTAGCTCCATTAGAACCGTTGGTACCATTGGCTCCAGTCGGACCAGTTGGGCCGGTTGCACCATCATTACCAGTAGCACCGGTAGCTCCATTGGAACCATTGGTACCATCAGCACCGGTAGGACCTGTAGGACCTGTAGGACCAGTTGCGCCATCATTTCCATTCGCACCCGTTGCACCGGTAGCGCCTGTAGCTCCGTTAGAACCATTGGTACCGTTGGTACCATCAGCACCGGTAGGACCAGTTGGACCTGTAGCGCCATCATTACCATTAGATCCCGTTGCACCGGTAGCTCCATTGGAACCGTTGGTACCATCGGCACCAGTAGGACCAGTTGGCCCAGTTACGCCATTATTACCATTCGCACCGGTTGGACCTGTTGCTCCATCATTTCCGTTCGCACCCGTTGCACCGGTTGCACCATCGTTACCGTTTGCTCCAGTAGCGCCTGTAGCTCCATCATTTCCATTTGCGCCTGTCGGACCTGTCACGCCATCATTACCTGAA
>JAFDYN010000004.1:0-60944 GCA_018267385.1 Bacteroidota bacterium | reverse complement strand
TCGGGCCTGTGGCACCACCGCCTGATCCTGTCGCACCAGTGGGGCCTGTGGCACCATCATTACCATTAGATCCTGTTGCACCCGTAGCACCAGCAGCTCCTGTAGGACCAGTTGGCCCGGTTGCACCATCATTACCATTAGATCCAGTTGCACCGGTTGCACCTGTAGCGCCATTGGAACCGTTGGTACCATTGGCTCCAGTCGGACCTGTTGGGCCTGTGGCACCGTCATTACCGCTTGCTCCCGTAGGACCAGTCACACCATCGTTACCTGAAGGACCTGTCGGACCTGTCGCGCCGTCATTCCCATTCGCACCTGTTACACCAGTAGCACCGGTAGCACCATTAGAACCGTTAGTACCATCTAAGCCTGTCGGACCTGTTGGGCCTGTGGCACCGTCATTTCCATTTGCACCAGTAGGTCCTGTGGCACCATTAGAGCCATTGATACCTGTCGGACCCGTAGCCCCGTCTACGCCTGTCGCACCATTCGCACCAGTAGGACCCGTAGCGCCATTAGAACCATTGATACCATCAGCACCTGTTGGACCCGTTGGGCCGGTTGCGCCATCGTTACCTGAAGGACCTGTTGGACCAGTAGCTCCGCCGCCTGCTCCTGTTGCACCTGTCGGGCCAGTTGCGCCATCATTGCCATTCGCTCCGGTTGGACCTGTAGCGCCATCATTCCCATTGGCACCTGTTACACCAGTAGCACCGGTAGCTCCATTAGAACCGTTGGTACCATTAGCTCCAGTCGGACCAGTTGGTCCGGTTGCGCCGTCATTTCCGTTCGCACCAGTTGGGCCAGTAGCTCCGTCATTCCCGTTTGCACCTGTCGCACCATCATTGCCGTTAGCACCCGTTGGACCTGTGGCACCATCATTTCCATTTGCACCGGTAGGACCAGTGGCTCCATCATTTCCATTTGCGCCTGTAGGACCAGTCACGCCATCATTTCCCGAAGGACCTGTTGGGCCGGTGGCACCACCTCCTGATCCTGTCGGACCGGTGGGACCTGTTGCGCCATCATTTCCATTGGCACCTGTTGCGCCAGTAGCACCCGTAGCACCATTAGAACCATTGGTACCATCAGCACCGGTAGGACCTGTTGGACCATCATTGCCGTTAGCACCAGTTGCACCAGTAGCGCCATCATTACCATTCGCACCCGTTGGGCCTGTCACACCGTCATTACCTGGAGGACCTGTCGGACCAGTAGCACCGCCGCCTGCTCCTGTCGGACCTGTGGGACCTGTAGCGCCATCATTCCCATTAGCTCCAGTAGGGCCAGTTACACCATCATTGCCGTTAGCACCGGTTGGACCAGTAGCACCGTCATTGCCATTCGCACCTGTCGGGCCAGTAGCTCCGTCATTACCATTTGCGCCAGTCGCACCTGTCACGCCATCATTCCCCGAAGGACCTGTTGCACCTGTAGCGCCGTCATTGCCATTGGCACCTGTCGGACCAGTTACACCATCATTGCCGTTAGCACCAGTTGGACCGGTAGCGCCATCATTACCATTCGCACCCGTTGGGCCAGTCACGCCATTATTACCCGAAGGACCTGTCGGGCCTGTGGCACCGCCGCCTGATCCTGTTGGACCAGTGGGACCTGTGGCACCATCGTTACCGTTCGCGCCTGTAGGACCAGTCGCACCGTCGTTTCCGTTAGCACCAGTTGGCCCCGTTGCGCCGTCTGCTCCATTCGCACCTGTTGCACCGGTAGCACCGTCGTTGCCATTCGCACCTGTAGGACCAGTTACACCATCATTGCCGTTAGCACCAGTTGCACCAGTAGCACCATCATTACCATTAGATCCAGTTGCACCTGTAGCTCCGTTAGAACCATTGGTACCATCGGCGCCTGTAGGACCTGTAGGGCCAGTTACACCATCATTGCCGTTAGCACCAGTTGGACCAGTAGCGCCATCATTGCCATTCGCACCCGTTGGGCCTGTCACACCGTCATTACCTGAAGGGCCTGTCGGACCAGTAGCACCACCGCCTGCTCCAGTCGGACCGGTGGGACCTGTTGCGCCATCATTTCCATTTGCGCCTGTAGGGCCTGTCACACCATCATTTCCATTAGCTCCGGTAGGACCAGTCGCACCATCGTTACCGTTAGCGCCGGTTGGACCGGTTACGCCATCATTGCCGTTAGCACCAGTTGGACCAGTCGCACCATCATTTCCATTTGCGCCTGTAGGACCAGTTGCCCCATCATTACCGTTTGCTCCAGTTGCGCCAGTAGCGCCGTCGTTTCCATTCGCACCAGTGGGACCTGTCGCACCAGCATTACCATTAGCTCCGGTAGGACCAGTGGCTCCATCATTTCCATTTGCGCCTGTAGGGCCAGTCACGCCATCATTTCCCGAAGGACCTGTTGGGCCGGTTGCACCGCCACCTGATCCTGTCGGACCAGTGGGACCTGTTGGACCAGTTGCCCCATCATTACCGTTTGCTCCAGTTGCGCCAGTAGCGCCGTCGTTTCCATTCGCACCAGTGGGACCTGTCGCACCATCATTTCCATTTGCACCGGTAGGACCAGTGGCTCCATCATTTCCATTTGCACCTGTAGGACCAGTCACGCCATCATTTCCCGAAGGACCTGTTGGGCCGGTGGCACCACCACCTGATCCTGTCGGACCGGTTGGACCTGTTGCGCCATCATTTCCATTGGCACCTGTTGCGCCAGTAGCACCCGTAGCACCATTAGAACCGTTGGTACCATCAGCACCGGTAGGACCTGTTGGACCATCATTGCCGTTAGCACCAGTTGGACCAGTCGCACCATCATTACCTGAAGGACCTGTTGGACCAGTAGCACCATCAATTCCATTTGCACCGGTAGGACCAGTGGCTCCATTATTGCCAGTTGCACCAGTGGGACCAGTCGAGCCTGTAGCTCCATTAGAACCATTAGCGCCGGTAAGACCAGTTGGACCGGTTGCACCATCATTACCATTAGCTCCGGTAGGACCAGTCACGCCATCATTGCCATTCGCACCTGTTGCGCCCGTAGCACCCGTAGGGCCATTAGAACCGTTAGTGCCATTCGCACCTGTTGGACCTGTGGCACCATCATTTCCATTTGCACCTGTAGGACCAGTCACGCCATCATTTCCGTTCGCACCTGTTGCGCCCGTAGCACCCGTAGGGCCATTAGAACCGTTGGTGCCATTCGCACCGGTAGGACCTGTTGGACCATCATTGCCGTTAGCACCAGTGGGACCAGTCGCGCCTGTAGCTCCATTAGAACCATTAGCGCCGGTAAGACCAGTTGGGCCGGTTGCGCCGTCTACTCCGTTTGCTCCAGTCGCACCATCATTACCATTTGCACCTGTTGCGCCAGTGGCACCGTCGTTACCGTTAGCGCCTGTTGCTCCAGTGGGACCAGTTGCTCCATCATTGCCAGTTGGACCTGTAGCACCCGTTGCGCCGTTATTACCGTTAGTTCCTGCTGCGCCTGTAGGACCTGTCACACCATTCGCGCCAGTGGGACCAGTTGCTCCATTATTGCCAGTTGGACCTGTAGCACCTGTTGCGCCGTTATTACCGTTAGTTCCTGCTGCGCCTGTAGGACCTGTCACACCATTCGCACCAGTGGGACCGGTTGCGCCAACGCCAGTTGCGCCAGTAGCACCCGTTGCGCCGTTATTACCGTTAGTTCCTGCTGCGCCTGTCGGACCTGTTGCTCCATTCGCACCAGTAGGACCCGTCGTTCCCGCACCAGTGGCGCCGGTAGAGCCATTAGCGCCGGTAGGGCCCGTAGCACCCGTGCTGCCATTGGCACCCGTAGCCCCGGTGTGACCGGTCGGTCCTGTAGCACCTGTGGATCCTCCACCCGAATTGGCAGCATAGAGTGCATAGGGCACACTCATTAGTTGCGTGGTACCCATATCCGTATAGTTGGTACCGCCGTTCACATCTACCTCTACCTGCAGGTACTTCGGGCCGCTGCCCCATGACACTGTAGCCAGGTTGCCGCCGCCGGTACCTATCACTGCATTGAAGAGTCCAAACTGATTGGTGGTCAGTGCATGCGTCTCCTGAAATACGACCGTGCCTGTAGCAGTCTGATCATGTATCGTGAAACGTATCGCCACATGCGTATTACCTACTACATTCCCCTGCGCATTGCGCACGATGGTCTGGTAGTTGATACCTTGGGGGGGAGCCTGTGCGAGCACGCCGAGGCTATAGACAAACGCAAGAAAAAATATGAGCTTCCTCATGATTGGGTGGGTTGAGTGATTTACTTTTGGTTTACTTCTTGACGACAAAAGTCTGACTCTCCTCCGTTTGTTTTATGTCAGATTTTTATCCTTTGTGATACCATATGGGTTGCCATGATTGACAATAAAATCACACAAAACCATCACAAACAACGAATTAGATGATTTTCAAATTTCAGGTTTGTGACAATTTCATTTGCTCCCGCACAAAAACATATAGGATTCAAAATCAATAGGTATAAATTTGATGCATGCGTACGTTGGATATTATCCGCGCTTTCACTCCTGAGGAGGTCAAAGACCTCGAGGCATCGCTCTCCGGTCACAAGAGGCCCGGCCTGCTCAAGCTTTTCCGCCAGCTTTTGATCAACACAAAATCAGATGCAGAGCCTGACAATGCCGCACTTTTTAAAAAGGTATTCGGCGAAGAGTATTCAAAGGCCAAAGACTACCTGCTGCGCAATGAACTGCGCCTGCTGAATGAGATACTGTACAGATACCTGGCCGAGCGCACGGCTATGGCGCATCTGGCCAAAAATGACAGTCTCTACAACTATTGGCTGGCACGCGCCTACTTTGAGCGCGGCATCAAGACGCTCTTCCGCTCTGATATAGATGATATGATCAAGGCCGCCTCCGCTCATCAGGAGTCTTTTGAAACGATCGGCCTGTCAGAGTCTGCGGCGCTGTATTCAATGAAGTCCCTCTGGATGATAGATAACCAGCCAAAACTGCAAGACAATATCAGCCAGCAGCTCGATGCCCTCCGGTCGTGGGAGCACGAGGAGAAAAAGCGCTTTCTATACCGCCTCCGTGAGATAGAGGCCCGCCAGGCATATCTGGAGAGCATACTCCGTACCATAGTGCCGGGTCAGATACCGGGCCATGACTCACGCACCCCGGGCCAGACGCAGATAGACCTCTCAGATATATCAGATCTGGATGTCTTTGCCCGGTACACTACGCTGAAAAAGCAGACCTACCAGACGAGTGGCCCTACCCGCATAGAGGTACTGAGGGAGACACTGGAGCTGACGGAGAGTCCGGAGGCCATCGCCGTGCTGACACACCGCGCACGATTTGCTACGAGAAATCAGCTGGCCACTGAGCTGATCATACAGGGGCAATACGAGGAAGGAGATTACCATCTCGAGAAATGTATCGTAGAGGGCGCTCCATACAAATGGCCTAACTTCTTCTCTACGGTGCATAACTATATGGTAAACCAGATCAACCTGAAGCAATATGAAAAGGGCATCCGGATCTATCACGACTTTAAGGCAATGATAGAGGCCAACCGGCTGAAAAATCAGGGCCGCCTCTTCCTGGCATATTTCTATCTCTACCTCGGCAATGATGATGAGGCACTGAAGCTCCTGCCCAGGGAGGCAGAGCTATCAGTACCCCTGCAGATCATTTCTCGCTTCGTCTACACGATCTCATTTCTCATGCGGCATGAATATGCGTTGGCTGTCACCGAGCTGAAAAATATGCGCCGTTCTGTCAAGGCGATCAAAACGGGCGACTATTCACGGCAGCTCAGCATCATAGACTTTTACCTCCGCTATGCCGGCGCCGGGCTCAAAACCAAAGACCAGCAGAAAGAAACCATGACATCACTGCAGGAGGAGCTGCGTGCAGACTATGCGCGTTGGCGGCAGATAGCTGGTGTAGATGTACAGCTGCTCTGGCTGTTGGAGCGGCTTGCACTCCTGTCATAGCCACATTTGACCATCAAGGTACCAACCCACAAAAAACCCATACATACTGGCCGTTACTACATATATTTGACATATCTCTCTCGTATACATGGATCGGCCGGCAGTAGATAT
Organism: Bacteroidota bacterium; assembly: GCA_018267385.1. GTDB lineage: Bacteria > Bacteroidota > Bacteroidia > Chitinophagales > LD1 > UBA1941. The sequence continues at coordinate 54,875 of JAFDYN010000004.1, read as the reverse complement.
ATTTCGTCATTTTACCTCCTATCAGGAGTGCAGAGATGTGCTCTATGCTTATCTCCGCAAGGCCGGGCGGAAAATAACCGAGCATGAGCGTATGGCTGTCACCTTGCAGGTCGCGTTCTGCGAGGTCGTGCTCAATCATATCAATGAGGGCCAGGAGCTGCTACTGCAGTGCGAGTCCTACATCATGCTGTACGGCAAAGAAGAAGAGAAAGCGCTCGTCTATCATACGCAGTGCAGGCTGAAGATCCATTTTGCAAAATTCTCTGAGGCCCTGGACGATGGCCTGCGGGCACTGTATATATTCCGGCAGCATCCTTATCAGCTGCTCACTATGGTCACGTCTACCTGCTGCGGGGTGGCATGCTCTAACCTCAATCTGTTTACCGAAGGTATAGACCACCTCACTGAGTCACACCGCATCGCGCTGTCTATAGGTGATGTACGCAGCGCACTGCTGGCCACTGCCAATCTGAACGAGATACGCATGCGTATCCTGCCGGTAGATGACTGCATAGCTTACAATAAAGAACTGCTGGTAGAAATATTCAAAGAATACGGCAATAAGCCTAGCGTAGCAGAGGCAGGCACATGCGTACACCTGGGCTACCTATACAGCAAGAAAAAAGAATACATCCTGGCATCCAGCTACGCTGACCGGGCGCTGGGCATCATGCAGCAGTTTGACTACCTGCCGCCACATCACTTCCTGTACACCAATATCTTTGTGATAAAGGCTGAAGTAGCGGGTGGCCAGGGCGATGAGAAGGCTATGCTGCGCCATGCGCATGACTGCATAGAGCGGGCACGCGCTATCAATAAAGCGACTCCGGAGATAGACGTTAACTTGCTGCTTTTCCGCTTTTATACTGAACGCGGGCAGCTGCGCAAAGCTAAAAGCTACCTGGATAAAGCTGCTGCGCTCATACCGGATACTGACCGCGGCTCACTCTATCATGACCTGACGGAAAGCAGGTGCCTCTACTACGCTGCTACAGGTGATACGGCTAAGGAGCTACAATATTTCCGGCTGATGTATGACTACAAGATCAAGGCAGCGCAAGAGGGCCTCAATAACCGGGTGAAGTATATCAATAGCGTACACGCGCTGGAGCTGAAGCAAAAAGAAGTAGATCATCATAAAGCAGAACTGGACTTCAAAACCCAGGAGCTGAATATGACCACCTATCACCTGCAGCAGCGCACGCAGCTACTCACAGACCTCAAGCAGAGCCTCTCGGCCTTACGCAAAGAGAAACACAGATCTGATGTCGTCTTCAAGACTATCAGCCGGGCCATAGACCAGGCCTTTGCCAAAGAGGAATCAGAAAAGGACCGCTTCCGCGAAAAATTTGACGAGGCGCATCGAGGCTTTATCGTCCGCCTGCATCGTGCGCATCCATCCCTCTCCCCTACAGAGTGCCGCGTCTGTGCGTTGCTGAGGTCCGGCTTCAATACTAAAGATATAGCCTCGCTCCTGTCCAGCTCGCCACGCAATATCGAGAACCATCGTGTCACTATCCGGCGCAAGATGAACCTGACCCGTGAGGACAATCTCAATCTTGTGCTGGCCGCTATGGAGTAGCCGGGCTGCGTAACAATTGTTACCTGCCGGCGCGCAACCCCATAGTATTTTTGCATGATACCTTTAGCCGTCACTTTCTACACCAGAAAAACAAGATCATGAAGCGCCCTTTCAAAGACATTGCATTCGTATCCGTACAGTTTGTATTGCTTTTCATCTTTCTCTTCCGTATCAGCGCCATAGACTTTGCGGTGCCGGGCCTGATCAGATATGCCGGTCTGGCATTAGCCATAGCAGGAGTCATCATCATTGCCCTTTCTATTGCAAAGCTTCGCCGCAGCCTCTCCGCCTTCCCTACTCCTACGCACACGGCCATGCTGATAGATACAGGGGTGTACCGATATATGCGTCATCCTATCTATACCGGCATATTGGCTATGGCCCTCGGCTGGGGGTTGTATTCTGAGTGCACGCTTCGGCTGCTGGTCTTTGGCAGCCTGCTTATCTTATTTTACTTCAAGGCCAGCTATGAGGAGTCCCTGCTTTCGCAGAAATTTTCCGGCTACGCGGCCTACAGAAGGCGCAGCGGAATGTTTCTGCCCGGATTGTGACAGGCGGTGATTTCCATCGCAAATCTGGTAGTCATTCGCATGGGGCATTGATTTAGAAGGACGCCCCTTGACCTGCCCCCGGCAAATTAAATTTTTATGGCCTCAAAAGTTGCTAAAGTTCCAAAACACCCTATATTTGCAGTCCCTAGAAACGGAATGGTAGTTCAGTTGGTTAGAATGCCGCCCTGTCACGGCGGAGGTCGCGGGTTCGAGCCCCGTCCGTTCCGCAAAAGCCCTCACTCAGGTGAGGGCTTTTTGTTTTTACTGCCAGCTTATCGTTCCACCTGTCCGGCATTGATTTCTCTTCTATTGACTAAGATGACTTCACTCAGATTTAACTTTTTATGATTGGCTTTTATTGAATCTTTGGTACCTGGAGTCATATGTTCAAAGTCCCTTTATTTCTTACTTCAAATCAGAGATACTTTGGGAGACTCCCATTAGTTGCACTTTTATTGTTATGGAGCATGGCCCTGACCGCCACGGCAGCCTTGCCAGCCGGCTATCAGATCAGCGGCGTGGTACGGGATTCCGCCACTGCCACTGCCATTTCTTATGCTACGGTAGCATTGTATACAGATACCGGCCACAGTGCCCTCTCCGGGTCTACTACAGATGACAATGGTGGTTTTTCATTAGTTGATCTGCAAGCGGGGGCCTACAGGATAGAAGTGACACTGATTGGCTATGCGCCGAAAGTCATCAATCACTTACAAATAAATAACGCACATCCATCCATCACACTCGGCATCATCACCATGAGCAGCGCCAGCAGCCAGCTCAAAACAGTGACCATCGTGGCAGATAAACCTATCGTCGAATACAAACCCGACAAGATCGTATACAATGCCGAAAATGACCTGACCTCGCAGTCGGGCTCGGCTACAGATGTGCTGAAAAAAGTACCGCAGCTCTCCGTAGATGTAGACGGCAATGTAGAGCTGGCGGGCAATAATAGCATCCAGTTTCTGATCAATGGCAAGTCGTCTACCATGTTTGGTAATAATGCGGCAGATGCACTAAAGGCTATACCGGCCAATCAGATCAAGAGCATAGAGGTGATAGGCAGCCCCGGTGCGAAGTATGATGGCAGTGGCCTGGGCGGCATCATCAATATCATCCTCAAGACAGACAAAATGGAGGGCATCAATGGCTCGGTCAATCTCTCCGGCGGTACCAGACTACAGAGCGGATCATTTAATCTCAGCATTAAAAAGGGGAAGGTCGGTTTCAATATTTTCTTTAGTGGAAATGGGCAGATCAACTCTGTGACACACACGACTAGTCGCCAAAACTCCATGGATAATACGACCGGCAATACGACCTCACTGTTCCAGGTAGGCCAGAGCGACTACAAGCGCTACGGCAGCCTGGCAGGGCTCGGGTTGGATTATGAAGTGAGTAAAAACAATAACCTCAACTTCAACTTCGGCGCCAATCTCGGCGGCACCTTCAATACAGGACCGATAGACCAACAGCTAACAGTGACTGATAGTGTCGGCACACCTGTTTCTACGGCGCATACCATCGCGGACTCCCGGTCGCGCTCCGGCTTTTATACTTTTGATTGGAGTGCAGGCTACCGGCATCTATTCAAAAAGGAAGGCCAGGAGCTAAGCTTCTTATATTCCTCCAGCTATGGGATCAATAATAATTTCTACCAGCTCATGCAGACACACGCCGGCGATGCCTACCCCTATCAGGGCGCGTCAAACAGCAATCCCGGCACAGATTTCAAAACAGAGTTTTATCTCGACTACGCCGATCCCTTCACTAAGTTTTTTACACTAGAGACCGGAGCTAAAACAGTACTCGATCATTTTACCTCACAGACATCGCTGTCATCTCTTACACCCGGCTCAGATGTCTTCACTGCCAATACAGCACAGGCTTACAATATCCGCTTCACCAGAAATATTTACGCCGGCTACGCCTCCGGGTCCTTTACCTTCTTTGAGCATCTGCACTTCAAAACCGGCCTGCGCTATGAGTACACACAGAATATCGGCTACTTCTCCAATGCCGCCAATACCCATATCGCCCCCTATAGTACATGGCTGCCATCAGCCATGATATCCTATGAATTCAAAAAAGGCAATCAATCTATCAAGCTCGCCTACTCTCACCGGATCGAGCGGCCGCAGTACAGGCAGCTCAATCCTTTTGTCAACTCTGCCGATCCGCATAATATGACCACCGGCAATCCATCTCTCCTGCCGGAGTCCTCTGACAAGGTCGACCTGACCTATAAGAAGAGTTTTGAGAAATTTGTCTCCTTGAGCATCGGCGCACTGTATCAGCGCAATACGCATGACATCAAAACACCGATCACCTACTATCCTGAGTTTACAATAGGAGACTCCATATACACCGCCGTATCACTATCAAAATTTGCGAATATCGGCTCGGAGCAGAAAATCGGAGGCAATGCTTACCTCTCCATACAGGTGCCTATCAAAATGTCTATCACGATCAATGCAACAACATTTGAGCGCTATGTGATCAGCCCGCAGATAGCCAATGGTATGACCAAAGGCCTGGAGTACAAGATCAACAGCAATATATCACAGCAACTACCGAAAGATTTTGCGCTGGAGTTCTTTATAAATTATAACTCGCCTCGCGTAGGATTGCAAGGCAAATACCCTTCTTTCTTGTCATATAGTTTTGCCATCAGAAAGCAATTTCTGAAGAAGACGCTGAGTGTGGCATTTACTACTACCAATCCCTTTGGCGAGTATGTAGATCAGACCACGATCATCAATGACCCCATCCAGCAGTACTACCTTATGACCGACCGCCGTGTGCCATACCGGTCTTTCGGCTTGAATATCTCTTATAAGTTTGGCAAGATGACTACAAAGAAGGAAAACATCAATCCCGATACAGGCAATCCGTTTGAATAAAACAATTGCAGATCAGGTACATGGAGCCATGATGGATTTTATCATCTGTCCCCCACCGAAATAGATTAGCTTTGGAGAATAACCACTCTGCTTACTATGGATCTACAGCCACACCGCTTCCCGGCCAGTGCCACACCTGTCGCTGACCTGCTGGACACTATCCGCCGGAAGCGCACCAAAGACATAGACTGGCGCCGGGGCCGCGCCTTCTGCCTCATATACCACCCTGGTGACGAGCGCGAGCACGCTATCAAGCAGGTCTTTGACCAGTACTATGCTGACAATGCCCTGAACCCGACCGCCACACCCAGCCTCGCAGAGCTGGAGAGCGAGGCGGTGAGTATGTGTGCTGACTTGTTTCATGCAGATGCGGATGCGTGCGGCAATATCACCACCGGTGGCACAGAGAGTATCCTGCTGGCGGTCAAGACTGCCCGCGACTGGGCCGGCAAAAACAAGCCCCATATCAAGCGTGCGCACGCTGTAGTGCCGGAGTCCGTACACCCTGCCTTTATGAAGGCTTTCCAGATCATGGAGGTAGATTATACAGCTGTGAAAGTGGGTGGTGACTACCGTGCTGATGTAGCCGCCATGGAGCGTGCCATCCGCCCGGAGACGATCCTACTGGTAGGCTCTGCACCGTCTTATCCTTTTGGTGTCATAGACCCGATAGCAGATATTGCAGCATTGGCGCAGCAGCGCGGGTTGCTTTGCCATGTAGATGCCTGTATCGGCGGTTTTATGCTACCCTTCCTGTCTGATATAGGCTATGATGTGCCTGCATTTGATTTCCGCGTAGCGGGTGTCACCTCGCTCTCTGCCGATATACATAAGTATGGCTATTCGCCCAAGGGTGCTTCTGTGATCCTCTACCGCAGTCACGACCTGCGCCGTCATCAGTTCTCGCTCTATACCAAATGGGCCGGTGGCATCTATGCCTCTCCTACCATCACCGGCACACGCGCCGGTGGCAATATAGCCGGAGCATGGGCCGCCCTCCGCACCATAGGCCGGGAGGGATATGTAGAGATGGCCAAAGCAACCATGGCTGCCACAGAGCAGCTCAAACAGGCCGCTGCCGATATCCCCGAGCTAAAACTGATGGGCCGGCCAGATATGAGTATCGTGACAGTACAGTCTGATCAGATAGATGTCTACATGCTGGCCGATGAGCTCAATAAAAAGGGCTGGCATTTTGAGCGTCAGCAGCTACCGCCCAGCCTGCACTTTACGGTGAACTATATCCATCGTGATATCATGCCGGAGTTTATCGCTGACCTGAAAAGCTGCATCGCCACCGTGCGCGACCAGCGCCTGGCACAGCTGGGCAATAAACTGCAGACCTCAGTAGTCAAGGGCCTCAGCAAAATACTACCAGATGGTGCGATAGCCAGGCTGCAAAAGAACTCAACACCCGACATCAATAACGAGAATAAAGCCGCCATGTATGGCATGATGGGTGCCCTCTCCGGCACCGATGATCTGGAGCAGATCGTGCTTGATTTCCTCGATACTATCTACACTGCAAAACCGGAGTAGATGGGCGAAGCGATCTGGCAGGGAGCACTGACGGGGCTGGTGCTGGCTACTTTTGTGGGTCCTATATTTTTTGCAGTAGTAGACCTGGGCCTGCAGGGCCATATCCGCGGCGCAGCCTGGCTGGCATTTGGCACTTTTGTGAGTGATATCCTCACAGTCCTTTTCATCTATCTCGTAGCACGTAGCATAGACCGCGACTCCATGCTGCTACAGGTCATGTATGTGGCGGGCGGCAGTGTGCTGCTCCTCATGGGCCTGCAAAACCTGCTAAAGAAGAAACAAGCCGAAGACCATCCGGATCTGAGCCGCCAGTCCGCACGGAGCCTCTTTGCCCGCGGCTTCCTCATCAATAGTACCAATCCGAATGTCTTTTTCTTTTGGTTTGGTGCGGTCATGAGTGCGGTGAGCCACTATCAGGGCCGCTCTGCCCTGGTGCTGCTGCACTTTTTTGTTGCCCTGCTCATCGTATTCTCTACCGATTTTCTCAAGGGCTACAGCGCCTCACTGCTGCGGCCATATATCCGGCCCGCCATCCTCCTGTCTCTCTCCCGCATCTCGGGTATCATCCTGATCGGCTTCGGCATTAAGCTGATCTTCTTTCATTAGTATGAAACGCTTCGCAAAAGTTTACAACAAAAACCGGCGATCTATCTTACTATAGATCATCAGCAGCTTGCCACGCTCCATTGTTTAAGTTGCCACATTAAAAGGGGTCGGCCGCAGGTCGCGGGATTTACGCAATAGCGCAACACAGACCCTCTGACAAATAACATCTCCTGCTCCCCTCACAAGGTTCTTCCCTCTCCCTCGGAGAGGGAAGATGCCGAAGGCAGATGGGTGAGGTGTTACTTCACCGCCAGCTTCATGCGTATCTGCACTTCTTCAGATTCGGCCATTTCATTGGTCTTAGGCATCGCCATATTGGGCATGCTGGGGCGGGTATCACCATAGCCCTGCCCGCGCATACCAGAGTTGGATACCGATGGATCTGTCATACTGCCATTTTGTATGGGCTGCGGCACATCAAATGCATGCACCTTCACCGTGATGCTGATCACCTTTTTTGCATCCGCTGCCGTCAGCTTGTCATGATAGAACGTACGGAATGGGATACGCGCCTCGTATGTCAGCACATTGTCGCGGTCCCAGCCTATAGCCACCATGATAGGGCTATTAGTATTCACGGCCTCTATAGCTGTGGGCAGGCCCCGCAGATCCATGTATTTTATACGCTTGTCAGCCAGCTCGTACTCCGTGCGCAGTGTCTTCAGGTCAGGATGCTCCAGCTCCTGGCGGTCCGGCTCCGCAGGATCGGCTATCCACTGCAGGCGCGTCTCTCCCGGTAGCGGGTAGAGCAGGACGCTGGCTCCTCTTTTCTTGCCCATAGTATCCAGTATGAGGTCCATGCCCGCGCGCAGTATTTTGGCCTGGGCCTTATAGTCCATCGTCTTTAGTATGATATAGAGCGCCGTATCATCATTGGCTACCTGGTACTGGATCTTTGCCTTGCTGTCATAGTAGCTCAGCGGCTCCTGCCAGTCATAGGGATCGCCATTGATCACGATATTGGAGTCGCGCCAGAGCGAGTTCAGCACGATCTTTTGCGCCTGGCCGGTATAGGCGGCAGCGAGTATCAAAAGGATAAAAAGGTAACGACGCATGATGGATCTTCTTTAGACAAAAATGGTGGAACCTTTCGATTCCACCATTTATCCACCTAAAATACAAATTATGAAAGAAGAGTCTGGCTTTTAACCAATATTCTGATTTATCTTTTTGACGTTTTGGTCAGCTTTTCACACTGTTCGCTATGTGAAGATTGCTCATAAAAACCACTGCTGCCAATAGTTTCGGTAAAGCGGAATATTATGTCGGCCTTTTTGTTAATTGCCCATAGATACATTTTCAAACATATATAAACTACTCCCGATAAGGACACGTTTGTGACCAAATCATTACCTTCGGTGTCCGTTTTATCACAAATCACTAGCGAGATGACTTATCTTGATTTTGAAAAACCGATAGAGGAGCTGCAGAAGCAGATAGACCACGTGCGCAATGGCAAGCACCTCATCAAGCCCAAAGTATCAGCCGAGGAGCTGGAGCTGCGCCTGCGCGAAACGCAGAACGAAATCTACTCCCGCCTCAGCACCTGGCAGCGCATACAGGTATCGCGCCATCCGGAGCGCCCCTACACGCTGGCTTATATAGAGAAGATGACGACCAATTTCATCGAGCTCTATGGCGATCGTTCCTTCAAAGATGACAAGGCCATCGTAGGCGGCTTTGCCGATCTCAATGGCGAGACTGTCATGATCATCGGCCATCAGAAGGGCGTCAATACCAAGATGCGCCAGTACCGCAATTTCGGCATGCCAAATCCCGAGGGCTACCGCAAGGCCTTGCGCCTCATGAAGCTGGCAGAGAAATTTAACAAGCCCATCATCACGCTCATAGATACTCCCGGCGCCTACCCCGGCGAAGAGGCGGAGCAGCGCGGCCAGGGCGAAGCTATCGCCCGCAATCTCTTTGAGATGGTCACGCTCAAAGTACCCGTACTCTGCATCGTGATAGGCGAGGGTGCCTCTGGCGGTGCACTGGGCATCGGCATAGGTGATAGGCTCATGATGCTGGAGAATACCTGGTACTCTGTGATATCTCCCGAGTCCTGCTCCTCCATACTCTGGCGCAGCTGGGACTTCAAAGAAAAAGCTGCCAACGCCCTCAAGCCGACACCTCAGGACCTGCTGCAGCTAGGCATCATAGACGGCATCATACCCGAGCCACCGGGCGGCGCCCATGCCAATCCCGATGAGGCTGCCGGCAATCTGAAGGAAGCTATCATAGCCAATCTCACAGAGCTGAAAAAACTCACCGCACAGGAGCGTATCACCAAACGCATAGACCGCTACTCACATATCGGCATCTATCAGTCAGAGCAGGTATAGGATGGGCATCATAGATCAGATCAGAAATTACTTTTACGAGAGTGTACTCCGCCAGCGTGGCCCCGGTGCGCCGCGCCGCATCACCAATCTGGCCGACGCCAAAACTATCGGTATTATTTACGACTCATCCATGCCGGCATATGACAGCATCATCGCCAGGTATGCCGAGGGCCTCACCGCCAAAGGCAAAACGGTAGAGGTGCTCGCCTATCTGGATGATAAAAAAATAGAGTCAAAACCGGGCATCAATATCTTTAATAAAAAAGCGGTCAACTGGTACGGCATCCCTACTGATGCCCGTGTCACCGCCTTTTGCGATAAACCTTTTGACGTGATGATCTGTGCTATCACTGATGAGAACAAGCCGCTGGAGTATATGGCCTACATCTCAAAGGCAAAATACCGCGTAGGTCCTTTTGCCGAGAGCAAGACGCGGCTCTTTGACCTCATGATACAGCTCGACACAAAGCGGGACCTCGGCTATCTGCTACAGCAGGTCACACACTTTCTCGACAACATAAAATATAACTGATATACACATGGTACAGCAGAAACTCAAGGGCACAGGCGTAGCACTCGTCACACCTTTTCTTAGCAATGGCAAGATAGACTTCAAAGGCCTGGGCAAACTCATAGACTACTGTATAGCCGGCGGCGTGGAGTACCTCGTATCTCTCGGCACCACCGGAGAGTCACCGGTACTGACCAAAGAGGAAAAAGAGCAGGTCCTAGACTTCACCATATCACATACTTATAGCCGTGTGCCCATCGTCGCGGGCTTTGGCGGCAATGATACCGCAGAGGTGATCCGCGAGATCAAGAAGTTCCACTTCAAAGGGATCACCGCCATTCTCTCTGTCAGCCCTGCCTACAACAAGCCCACACAAGCCGGTATCATAGCCCACTACAAGGCGATAGCCAAAGCCTCCCCCGTACCGGTGATCCTCTACAATGTCCCCGGCCGCACCGGCAGCAATATGACCGCCGAGACCACTATAGAACTCTCAAAGGTCAAGAACATCATCGGTATCAAAGAAGCCTCCGGCAACTTTGCCCAATGTATGCAGATCGTGAAAGGCACCTCCCAAGACTTCCTCAAAATATCAGGTGATGACAATATCACCCTGCCATTGATAGCACTCGGTTTCGACGGCGTCATATCAGTATCGGGACAAGGCTTCCCTAAACAATTCAGCCAGATGGTACGCGAGTCACTAGCCGGAGACTTCGAGGCTGCCCGCCGGCTCCACTACCCGCTCGTAGACGTCACCGACATGCTCTTCGCCGAGGGCAACCCCGGCGGCATCAAGCATGTACTGGAGCTCAAAGGCATCTGCAAAGCCAACCTACGCCTCCCTCTCATGCCGATATCATCCACACTGAAAAGCAAGATCAAATCAGAAGTAGCCAAGATCAAGTAAGAAGAATCTCATCTCATATCCACCGATGCCATCACACAAATTGATGGCATCACTTTTTGCATCCAGCCCCAAAGGGGCGACACGCCGCCAGCGTAGGGCATCGCCCTACGTGTTTGGCATTTTGCCATCCTTAACTGCAAAGGATTTAATCAGTTAAACCGAAGGGCCGTCAAGATAAATAGATATAGTATATTGTATCTTTAACCGTTTAAAATGCGAGTATTCAGAACTATATTCTTAGTACCCTTTGCGATACTCGTTGCATTAGCTACAGGTGAAGCTATAGTAAGATTGGCCGGATTCAAACCTTACCATGAGGCCGAAATAAAATTTGACTATAGACCAAAACCTCCCGGCGGATTAGATAGCATATATGGCTACTCTCTCGCACCCGGATATTATACAATTATCAAAAACGATACATTCGTCTATCATGCAACACATAATGATCGTCGTAGGCGCATTACGGGCTATGATACACTTAATGATGACCATTTCGGCAAGGTTATTATACTAGGCTGTAGTTTTACCTACGGAGATTGCTTGGAGGATAGCTGCACACATCCTTTCATCCTGCAAAACTTGTTTAAAGAGCACAACGTACCCTTGAAAGTAGAAAACTGGGGAGTAGGGGGTTATTGCCCGGCGCAGTTTTTCCTTCAGGCCAAGGAGATCATCCGAGATACCGTGGGGGGGGGTGCGCTACGTAGTGATCAATTATTCGCAGGTAGAGGATGAGAGAGTGATATGCTCACGAAACTGGAGAAAGGCTCATGTTAAATTTACCAATCAGCTGAAATATCAAAAACTGATCTATCATCCTTATTTCGCCGGGCATAAAGATCATCTTCAGCTAGGGTACAAAACCATGGATTATTCATTCTTGCCATTTCAGGATCGGCTCGCACTTGTAGAGCTGATCGATAACGCATACTGCAATTATGAAAACAAAAGTTCACCTGAGATCTCCCATGCTGTATTGCAGCAGACCATAGATATGATGCAGCAGGCGGGAATAAAAGTAATCCTGACATCTATCACCGGAGACGACGCAAGCAATAAAGTTTTAGACCAATTCAAAGCGAAAGGTTATCACACCTTGGCCTATGGTATTAATACAGGTAATAGCGAGTATAACTTGATGCCTGCTGATGCTCATCCAAACTACTACGCCAATAGAATTTTTGCAGCTAAGCTGTATGAGGAGATTGGGGACTCACGCTAACCTGAAAAAACCGGAAAGTATAGCCTACTTAAAAGCTGATTAAATCTACCCCTCGCTCTCATCCACCCTCAAAAGCAAGATCAAATCAGAAGTAGCCAAAATCAAGTAAGAAGCATACTTCATTTAAATATTCCACCGATGCCATCACCTCAATGATGGCATCGCCTTTTGTACTAAGCCCCAAAGGGGCGACACGCCTCTAGCGTAGGGCATCGCCCTACGCAGTTCCCCCAAGCACCTAGCCTCACTCATCAGGTTCTCCTTCTCCGAAGGAGAAGGAGATGCCGAAGGCAGAGGATGAGGTTTTAGCGCTTTCGCGTTTTTGCGAGCCATATCATTGTATTCTCTTCGCATCTTTGCGTCTTCGCGTGAAAATACCTTTGCCTTTCCCTAAACCCTTTGCGCCTTTGCGAGAAACCCATTTTATCATTTAAATCGCAAAACATATATGACTGGCCAACCCTATTTGCATCCCTCGCTTTTTTACACTATTATTATTGACATACAAATTATTAGAAGAAAAGTACAGACCAGATGATCGTATTGAAATTTGGCGGCACCTCCGTAGCCAATGCGGAGAATATATCAAAGACGATAGCCATCGTCACCGCCGCGATGAAAGAAGACAAACTCATGGTAGTCGTATCCGCCCTCGGCGGCACTACCGACCTCCTGCTCGGCGCCGGCCGCTCCGCAGCAGAGGGACTGACCGACTATAAAGAAAAGCTCAAAACCATCGAGCAGCGCCACTTTGACACGATACAGAACCTGATCCCCGTCTCGCACCAGAGTAGCATCATATTCGAGGTCAAGCGCCGCATCAATGAACTCGAAGACCTCTGCGACGGCATCTTCCTCATAGGCGAGTTCTCGCCAAAGACCTCTGACAAGATCGCCAGCTATGGCGAATTACTGTCCTCACTCATCATCTCTCAAAGACTGACCTCACTCGGAGTAAACCACAAATGGGTGGACTCCCGCGACCTTATCCGCACTGACAGCAACTATACCTACGCCACCGTAGACAATAAAACCACGATAGCGCAGACCAGGAAATACCTCGCAGAAAACGACGCCCCGCTCTACCTCCTGCCCGGCTTCATTGCCGCAGATGAGAAGGGCAATACCACCACCCTCGGCCGCGGAGGCTCTGACTATACCGGCGCTATCTACGCCGCTGCAGTAGATGCCTCCCGCCTCGAGATCTGGACCGACGTCAGCGGCATGATGACCGCCGACCCGCGCCTGGTGCCCAATGCCAGGGTGATCCCAAACATCTCCTATCAGGAGGCGATGGAACTATCTCACTTCGGCGCCAAAGTCCTCTACGCACCCACTATCCAGCCCGTCATGGCCAAGGGCATCCCCCTCTGGATCAAAAACACCTTTGCACCTACAGACTACGGTACCGAGATAGAGAAAAAAGCACACGCCACAGGCAATGCCGTCAGCGGCCTCTCCAGCATTGATAAAGTATCACTCTTGCTCCTCGAGGGCAGCGGCATGATCGGCATCCCCGGCTTCTCCAAGAGGCTTTTTGAGGCTCTCGCGAAGGAGAAGATCAACGTCATCCTCATCACCCAGAGTTCATCTGAGTACTCCATCTGCGTGGCCATAGAGGCCGTCAGCGCAGACCGAGCCAAGAAGGCAGTGGACGAAGAATTTGCCAATGAGATAGCGCTCGAAAAACTCGAACCACTCCAGGTAGAAAACAACCTCTCTATCGTAGCCCTCGTAGGCGAAAACATGAAGAGCCACCAGGGCATCAGCGGCCGCATGTTCGCCGCCATGGGCCGCAATGGTGTCAATATCCGCGCCATCGCACAGGGCTCCTCAGAGAAGAACATCTCCGCCGTCATCTCCAGCGCCGATGTGCGCAAAGCCATCAACGTCCTCCATGAGGAGTTCTTTGAGACCACTTACAAACAGATAAACCTCTACATCGCCGGCCTGGGAAACGTAGGCAGCCGCCTGATCGCACAGCTACAGCAGCAGGCGTCATATCTGAAAGATCACCTCGGCCTGCAAGTACGTGTAGTAGGCCTGATCAATAGCCGCACCATGCTGCTCGACGAGAATGGCATCGATCTCGCCACCTACAAAGACAAACTCACAAGCGGTGCAAAAACTGACCTGTCAGAGCTCGTCACCTTTATCTCTGACAAGAACCTCCGCAACTCCATCTTCATAGACATCACGGCCAATGCGGATGTCGCGCAGATCTATGATAAGCTCCTGCCAAAAAGTGTCTCCGTAGTGGCATGCAATAAGATCGCTGCATCGGGACCTTATGAGGAGTATAGCCAACTAAAAAGCCTCGCGCGCAAGTACACTACATCCTATCTGTTTGAAACAAACGTAGGCGCTGGCCTGCCCGTCATCGGCACGCTGACAGACCTGCTCCGTAGTGGCGATGAGATAGAAGGCATCGAGGCCGTCCTCTCCGGCACGCTGAATTTTGTATTCAACAATTATGATGGCACGCGCCCATTCGCAGAAGTCGTAAAGCAAGCACAGGACGAAGGCTACACAGAGCCGGACCCCCGCCTCGACCTCGGCGGCACAGACGTCATGCGCAAGATCCTCATCCTCGCCCGCGAGTCCGGCCAGCACATGGAGATGGCAGACATCGCCAATAACTCCTTCCTCCCCGCCTCCTGCATGGAGGGAGACGTCGCCGCGTTCTACGTAGAACTAGCCAAGCACGAGAGCCATTTCCGCAAACTCTATGACGAAGCATTTGAAAAAGGACAGAAGCTGAAGTTCGTAGCCCAGCTCGACAAAGGCAAAGCCTCCGTAGGCCTGCAGCACATCAGCAAGGAGCACGACTTTTTCCACCTTTATGGCAAGGACAACGCCGTCCGCTTCACCACAAAGCGCTACGCCCAGCAGCCCCTCGTGATCAAGGGCGCAGGTGCCGGCGCAGAGGTCACAGCATCAGGTATCTTTGCGGATATTATGAGAGCGGCAAGAGTGTAACTATAAAAACGCGAAAGAATCGAAGGCTGTTTAAAAACCCTTTGCGTTCTCCGCGTTCTTTGCGGTTAATTTTTTGAGTATAAAAGAACCAGACACCTTGAAAGAAGTAACAGTAAAAGCCCCCGGCACCGTAGCCAATGTCGTCTGCGGTTTTGATATCCTCGGCTTTGCCCTCGGCGAGCCGCTGGACACCATGACTGTGCGCGTTACTGACACACCGGGCGTCACCATTATCAATAAGGACAACTACGACCTCCCCACAGACGCCCAGAAAAACGTAGCCGGCGTAGCCCTCCTCGCAGTACTCGACGCGATAAAAGGTGACATCAAAGGCTTCGAGATAGAGAGCACCAAAGTCATCAAGCCAGGCAGCGGCATCGGCTCCAGCGCCGCCAGCGCCGCAGCAGCAGTCGTCGCGGCAAATCATTTGCTTGGCAATCGCTTTACAAACGCGCAGCTCGTAGACCTCGCCATGTACGGAGAGGAGATAGCCTCCGGCTCGCGCCATGCAGACAATATCGCCCCTTGCATCTACGGCGGCTTCACACTCGTGCGCAGCCACGACCCCGTAGACATAATCCCTATCGCAGCGCCACCGCTGCACGTCACTGTGCTCCACCCGCAGATAGAGATCAAAACCTCAGAAGCCCGCGGCATACTCAAAAAGAAAGTCGCTATGAAGGACGCCATCACCCAGTGGGCCAATGTGGCTGGCCTTATAGCCGGCCTCATGCAGCGCGACTACGACCTCATCTCGCGTAGCCTCACAGACGTGATCGTAGAGCCCATGCGCAGCACATTGATACCACAGTTCAAGGAACTAAAGCAAGCCAGCCTCGACGCAGGTGCCCTCGGCGGCGGCATCTCAGGCTCCGGCCCCTCCATCTTCATGCTCAGCCGCGACGAAGCTACTGCCAATAAAGTCAAACAAGCCATTCAAAGCATCTACGACAAAGTAGACATAGACTATCACGTCTACGTCACCACCATCAGTGATCAGGGCGTGAGAATTAAGACGTGAGATATGAGACTTGAGACCAGAGATCAACAGACTGCTTATTTTCGTGTTTCCGCATTTTTGCTAGAAATCCTTTGTATTCGCTTATTCTCTTTGTGTCTTTGCGAGAAATGCATTTGTATTCCTCGCGTCTTCGCGTCTTCGCGTGAGATAAATTGCATTCGCATTCTTCGCCCTTTCGCGTTTTTGCGAGCCACCCTTTGTATTTTCTTAAACCCTTCGCGCCTTTGCGAGAAATATATTTGCATTCTTCGCGCCTCCGCGTCTGTGCGTGAAATAAATTGTATTTCATCTCTGCGTCTCTCCGCCTCTGCGGTCAATAATATATTCCCTAATCATTTTGCGTTTCCGCGTTTTTGCGGTTAAATCATGGACACTCCGATCAAATACTACAGCACCAATAAGCAGTCCTCCACCGTCTCCTTCCGCGAGGCTACGATCAAGGGACAAGCCCCTGACAAGGGCCTCTATTTCCCCGACCGCATCCCGCAGCTGCGCGAGGACGTGATCGCCAATTTCCGCAACCTAACGAAAGAAGAACTCGCCTACCTCACCATCCGCCCCTACGTAGGAGGAGATATACCTGACACCGATCTCTACAAGATCTGCTCTGAGACTGTCAATTTTGATTTCCCACTGGTGCAGATCACCGATAGCATTTCTTCATTGGAGCTATTCCACGGCCCCACGCTCGCCTTCAAAGATGTCGGCGCGCGCTTTATGAGCCGCTGCCTGGGTTACTTCTCAAAAAATGAAAAGCAGAAAGTCACCGTCCTCGTAGCTACCTCCGGCGATACCGGCAGCGCTGTAGCCGCAGGCTTCCTCGGCGTAGAGGGCGTAGACGTTGTCATCCTCTACCCTTCGGGCAAAGTCAGCAAAGTGCAGGAGCAGCAGCTCACCACACTCGGGCACAATATCAGTGCACTCGAAGTACAAGGCACCTTTGACGACTGCCAGGCTATGGTGAAGCAGGCCTTTGCAGACGCAGAGCTGACCAGCCGCATGTTCCTCACCTCGGCCAACTCTATCAACGTAGCCCGCTGGCTCCCACAGCAGTTTTATTATCTGTATGGTGTGCAGCAGTGGCAGGGCGAGACACCACCCGTCATCTGCGTGCCTAGCGGCAACTTCGGCAATGTCTGTGCCGGCCTCCTCGCACACGTATCTGGTATGCCCGCCTCGCACTTTGTCATTGCTTGCAATGACAATGATACCTTCTCGGGCTACCTCCGCACTGCCGCCTTCACACCAAAGGACGCCGTACCTACCATCTCCAATGCCATGGACGTAGGCAACCCGAGCAACTTCGTCCGCATACTCGAGCTATTCGGCCACGACCACCAGCGCATCAGCCAGCTCATCCACAGCTATACCGTCTCTGATGACACCACACGTGAGACCATTGCCTCCGTTTACAAAGACCATCACTATCTCCTCGACCCACATGGAGCCGTAGCCTATCATGCACTGGAGCAGTACCTCAGCGCACATCCTCAGTACCGCGGCTTCATACTCGAGACCGCCCACCCGGTCAAATTCCCCGATGTGGTAGAGAGTGTCACCGGCACCCACATAGAGATACCGGACAGCATCCGGGGCCTGATGGCTCAGCAGAAAAAAGCCACGCTTATACCGCCGCATTACGCAGCGCTGAAGGATTACCTCACCGCCCGCTTGTAGTACTACTGTATTCAGGTCACTGGGGTTGGATCTCCATCTTGCTTTAGATCTGTGGCACCATCCTTTCGCGCGATGATATCGCGTGACCATTCTGCCCTGCGTTTGCTACGCAGCCCTTGGTGAATAACTATTTCCCCCGAAACCTACTTTGTCAATAAATACCGCGCAAAAAGTCGCCCATTTTGCAGACCTTTGCACCATCACCACGCAGCCATTCATCCGCTGAAGGACCTATGAATATCGCCACGTTTCTTTTGTATTGTCGCCTCCCTTTGGGGCGGTTTGGGGGAGGCAAGCTGGCCTTGTATTTCTATGTCTCTATGCGGTCTATGTGGCTCAAATGTATTTCTGTATTATTCTACTAATTCTAAAATCCTGCAAATTCTGATTCAGAAATTGTATTTGTATTAAAGTCCTCTCCTTGGCGGATAGATTTAGGGAGAGGTCGCATTATTCTGCTAATTCTAAAATCCTGCAAATTCTGATTCAGACAATCTGCATTTGTATTAAAGTCCCTCTCCTTTGGAGAGGGACTTAGGGAGAGGTCGTATTTCATCACTCAAAATAAATCACCTATGTCCGCACCAGCCGGCAACACCAACGCGTCCCGATGGACCCGCGAGAAAACCATCGCCACCCTCCACCGGATCGAGCAGATCGCCCTCGATGAATTCTCCATCACCCACACACTCACCGAAGCCCTCTTCAAAATCCGCTGCTACAAGCAGCTCTGGAGCTACTGGAAGAAAAAATGGGAAACCGATGAAGAGGTCATGGACCAGATCTACTTTATCGAGCAGATCTTCACCCATAAACTCGAAGAAGGCGCCCTCTTCAAGCGGATGAACGCCTCCACCTGCCACTTCATCCTGAAGCATAACTATGGCTACAATACCAAAGGTGAGAACGAGCTGCCCAGCCATCTGAGGCATGAGTTCCCGGAGGAAAAAGCAGTAGCTCAAAAAGCCTCCTCCGGTTCAAAATCAAAAAAGAATAATGGCGAAGAGCCTTATACTCAGGAGGAACTGGACTATATCAATGATCCGGCCTACAAGGACTTCAGCGATAGGGAGACCGATGATGAGCAGATGAAGTGGTTTCGCGCCGATGCCCGCAAGTATCCGGACCTTTATACTGCCAAGACACCTGTCCGCGGCAACTATATCAAGATAGCAGAGGATCTCTACTCGCCGATCTGATACTGGCGCAATTAGTCTTCTGCTGTTGATGCCGTAATTTCCCGAGTCGTACTTGCCTGCTTGCCAAGGCAGCCAGGTATTATTTGCCTGTATTCAAACGTCTCCATTCAGGGAGTCCCGAAGCTTCGGGATGGAGGGTTGTATTCGTGCTCAGCCCACTCCTTGGCAGGATTTGTGCGCCACGGCGGAGGGCCCGAGACCTTGCGAGGGAGGGGTATATCACAATAAATCCCTTCATTTTACATTTATTATCGGTCCAAAGCAGTCCAAAACCTTATATTTGCCCTCCCGCTGATGAAGTCGATCACTCATTTCCTGTACATTACGCGTCACAAGCTCACCGCCCGCCGCTACCTCCTGTGGCTGCTGCCTGCTGTGCTGTACCTCGGCCTCACCTCCTGCGATACGCCGGAGAAGGTCATGAAAAGCCCGGATATCAACTATAAGCTCAAGGTAGCGACCGACTGGTACAATAAAAAGCAGTATTTCAAGTGTATCCCTGTGTTTGAGGAGCTGATGGGCCTCATGAAGGGCCAGCGCTCTACAGAGGATATCTACTTTATGTATTGCATGGCCAACTATAAGCAGGCCGACTACATGATAGCCGCCTATCACTTTCACAACTTTGTGGTCACCTACCCGCTGTCTGAGAAAGCCGAGGAGGCTGCCTTTATGACCGCCATGAGCAATGAAAGGCTCTCGCCAAAGTACGAGCTGGACCAGACCTACACCACCAAGGCCATAGACGCCTTTCAGTCTTTTATCAACCAGTACCCTCAGAGCAGCCGCCTCGATACGGCCAATCAGATGATCACCTCCCTGCGCCACAAGCTGGAGAAAAAAGCCTGGTCCAATGCCGAGCTGTACTACAGGACCGAAAACTACAAGGCTGCAGCGGTCTCATTTGAGAACCTGCTCGTACAGTTTCCGGATATTGAGAATACCGAGCGCATCCTCTTTATGGTGGTCAAGTCATATAGCAAGTATGCCGAAAACAGTATCGTACTCAAAAAAGTAGACCGCTACCACTCGGTCATTTCATCTTACAAAAACTTTGTATACAAATTCCCGTCCAGTAAATATCTCGCAGAAGCCTCTAAGTATGAGAACGATGCGCACTATTACTCTACTGAGGCTGCCTATGACAAGGCCTACGCCTACATACCTGAGGAGCGGGAGAAATACCTGACCGTAGCCATCCGCGAGTGCAATGAGCAGCTGCAGTACATCAAGGACCCGGATCGCATCAAAAAGACCGATGAGACCATCCAGAAGTGCTACCTGGGTATCGTCCGGACCAACTACGAGCTGGCCGAGGAGGTAGGGGATACCAATGCGGTAAGGCGCGAAGCCAAAAAGCGGGACTATTATGACCGCACTATCAAAAGTTATTATACCTTTGTGGATAAATACAAAGACGGTAAATACATCAAGGAAGCCGAAAAGGTCTACGCCTTGGCTTCTGAAAAAATAGGAAAAGCAACAACAGATGGACAAAAGTAAGAAGATCAAAATGACACAGATCAGCCCGCTGATCGAGACCCAAAACCTCGAAAAACTGGCTAAAAAGACTCAAAACACCTATGAGTCTATCGCTGTCATAGCCAAGAGGGCCAACCAGATCGGCGCAGACCTCAAGATGGAACTGCACGGCAAACTGGAGGACTTTGCCTCTCATACCGATACACTGGAGGAGATCCATGAGAATAGGGAGCAGATCGAGATCTCAAAGTTTTATGAGAAGCTGCCTCATCCTACTATCCTTGCTATGAAGGAGTTTCAGGATGACCAGATCAGCTATCGCTATACCGATCAGCAGTAATCCGGCTCTAAAAAGATATAGCAAAGCGCAAGTACCGCATACACAAACCGGCCCTTGCGCTTTTTGCGCTTAGATAGCACGACCTGACGTTTTATATTGCTTTATTTTCTATGTCTCTATGTGTTCTATGTGGCTAAAATGTATTCGGCATTAGATCATTGATAGCCATTTTCAAATCGTCAAATTACCTGATTTTCAAATCACAATGAGTCTCACCGGCAAAAAGATCATCCTCGGCGTCACAGGCAGCATAGCAGCCTACAAGAGCGCCATCCTCGTGCGCCTGCTGGTCAAGGCCGGTGCTGACGTACGCGTCATCATGACCTCCGCTGCGGCAGACTTCATCACGCCGCTCACCCTCTCTGTGCTGAGCAAGAGTCCGGTCATCAGCCACCTGCAGAATGACAGCCATACATGGAATAATCACGTAGAGCTAGGCCTCTGGGCAGACCTCATGCTCATAGCCCCCGCCTCTGCCAATACCATCGCAAAAATGGCCACAGGCCAGTGTGATAATATGCTGCTGGCCACCTATCTCTCTGCCAAATGCCCGGTGTACTTTGCCCCGGCCATGGACCTGGATATGTGGCAGCACCCGGCTACAAAGAGGAATATAGAGCTCCTCCGTTCCTACGGCAATACACTTATACCGGTAGAGAATGGTGAGCTGGCCAGCGGCCTGGTAGGCGATGGCCGCATGGCCGAGCCGGAGGCTATTGTAGCACTGCTGAGTGCTTAGCATACTGCATAGCCCATGCTGAAACTGACATATAAAAGTAATTTCAAATAAGGAGCTCTTTCATCTCTTTCGGAGCGGAAGGATGCCAAAGCCTGCCTACCGGTAGGCAGGGCAGATAGGTGAGGTGATCACTCTTTCAGCCAGTCGTCTATGGTCTTCTGGTTCAGTTGAAAGTAGCCCCCCTTCTTCTCCACGATACTGTTATTGACCCATAGTATCTGCGGAAAGGTCGCACCTGACATCTTCATAAACTCCTCCGGCCCGAAAAACAGCTCATGGGGGATATCTTCCAGCCCGTAGGTCTTGAGGTAGGGTTCGTATAGCTCGCGCTTGCCGTTCAGCACGATATAGAAGGGGATAGAAGGGTCCTCTTTGTGCAGCACATGTATCTTCTGCGCAGCTATCTTGCAGTGCGGGCAGGTCAGGCTCAGGTAGGCTATGATATGCTTGCCCGTCCTGAGCTCTATATCGGGTTTGGTATTCCTGGGGTTCTTGGTCTCATAGAGTATCTCCAGCGGCACCTTATAGTTCACAGACTCGGGCTGTAGGTTTTTAGAGCTCTGCAGGTCCACTACATTTAAAATAAAAGGCAGCCCCAGGCCGACTATACAGAGAGCTGCAGCCAGGTGCTTCATATACCGCACCTCCATGGGAGCGGTCATCACATAGATCAGGCCGCAGAGCAGCAGCAGGCCTATGTTCTTGGCTATAGCCTCCAGTGGCGTCATGGTCAGGTACTCGCCGAAACACCCGCAGTTGCCGCTATTCCCCTTGCTGATCAGCACGGCAGTCAGGTAGATGCAAAAGGCGACCAGCAGCCCCGACACCAGTGGCAGGGTGAAGCGCCTCAGGCGGAAGTTTATAATGAGCAGCGCGCCACAGCAAAACTCCAGCCCTATCAGCAGCCGGGCTACAAAAGGAGCCGTATTCCAGCCGGCCACACCCAGGTCTACAAAGGTGTATTCAAAAGGCTCTATCGGATAGAGCTTCGTATAGCCGGAGAAAAGGAATACCGCGCCGAGCAGGATAGAGAGCACGATAGAAACCGCCTGGCCGGCAGTGAGCTTCGGGAGTGTCATGGTATAAAGAAAGGATATAAAAATAAGAGGGGCAACCAGTGCCCCTCTTATCAATAAATTCAGATAAACTTATTGCAGAGAGCAGGTGATGCCTGCTGATGTGCTACCGGCGCTGGTGCAGGCTGTGTTAGCCTGGTCCCTTGTCACATTTGTGAGCGTGGTAGAGGAGATCTGTGTACCGTTCTGCTTGCATACACAAGTGTAGCTGCCGGTGGTAGACTTGCTGCAGGAAGCAGCTGCGAAAAGCGCTGCTACGGCAGCTACGTAAAACATCTTTTTCATGGGCGTTTTAATTTTGATTTGGGTGATTGAATATTACAAATCTATAAATGGTTTTGATTTATAAAAACTTCCGCAGATATTTTTTATCAAAGTGATATTAAGCCTATATCGCCTTTATTATTCTATATTTTGCAGGATATTTGACCAAACAGCATTTCGCTACAGCACTTGAAGATAGCATCTCAAAAGGTCCTCATCACCGCAGGCCCCACTCGCGAGCCGATAGATCCCGTCAGGTACATCAGCAATTTCTCTACCGGCAAGATGGGCATCGCACTGGCTGAGGAGTGCCTCAGCCGCGGCGCCAGCGTCACACTGGTCAAGGGTCCCACGCAGGCATACGGCATCTCGCCTGCCATCTCGGTGGTAGAGGTGGTCTCTGCGGCTGACATGTATACCGCCTGCACACAATATTTCGCAGCCAGCGATGTTATCATATTCGCAGCGGCCGTAGCAGACTATACACCCAAGCATCCCGCCACCAGCAAGATCAAGAAGCAGGAGGGAGAGTTTACACTCGAGCTGGTCAAGACCAAAGACATAGCCTACGAGCTGGGCCGTGGCAAAAGGGAAGGTCAGGTCTGCGTAGGCTTTGCGCTGGAGACAGACAATGAGCTGGCCAATGCACAGTCAAAACTGGAGAAAAAGAACCTCGACATGATCGTGTTAAATTCCCTCAAAGATGCGGGAGCGGGCTTCCAGCATGACACCAATAAGGTCACCATAGTGGATAAGAAGGGAAATGTGGTTACCTTTGATCTGAAGGCAAAATCAGATGTAGCATCTGATATCTTAGACTATATAGAAACTCAGCTATAATGCGAATGGCAAGACCTTTGGGCTTTTTGATAGCGCTCCTGATATTCTCCCGGCACCTCACAGCCCAGGAGCTGAAGTGCACCATACAGCTCAACTCTCAGAAGATAACCGGCGTAGACCCGTCTGTATTCCAGACACTGCAGGGCGCCATGACGGACTTTATGAATCAGCGCGCCTGGACACAGGATGTATTCGCACCGGAGGAGCGCATAGACTGCTCGCTCTACATACAGCTGGATGGGGTGGAAAACCAGGACCAGTACACCGGCTCTATCACCATACAGGCTGCGCGCCCGGCGTTCAATAGTACGTATAACTCGCCGATGCTCAACTTCCGCGACCTGGACTTTGTCTTCACCTATTCGCCCAATACGCCGCTTGATTTTAATATCAACCAGTACCAGTCAAACCTTACCTCTGTGCTGGCCTACTATGCCTACCTGATCATCGGGCTGGACTATGAGAGTATGGCCAAAGGCGGCGGCACCAGGTACTTTGCTATGGCGGAGCAGATCATGAATGCTGTGCCGCAGGGTGGCAATGAATCAAGGGGATGGAAGCCATTTGACAATAACCCTGTGAGTGGCAATAAGAACCGGTACAACATCATCAGCTTCCTGCAGGGTGCCAAGTTTGACGGCTTCAAGCAGGTGATCTATGAGTACCACCGCCTCGGCATGGACAATTTCTTTGATGATCCCACAGTCGCCCGCGCGGGTATCCTCCAGTCACTGCGTACACTGGACAAGACCTTCAAAGACTATCCAAACAACGTACTCGTCATTCTCTTCCTCCAGGCCAAGGGCGATGAACTGGTCAGTATCTTTCAGGGCGCTGACGCCGGAGAAAAGACCGAGGCCATCAATATCCTGAAGCGACTGGACCCGGCTAACGGGACCAAGTATGACAAGATCATAAAAGGCTAGCAAAGCTATTCTATGCTGATAGCAAAAACGATCAAAGCTCATCAGCAGTCTATCTCAACCCTATAGTCTTTATATCCTATCGGCCGGCCGGCTGCAGCACGTACACCTGGAGTAGCTCGTTCAGATCCTACCGTCACTTTCTGACACCCAGACCTTCGCTTCGTTCTCTTCCGTAGGGAGAAAGTATTTGTACTCACCCGGCACGATCATATTGGCCATAGAGGTCATGTTCCGGACCAGATGGGAACCAGATACCACAGCCACCTTGTTGAATCGGGTCAGGTTCTGGAGGCCTACCAGTGCATCTTTCATCCACGCACCCATCGTAAAGTTGGATAGGTCTGTATTGATCACCAGCAGCAGATTGATATGAGGGCCATTGCCGTTGGCCTGATCTATGGCCGGTATGATGATCGTGTCATAGTGTTCTTTTGTGATGTTTCCTGTGAGGGTAAACCCCACCGTATTGCCTGCCAGGCCTGCTATCTGTGTGACCATGATGATATTGCTTTGCTGATATGCACCAAACTGTATGCCATGCCCCAAAACAGACAAGCCGGAGAAAACTCCGGCTCGTCATATGAGGAATAGAGGGATACAGTTTATTCTTTCACCAGCTTGCGCACATGGTCTCCCTGGTGTACCAGGTACATACCTGCGGGTAGGTCAGAGATGTCTATGCGCGTGTCAGTAGCAGATGATGGCTGTAGGCGTACAGTCCTGCCGGAGAGGTCCTGCAGGGTGATATCTCCTGCATCCGTAGCGCTGCTATGCACTATCACATAGCCCGCGGCGGGATTGGGATAGATGGCGAATGTCATGTCCCGTCTCAGTTCATCTATAGCCACGCCGACAGCCGGATAGTATTTTACGATCAGGTTTGCGTCTATATTGATCGTACCGGTACCCGTAGTGCCGATATAGTTTTCTGCTACAGCATAGAATGTATGTGTGCCGGCGGCTACCGGATAGAGGCGCGAGTGAGAAAATACATTGAATGGATTGGCAGACGACAATGCGCTTACTGTCGTATTGCCCGCATTGACGGTCCATCCACGGGTATTACTTGCAGCCAGGGTGATATGATCTCCCGGAGAGGAGGTGATGTATCCGTCAAACAGCACGAGCGCATATCCTGCTGAGCCTGCATTGATAGTGACCGAGTCCATGGCCACAGGTCCGCCTCTTACATTCAGTCCTTGCATGCTCAGTTCAGTATTGTCTATCATAGCGCTGCCACTGGCCGGAAAGAACTCCGCACTCAGATTGCCATAGAATGTAGCATTGCCCGATCCTGATACGTCTACTACATTGGCTCCCATCGCATAGTAGGTTTCAGCGCCGGAGGCATTGCGTATCCTGCTGTGGGTGTATGGATTGGTACGCTGTGACGTACTATAGGACATGAATGCTACACTTCCCGCACCCACCAGCCAGGAGGGGGCGTCGTTGGCGGTGCAGACTATCCGGTCTCCGGGGTCTGAGCCTGCCTGGCCGTCTACATGTATGAATACTTTTCCGTTTGGAGCATTGCTCACAGCCAGTGTATCCATCTGCTGCTGTGGTCCGGATAGGTTGCCACTCCACTGAAAGTCAGAAGAGCCTACCACCGGTCCCGTAGCTGGCCAGAACTCTACCGTCAGGCTGCCATAGACTGAGGCTATACCACTACCAGATGTATGAACGTAATTCTGGCCTACGGCAAAGAAGGTATCACTCCCAGCGGCGAGCGTATAGATGCGCGTATGCGAGAAGCCACGGCTTTCTGTATTGGCATTGGCTATCTCTATGCCTACGTTCCCATCATCTACACCCCAGTCGCGATCATGGCTGGCGGCCATGATCATCCTGTCACCGGAATCTGCATAGCATGTACCATCAAAGCGGACCACAAAGGTGCCCGCAGCATGAGAGGGGAAAGCTACCTGCTGCAAAACGACTGCATTAGTTTGCCTCAGGTCCTGAGAGGAGACGACCACATCGGCCTGCTGCACCTGCACCTGGGCCACAGATTGCGTCACGAGGGCCGCAAAGCAGCCAGTGGCAAAAAGATATTTTAAAGTCTGTTTCATGATAATAGTTTAGGGTGGATAATAAGATCTGATACAAAATGACATAAGTGTCATGTCTTTACCACTGATCGCAGTCAAGTGTGAGGGTGACATTGGTCAAGGCTGCCTCAAATGAAAAAAGGCCGCCCGCAGGCAGCCTTTCCTTAAAAGATTTAGCGTCCGGATCTACTCCTTTTCCATCTCTATAGTCTGCTCAGCCATCTTCTCCAGGTGTGCATCGCTAAAGGCATCGCCAAACTGGATGTACATCTCTGCAAACTGCATATCGCCATCAGATACCGGAACGTTTTTCCATACCAGTTTGAAGTCGTCCTTCTGGCCTTTCTCCAGCGTGAGTGGACGGCTGCGGTGACCATTAGCATAGGTCTTGCCGTTGGGCATTTTCAGAGAGACCTTGCCGGGATCTACCAGGCCTAGTTTGCTGCCCGAGTAGTAGCAGTCAAACACGATCTCCGTCACATCTGTCTTGCGCACCTGCTTGGTCAGTGTGCATTTGAATCCACCTGCGGTAAAGTCGTTCGCTGATGCTGGCAGTTTAAAGTCCGGTACACGCACAGGGCCGCCGTCAGTTTTGACCTTGTAGAGGCTGCCTATGCGCACACTATATTTATCTACCGTCATGCCCGGCCCCTCTACATTCACCACGCGGCTCTCCTCGCCGCCCGGTGCGATGGTCAGCGGTTTCTCAGAGGCGGGCTTATATTCCTTGCCATTCACCACAAAGATGATATCCTGTGCCTTCAGCACCATGGTCTCACTGCCTTTATTGGCTACGCGTATCTTAAACTTGGTATAGGCGTCTGTAGCCACAGCGTCTACTATACGGATAGAGGCATCGCCTATATCAGCAGACTGGTCTTTGTACTTTACTTTATCGCCACGGGCATCTGCCGTAGCTGTCAGCGCGAGTAGAACGGTGAGGATCAGGTATCTCATATGTATGGCTTTTAAATCAGGATCCAAGGTATGCAAAAATTGAACGAATGCAGCAAAGGCGGACTTAGTCTTTGGAGCCGATATATACGGCATGTCCGCTACTATCTATCACTGCCGGGTCTGCTGCAGTGGACCGGATCATGTCAATGATACACGTGTATAGCTGGTGATCTTTTTCTTGAGCGGTCAGTATGGTTGCTTCCATGCCATTTCCTATGCCTCGCACAGAGCGGACAGCCAGTTTCCGGAGCCCGGCCTCGCTCATGAGCGACTCTAGCATCTCTGTTTTGAGGAAATACCCTTCCTGAAATCCCTCGCTGCTTTTATTGCGAAAGCGTCCTGTCTCCACCAGCTCGTGCAGGGTATCTGCATCTGCCTGCCCTGACTGGTATAGCGCTCGGGCCAATACACTTCTGATGCCTGATAGCCGGGGTATGTAGGCCGCTATCAAAATGCCACCTGACCGCAGGACTCTACACACCTCTGTCAGACAGGTTTGAATTTCGGACGCGGAGGTGAGATGGTAGAGTGGCCCCAGGAGCAACACTGCATCGAAACTTTCGCTTCCATACCTCTTGAGATCTAGGGCATCAGCCACAGATATACTTTTGATAAAGGCAGGATCACCGTGCTCCTTCAATTTGATCTTTGCAGTCTCTATGAGATCCGGAGAAAGGTCTGCCAGATGCATATCGTAGCCGCGCAGGGAAAGTGCCGCTGTATAACGGCCAGGCCCGCCACCCAGATCCAATACTGTACATCCCTTAGGTAAATACTGCTCGATGAGGTTTAGCAAGATATCAAACTCCAATCTTCCTTCAGCAGTATCGAGACGCGCCCATTCATCAAACTGGCTGTAATAAGATTTTATCTTTTCCTGATCTGTCATTGACTGCTGTTTCATTATGGTCCTGAAAGAGAGGAGGAATGTATAACATGATAAAAGTATGACAATTATTTATAGGTATCGCCAGCTATTCTACCGTCCTTTATCGTAGCAAACCGTATGCAATATGAAAACAAAATTATTACTCCCCGCATCACTACTGCTATTCTTCTCCTGCTCCCTTACGGCACAAAACGGTACTCGCACATCGGCTATATCATACAAGACGGAAACGAATAATTGCAGTTTGCCTACATCACAGGTGACGCTGGATGTCAATAATGTAAGAGCGACATTGCTCGATGCCGGTGATCTCTGGACAAATGTCGCAACCTCGTCTGCAGGCTACGAAGTGCCAAAAGCGCCTTCCGGACAGGCCGGTGTGAATGCTATATACGCGGGTGCTATCTGGATATCCGGTTTGGATGCCGGCAATAACCTGAAAATGGCAGGACTGCTATACAGGCAAAATTCCGGGTCAGACTTTTACACCGGCCCGCTGGATAATACCGGCAATACCGCTCAGGCTACCTGCGCTATGTGGGACAGGCATTTTCCGGTATGGGCTGCTCAGATCAGGTCAGTGATCACAGCCTATCAGGCTGCGCTCAGCGCAGGTGGTACGCCGGGTCATATCACTATGCCTGTTTCATCTTTTAGTGACAGTATAAAGTTTTGGCCGGGCAAGGGCAACCCTTATCTCACAGCCTTGGGATATGATATGAGCGGTCCTCTCGCGCCGTTTTATGATGTTGATGGCGATGGTATCTATGATCCGGCCCATGGAGATTATCCTACGATCATGCAGGGAGGAGTGAGCAGTGCCCCGTTCAATGGTACCTGCGGCTCTCCTGATGCTGCAAGCCTGGCGCAGCATGACGCCTATGCGGACCAGATGATCTATTGGGTGTTTAACGATAAAGGCAATGCGCATAATGGTAGCAATAATGGCCAGGCCATCGGCGTGCAGGTCAATGCTCTGGCCTTCGCTTTTCAGACCAATGACAATCTGAATGAGATGACTTTTTATCGCTATCATTTTATCAATAAATCTGCTGCAGTATTGAATAGCACCTATATATCTCAGTACACAGATCCCGATCTGGGCTGTCCGTACAACGATATGATAGGATGCGATACTACCCGCAATATGGCCTTTGTATACAATGGTATACCGGCCAATATGCCTAATGCTCCATACGTATGCGATGTCACGGGTAGCACGGCCTGCTCTAGTGGTACGATAGGCTATGGCTGTGTATTGCCTGTATTGGGTATAGTGATGGCAGAGACCCCAAGTGATACTACTACGTATGCCGACCCCGACAATCCTGCTATACGCATGCATAGACAGCTGGGGATGACATCCTTTTATAGCTTTACGAATAATAGCTCTGTGTCTACTAATGCAAACCTTTTACGTGAGTTCCAGACCGGTTACTTTCCTCCGGATACTGTGTGGGTATCTGGTGGCAGTGGCAGCACATTCTATATAGATACTCCTGCCTATGTCCGTTATGAATTTCCCGGAGACCCTGCCGATGCTACACAGTGGTCTATGTGCCATGATCCTGCTACCGGCACAGGTATTGCCGCCAATGACAGGCGCATGGTGCAGACCACCGGCTCGTTTACTTTTCTTCCATGCGCTTCGCAGTTTATGACCATCGCAGTTACTTTCACCGATTCCGTAGGGAGCAACTGCCCATCCAGATCACAATTTGGAGTGGAGGCAGATTCTGCACAGAGTTTTTTTGATCAAGGTTTTCGCCGGGCAAATTATACCGGCATAGCCGGCGTGCTGGAAGACGCCCTCAGGCTTTACCCCAATCCTGTCACCTCTGACCTGCTGATATCAGGCACCAGGCCTGTAGATGAGATCAGCGTATACGATCTGACAGGGCGGCTGGTACAGTCGCAGCGTGGTACCGATATGCGGTCAGTAGATATGTCTGCTCTGACAGACGGAGTATACATGGTGAGTATCAGGAGTGGTAGCAAGACCACAGTACAAAAAATAGTGAAGAGATGATACGTTTCAGATAGATCGGCGCATCTATGGCTGTGTATGCAGCGCCCGTCACTAGTCTAAAACACCGGGAAACCATATCTCGTCGTAATGGCATCTTTTACGACCGGTGGGGCACTGATGGAGGAGGACTGCCAGATAAATAGCCCTACACACCACCATCCCCAGGATGCCCGGGGGATACTGGCCTCCTCCCAATAATAGTCCTGGTCGGGTCTGCCATATATGGGATCCCGGTCATCAAATTCACGCAAGGGTCCCCATGCAATAGCCGTATCGCGGGTGTCTGAAGACTGATATGCAATAAAATCGGTAGAGTCTCGTGAATTGAACATAATACCCCATTCACAGCGGTTCGTATCGCTTTCCGATATGCCGGTCAGGGGCTCAGGGTGATAGGGCCCAAATACTGTGGATGATGTCTTTGCCGGAGGCTCACCTCTCCATATACCAGCCCTCATACTATCCAGGCTGAGTGGATGGTGATGGTCGCCGGTCCATACTCCATTTACTGTCGGATCGATGACCATGAAGATATGACCGGTATGGTCTGATAATCCTACAAAAGTATGTGAGACTGAGCAGCTGCCCCCCAGTGTGTCAGTATTCGAGGTGAGCTCAATAGAATATCCCCACCAGGGGAATAGCCGCTGCTGGATCAAGGCAAAGTAGTGCGCTGTATTTCCACAGATACCCCATAGGTGCCCTGTGCGCAGCAGGTAGAATGCAGAATCTATATCCTCCGGAGCTTCTCTATTGGGCTCCTCGTAAGGGTAAAAGTTATGGATAAAATTCACGACTATAGCTACGGAGTCGACCGTGGAGTGGCATGATGCCAGGTGCGGGGCCAGGCTCTTGGCTACAGACCCTCTCACAGTTCCTATCGCCCGCAGGGATCCTTTGAGCATACCTTCTTTAAAGAATGTTTGCGACCTCAATGTGGCTGCCAGCCTCACTGTATCTGCGATCCAGGCAGGACAAGATGAAGACTCAAGGAGGCGGCTTATAAATATTTCTTGCATCGAATCCGGCAAGCCGCACGGACTCAAAAAGATCGGAGGAGACTGCCTGATAAAGTAGGTCACCTGGCTGCTAAGAGCGCTATGATTTACTAACTGACCGGAAGCATTATAAATATTTATACTCTTTGGCATGATGGCACCTTGCCACCCAAAGATGGTTTGTGCACGGCTACCGGTAGGGCAGAGTATTATGCAGGCCAGTATCAGACAATAAGCGACTTTCTGCAAGGCCCCTACTTTAAATTTTGGAGCGAACCGGCTTTCGCCGAGAGAATTGTTTTCCATAGATAAGAGACAAGAGTTCCCCGGAGAGATCTCAGTTTTTATAAGTACTAATTAAGGGCGCCAAAAATAAGATAATAGCGGACAATCCGTACAAAAACGATCATTGTTTTACTATTGTCAAATCTGACATAGAGTAGCGACCAGTACAGAATATAGCAGTGCTGATCTACTTTCTCAACGGAGCCTTTGCAGTAGCCTTGACCTTTGGTGCGTCTTTGTTTGTCGTCACTGCAGGAGGGCGGCCATCACTCACCAGTTTCTTTTTGATCAGTGTGGTGCGCAGGTCTGCCATATGGCCATAGATCTCTTTATTGCAGTACATGGCCAGCTTCTTAAACTCATCATGGAAGTTCTGACAAGAGATCAATGACTCCAGTGTCCCCACCTCCTCACATGGTTTGCCACCACTGAAGTTATAGATAGGCGCCGGCTTGTAGCTGGTCGCATCAAAGTGATAGTAGCGGATATTAGATACTGTGAGCACTGCTGTGGCTTTAGTCACTTCTACGCTTATGTCATATTTCAGGTATAGCATCTTGATAGACCCGCCACTGCTGTAGTAGCGTATGATACCCAAGCCCTGCATCTTGTCTGCTGCCGGGTCCTGCATCTGTAGCGGACGCGTATTGGCGTACTGCTCCTCGGTGGCGCGCTTGCGCTTATTGGGTTTCTTCACCTGCATCGTGTCGAGCGGCGCTATGGCATTGTAGTGGGTAAATCTGGCCGAGTCGGCAAACCAGTCTGTGGCAGCTGCATAGACACTCTCTGTTTTTGCGCCGGCTGCCAGCTTGATAGCCTGGCGGTAGATGACCTGGTGGGCTACCGTATCATACGGGAAGGTATTCTGCGCCTGAATACTGGCCATTAGAGCCATGAGGGCTACGAGGGGGATGAGCTTCATCGGGATCGGGTTTAGTACCGCAAGATACTTTTTTATATAGCAATGTACTTGCGGCATACCTATTGCAGCCGGGATACCAAAATCGCTATATGAATGAGCAGAACTATGACAATCATATCTTCTACTACTGGCCGCATCACTTCTTCTTTTATGGCTCTATACTAGCTGCTTTCGTCCTGTGCGGGCTGGGTATCTGGCACTATCCGGAGCAGCGGGCTATCTGGATCATGATGACCATAGCTGTATTCCTGATCGTATGGCTCGCATTTATGACGCGCCAGCACTATGCGCTCGGACTGCAAAACCGCCTTGTGAGGCAGGAGATGCGTCTTAGGTATTACATTCTCACCTGCAGAAGATTTGAAGACATAGAAAAGCAGCTACCCTTTAAAGTGATAGCTGCTTTGCGGTTTGCTTCTGATGAGGAGTTGGTACCACTGATGCAGCGGGCTATTGATGAGCGCCTGACACCTGACCAGGTCAAAAGGAGCATCCGCTCCTGGCTGCCTGATACCATGCGGGTTTGATCACTTCACCTGCTGTCTTCCCACTTTCTTGATCGTGGCAAATGGGACCGCCACCAGTTTATTGTCTGTCATACAGGGCACCCAAAGAGTTTTTGTATGGCAGTCACGATAGATATCAGATGGGCCGCCCAGGCTTTTGCCTGTTTCCACTTCATAGGTTATTCTCTTGCACGGACGGTGTACCAGCAGACGACCCTTCACGCCCGTAGCGCCTTCCCTGCGGTCTACCCAGTCTGATACTACTATGCGTCCGCACACTTTCTGTATACCATCATACACGCCTCCTGATCCATACATTTTATATTTCTTGCTGCACAAGGCTATCCTCCCAAAGCTGCCATCAGGTTTATCGCCATGGCCATAGTTGGCCACATAGAGACCGCAGGCACCTTTATAGATACCATTGGCGCCTTGCAGGTCACCTTTTACTATGAGTTGTTTTACAGTTCCCTTCCGGCAGACTTTATAGATGGCATTTTTGTCAGTAGCAGATACGAATATGCTGCCACAGCCGCGTATGCTGATGTCATTAGCATAGGTCACGCCCTCTTTGCTCAGGTCTGCCTCCCATATTTTCTTTCTTGTCTTGAGGTTGTAAGCCACTATCCTGTCTACATCGGCTACCAAGAGCTTGCCGTGTATGATCTTGACACCTTTAGGAGAGTTGAGGCCTGAGATAAACTTCTCCTCTACCATTTTACCGTCCTTGCGCCAGAGCTGGGAGATATACCCATCGCCATCCTTGGCAAATGGATCCGCCTTAGACCCCATATTGCTTACAAAGAGGTATTTGCCACAGGCGGCTATACTTTCAGGGCTTTGCAGCCCGCCGGATACTTCTTTTACCATCGGCTTTTCTTTAGCAGATGAGCTGAGGTACGTGATCAAGGTTACAGCTAGGATGAGTATTCTTTTCATGACTTGCATTTTCTGTCTCCTTCCCAAAACCATGCCTGTAGGTTTTAACAGCAATAATCTATCTGATGTGGAGACATTCTTCCACAGATGCATCCATCATATTGAAATGAAATATCTATCTTGAAAATCTAAACTCCCGCATCATGGAAAACTCCACACTAGGCCCTTACTTCGCACTGCTTACCTCCGTATTTTTTAATGTATTGACCAATGTAGGCTTCAATCTATCCGCATTGAATAAAGACACGCCCTTCAAATTCTGGGCTTATTTTGCCGGTGCATTGGTATTTGGATTGATCAACTCCTACTTCTCTACCGTAGCACTCAAGGATATGAGCCTGCAGGCATTCAGCGCTATCTTCTTTTCGCTCACGGTGGTAGGCTTGCTCATTTCATCGCTGTTCTTTGGTGAGCAGTTTACCATCAAGGCCGGCCTTGGTATGGCCTTTATCATAGCAGGCGTAGTCCTCGTTTCTCTGGGCAATACCAGCAAGGCCATACAATGACCACGAAAGACTGGAGGCCATTCTGCGATGCCTGGCTCGCCGCCTGGACCGGCAATGAGCCTGATGGCCTGTTGCGCTACTACGCTGCAGATGCCTACTATTCAGACCCTGCCTATCCTGATGGGCTGAGAGGAGCTGCACAGCTATTGCCGTACTTCACTAAGCTTCTGAGCCGCAATCCTGACTGGCGCTGGGAGGCAGTAGAGATCATGAATACCGATAAAGGTTTTACGCTGAAGTGGCGCGCTACTATACCGGTGCGTGAAAAGTCACTCATTCTTAACGGCCTGGATATCGTGGAGATGAGCGGAGATCTGATCAGCCGCAATGAGGTGTACTTTGATCGTGTGCCATGGATGGACAAAATGAAATGATCCGCATCACAGCCCACAATAACTGAACCCATCCCGCGTTCTGACGGACAAAATCGCTGAATGAAATACACTACCTACGTTATCGCACTTCTTATATGCTTTGGTTTATATGCCTGCAAAAAGGACAGCACGCCTGCACTCCGCACCCAGCAGTACCCACTCACTACACAAAATAACTCCGGCCTTACCGGCTCTGTCACCTTTCGTGAGATCAATAAGGACTCAGTGAAGACTGCCATAGATGTGTCGCTGCACAATGCGATACTGGGGGGCTATATCGTTCATATACATGAAGGCGGACCGACCTCCTACCATGTGATCATCTATGACTGGGGCCATGTATACCCCCAGCACGACTCGGTGCATACCACTGTATACCTTCCGCTGCCGTATGATAGCGCTATGAATCTCAATGGCACTTTCGTAGTACACGACTCTACAGAGTCCATGATCGTGGCCTCTGGCGGCATCGGCATCTACAAGTAGCGCAAAACAGCTGTGCCTATTTGCTCGAGGATACAATTTAAGACACACGAAAACCTTATATTTGCAGCCTCAAAAAAGACGCAATGGCTAAAGTAAAAATAGGGACGGTGCAGATGAGCTGCGTAGGAGACAAAGAGACCAACCTCCGTAAAGCTATAGAGCAGGTGCGCATAGCCGCCGCCAAAGGCGCGCATATTGTTTGCCTGCAGGAGCTTTTCACCTCACTGTACTTTTGTGATGTAGAGGACCATGACAATTTTGCCCTCGCAGAGGCTATACCCGGCCCATCTACAGATGCACTATCTGCCGTGGCAAAGGAGCTGAACGTGGTCATCATCGCCTCCCTCTTTGAGCGCCGCGCGCAGGGTCTGTACCACAATACGACAGCTGTGCTGGATGCCGATGGTACCTACCTGGGCAAATACCGCAAGATGCACATACCCGATGATCCTGGCTACTATGAGAAGTTCTACTTCACACCCGGCGATATGGGCTACAAGGTTTTCAAGACAAAATATGCTACGATAGGTGTGCTGATCTGCTGGGACCAGTGGTACCCGGAGGCCAGCCGCATCACGGCGCTAATGGGTGCGGAGCTCATGTTTTACCCTACAGCTATCGGCTGGGCACACAGGCAGAATGCTGAGACCAATGCCGAGCAGTACAATGCATGGCAGACCATACAGCGCTCACATGCGGTAGCCAATGGTGTGCCGGTGGTGAGCGTAAACCGCGTGGGAGATGAGGGCGATATGAAATTCTGGGGCGGCAGCTTCATCGCCAATCCATTTGGTACGCTGATCTACAAGGCCTCTCACGATGAGGAGGAAACCGTAGTGACAGAGGTAGACCTGGCCAACTCAGAATATTATCGTACGCACTGGCCCTTCCTGCGCGACCGCCGCATAGATAGCTACGAGCCTATCACCAGGCGTTTTATTGATAACGACTAAGACCTTCTAATCTTCGGCTGTGTCGGAGAGACTCAAATACAGTATGAGCAAGACTCCTAAAGAACTCGGATATCATTTTCCTGCCGAATGGCACAAACATACTGCTACCTGGCTCAGCTGGCCGCACAAGGAGGCGAGCTGGCCCGGCAAGATACATACAGTATATGGCCCGTATGGAAAGTTCATCAAAGCTGTGAGTGAAGGTGAGCTGGTCTGCATCAATGTAGCCGGTGCCGAGATGGAGGCTTTTGCCAAGGAGCAGCTCGTGAAAGAAGGTGTAGACCTGAGCAAGATCAAATTTTACCACCAGTCTACCAATGATGCCTGGTGCCGTGATCATGGCCCTGCTTTTCTTATCCGCAAGGATAAGAGTGAAGCTCCCATTGGAGGAGTGGGGACCGACAAAGTAATAGTGGACTGGGGCTACAATGCCTGGGGCGATAAATATCCTCCCTACGATCTGGATGATGTGATCCCTACGCTGATAGGAGAGAAGTATGATATTCCTGTCTTCCATCCCGGTATCGTGATGGAGGGCGGCTCGGTAGACTTCAATGGTGCCGGCACTATCCTCACCACCACAGCCTGCCTGCTCAATAAGAATCGCAACCCACACCTTACGAAAGAGCAGATAGAAGAATACCTGAAGAGTTACTACGGTGCAGAGCAGATCCTCTGGCTGGGCGATGGCATCGTAGGCGATGACACAGATGGCCACATAGATGATATCACCCGCTTTGTGAATGAAGACACCGTAGTGACAGTAGTAGAGGAAAATGAAGCAGATGAAAACTACCACCTGCTGCAAGAAAACCTGGCTGAGCTAAAGAAGATGCGCCTGCTGAATGGCAAGCCACTCAACATCATAGAGCTGCCCATGCCCGACCCGGTGATCTACGATGATCAGCGCCTGCCCGCCTCATACGCCAATTTCTACATTGCCAACGCCTGCGTAGCCGTTCCGACCTTCCGCTGTGAAAAGGACCAGATAGCGCTCGATATACTCACGAAGTGTTTCCCCGATAGGAAGGTGATCGGTATAGATAGTACGGATGTGATCTGGGGCCTCGGTAGCTGGCACTGCCTGAGCCAGCAGGAGCCTGCGGTATAGAGATGCGTCATTATGTGTCTTCTCAAATGACTTACTTGCCCGCAGCCTTGTCTTTCTCTTTTTGGGCTTTTTCTTTCTTGATCCGGCGGATTTCTTTTTTGCTCAGCCCGGTCTCATTGCTGATCTCGCCTATAGATTTATCGCTGTCCAGCATCTCACCTACTTTATCTTTGTAGTCCTTTTGTATGATCTGCTGCTTCACCGGAGCTGTTTTGTCCAGTTTGGGTGCGGGGTGAGTAGAGTCTGATGTGGTCGTATCAGGAGAGAAAACCTGCGATACTTTGTGATACGCCCATGCACCACCGCCTATGAGCAGCAGTATCACTATAGCGGTGATCACCAGTTTTACCTGCCTGCGTTTTTTGCTAGGGGTACTGATGCCGCAGTAGGGGCATTTCTCAGCCGCGTCGCTTACTTCTTTGCCGCATTCCCTGCACGGTACGAGTGCCATAGATATATTTTGATGCAGCGGCTAAAATACAGAAACTCAGCCGCATCCGCGAATGACTATTCCGGCTTGCGTTTAGGCCGCTTCAGACTGTCTGCGGGGTAGGTGGCCTTCATTGTATCCATGATGCCCTGTGCCCATTGTGTCAGGATGGTGCGCTGGTCGACGCTCAGTATGGCATCCTTGTGTATCAGCGTGTATGACTCCAGCGGCATCTTTTTATCATCCACCATTTTGATCATTTCCTCCAGCTTGTGGTACTGGCGCCGCGGGCTGTAGGTGGCAAACTCTGAGAAGTTGAGCTCTTCTTTACCCTCATTCACGTGGTGGGTGAGCCAGGAGGCCACCGGCTGCACATTGGCGTACCAGGGATAGATGGTATAGTTGCTATGGCAGTCGTAGCAGGCGGGCTGCAGTATCTGGCTGACCTGTGCCGGCACCGCATAGACAGTAGCGATGCTGTGAGACTGATCGTTTGACTCATTGCGCGCCGGGCGGTAGAGCTGTATGGCTATGAGTACCACTATGATACCCAGTATGATCTTGATAGATGATTTCATACATTAAACTTACTTGATTTGTTAAATACCCAAATAACAAAGGCGGCCAATGGGCCGCCTTTGTAGACGTATACTCAGTGATTTCTAGTTTTTTATGACTTTGTACGTAGCGGTATTGTTCTGGCTGTGCATACGCACCAGGTACATACCGGTGGCCAGGCCGGAGAGGTCCAGCGTAGCGTGGTCGCCTGCTATGATGCCATGTGCATGCTGCGCACCGTCTATGCTGTATACCTCATAGCCCAGGTCGTTGATAGCAGCCTTGACAGCTACATTCACCGTGCCGCTGGTGATGGTAGGGTAGACGCTGAGCGCATTGGTCAGGGTCGGATCATTGATACCGTTAGGCGCGACCACGGCCTCCGTGATGGTCAGTGGCGATGCCTGCTGTGACTTGTCTCCGGTTTGATTGCCGGTAGCATTCACAGCTTGTATCACTCCATATATCTTTACGTCTCCGGTACCTGCTGCGGGCGCTGTCCAGTTGATCGTCTCTGTATATACCGTACCTGAGCCGCCAGAGCCTGATGAAGGCGAGAGGAAGCCGGACTGCTCTATCACAGGGATGGTCAGCCCAGATTGCGAGGTGGTCGTATTGCGCACGCTGCCAGGCAGGCTGGAGCCCCATGTACCTGCCTGTACATTGCTATTGCCTCCTGCACTCGCTGCTGTGATACTGACGAGCTGAAAGCCAAACTTAGGTAGCGTAGAGCTGGTGCCATTGGTAGCTGTGATCTTTACGCTATAGCTGCCGCCGGGCACATAGCTGGTCACAGGCGTACCTGCAGAGTCAAACTCAAGGACAGTACCCAGTGAACTGGTCAGTGTGCTGGTATGGCAGCCACCACCACCGCAGGCAGCAGTGCCGCCGTCAGATCCGGTACAGTTTGCGCCGGCATCATGAGCAGGGCCGGGACGGTAGCTGCAGAGTAGTACAGCGACCAGAGCAGAGAAGGTCAGCAGTGTAATTTTGTTCTTCATTGACGTAAATGTTTCGGTGAATTATTTTTTAGTGTTGCTGAAAATATGACAAATCAATGACACGGACCGGCAAAATTATTGTCGGAACAATGATTTAACAATTTGGTATGCAGAAAGCTAACGGCCAGGATCAGTTGGACGCTACCTGTGGCGCATCGAGGTCCACATCATACTGACGGTTGACCTCGTTCTCTATCTTAGGTACTGTACGCAGATACTGCCAGATGGCGTGGACTTCGTTATCTGTCAGGGCATTGTAAGGTAGCATGGGGAAGCGAAGGGCGTGACCGCTTTTGTTTTTCTGCTCATGCATGGCGCGGAGGAAGTCATCCTCGGTCCAGCTGCCGAGGCCGGTCTTTTCATCCAGCGTGATATTAGCAGTAAAGATCTTATTGCTAGCCAGGTTCAGCATCGTATTGCCACCACCGCAATAGCCGAGAGACTTCTCCGGATTGGCCATATCCAGCTTGGTAAAGTCTGC
The DNA here is from genome assembly GCA_018267385.1 of Bacteroidota bacterium. Lineage (GTDB taxonomy): Bacteria > Bacteroidota > Bacteroidia > Chitinophagales > LD1 > UBA1941. The sequence goes on along the minus strand of JAFDYN010000004.1, from coordinate 14,684 downwards.
AGAGTGGCAGGTGTAGCAGTCATAGCGGCCCGTCACCAGGTACTTGCCATACTCAGTCACATTCGTAGTATCAGGTTGCGGTACTACAGCGGTAGGATATGGCAGCGGTTTGAAGGCTACGAGGCACAGAAATTTGACCAGAAGGCTCGGCTGTGATGGTACTGTAGCCTCCTCAGTAGATGCCAGCTGAGGATCATCTGAGCGCAGCCATACGATCACGCTTTTCAGGTCCTCATCACTCAGGTGGCCGAACTTAGGCATATATATAGGTGCATACTGGCCATTCTTCCTGACCCCGGTACGGAGGAAGTAGGCTAGCTCGCTGTCTGTCCAGCCGCCGATACCGTGATCTTTGCTATGCGTGATATTGGCGGAGAAGATGGTACCAAATTCCTTTGGCAGTTCAGTCAACTGCCTGCCTACCAGCTTGTTGTCTTTGCCGCGGTGGCAGACCATGCATTGTACACTGGCTATTTTGGTGCCCTGCACCAGGCGCTCTGGTGTCACTTCAGCCTTAAAGTCAGGTATCTGTGGAGCGTCATATTTTGGTACGCCGCGCACCTCCAGAAAGGTGACAAAACCGCCGGCTAACACAATGACCAGCACAAGGGTATACAATAGTATACGAACTAACTTTTTCATGGATTGGGTTTAGGCTGGTAAAGCTATGATAATGGTCATACATACCAAATTTTTACAATGACTGAATTTAACATTTTACCCCAAACATTTTTACCTACCAATCGTTTGGTAAGTAGAAAAAGCTTTCTAGCTTCGTAGACCAATTAATAATTTATGCCTAAGCAAAAAGTAGACGAGCAGCTGATCATCATCGAGTCGCTCAAGCTATTTCGCAAGCAGAGCTACTACCACACCTCTATGGCAGACATAGCGGCAGCCTGTGGCCTGCAGAAGGGCTCCCTCTACCATTACTTTCCCAGCAAGGAGGACCTGATGAAAAAGGTCATCCGTACTGTACACGAATACTTCAAGAGCAAGGTCTTCGCCTTTGCCTATGATAAGAGCCTGACCCCTAACGACCGTTTGGAAAAACTCTTTGATGCCGCAGAGGAGATCTTTCTCAATGAAGAGACCGGCTCACTGATGGGCAATGTAGGCGTAGAGAGTGCCCTCATGGTGCCGGAGTTTGCCGAGCTGGTACGCCACTTCTTCACTGACTTCTTCCACGCTATCAAGACCATCTACCTGGACAAGTATCCGGAGGATATAGCAGATGAGCTGGCCGAGCGCAGTGTGGCTGAGATAGAGGGCAGCCTCATGTTCTCCCGTGTATTCAATGATCACTCCTATCTCAAGAATACTATCAAGCGCGTACTAAACCGCCTGGAGAAGAGCAATGTGACCAAGCGCGTAGAGATGGAGAAAATAAACTGACAACCTTTTCAACTATAAAACACTAAAAACTTCAAATAACACCAACATGGATGCTGTAGCAACAGAAAAGAAGGCCGTGCAAGTCACGCCAGCTAAGACCAGGAAGATCAAGAAGGTGGCCGTACTCGGCTCAGGTGTGATGGGATCACGTATCGCCATGCACTTTGCCAATATCGGCCTGCCGGTAGTACTCCTCGATATCGTACCGCGCGATGCGAGCGAAGAGGACCTGAAGAAGCCAGCCGTGCGCAATAAGATCGCTAACGACTCCCTGGCATTTGCCCTGAAGTCTAATCCATCACCTATATATGATAAGGCTTTTGCGAGCCGCGTCACTACAGGCAACTTTGACGACAACATGTCGTGGATCAAGGACTGCGACTGGGTGATAGAAGTAGTAGTAGAGAATCTCGACATCAAGAAGAAGGTATTTGAGCAAGTGGAGAAATACCGCAAGCCAGGTACCCTCATCACATCCAATACCTCTGGTATACCTATCCACCTCATGGCAGAGGGCAGGAGCGCAGACTTCCAGGCGCACTTCTGTGGTACGCACTTCTTCAATCCTCCTCGCTACCTGCGCCTTCTCGAGATCATCCCTACAGCGACTACTAATCAAGAGGTGATCGACTTCCTGATGAACTACGGTGACGTATTCCTCGGCAAGCAGACCGTACTTTGCAAAGACACACCAGCCTTTATTGCAAACCGTGTAGGTGTATTCTCCATAGCCGCAGTGATCAAGCTGATGCAGGAGATGGACCTGACAGTAGATGAGGTAGACGCTATCACCGGCACACTGATCGGCAAGCCTAAGTCTGCTACCTTCCGTACTACGGACGTGGTAGGCCTCGACACCATGATCAAGGTAATGAAGGGCGCATACGACAACCTGCCAAACGACGAAATGCGCGACGTAATGCAAGTACCATCATGGATCATGACCATGAACGAGAACAAATGGTGGGGCGATAAGTCTGGCCAGGGTTTCTTCAAAAAGACCAAGACTCCGGAAGGCAAGAAGTCATTCAGCACACTGGACTGGAAGACACTCGAGTACAAGCCATCTGCAAAGACCAAATCAGCTACTACTGAGCTGAAGAATATAGACGACCTCAAGAAGCGCCTCGTAGCTGTCTCTAAGCAGACTGACAAGCACGGCGAATTCCTCAAGAAGCTGACAGCTTATGTATCAGCTTATGTATCTAACCGTATCCCTGAGATCTCTGATGAGCTGTACCGCCTCGATGATGCGATGCGTGCAGGCTTCGGCTGGGAGCTCGGCCCATTTGAGCAGTGGGATGTGATAGGCGTAGAGAAGATCATAGCTGATGTAAAGGCGATGGGCTTCAAGCTCGGCGCATGGGTAGAGGAGATGCTGGCAGGCGGCTTCAAGACTTTCTACACTGTAGAGAACGGTGTACGCAAGTACTATGATGTGAAGTCTAAGAGCTACAAGGCTATCCCTGGCCGTGAGGCATTCATCATCATGGACAATGTCTTCACTCAAAGGCCGGTGTGGAAGAATCAGGATGCACGTATCGATGACATCGGTGACGGTGTACTGAATATCTCGTGGAATACCAAGATGAACTCCCTCGGCGGTGGCGTACTGGAGGGTATCAATAAGGCGATCGACATCGCAGAAGCACAAGGCTGGAAGGGCGTCGTACTCGGCCATGACAATCCTAACTTCTCTGCAGGTGCCAACCTCGCTATGATCTTTATGATGGCTATCGAGCAGGACTATGATGAGCTGGACTTCGCTATCCGCGCGTTCCAGCACACTACCGGTCGCTGCCGTTACTCTTCTATCCCAGTCGTAGCTGCTCCTCACGGGCTGACCCTCGGCGGTGGCTGCGAGTTTACCATGCACTCCGATGCTGCGGCTGTAGCGGCTGAGACATACATCGGCCTCGTAGAGGTAGGTGTGGGCCTCATCCCGGGCGGTGGCGGTACCAAGGAGATGGCCGTACGCGCATCTGACGCGTACTATGCAGGAGACCCGATGATCCCTGTCCTCGCTGAGAAGTTCACCGCTATCGCTACCGCGAAAGTGGCTACCTCTGGCCAGGAAGGCTACTCAGTAGGTGTACTGGATAAGAAGAAAGACTTTATCGTAGTGAATCAATCACGCGTACTCGCAGAGGCGAAAGCCAAAGTACTCGAGCTCTACAATGACGGCTACGTGCAGAAGCCTATGCGCAACGATGTGACTGTCCTCGGCCGCGCAGGCCTGGCAGCACTCTACGCAGGTGCAGCAGCATTCAACGTGGGCAAATATGCCAGCGATCACGATATGCTCATTGCTAAGAAGATAGCCTACGTACTCTGCGGCGGCGATCTCTCTGCTGAGTCTAAGGTGACCGAGCAGTACCTGCTGGATCTGGAGCGTGAGGCATTCCTCTCTCTCTGTGGCGAGAAGAAGACACTGGAGCGTATCCAGTCTATCCTCACTAGCGGCAAACCACTCAGGAACTAATCAGATAATCGTCTAATAAGTATTACTAATCCATAAACTCATAATAAAATGCAAGAAGCATATATAGTTGCTGGTTCGAGGACCGCAATAGGAAAATCAAAGAGGGGAGGTTTCAGGTTTACATCACCGGTAGACCTCGCATATTACGCCATCACTGACCTGCTCACTAAGGTGCCGGGTCTGGACCCAAAGCGCGTAGACGATCTGATCGTCGGCAACGCTGTGCCTGAGGCTGAGCAAGGCCTCCAGATGGCACGCTGGGTAGCTGTGCGCTCACTGCCTATCGAAGTACCGGGTGTAACAGTAAACCGCTACTGCGGCTCCGGTATCGAGACCATCGCGCTCGCTACCGCCAAGATCCGCAGCGGCATGGCCGACTGTATCATAGCAGGAGGTACCGAGTCTATGTCACTCGTACCGACTGTAGGCTACAAGACCGTACCTAACTACGAGATCGCTAAGAAGAACCCAGAGTACTACATCGGCATGGGCCTCACTGGCGAGCTGGTAGCTGAGAAGTACGGCATCACCCGCGAGGCGATGGACGAGTTCTCCTACAACTCTCACGTGAAGGCTTTCGCTGCTATCGAGGCGGGCAAGTTCAAGGACGAGATCGTACCGGTAGAGGTAGAGGAAACTTACTTCGACGGTGCGAAGAAGAAGACACGCAAGGTGACTGTAGCGGCTGACGAAGGTCCGCGTAAGGATACTTCCAAAGAAGGCCTCGCTGCACTGAAGCCGGTATTCAAAGTAGGTGGCACCATCACTGCGGGCAACTCCTCTCAGACATCTGACGGAGCGGCATTTGTAGTAGTGATGAGCGAGAAGATGGTGAACGAACTCGGCCTGAAGCCGATCGCACGTCTGATCACCGCCGCCTCTGTAGGTGTGGATCCTACCATCATGGGTATCGGCCCGGTAGCTGCAGTGCCTAAGGCGCTCAAGCAAGCAGGACTGAAGCAAGACGACATCGACCTGATCGAGCTGAATGAGGCTTTCGCATCACAGTCACTCGCAGTGATCAATGAGCTCGGCCTCAACCCTGCTAAGATCAACGTGAATGGCGGCGCTATCGCTCTCGGTCACCCACTGGGGTGCACCGGCGCATGGCTCACCCAGAAGCTCTACAACGAAGCCCGCCGCACCGGCGCCAAGTACGGCATGGCTACAGCCTGTATCGGTGGCGGCCAGGGTATCGCAGGTATCTACGAATTCATAAGCTAATTGAGAAGACGCTAGACATTAGACGATAGACATTAGACAATGCACAACTTCAAAGAGCTGAACATCTGGAAGAGGTCTATTAAGGTAGCTGTATATAAAATAGCTGCAACGTTCCCATCTAGTGAAAGGTATGAACTGACAAGTCAAGCTAAAAGAGCGGTAGTGTCTATCGCCTCAAATATTGCAGAAGGAGCTGGTAGGAATACGGATAAGGAGTTTAACTACTTTTTAGGTGTTGCCATCGGCTCCTCTTTTGAACTTTATACTCAACTGGTGATAGCAGGCGAGTTGGAACTTGTGAAAGAAGATGTATTACCTCCGGTTTTAAATGAGCTGGAAGAAATACAGAAAATGATCAGAGGCTTTAAAGAAACTTTGAATAAAAATTAATAACCCACGGAGGGCATTTGCATTGTCTAATGTCTAACGTCTAAAATCTAACGTCTAAAATATGTCTACGCTAACTGAAAAAAAGACAGACCTCAAGGGAGGTGAGTTCCTGATCAAGGAATCCAATGCAGCCGATACTTACATCAAGGAGCAGATCACGGAGGAGCAATCCATGATCGCCCAGTCTACCTCAGACTTCATAGCCAACCGTGTACACCCGGTGATCAAGGAGATAGACAAGCAGCAGCCGGGCCTCGTGGTGGGTCTCCTGCATGAGATAGCAGAGCTGGGCCTGCTGGGCGCGGCGATCCCTGAGGAGTATGGTGGCATGGGCGTTGACTTTGCTACAGATACTTTCATCAATATCGAGATGGGCAAGGGCCACTCTTTCTCTGCGGCATATGCGGCGCACACCGGTATCGGCACGCTGCCTATCCTCTACTTCGGTACAGAGGAGCAGAAGAAGAAATACCTGCCAGGCCTCGGCGATAGCAGCATCAAGGCTTCTTACTGCCTCACTGAGCCGGGTTCCGGTTCTGATGCACTGGGTGCCAAGACAAAGGCGGTACTCAGCGAAGACGGCAAGCACTATATCATCAACGGCCAGAAGATGTGGATCACCAATGCGGGATTTGCAGACCTCTTTACCGTATTTGCCAAGATAGATGGCGAGAAGTTTACCGGCTTTATCATCGATGCAAAGACAGAGGGTATCTCCCTCGGCGCTGAGGAGGACAAACTCGGTATCAAGGGAAGCTCTACCCGTCAGGTATTCTTCAACAATGTGAAGGTGCCGGTAGAGAACGTACTCGGCGAGATAGGCAAGGGCCACAAGATCGCGTTCAACGTACTGAACATAGGCCGCTACAAGCTGGGTGTACTCGCACTTGGTGGCGCAAAAGAAACTACTACAACTGCTATCAAATACGCTAACGAGCGTATCCAGTTCAACGTGCCGATCTCTTCTTTCGGAGCGATCAAGCACAAGCTGGCTGAGATGGCTATCAAGACCTACGCTACAGACGCAGCTACTTTCCGCACAGCGGGCCTGATACAGGACTACATAGACGCGGCAGTAGCCAAGGGTGTAGACAAAGTACAAGCCAAGCTGCAGGCTGCAGAGGAGTTCTCTGTAGAGTGCGCGATCCTCAAGGTATTCGGCTCTGAGGTACTCGACTATGTGGTAGACGAGGCTGTACAAGTGTTCGGTGGCACTGGTTTCTCTGAGGAGTATCCGGTAGCACGCGCGTACAGGGACTCTCGTATCAACCGTATCTTTGAAGGTACCAACGAGATCAACCGCCTCCTCTCTGTAGGCATGCTGGTAAAGAAAGCCATGAAGGGCGAACTCGACCTCTTCACACCTGCTATGGCTGTGCAGAAGGAACTCATGTCTGTGCCTGATTTCTCTACACCGGATGCTGACGACGTATTTGGCAATGAGCGCAAAGCGCTGCTCAATGCAAAGAAGGCTATTCTCATGACTGCCGGTGCTGCCGTGCAGAAGTTCATGCAGAACCTGGAGAAGGAGCAAGAAGTAATGATGGATATCGCAGACATGCTCATCGAGCTCTTCGTATGCGAGTCTACCCTCCTCAAGACTGAGAAGCTTATCAGCATTCGCGGTGCAGAAGCTTGCGCACTTCAGATCGACATTACTAAGACTTACATCTCTGACTCACTGGAGCGTATCAACCTCTCGGGCAAGCACGCTATCGTGTCATTCAACGATGGTGACATGCTGCGCATCATGCTGATGGGCCTCAAGAGGTTCACCAAGCTGGAGCCGGTGAATACTGTGGCTGCACGCCGTAGGATCGCTGACAAACTGATCGAGGAAGGACAATATTGTTTCTAAAGAGAGCGGTACTTAGTAGTTAGTATTTAGTATTAAGACAATGCAAATACAATAGCATGCACGACTATAAGCAATTGAAGGTTTGGAATAAGGCAATCGACCTTGTCGTGGATGTTTATAAAGCTACTGGAGACTTCCCGAAAGAGGAGAAATATGGATTGATATCTCAGATGAGAAGATGCGCTGTATCTATTCCATCAAATATCGCAGAGGGAGCTGGCCGAAATTCCGATAAGGAGTTTTGCCACTTTTTATCAATAGCGCATGGTTCGTCTTATGAATTGGAAACACAGCTTATCGTTTCACAAAGATTGGAGCTTATCGATAGCACTTCATCTGACGCGCTTTGCGCAAGAATCAATGAAGTTCAAAAGATGAGCTACAATCTGCAATCAAAACTAAATAGTCAGAACTAATTGCATTTATCTAAATACTTAATACTAATTACTAAATACTAAAAAAGAAGATGAGCACTTCAGCAGAAACTACAAAGAAGGCTGCCCTCAAGGGTGGTGAGTTCCTGATCAAGGACAGCAGCTGGGAGGATTGCTATATCCCCGAGCAGATCAACGAAGACCAGCAGATGATGCGCGACATGGTCAAGGACTTTCTCAAGACGGAGATAGATCCTGAGCTGGAGAAGCTCGACCATGACCCGATGCTCAGCGCGGGCAAGATCGAGAAAGCCGGCGAGCTCGGCCTCCTCTCCCTCGCTATCCCTGAGGAATACGAAGGCCTGGGCAAGGACCTCAACACGATCTCTTATGTCACTGAGGTGATGGGTGGTGGCCACGGTTTCTCTGTAGCCTATGGTGCGCATACCGGTATCGGTACGCTGCCTATCGTGTACTTTGGCAATGAAGAGCAGCGCAAGAAGTACCTGCCTAAGCTGGGTACCGGCGAGCTGAAGGCTGCCTACTGCCTCACTGAGCCATGGTCTGGCTCTGACGCCCTCGGCGCGCGTACTAAGGCGGTACTGAGCGAAGACGGCAAGTACTACGTACTCAATGGCCAGAAGATGTGGATCACCAACGCGGGCTTTGCAGATATCTTCATCGTGTTTGCCAAGATAAATGGCGATGACAAGAAGTTCACAGGCTTCATCGTAGAGAAAGGCTACGAAGGCCTGAGCCTGGGCGCTGAGGAGAAGAAGATGGGTATCAAGGCTTCTTCTACCCGCCAGGTATTCTTCAACAACGTAAAGGTGCCTGTAGAGAACCTGCTGGGCGAAGCCGGCAAGGGCCACAAGATCGCCTTCCAGATCCTGAACATAGGCCGCTACAAACTCTGCAACGGCGTACTGGGTGGCAGCAAGCGTGCCCTGGACCAGGCAGTGAAGTATGCTAACGAGCGTCAGCAGTTCAAGACGCCTATCGCCAACTTTGGCGCTATCAAGCACAAGCTGGGCGAGATGGCTATCCGCCTCTGGGTGGCTGAGTCTGCCTCATGGCGCGTGTGCGATATGATCGCACAGAAAGAGCATGACCTGAAAGAGTCAGGTGCCTCTATGACCGAATACCTGACTGGTGGTGCAGAAGAATACCAGATCGAGTGCGCCCTGCTGAAATTTGTAGGCTCTGAGGTGCTCGACTTCGTAGTAGATGAGGCCCTGCAGATACACGGCGGCTATGGCTTCTCTGAGGAGTATCCGATGGCACGTGCCTATCGTGACGCGCGTATCAACCGCATCTTTGAAGGTACGAATGAGATCAACCGTATGCTCTCTATCGACGCACTCCTGAAGTTTGCGATGAAGGGCAAGATCGATCTCTTCACACCGGCTATGGCTATACAGAAGGAGCTCATGTCTGTGCCTGATTTCTCTACGCCAGACGCTGACGATATCTTTGGCGCTGAGCGCAAGGCGCTGAAGAATGCTAAGAAGGCATTCCTCCTCGTAGCAGGTGGCGCGGTGCAAAAGCTGATGCAGAAGCTGGAGAGCGAGCAGGAGATCCTGATGCACGCTGCTGACGTACTGGCTGACATCCTCCAGATGGAGTCTGCCCTGCTGCGCGCTGAGAAGCTCGTGAACCTACATGGCCTCGAGGCTTCACAGCTCTACGTAGACATGGTGAAGTGCTTCTTCTTTGACGCCATGGACCGTATCAACGTAGCTGGCAAGTCTGGCCTCGCTGCTTTCGCCGAAGGCGATGAGCTGCGCATGATGGCTATGGGCCTCAAGAGGTTCACCAAGGTAGACTTCCTCAATACCAAGAACATCCGCCGCGCGGTAGCTGACAAGCTGATCGCTGAGAATGGCTACTGCTTCTGGGATTGATTTCCTGTAGCAAATCTATAGAGGCCAATGGTTATGCCATTGGCCTTTTTTTATATATTGTGATGTCTATAGTCAAAGAAACTGCCACAAAAAAATGAAGGGAACACTCATCCGCCTGATCAATAAACTTCCCTATGTACGGGGCCTCAAGTCCGATGTAGATCAATTCAAAAATAGCTCAGCTTTTTCACCGGGTCATTTCTACTCGCCCCTGATGGATAAGGCAGAGATCGAGAAAAGGCAGGACGTGATCTGGGCCAGGCGCGACCCCGCATCCATAAAGGCCATAGATTTCAATGACGATGGCCAGTTGGCACTACTCCGGGAGTTTAAAGAGTTTTATAAAGAGCTTCCCTTCAGCGATGATAAGAAAGAAGAGCTGAGGTATTATTACAAAAACTCGTTCTATTCCTACTCCGATGCTATAGTGCTGTACAGCATGATCCGGCATTTCAAACCCCGCCAGATCATAGAGGTAGGTAGCGGCTTCTCATCTGCGGTCATGCTGGATACGCGCGATACGCTGGGACGTGATATCGACCTGACCTTTATAGAGCCCTATCCTGACCGGCTGGAGACGCTTCTGACGCCGCAAGACAGGCCTACTACCAAAATATTGGTCAAAAAGGTACAGGACGTGCCGCTCAGCGAGTTTCAGCGGCTGGAGGCTAATGATATACTGCTCATAGACTCTTCTCACGTGGGCAAGACAGATAGCGATTTGAATTACCTGCTTTTTGAAGTGATACCATCGCTCAATAAAGGTGTGCTGATACATTTTCACGACATTTTATACCCTTTTGAGTACCACAAGGACTGGGTGATGAAAGGTTTTAACTGGAATGAAGTTTACTTTGTCCGTGCGCTGCTGATGTACAATGAGGTTTTCCAGATACGCCTTTTCACCAGCTATATGCACGAGGTCCATCCAGAGGCCTTCGCTGAGATGCCACTCTACCGGCAGAACTTTGGTGGCAATCTCTGGCTGCAGAAGATGATATAATTTCAGCAAAAACTACCTACCGGTCTGGGAGATGTCTCTCTACTATATTATATTGGTATCAGACAAAAACTAATATCATGAAGAGTATCCACCAGTGGCTCGACGAGTATGCTGAGAGCCATCAGAATCCTACCAATAAAATGGTGCACTTCGTCTGTGTGCCGGTCATTTACTTTACCGTGGTGGGCCTGCTGTATAGCATCAAGCTGCCGGTAGAGATCGCACCGGGCCTGCCGCTCACCGTGGCCGATATCGTGACGGTGCTCGTGGCTATCTATTATTTTACGCTATCCTTCTCGCTGGCTATCGGCATGGTGCTGTATAGTGCGCTGTGCCTGGTACTATGTGAGGCGATACAGCGCGCTACCGGTGGCTACCTCTGGGCGGTGTCCCTGTCACTTTTCGTAGCGGCATGGATCGCACAGTTCTGGGGACACGGTATCGAGGGCAAGAAGCCTTCCTTTGCCAAGGATATCCAGTTTCTCATGATAGGACCGGCCTGGATCATGAGCTTTATCTACAAGAAGATCGGCCTGTCTATCTAAGCCAATGCGACAGTACCAAGCTATATAGCGTCAGGCCTGTGCCTGACGTTTTTTTATTTGAACAATCATCATCACTCATGTCAAACATCGACCTTATCATAGAAGAACGTCCAAGAGACATCGGTAATTTCCTCGTAGGGCGACTGCTACCATTTCGTACGCGGCGGATGGTCGGGCCGTTCATCTTCATAGATCACATGGGGCCTGCCGCCATGGCTACGACGGAGAATATGGACATCCCACCTCACCCGCACATCGGGCTGTCTACGCTGACCTACCTCTTTGATGGCAACATCATCCATAAGGATAGCCTCGGCACGGAGATAGAGATCAAGGCCGGCCAGGTGAACTGGATGACGGCGGGCCGAGGCATCGTCCACTCAGAGCGCACGCCACAATACCTGCGTGGCCAAGAGAAGTCCCTGCACGGCCTGCAGATCTGGGTGGCCCTGCCCAAAGCGCAAGAGCAGATGGAGCCTACCTTCTACCACGCAGATGCAGAGCAGCTACCTGCATGGCAGGAGGACGGCGTGAGCTATAAGCTGATAGCTGGCGCCTATGATGGGCGAGTGTCGCCCGTGCCCGTATACAGCCCACTTTACTTTCTGGAGCTGAAGAGTAAGGAAAGAACAAAGGTCTCTATCGGTGCCAGGCTCTATGGCGAGTCGGGCCTATATATTCTCAGCGGCGGCGTAGAGAGCGATGGCAATACCTACGGGCCGAAAGAACTGCTCGTGGCGAAGGATAGCAGTATCTGCGCGTTTACTATGCTGGCGGATACTACGATCTATTTCTTTGGTGGTGACGCGCTACCGGAGCCGCGCCTGATCTACTGGAACTTTGTAGCGACCGATCAGAGCCTGATAGATGCTGCTAAGGCCAAGTGGCTGGCGCAGGAGTTTCCTCGTGTGCCGGGTGAGACGGAGTTTATACCGCTGCCTTTGCAGCATTGAGACACTTGTGGTGCTGCGTAAATCCCCCGGCCTTCGGCCTCCCTCCCGACCAAGGCGCGGGATCTGCGACCTTTTCAAGGGGGGGATTCTCAGCCATATATGGCTCAAGCAAAGTATGTCCTCGACGAGCTGTAATTATCCTTGGTCGGTCTCGTCCTAAAATAGGTTGACTGATTTGTAGATATACTTTTTTGCTAAATCGCGATGGTTTGTTTGGCCTTCGGGATTTTCTATTTCCATTTTTTCGGAGTAACCGAGCTTTGTCTATGCATTTGAATCAGAGATCGCCTTTTACAGAAGGTTCGTAGAAGCCAGCCGCAACCCACCTTCATCTACGAACAGCATAGATATCTACGAAGTCAGAGACTTCAGTCTATTCCGAGTTCGAAGTTGTGCTGCGCAACACATCGAACAGCGGAGAGAGTTTTGTTTTTGAACCGGAGATCGCCTTTTACAGAAGGTTAGTAGAATCCAGCCGCAACCCTCCTTGATCTACGACAAGCATATTTTATACTACCTGCAGCTGAAATTTGAGACCAGCGATTTGTCACTGGTCAGGCGACCAACGACGGCGAAGAATATCGAATTTGAACCGGAGATCGCCTTTACAGAAGGTTCGTAGAAGCCATCCGCAACCCTCCTTCACCTACGAACAGCATATTTTATACCTACGGGCAGCTGGGTAGCCTATACCCGTCTCTTTGTCGTCGGTCAGGCGACCAACGACGGCGAAGGTAGCGGTTCAAGCGTGGACGCTTGAACCAACTTGGGCATTAAAAAAAATAAAAAGCCCTACATTTCTGTAGGGACGCTTGAACCGGCTTGAGAATGAAGAAGCCGCACATTGCTATGCGGCTTCTTCGTTCTTAAATAAGATTATCAATCATCATCATCTTCATGGACTCGATCACCCCAACTATCATAGAGTTTGCCCGTGTCAGGATCTCTATGACCTTTGTAATCCCCATATTTGTCATACAAATCTCCTTCCCTACTTGTGTGCCCACGAGATTCTCTACCTTCATACTCCCCTGTCTTGTTGTTCCATAAGTAGCCATCAGATGAGTGCTTTATTTCACCATCTCTTTCTCTCTCTTTAAAACTTTTATCATTTGACATGGTATATAATTTTAATGTTAGAAAATAGCATCACACTAAAATTAATACTGCCTCTTTTAACAACATCTATCATTAACAAAAATTAGCAAAAAACAAAAAACCCCTCGAGTGATCGAGGGGCTTTAAAAATAAGAAGGCGACTACTTACTCTCCCAGGGTTTTAACCTAGTACCATCAGCGTGGAGGGGCTTAACTTCTCTGTTCGGAATGGGAAGAGGTGGACCCCCTCGCTATAGTCACCATTAAGTTGAGGTATTTCTGTACCGAACGTTTTTATTACAGAAATCCGGCATCTTTCGACACCAAATATCTTGACAAGATTGGTAGTTAATTAATTCTCAATTCGAGTTTCACAAAAAAATTTAGAAAGCGAACGGGCTATTAGTATCGCTCGGCTGTGATGTTACCACCTTTACACCTGCGACCTATCGACGTCGTAGTCTTCGACGGCCCTTAAAAGAGATCTCATCTTGAGGTGGGCTTCGCACTTAGATGCTTTCAGTGCTTATCCCTTCCCGACATAGCTACTCTGCAATGCAGCTGGCGCCACAACAGATACACCATAGGTCAGTCCGAAACGGTCCTCTCGTACTAGGTCCAGCTCCTCTCAAATCTCTAACGCCCACAACAGATAGGGACCGAACTGTCTTGCGACGTTCTGAACCCAGCTCGCGTGCCACTTTAATGAGCGAACAGCTCAACCCTTGGGACCTTCTCCAGCCCCAGGATGTGACGAGCCGACATCGAGGTGCCAAACCTCCCCGTCGATATGAGCTCTTGGGGGAGATCAGCCTGTTATCCCCAGCGTACCTTTTATCCTATGAGCGATGGCCCTTCCATGCGGAACCACCGGATCACTATGCCCTACTTTCGTACCTGCTCGACTTGTTGGTCTTGCAGTCAAGCACCCTTGTGCCATTGCACTCTACGCACGGTTACTAAGCGTGCTGAGGGTACCTTTGGAAGCCTCCGTTACTCTTTGGGAGGCGACCACCCCAGTCAAACTACCCACCACGCATTGTCCTCTTTATCCAGAGTTAGATTCTAATCAAACGAAGGGTGGTATTTCAAGGTTGACTCCACGAGAGCTGGCGCCCCCGCTTCAAAGTCTCCCACCTATCCTACACATCGTTTAATCAAAATCAGTGCGAAGCTATAGTGAAGGTGCATGGGGTCTTTCCGTCCCGTTGCGGGAAACCGGCATCTTCACCGATACTTCAATTTCACCGGGCTCGCGGCTGAGACAGTGCCCAGATCGTTACACCATTCGTGCAGGTCGGAACTTACCCGACAAGGAATTTCGCTACCTTAGGACCGTTATAGTTACGGCCGCCGTTTACTGGGGCTTCAATCAAGAGCTTGCACCCCATCATTTAATCTTCCAGCACCGGGCAGGCGTCACACCCTATACGTCCACTTTCGCGCTTGCAGAGTGCT
>JAFDYN010000003.1:200707-344299 GCA_018267385.1 Bacteroidota bacterium | reverse complement strand
GGGCATCTACATCTACGTGGTAGATCTCATCTACCTCAATGAGCACAAGCGCGTCAAAGACGGCAGCATTACCCTCATCAGGTAAAGACTACTCTATCCAAACATAACACACAAGGCCACCCAAAAGGTGGCCTTGTTCATTGCATTGATGCGTCCCAATAGGATCAGCTATACCATTCTCCGAAAAGAAAAGCCACGGATGACCGTGGCTTTTTAGACAATGTTTTGATCAGGCTTATTTGTTCCTCGCTATACGGAAGCCGACACTATTCTGACGGAAGTCAGGTGTATTATTCTGGCGGGTAGTGATGGCCACATACTCAGCCTTATTGTACCAGGCGCCGCCACGGGTCACGCGGTAGGGGCCTTCCTCCGGGCCGGTAGGGTTATTCTCCGGGCTGTGCTGATAGTAGTTGCCATCATAGCGGTCCCACACCCACTCCCATACGTTGCCATTCATATCATAGAGGCCGAGCTCGTTTGGTTTCTTCTGGCCTACAGGCTGTGTCTTCTGGCCACTATTGTCGTTGTACCAGGCCACCTCATCCAGATTGTCAGAGCCGGCGTGTTTAGTGTCCTTGCCCTTGGCACCGCCGCGCGCCGCATACTCCCACTCTGCCTCGGTAGGCAGGCGGTAGCCGTTGGCAGTATCGAGCCACTTAGCGGTCTTATTAGCCTCATCTATCACATAGGCGGGATGGAGTTTGTCTTGCTTGCTCAGCCAGTTGCAGTAGGCTACAGCATCCATCCATGATACGATCATGGCAGGGCGCTTGCCGCGGCCCCACTTCATATCGTCAGTAGGTTTGCGCTTCGTACTGTCACAGTAGCGGTCCCAATCATCAAAGGTCAGCTCATACTTAGCAATATAGAAATCCTTGACAGCTACTTTGTGCTCAGGACCTTCTACTGGTTCTTTGCCTTTGGCTGTGCCCATCGTGTAGGATCCTCCCTCCACGAGGGCAAATCTGGCCGGGTCCGGTGCCGGGGTCTTCTTTGCCTTGCTCTGGGCGCTGGCAGCTACTACTATGCAGGCCAGCAGCATGAGTACAGATATTTTCTTCATCATTGGTTGGTCTTGTGGTCTTGGCCAAAAATAAAAAAGATTCCCGCTGATTGGCAACGGGAATCCTTTCTTATTAAGATTTGTTCAGATTATTTCTTAGCTGGAGCCTCTGCAGGTGCTGCAGCAGCGTCAGCAGCCGTAGCAGAGTCTATGCCGGTAGCGTTATCTTCCTGGCCCATAGGTGCGGCAGGAGCAGCAGGCTTGATAGGCTCACCATTAGACGGAGACATAAAGAAAGTCACTGTATCGCCCTTGTCTGTAGAGGAAGACACAAACTTGTCCTTGGTCAGCTCTACTACAGTATAGGTGATAGAGTGTCCCTTGTCATCTGTAGATACGAGTTGCTTGCCATCCTTGCTCAGGGTCCACTTGCCATTCTGAGTCTGGTCAGCTACCTGATAGGTAAAGGTACCATCAGCCTTGTAGGTCAGGCGCACGTTGTCCTTCATCTGCTGTACCATAGCCTGAAAGAAGCCCTGTGCCTGTGGCGGGATAGGCTTGCTCAGCTTCAGGTCCTCTATCTTCCATGTATTGACCAGTAGCTTTGATTTATCATTGCAAGACGCGAGCGTGATGGTGATCAGTACCAGCGCTGCAAGAGTTTTTAACTTAGACATTTGTGTTTGCTTTTGTTGGTGATTGTTATAGCGCGCAAATATAGATTTTAATTTACCAATACCTACTAGGGGAGCTAAATCTGCCTTATTTTGTCCCTTGGAAATGAAGATCAAAGTAATCCTGCTGGGCAAAACTGCCGACGAGTCTATCCGCCGCATAGAGGCCGACTATGACAAGCGTATCAAGCGCTATATCTCCTTTGAATATGGGCATATAGATAATGCCGGTATCAAAGGCACCGAGGCAGTGATCAAGCAAAAGGAGGGCGAGCTGATCCTGAAAAAGCTGGCCCCCTCAGACCACCTGATCCTGATGGATGAGAAAGGTAAGACCTATACCAGTGTAAAATTTGCCGATGAGGTGGCCCGCTGGATGAATACCTCGATCAAGACCGTAGTACTAGTGATCGGCGGGGCTTATGGCTTCTCAGAGGAGGTGCGGCAGCGCGCCAATAGTTCCATCAGCCTCTCGGCCATGACCTTTTCCCACCAGATCGTACGAGTCATCTTACTGGAGCAGATCTACCGTGCCTTTACTATATTAAATAACGAACCATACCATCACGCATGACCAGATACTTACTTGCCTTCTCAGCGGTCCTTTTTACCGCCTGCAGCAATAATACCAACACCACTGAAAGTGCAACCACGGTCACCACATCCGCAACCAATCAGACACCTATAGCTGATTATCACGCACCTATAGACTCAGTGGTACGCGTGCAACTACCATCAGATACCAGCCAATCTTATGCAATGTACATCCCACATACCAGCGATTCGGCGGGCATACCGCGGACGATCATCGTCTTTGCAGATCCACATGGAGCCGGATGGTTACCGGTAGAAAAATACCGCAAATTGGCAGACCGGTTTGGCATCGCGCTGGCCGGATCTAACAACTCTCGCAACGGCCTGGATGGCGCGCAGTGCGCCGGCTACATCGGTAACATCATAGCCGATCTGCATACCCGCCTGCACTATGATGAGGGCAATATCTGCCTGGCCGGCTTCTCAGGAGGCGCTAAAGTGATATTGCAAGAAGCATTTAATAATTCAAACATAAACAATGTGATATATGCAGGAGCTACTATTCCATTACAAACCTCTCATCCTATCGACTTGCTAGGTTTTGCGGGCACCTCAGATATGAACTACTCTGACCTTCTGACCTTTGCCAATACTGTCCCTGCTGGCTCGGGCACACTTGTCGAGTTTGACGGAAAGCATGAATGGCCGGATACCAAAGTCTATCAGAAGGCCTTCTACTGGCTGACATTCCGGCAGGTAAAGGATACCGCCAGCGCAAAGGTCAAGATATCTATCAAGGCCTATGAAACGGAGATCGCTACAGAGGCGGCTTCTGCTATCAGGGGCAATAATGCCGTCGAGGCCTACCAGAAGTACGAGGAAGCGGCTGCCTTCCTGAATGGTGTAGCAGCCATCACTACCTATCAGCAGAAAGCCGCCGAGCTGGCTGCTACCGACCTGTATAAAAAGGAAGCCGCCCAGAAATCTGATATGCTGAAAAGCGAAACCAATCAGAAACAGATATTAATGCAAGCCTTTCAGAATCAGGACATACCCTGGTGGCGGAATACGATCAGCCACCTGCGCACCAGCGCATATCCCACAGATAAGCGCCTGCTCGGTTTCATCAGCCTGGGCTGCTACTCCTATACCAGCCAGTGTATCGCCCGTGGCGCTGTGGCCAATGCAGACCACTTTGCCACCATCTATGAGCTGGCAGATCCGGACAATACGGACCAGCTATACTTCCACGCCGTGATAGCCGCCCGGCAAAATGATAACGTCAAGGCGCTGAAATACCTGCAAAAAGCAGCCGATAAAGGATTTACAGATTGGGGCAAGGCGGATGCTGAGCCCGCGCTGGCTACAGTACGTGGCCAGGGGAGCTTTTCTCGTCTTCAGACTCAGCCTTCTTCAGGAAAGGGCTCCAGATGACATCCTTCTGCACAAAGGCCCAGAAGCAGAAATAGGAGAATATGGGAGCGGCCAGCACGTCCAGCGTATAGTGCACGCGCTGCCATACCAGCATGATACCCAAGCATATCATAGCTACCAGTATGTACCTGCGGGCCCAGCGGTCTGATACCAGCAGGAAGAAAAACGCCATATCTGCCATATGCCCGGAGAAGAAAAGGTCATTGGTGATGGAGTCCTCTGCGCCCACAAAGTTGGTAAACGGATCATGCAGGCGTATCATATCTGTAGATGGGGACAGCGGTATCATAAAGATACAGAAGGCACGTATGAGAAAGAGTACCGTAAACCCCGTGAAGCCCCTATGGAGAAGGTGCGGATACTGCAGCAGGTACAGGATAGTAAATATGGTGACGCTATAGGTACAAAAGCCGATATATAGGGAGAAGTCATGTGGCTCGCAGAGGTAATAGACAGGGTCATTGACCATCGTGCCCATGCGGGTACTATTGAATTTCAGCCACTGGATGGCTACCATATAGATAGCAAAGCAGAAAATGAAATTGCCCCAGAAAACCTTAGTGAAAAGCTCATCCGTAGCAGCATCACGCCAGTTTTGGCGGATATTATTATACCAGTTCGCTACGAGATTCATGTTACGAAAATAATTAGTATTATTAAGGAATCCAATCCCATTCCAAATTATCTAACACTTAGAAGATACCCATTTTAGGGTATTTTTTATGAGGAATATAATGCGAATTTTGTTTCTGCAATTTTAAAGGCTATATTTTATCTAACTCATAATCTATGTCAAAAAGTAACAATAGAGATTCAAAAACGGACAAACTTTTAATTGATTACAATCATTCATATTTTCATTTTCCCAAAAGTGACCGAAAAATAATTGACTCCCTTATAGAAAGTGGAGAAATTAAAAATGTGACTTTTGTAATAAATCCGTCATTTCTTGAGAAACTATTCCCAGAGATCAATACATATTTTATTTTTATAGATACTCGTCGGGCGGATTTTTACGAGAAGGTAAAAGAATATCTTAAAAATAGGATGGAAATCCTCAACTCGTTATGGTATTTAACGGGAGATATGGATTTTGTAATAAGCATATCAACCAATGATGAAAATTATAAAGCGATTCGCAAAGACTTGAAAAGCCTATTAGCCAAAGCTCCGAAGGAAAAGAAAGATGACGACCTTGTAATTTGCTATAGAATAAATAGGCTGCGAAAGTTTAAAGGGAAGGTTTTATCCGACCATAACTATGATAATCAAGAAACTATTACAGCCGAAGATAAAAGCTTTATAAGTTGCTTAGTTTCAAATTATAAAAGTGAAAAGGCAAAAAATCTACTTGGCTCTCAGGATAAAATAAAGAAATATCTCGATCGCTTAAAAGATAATAATATAATAGAACACTTTTATTTCATCCGAGGTCAACGTAAAAATAAAATTCGTGTTCTAGTTTTGTTTCTTTATGCATCGCCTGATTATTATGAGTCAGTTATTTCAAAAGATCACGCAATCAATAAACCTATTCTGGATTTTATCGAGTTACAAATGGAAAACGTAGATGATGTATTTTACAAAAAAGTTGATTTTTATGCCTTGGCTGAGTTTAATGACATTTCAGAATATCATTTATGGAAGGATAAAATTTATCAGCAAACCGAATACAGTTCTGCTGTCAATTTAATGTCATTTGTAATAGAAGAAGTTGGAGTAGAAAACCCTCAAGCTTTTGGTGACTTCGGAGAATTTGACACCTTATGTAAAGAATATGCACCAATAAATAATTCTGTGCAGATCGGATATGCAGTGTATAATGGCGTCCCTGATATTGATCGATCTATAAACCTGAAGCTTGATTCATTAAAAGATCAAGGCATGATTATAGGGTATCAAGGAAGCGGCAAAACATATACAGCCTTCCGATTTGCAGCGGAATTATTAACGCACGACGTAAGAGTCCATTTTATTGATTCCACAGGGGGATTGAACCAAAAACTTAAAGAGGATTTTCCGAGATTATTTTCGTCGGGCAGAGTAAATGTTTTAGAAGTTACCACAAATATGCAGGCCGAGTTGCTCAAACAGTCTGGCATTAGCATTTATAATATAAAACCAGAAAACTATCTGGCTTATATGGAAAAATTACTAAAACAGCTCGAAAGTCACCCTGAATCTGCTGGTCGCAAAACGACTGACGTAATTATTCTTGAAGAGGCTCATATTCTATTTTCTAATTCCAAACTTGTTGCCGAAGTTTTTAGTCTCATTAAGCATATAGGAAGAAAAGGAATTTCAATATGGTTTTCAACACAGAATCTATCACATTTCCCCAAAAAAGAAAACTACAATTTGATTAGTGATTTAAAGAATAAAATAATACATAAGATTGACTCTTCTGAAGTTGAGGAAATAGCTAAAATGCTTTATGGTGAAGATAATGGTCAAGATAGATCCGTTATACATAGCGATTTAAAAAGTACGAAACCTGGGACAGCTTTTGTTTCCTTTTATCAAGGCAACCAATTGAAACCAATTAAAATAAAAATACCTCAATAATATTCTTCTCATGAATACTAAAGAATTAATTAAAAGTATCATCTCAGGCAATGCCAAGGATTTCAAAAGATTTGAGTTACTCGAAAACTTCGCAATTATTTGTGACTCCAAAGAAGATATTGAGTTTCTTGTGAATATTTTGACCTGTGATAGAAGTTCGGTTGTTAGGCATGAGGCAGCTGCGCAATTATTAAAGATTGAGCAAAAAAAGCCTTGGGTTTTAAAACCAATGAAATCATACGTTATTAGAAAACTTCTTAACGTTGTCATAACCGACACTAGCTTGGTGGCAAAACACGAATCAGTTGAGGCACTCTCGTATATAGGAGATAGTAGTGTTTTGATTGAGTTAAATAAGCTAATTGAAAATTCTGGTGAAGATGAAATTTCGGATACAATTCAGCTAGCTATAGAGACTATAGAATATCGAATAGTGAAGAACATTAATGCACACGAGTTGTCTGATGCAATTTTGAGTGAAGCTATAAAGCTATGACCAAGCTAAACATATGTACTTAACTAAACATTTTTAAAATAGTCTACCGTGATCTCCAGCCCTCTGCCAAAGCTGAACTGCGGGTCATAGCCCAGCAGCGTCCGCGCCTTGTCTATATTGGCCAGTGAGTTTTGTATATCGCCCGCACGCGGGTCGCGGTGTGTGGGGCGGTGATCGCTGCCTAGTTGCGCTGCTATCCGGTCGTACATTTCATTCACAGAGTAGTTCTCTCCATAGGCTATATTAAATACCTCATTGATAGCCGCTTCATTGCTGCACAGCATACCGAGTATATTAGCCTGCACGGCATTCTCCACAAAGGTAAAATCACGGGTCTGGAGGCCATCACCGTTGATATAGACCACCTCGCGCTTCATGATCTTGTCTGTGAAAAGCGGTATCACGGCAGCATAGGGGCCATTGGGGTCCTGATTGGGCCCGAAGACATTGAAATAGCGCAGGCCTATGACACGGAGGCCGTAGTTTGCGTGAAAAACCTTCGCATACAGCTCGTTGGTATACTTTGATACAGCATAGGGCGAGAGCGGATTGCCTATCTTGCTTTCTACCTTTGGCAGGGTAGTTTCATCCCCATAGACAGATGATGATGAGGCATATACGAACATCTTGACCCCACTATCTTTGGCGGCTATCAGCATATTGAGGAAGCCGCCTACATTGATCATATTGGTCCGGGCGGGATCTTTGATAGACCGTGGTACCGAGCCTAGCGCTGCCTGGTGCGAGACATAGTCTATGCCGGCGCAGGCACGGTGGCAGGTATCAGAGTCAGTGATATCCCCCTCCATAAACTCAAAGGCGGGGTTATTCTCAAATGGCTTGAGATTCTTATAGTTGCCCGTCAGGAGGTTGTCCAGTACGCGGACCTTTTTAGCGCCGTATTTCAGCAGGTACTCTACGATATTGGAGCCTATGAAACCCGCCCCGCCCGTCACGAGAAAACTCTTGTCACTCAGGTCGGTATCATGATAGCGGATGTCGTACATGCGGGATTGATTTGATCAGAAGCGGACAAATATAATTATTGCAAGGAATGCCTTGGCATATTAAATGTGGTAATAAAGACAACTGTTAATAACTCCATTGGCAGCCGGAAATCACAGATTGGCCGTAGATATACACCACCCGGCGGCGAAATACACTTAAAAAACATAACACGGATTTTGATAAACAAAATATTTATCTATACTTGCCCTCGTTACCTATCACACATAAAATACGATCAGTCAATGGCCAGAAAGAAATTCACGCTCGAATATATCATCCGCTCATCACCGTCTATCCTCTTTGGATTTGTTACCAACCCGTCTAACCTTGCACAATGGTTCTCAGACTATTGCGATGCCAATGACAATTTTATCGTCTTCGGCTGGGGCGGCTCACGCGAGCAGGCGCAGATCGTGGAGTTTATAGAAGATGAATATGTGAAGTACCACTGGCTCGATGGCCGCGATGGTGAGTTCTTCTCCTTCCGTATCTACAAGTCTGACATTGCCAACGACACCATCCTTGAGGTCACCGACTTTGCCGATGACAAGGAGGTAAAAGACCAGACCATGCTCTGGGACAGCCAGATAGAAGAGCTGAAGCACCAGCTGGGCGCCGGTTGATCCTTTCCCCTGATCAGTTTATTTCGTTTTTACTATCTATCTACCGGATGATCGGTAGCTGTGATGTAGGATTGCTGCCTATGATTGAGCAGGTCAAAGATCACGATCTCGTTTGCACCTTTATGCAGCCAGACACCGGGTACATAGAGTGAGTATTGCGGGCCTACCTCCCAGTAGCGGCCCAGGTTGTGACCATTGACTACTACGAATCCCTTACCAAAACCGCGCATATCCATCCAGGTATCAGCAGTATCTGTCAGCGTAAAGGAACCTGAATAAAACACAGGTTGCTCCGCTACATACGAGGTGTCCTGCTCCCAGTGCGGAGGTACTACATCCGTTTCGTTAGATATATGGTAGCTGGTCCAGAGACCGGGTTTGAAAGGTTTGCCATTCAGCAAAAGCCCTTCGGTAATGCCGCGGCGATTATCCCAAAGCTTTTTCCCAAAATTGATCCGCCCCATATTCTCTACCACTATCTGTATATCAGCCTGATTAGGCAGATCGACATTGATAGTCCGGGCAACTGTCCCTGCAGGCTGATCGCGGTCTATCGTGGCCAGCAGTTTCTCCGAGGTATAAATGGTAGCAAAGTCTGTGATACCACTGGTAGAGAGCTTTCCTCTTATAGTATCATTCACACTCGCCTCATACAGCACGTAGTTGTCATTTCTGTACTCGTCCATTTTTTCAAATGCCACAGGATTGAGGGCCGTATCCCTCAGGCCCTCATTGCGGAAAAGCAGGTGTGGCGTGAGCCGGATGCCGGCCATAGACATAGTGCCTATCGGCGCCGGCACCTCAGCCAGCTTTTCACCGGTATGCCGCTGATAGACGGCCCGCAGGGAGTCATAGAGAGGTGTCCTGCCCCCCGCCTCGCCTATGGGTGCGCCATAGTCATAGCTGGTGATCACCGGCCACACGTCGTTTTGCGAGCGGTGATTGGCGCCGCTCCAGAAGCCGAAATTGGTACCGCCGTGCACCATGTAGTAGCAGAAGGAGAAGTCTGTCTTCAGCAGGTCCTCCACATGCTTCTTATACTTCTCTACATCACGGTGAAAGACATGCGCATCTCCCCAGTGGGTAAACCAGCCGGCGTATTCCTCAGGGATGTAGTAGGGGCCTTGCTTGCTGTAGAACTTCCGCACCGTATGATGAGCAGTACCGAGAAACTTGCTGTCATTCGTACCAGGGAAGAGGCCCTTGATATGCCCCAGGCGGGCAAAATTGATGACAGGTATGATGCCGCCATCACAGGTGAAAAGCGTATGAGAAAAGCCCACCTCACGGAAGATATCTGCCAGCTTCTCCATGTAGATGCGGCGCTGCCGGTGCGACACCTTCATTTGCATGTCAAAGGAGAAAGAGCCGTACTCATTCTCCACCTGCGTCATGATGATATTGCCACCCTGCTCTACGAAGAGTCCGTCTACCTGCTTATAGACTTCTCTCAGGTAAGTGCGGCAGGAGTCAAGAAAAGCAGGATCGCTAGTGCGTACCCGCGTACCAGCATACCAATACGGGAATCCACCAAAATCCCACTCCGCGCAGGTGTATGGACCGGGGCGCAGCACGATGTACATCCCCTCCTCCTTTGCCAGCTCTATGAAGGCACGCAGGTCGTGGTTGTCACTCTTCCAGTCCCAGACGCCGGGAGCGGTCTCGTGGTAGTTCCAGAAGACATAAATGGAAAGTGTATTGCAGCCCATAGCGTGAGCCATCTGTATGCGGTGGCGCCAGTACTCACGCGGTATGCGCGCATAGTGCATCTCGCCGCCATAGATGCGGTAGGGCTTGCCATCCAGCAGGAAGTGCCCGTCTTTGATCTCAAAGGTGCCGGCAGTGCCTACACCATATAACCCGGTCATTATTAAAAGCAGAGCGAATATCTTTTTCATAAAGCTGTATGACTCAATTATGACTATGGCTCTCTAGTGCTAATGCAGCAAGAGCCAATACTTCTGATTCAAGAGATAACAAACGCAATCGGACTCAAGGTTGCAAAACCTCCGCCAGAGTAGCTTACTACAATGTTATTAAAAAGGATGACATCATTCGGCTTTGCGCTAGTTATGATATCCTTCATCTGAGCACTGTACACAGGCCCGGTGGTAGAAACGGTTTTCGCTACTCCACAAGACACATAGGTCATAGAATAACTGACTACAGAGACCCGGCACGAAAAATCAAAATTTTCTAATATTGGAACAATACCACTACCACTCAGCATCAGCGCAGGAGCGATGATGCCACCGCCGTACTTGCCGCCTACCGTAGCTATAGGCGTGGGTATAGATTTACATCGATACTGCTCACTATTGATCAGCGAGTCTTTGTAATAGATATCGAGGGTCACCATGCAGGGTGTGTTAGGTACTGCGATGTAATCCTTTGTCGTGCTATCGCGAAACAAAGCCCCTGTCACAGGCTCGTTAGGTATTGCTCGCCATTTCATCACGAGGGCAGACTTAGGTATTTTGACTGATTCTATTTCGATAGGATTGTCGACGCCCACGTACAGTACCCTCATTTTTGCCGGTGTCTGAAAGACGGAGATTTTGCCCGGACTGGAGACTTTGAAGGTAAGCTGGGCCGACGCAGATGAGCAAGCTAGATATGTCACCATTATCAGAAAAAATGTCAAACGAAGCATTTTACCTTTTTGGTAAATATAATGATTGACATCTTGCAAAGTACATGGCCGCCATGGCTACGCTCTGTCCATTATTCATTAGTTTAGCCCCGCTATCATATCGCTACCTAAAATATCGCTCTCGCGCCACCTGCCTGTCAAGAAGTTTGACTGGCTGCTCTTCAAAAGCTTTATCGGGCCTTTTGTGCTGACCTTTTGCATCTCTCTGTTTGTACTGGTCATGCAGTTTCTGTGGAAGTATGTGGATGACCTCGTAGGCAAGGGCCTCAGCACCTGGATACTGGCGCAGCTCATTTTCTACGCCTCGGCGCAGCTCGTACCCATGGCGCTGCCGCTGGCGGTACTGCTCTCCTCTATCATGACTCTCGGATCCCTGGGCGAGCACATGGAGTTGACCGCCGCTAAATCTGCCGGTGTCTCCCTCCAGCGTATCATGCTGCCGGTATTTGTGGCGGTATTCTTCATCAGCATCTTCGCTTTCTTTTTCTCCAATAATATCCTGCCCATAGCCAATCTGAAGCGGAACGTATTGATCTATGACATCCAGCATCAGAAACCTACCGTCGCGATCAAGGAGGGCATCTTCTTCAATGAGATAGACGGCTTCAGCCTGCGCGTCACTAAGAAGAATGAAGACAGCAACCTGCTCTACAATATACTGGTGTATGACCATACCAGCGGGCAGGGCGACGATCATATCATCACGGCAGAAAAAGGCTCGATGACCCAGGACGATAAGCACATGGCGCTGACCCTGCACCTGGAGAATGGCGACCAGTACAAGGAGCTGGCACCCAAGAAACCAGATCAGCAAAACTATGAGATGTACCACACCAGCTTCGGGTCCTGGGACAAAAAATTTGATCTCTCGCGCTTTAAGCTGACGCGTACAGACGAGAACTTCTTCAAAGACATGAAGCAGATGATGACGGTGCCTCAGCTCGTGCATCAGATGGATACGATCGGCATAGAGCGCGATGGCCTGGTCAAGGGGCTGCATGACTATGTTGTGCCCTACTATGGCGATCTGCGCACAGGCCTTGACACGCTGAAGAAAGCCCCCGCCCCGGTCAATGTCAACTTTAATCTTTCCTTCCGCAATGCGGAGGATATGCTGCACACCTTTAACGCCGGTGAGCAGACCAAGATCATGGAGCGCGCAATGACGCAGGCGCGCAATATCAAGAACTACTCAGATATCGTGGCCAAGCAGGTAGACTTTAAAAACGCTGAAATAGTGAAGCATGAGATAGAGATCTATCGCAAATTTACCCTCTCCATCGCTTGTATGGTGCTCTTCCTGATAGGGGCACCGCTGGGCTCCATTATCCGCAAGGGAGGCCTTGGCTGGCCGCTTTTCTACTCTATCATTTTCTTTATCATCTATCATGTCACCTCTATCATAGGTGAGAAGACAGCCGAGAAGATGGTGATCAGCGCACCGGTAGGTATGTGGATGGCCACGATGGTACTCACGCCTGTAGGTATCTTCCTCACGTACAAGGCCGCCAATGACTCCAAGCTATTTGATATAGACTCCTATATCAGATTTTTCAAAAAGCTGAGGATCGGCAGAAATGTATAATCTCCGGCGTTATGATTTTATCAGTTTGCCTATCAGGCTTCTTATATCCCGGTAGAGCGACCTGTCTTTCCACTTGATACTTTGATAGTACTTGCAGTTAAGCATAGGTGATACCAGCAGAGTACTGCCTACACCTATGGCGGAGCCTGCGTATACTGCGTCAAAGAAATTCTGGAATACATACAGCCGCGATACAGAGTATAAAATAGCTATAGCGAAAAAAACATAGCTCCACCTTTTATCAGCGAGATGTATCAGCACGAACAGGAATAGGGCAAAAGTCCCGGCCGATGCCGCCGCCGGGTAGCCGCTCTGTCCATTTAAAAAGATACCGGGCAAGGTATGCAACCGCTGCAGGCCAAAAAAGAAAGTCGGCCTTGAATTTAGCTCACTGGTAGTGACAAACTTGTGCATGAAATCTATACCGAGAAGCACAATGTATGAGTTGACAAATGCCTGCAGTGCGCGGCCATAGCTCCAGAAAACTACAAAAAGGAGAAGCGCTACAAACAGTGGAAGTGAAGTATTGAACCCAAAACAGGTATAGATTAATGTGAAGAATGCATCCAGCCGGGGCGAGTGCATATCGTTTATCCATAGTATCTCATGTCCCTTGGGTATCACGAGCTGTATACCGGCTCCGACTATCAGCCAGCATGCCATCAGTGATAGGAAGATTTTGTTTTCTGAGGTCAGTTTTTTCATGCGTAGGTCTTTGTATCGAGCTATCTATGCACTAAGCATTACCTATAGTACTATGGGATGATCACATATTTGCCGCAGATGAGATATCAGCATCGCTTTTAAATAGCGGCCGCAAGATACCGATTTTATGCCAGCCATCTCATCCCTCCACAAAAAGAAAGCCCCACACTGCGAAGTATGAGGCGTAATGATTTTTCAGGTGGTAAAGGAGAGGCTTAAATTGGGTTAAGCTATACTTATGTTTCCTTGTGCTTGATTATTCTTCCGGACGTGGCTTAGCCTCGTTCACGCGCAGGCTGCGGTCCAGCAGCATGTAGCCGTTCAGGCCGTCTATGGCTGACTTGGCTGCATTGTCATCAGGCATTTCTACAAAACCGAAGCCCTTGCTGCGGCGTGTTTCTTTGTCCTTAATGATCTTGACTGAAGATACTTCACCGTATTTTTCAAATGCGGCTTGCAGATCTTCTTCCCTAGCGCGGAAGTTGATGTTACTAACGTAAATGTTCATAATGAGTTAAACAGATTGGTTAAAAAATCATTTCAGAAAATAGGTCCACCAATCTGTGGAAACGACAGTCCGGAGGGATCTACTTTACCAAAACTGTCTCAAATATAAATAAGCAAGCGAAAAATGTAAACATTTTTGCAAAAATGTTTATAACCGAAATTACGGCTGACTCTATTGGATTTATAAAAAAGAAGTTTATATTTGCAGTCCTTTTAGAAAAATAGTAGAAATGGCTAACCACAAATCAGCAGAAAAGAGAATCCGCCAGAACAGCAAAAGAAGGCTGGCTAACAGATATTTCGGAAAGACCACTCGTAACCTGATCCGCGACTTCCGCGCTGCAGACAAGCAAGCTGACGCTCAGAAGGCACTCCCTAAGGTGGTATCTCTCCTGGACAAGCTCGCTAAGCGTGGCAACATCCACAAAAATAAGGCTTCTAACCTGAAGTCTAAGCTCATGAGAAGAATCGCCGGCCTCAAGAAGTAATTCTGGCCCCTGCATCATATCAGAGATCCTCTGCCCATCCGGCAGGGGATTTTCTTTTTGGGTACACTGAGAAACAAGAATCAAGAGTCAAGAATCAAGAGCTAAGAACCAAGAACTGAGAACCAAGGGGCAAGAACCGGGGACCAGGAGTCCGGAAGAAATGAAAGATCAGAAGTAGTGCGCTGTGCTGTAGGGTCAGGTCGCGACCTGACCCTACCCGATAGTCCTGTATATCCAGAGTGATCGTGCTCAGCATCTAGCATCCAGTATCTGGTATCAAGCATCCAGCATCCAGCGTCCAGCCTCTAGTGCTCCACCTCAGTAGGCAGCGTAGGCTGCTTCTTAGGTATGCCGAATAGCGGTGCAGGGATAGGCGGGTTGTCGTCCTCATTGATGGCAAAGTTGAATACCTTCTCTACCCATTCCCAGTGGTTGGTCATCCACTTGAAGCCCTCGTAGGTGCCATCCTGCGTATAGGCCACATAGACGCCGTTGGCCTTGGGATCAGGCGGTGCCAGGTGGTCAAAGACGATCATCTCTTTGTTGTTGTCATAGTTCAGCGTAGGCGATGCGTTCCACTTATACTCTATAAAGAAGCGATCGAGCGTATCACGCACCTTGCGCCTGTTGCTATCTGTAGAGCAAAAGAGCGGCGCACCAAAACGTGGCTCGCCATTGGCATCAAAGGTCAGGATGTCTACTATCTTGCGCCGCGAGATGAAGTCTGCTGCCTCAAAGCCAAAGAGAGTGTAATAGGTTTTCTTATTGTAGGTCCGCTCTATGATGCGGTAGTAGATCTGGCCATACCAGTTGTCACGCGTCAGCACCTGCTGCGTGTGAAAGGGCAACGTATCACGCAGGTCACGCAGCGGGTAGATCTTCATCTTCTCAGACCGCATCTGTATCACCCCATAGTAGCGGAAGCGGCCCTTGGGGTAGTGCATCTGCCAGGTCAGGATGCGGAAGGTGCTATCAGGCGGATAGATCTTGCTCACCTCTGTGAGGGAGTCAAAGGGATAGTAGAAGGAATTGTCCATCTTGAGCGCCGAGATCAGCTTGGGTATAAACTGGTAGCAGGCCTGCTTGCGCCGCTCGAAGCGCTTCTTCTCTGCTATTGTATCCACTTTGGGCAGTGGCTTGATGTAGACATTGGTATCGGGTTTGCCGGAGGCCATGCTGAGTATCACTGCACCGGCATAGTCCATGCTCTTCTCCTCTACCTTTACGGTCGTATCATACAGCACGATATTGAGCAGGCGCTGCAGAGAGTCCTCCAGCCGCACCATACGCGCCTGGTCTGTGCGAGAGAGATGAGGCTGCTGCATGGTGACAGGCGGCAGCGTAGGGCGCGGCGGTACACCGCGCTGCGCTACAGTAGCCAGTGAGATACACAGGAGGATGAGTAGCCAGAGTCGCTTCATTACGTAAATAAACGAAAAAGGCACCGGAGATATTATATTCCTGTAGCGGTGGTTGGCTTTTATTGTGACTGCGGCCTGATCACGATCTTGCCGCCTGCGATATGGCGGCCATCAGACCTGATGGTATAAAAGTAAACGCCGGACGAGAAGGCTTCACTAGAAAAGGTGGTAGCCTGCTCCGTGAGTATGCTTTGCGATACCGTACGGCCAGTCACATCCGTTAGCCTAAAAACGGGCTCCCTATACCTGCGAAAGTCTGACGTCTCGCTAAAAGCTATTATGAAATAGGATTGAGTTGGATTAGGGAAGACAACAATATCCGCTGCTTTTTCTTGATCTTTGATACCAGTATATAGCTCCGGGCAGTCGCCGTTCAGGCAGCCATTGCTGTCCACCTTCAAGAGCCAGACCTGATTTCTCTGCCCATGCAGAGGAACTGCCTGACCCGTAGCAAAGATACCGCAGTCTGCGCCCTCCGTGACGTCGAAGAAATAATTATGTTGACTCGAATCCACACCCTCTACATAGCGTTTCTTCCAAAGTATATTTCCGTCTCGATCCGTTTTGAATAACTCTCCGCTCAATTTGGTGCTATACTCTGGCTCATTTACAACTCCTCCCCTCGATTCACAAAAAACTAAAGAACCTGATGAAGTTTCGTGAATGCTAAACAAGTTAGCTCCATTGAGCCATCTTTGCCACAAAATAGCTCCCGAACTATCTAGACGATAGATGATTGCGGGCATATAAATAGTAGGATGACCTAATATGCTATTAGTATCAATGATATTCAAAACATATACTGCACCGCCATCATGGGTAGGTATCAAAGGACCCGTTTTGTTATTAAACCCCTCATGACCGAAACTCCTTTTCCAAATCAAATTGCCATCATTATCATATTTGTGTATCTGTATTACGCTATCACCGGTATTACCATCCGTGGCTATTTGGTCCATGACGTAGAACCTATCTGATATTACGCTGGTACTGGAAAATTCTGAGACATTGGGATGCGGCTCTTCTTTTATCCAAATGATATTACCCAATGTATCTGTCTTTATAAAAGTCGCTATGCGATTAGCTCCAACCACACAATCCTGCCTCCAACCAGCTAAAAGATAATTCTTATCACTGAGTTCACTGGCAAATGGTAGATAGGAACAACCTGATGCAGTATTAAGCGTATGCACAAATTCTGTGTCTAAATTGGATTTGAGCTTATAAAGCACATCGTATCCTGTTTGTGCCCCTGTTCTTGCTACGCCTCCACTGAGAATAAAATGGCCAGTAGATGTTCGATTTGCGCAGAGTGCATAATGTCCGGAAAAAATCGTGTCAGGCTTGCCATTTACAAAACGATACGCTTCATTGCCATTTAGATCAGACTTTATAAACAAATGTCCTTGCCTGTTATAGCCATAAAAAAGTCCTAATAATGTTATCGAATCGCCGTCTGCTATTACCGTCGGACTTGCACAATAAAATGAATCCTTGCCATAGAACTTACTAAAAGTGCTGACCTGCCCGACAGCAGGAAAAAGTAAGATGAGGTTTAAAACGAGTAGTAGTGTCTTCATTAGTGACTGGTATAGGTTTCTGCTGCCTGGTGATAAAGCTTCTGTCTTACACGATCCGTAATATACGCTTATTTAGACATTGTATTGTGGTTCGGCGGTTGGCCTTTATTGTGACTTATGTTTATGAAATAAAAGCTGATCGCGCATCGTTATCATATCATCATGCATATGAAGCGTCCTGCCATAGTACTCCTACTGATCCTGAGCGGATGTATGCTGTATGCGCAGGACCGCAGCCTGTCTATAGCCCAGCAGATCGCGCTCTATCAGCTCGATCCCGATGCGGTCACAGTACATATCTCGAAGCTCTCTCATACCCTCACGCTCAGCATTGGTACGCATACGCTGCGGGAGTATGCGTGTGTCTTTGGCGGCGACCCGGTGAGCGACAAGAAATATGAAGGTGACCAATGCACGCCGGAGGGCACCTTTCATGTACTGAGCAAATACCCGCACAAGTCATGGGAGAAGTTTATCTGGATAGACTACCCTACTGCCGATAGCCAGCGCAAGTACGAAGCCAATCAACGGCGCGGTCTGATACCCGAAGGCCGTGGTATAGGCGGTAGTATAGGTATACACGGTGTACCCGATCATCACGACTACCTCATAGACCAAACTGTCAACTGGACGCTCGGCTGCATCTCCCTGCGCACCGACGATATCAATGAGATCTATCAATATGTCCATCCGGGCACAGAGATCATCATCACCAGATAGCCTGCCATTTATCCCTCATTTTCTGCTGCTTACAGCGCCCTTGACAAGGGGTATGTTGTGCTTTATATTATCCTAAAGTGAGGCAAAAAACACATTCATACAAAATTTCATTTAAAATATTTCTTTTTCCTAACCAATGTTTAAACAGTATATTATGGAAACTTTGGTGGCCTACCATTTTAGGGTATACATAGCAGTTTTTATAACGAAAGGCTGAAAAATACGGGTGAAAGTGTTGCACCGGCAGCCTTTTTTGAGCAAATTCGTCATACAACCAATAACCCAATTTCATGAGACAACTTAAGATCACCAAATCTATCACCAACCGTGAAAGCGCCTCTCTGGAGAGATACCTTCAGGAGATCGGCAAAGTAGACCTGATCTCTGCCGAAGAGGAGGTCAGGCTGGCCAAAAAGATCAAACAGGGCGATAAAGCCGCTCTGGAGAAGCTGACCAAAGCCAACCTCCGCTTCGTGGTATCAGTGGCCAAGCAATACCAGAATCAAGGACTCACACTCTCTGACCTTATCAATGAAGGCAACCTCGGCCTGATCAAAGCTGCCCAGCGCTTTGACGAGACCAAAGGCTTCAAGTTTATCTCCTACGCCGTATGGTGGATCCGCCAGAGCATCATGCAGGCGCTGGCCGAGCAGAGCCGCATCGTGCGCCTGCCGCTGAATAAAGTAGGCTCGCTGAGCAAGATCAATAAGGCCTTTCAGATGCTGGAGCAGGAGTTTGACCGTGAGCCTACACCGGAGGAGGTCGCCACACTACTCAATATAGAAGAGGATGAAGTCAGAACCACACTTGGCGTAGCCGGCCGCCATATATCTGTAGATGCGCCATTTGTAAATGGGGAGGAGAACGCCCTCATAGATGTGCTGGCCAATCCTAATGCCGTATCTGCAGACCGTCAGATGGCCTACCAGGAGTCGCTACGCACCGAGATCGAGCAGTCGCTATCCTGCCTGCAGGAGAAGCAAGCCGAGGTGCTGAAACTGTTCTTTGGCATAGGCGTAGAGCAGCCTATGAGCCTGGAGGATATCAGTGAGCGCTATGACCTGACCAAAGAGCGCGTGCGCCAGATCAAAGACAAGGCGATCATCCGCCTGAAGAGCAGCAGTAAATGCAAATCACTCAAAGCATATCTCGGATAAGAAGAAATCTACCCCCATCCTATACCAAAGCCCAATTAAGAAAGCCACTCTGCAAGGAGTGGCTTTTGAGTATATGCTCAGCGTATTTGCGCTCACGATACTGCTATCTCCGGGGCCTCCCCCACTGTCTCCTGCACTGGCTCCGGCTGATGCGCGGCGGCTGTGCGCGCCTTTACTTTCTCAAACTCGGCATCGTACTGTGCATGATTGGTGCCCATGATACGGTCCCAGAGATTAAAGTACAGGCCATAGTTGCAGCGCACATAGCGATGGTGCATATTGTGGTGCACGGAGGTGTTCTGCCATTTGTATAGTGCGTGCGTGGTGAAGCCGCTGGGGAATAGCTCAAAGCCGAGATGCCCCATCACATTCAGTACAGTCTGGTAGATCACCCAGATGAAAATAGCCAGCGGATGCAATGGAATAAGGAAAACCATGATGGGGAGGATAGCTACCTCGAGCACAGCCTCTAGCGGATGAAAAGAAAAAGCAGCCCAAGGAGTAGGATTGGTAGAGAGGTGGTGGATGCGGTGTACGTATTTATAGATCTTATCCCAGTGCATGAAGCGGTGCATCCAGTAGAAGTACATGTCATGCAGCAATATGAATGCCACTACGGAGAACATGAAATACCATACGCTATGAGCATGAAAGTCGCTGTATATCTTGGTATAGCCACTTATTTTAGCCCAGTACACTCCACCTCCTATCATGGCAAAGATGGCCAACGACAAAAGTGAGTATAGCACCTCGCGGTTCACCACTTTGCTGCCAGGATACTTGGGCTGGATCTTGTGAAAAGTGAATTTCTGCTTCTTCCATATATAGAAGATCAGGTACGCGATCCCTGCAAAAAAGAAATACCGCAATACGATAAGCGGAAATATTTTAAGTATATGGGCCAGTACTGCCATGACATATTTTTTTGATACAGTAAATATAATGCTGCTGAGTACATGCGTGGTATGGTGTATCCCTGAAACATACAGGAAACTTAATGAAAGGACACATTGTCATGCTGAAACGGTGTTAACTTTTTCTAATCAGATAATTAATTCTATTTTGCGCCTATACAAAATGATACATGAGTACTCTATTCAGGAAAAAATCCCTGGCCTCTCTCCTGACCATTGATAGTGAGGGTGGGCACACCCTGACCCGTACACTCACAGCTACCTCTCTGGTAGCGCTGGGTATAGGTGCCATCATCGGTGCGGGTCTCTTCGTGCGGACTGCGGCAGCGGCGGCTAATAATGCCGGCCCATCTGTGACACTCGGGTTTATATTGGCAGGTATCGGCTGTGCATTGGCCGGTCTCTGCTATGCAGAGTTTGCCGCCATGATACCGGTAGCAGGTAGCGCGTACACCTACTCGTATGCCACACTCGGTGAGCTAGTAGCGTGGGTGATCGGCTGGGACCTGGTGCTGGAGTATGCACTCGGCGCAGCCACGGTGAGTATAGCCTGGAGCGAATACCTCAATAAACTACTAGGCTATATTGGCTACCAGATACCCTTTGAGTGGTGCCACTCCCCCATGGAGAAGCTGATGGGTGCTGATGGCGCTGTGCTAGCGCACGGCTATATGAATGTACCGGCACTCTTCATCCTCTTCCTGCTCAGCCTGCTGCTGATACGTGGTACCAAGGAGTCTGCCTTTGTCAACTCAGTGATCGTGATCACAAAGCTGGCCATCGTGGTGCTCTTCATCGTATTCGGCTGGCAGTTTATCAATCCGGCCAATCATACTCCGTATATACCTGCTGCTACTACGTATGTGGATACGCAGGGCGTGCCGCATAACTTCGGTGGTATATGGGGTATACTCGGTGCCGCAGGTGTTGTATTCTTTGCTTTCATCGGTTTTGACGCAGTATCTACTGCAGCGCAGGAGGCCAAAAATCCTAAGCGTGATATGCCTATCGGTATTCTCGGATCACTGGCGGTATGTACGGTGCTATATATTCTCTTTGCGCACGTACTGACGGGAGTGGCGACTGTCAATGACTTTCGCACGGCGGGCAAGGAAGCCTCTGTGGCCTATGCCATCCAGACCTACATGCCGGGCTATGGCTGGCTGGCCAAGTCTGTGACAGTAGCTATCCTCGCAGGTTTTAGCTCTGTGATACTGGTGATGCTCATGGGGCAGTCCCGTGTGTTCTACACCATGTCAAAGGACGGCCTTATACCATCCATTTTCTCCGATCTGCATCCTAAATACAAAACGCCATATAAGTCTAACCTGCTGCTCTTCGGCTTTATCGGGATATTCTCAGCCTTTGTGCCGGGAGATATCGTAGGCGATATGACCAGCATAGGCACCCTCTTTGCATTCATACTCGTATGCGCCGGGGTCATCATCATGCGCCGGACAGCACCGGACGAACCTCGTCCATTCCATACACCTCTGGTACCTCTGGTACCTATACTTGGCATCATCACCTGCGGCCTCATGATATTGGGCCTCGGCTGGGCTAACTGGCTGCGTCTGGGTGTATGGCTGGTGATCGGCTTCGTCATCTACTTCAGCTATAGCATAAAGAATAGTAAACTGAATAAGCAATAGACATCCTGCTACCAGAATTGAAAAGCCGGCTAAAAAGCCGGCTTTTTGTTTATAGCCCGATGAGCTGTCAATGGATGAATTATGGATAAATACCTGCGTGCTAATTCTTGATCAGTTGGCTCGAAGCACTGATACCCGGCCCGTATAGTACATAAGTATAAGTACCTGCTGCCAGATCGCGTGTATCTAGTGTAGTAGCGTACTCACCGGCACTCTGCGTACCCGCGTAGAGCACTTTCACCTCCTTGCCGGTAGCATCGTATAGTTTCAGGCTGATAAAATTTGCCGAAGGCAGCGTGTAGTGTATCTCGGTTTGTGCTGTCACAGGATTAGGTACATTATTCAGGCGGTATTGCTGCGCGCCTTCCTGATCCCTGAGACCCAGGCCGGCGGCACGGCAGCCGGTTCCTTTTTTATAGAGTTTGATAAAAGCATCAGGCGCTACTACCCGTATCGTACTATCAAAGAGCTGTACTGCCGCTATCACGCTGTCTACACTATGATCCCACACGTGTACGCTGACCAGGGTATAGCTATCAGGGTCGGTCGGATCTTTGGGCAGGGCGGTGACCAGCCGGGCCAGGATAGGTGCTGACACATAGGACTGCCAGAGTGTATACCGCGCACTGATCATAGGCTTGCCGTAGAAGCACTGCGAATAGCCGAAGAGCCCGGTATAACCGCTCTCAAAGGTGTAATAGAACATACCGTCTATATCAGGCTGGGCGAGGTATGGTGCGACACTCTGTGGCTCCCAGACGTTGCATATTACGTTGACGATAGACAAGTCTGCTTTGTGCATCATACGGTCACTGATCGCTGCAGCAGAGTCTATCGGGTTGAAATCATCAGGATATAGATAGCCTATGCCCGATGGGCCTGCTATGAAATAGTCACCGGCTTTTGCGGTATCATACAGGTTTTTCAAAACAGTAGGCGCCAGCTCTGCCAGCGCCGGTGACACGGTCCAGCCGATAGGCACCTGGCCGCGGTGCGGGCTGCCGTACCACAGCGCATTATCAGCAAAATCTCCCAGCAGCCACTGGATATTATCGCCGTCAGTCATGATGAAGCAAACAGTATGCGTGCCGGGAATGATATTAGTATCTGCGCTATGCTCATGCTGCTGCGCAGTCACGTTAAAGTTGGTAAAGGTCGAGAGGTTATTGGCAAAATCTGCCGCATGTACGTGCAGCCCATGCTGTGAAGCTGCCAGCACGAGGTCATTCTCACTGCCCCAGCCTACCAGCGCACTATTGGGCTGCATACGCCCAAAGGCCCGGTTGGTGAGGGCGGAGGCTGTAGGCGCTGTGAAGTGCATAGCATGTGAGAAGACAGAATAATCAGACAGGTAGCTATACTTGCCATAATCCTGAAAGCCGATAATGCGATCGCTATAGATGCCGCCTATAGAGTCCAGCGCCCAGCCTTCGTTTCTGCCCAGAGCACTCAGAAGCATGGGGATGTTATTGACTGACATCACTGCGGTATCTGCTGGAGTCACAGCTATCGCTCCTACTCCACCGCAGGCCGAGATGGCAGCATTGCTACTGCTATCTCCCAATGTGCACAGGACGTAGCCCGGTACCTCCGGTGCAAAATGGGAGATCAGGCCCGCAAAATCCGTGTAGTATGTAGAGTCATAAGTCACCCCATAGTTCCTCTCCAGGTCTTTGTGAAAAATACGGGTGCCCCTGCCCACCATGATGCGCGGTTTAGACTGCGCGAGCAGGCCCTGCAAGGTCACTACTGTCAGCCGCTGCGACTGGGTCATACCATCTATATTGACGTAGTACAGTGTATCAGGTGTGGCGGTAATGGGCGGATAGGGACTATTGCTTATGCGCTGCGCGCAAAGCTGGAATGTAAGCAGAACGGTGATGAACGTATAGATAAAACGCATGCGGGAGTTTTGTTTCGCATAAAGATAGGCAAGTGCACCTCAGTATCGCGCGTTGGATATGAAGCTTATATAAAAAGACAAAACCCGCGATAAGCGCGGGTCTGTAAGGGCGGTCGTATCATTATGGCTTATTAAGCCTTCTTTATGCCTTCGCGGAGCAGCAGCAGATTCAGATCGTTAGTACCTACGAAGTTGGCTGAGATATGAGGACCTGTACCAGCGGTAGCGTCCTGAGCAGGAGCCTGCTGTGCCGGTGCCACTGCTGTGGTCTTTACTTCGCTTTGCGTATTTGTCATAGTCACCTGAGTAGTTTCCTTAGCTGTCGGTGTCTGCGCAGAGGCTGCGGTGAAGATCAGGAGGCTGAGGGCGATAGTCAGGATATATTTCATGTTGCTTTCGTTTGCGTTGATATTTTCAAGATAGATTTTGGTTACACTTTTGTCAATCTTTTTTTGACAACGAACCTCTTGTACGCTTTGACAGAGAATCTATTAGCTCCAAAAAATTGCATGAAATAGTGCGATGGGGGCCCCGTATATCAGCGATCAGAGTCGTATGATACGTATCGTATCTTCTTTATCCCCGTCTATCGCTGCGATCAGGGCCTCTATGCTTTCAAACTTCTTCTCGTGGCGGATGAACCGGATGAACTCGAGTGTCAGTGCCTCGCCGTAGATGTCTTTATTAAAGTCAAGTATATTGACCTCAATGGTCTGCTCCGTACCATCAAAGGTAGGATTGAAGCCTATGCTCAGCATTCCCTTGTATACTTCTTCTTCGCTATGCACCTTCACGGCATATATGCCAGTGCGTGGGATCAGTTTATTGGGGTCAGACACCTGCAGATTAGCAGTGGGATAGCCCAGCTTACGCCCGTTTTGCAGTCCCTTGACCACTATGCCGGATACAGTGTAGTTATGCCCGAGCAGATCATTGGCCTCAGTCACGTTGCCTTCTTGCAATGCGTGGCGGATATTAGTAGAGCTGATGGCGATATCATCCAGCATCTGTTTGCTGATGGCCTCCAGCTGGTAGCCATACTGCTGCTGGTATTTCTCCAGCAGGGCAAAGTCGCCCGCCCTATTGCGCCCAAAGCGGTGATCATAGCCTATCACGATATGCGCCGGATGAAAGTTGCGCACCAGAAAGTCGCTGATATATTCCTCTGCCGTCTGCTCGGAGAAGTCACGGGAAAAGGGCACTACGACCACATTATCTACTCCGTAGCGCTCCAGCAGTTGTATCTTTTCCTCTACCGTATTGAGCAGGCGCAGGCTGCGATCGTCAGGATTGATCACCAGGCGCGGATGGGGGTGAAAGGTAATGATGATGCTCTCCCCTCCTATCTGCTGCGCTACATCGCGGATACGCTGTATGAGCTTCTGGTGCCCCTTGTGCACCCCGTCGAAAGTACCTATGGTGATGACTGCGCGCCGGAAGTCCGGCAGGTGATGGAGGTCTCTGAAAACACGCATGGTGCAAATGTAATCAAAACATGCGGCCCCATCCAAACCTTCTCCAAAGGGGAAGCCTTAACTATTCATGGCGGTCATCTTAAAACAATGGATCATCCAGATAGCCTCCTTTGGGGTTGAGGGCAGAGTTACTCCTGTTTGTCTATATACTCTCTGAGCGCTGGCATCTCCCAGGCTTCGGTCAGCCTAAACTCGCCTATACGCGTGCGGCAAAGGCTGGTCAGATAGGCCCCGCTATCCAGCGCATGGCCCAGGTCGCGCGCCAGCGAGCGGATATACGTACCCTTGCTG
The DNA here is from genome assembly GCA_018267385.1 of Bacteroidota bacterium. GTDB lineage: Bacteria > Bacteroidota > Bacteroidia > Chitinophagales > LD1 > UBA1941. The sequence continues at coordinate 318,908 of JAFDYN010000003.1, read as the reverse complement.
CAGACCACGCGAAATGAGACCTCGGGCAGCTCCATATGCGTGATCTCAAACTCCTTGATGGTCACGGTGCGCGGTTTGAGCTCCAGCTCTATGCCTTTGCGCGCTGCGCTATAGGCAGTCTGCCCGTTCACTTTCAGCGCCGAGAATGCTGGCGGCGTCTGCTCTATCTCTCCTATAAATGCAGCAGCTACAGTCAGCACCATGTCAGGCGTGATATGCGCCGTAGGGTATAGCTTATCCGGCTCCATCTCGGCATCCAGCGTGGGTGTGGTGGCACCCAGCAGCAGCGTACCGGTATACTCCTTTTCCTGCGCCTGATAGCTATCTATCTGCTTAGTGAATTTGCCCGTACAAATGATAAGCAGGCCTGTAGCCAGCGGATCCAGCGTACCGGCATGGCCCACCTTGATCTTTGAGCCATACTTGCGCTTCAGCGCGCCACGTATTTTATTGACTACATCAAAGGAGGTCCACTTCAGTGGCTTATTGACGAGTAGTACCGTGCCTGCGGCAAAGTCCATTACTGAGCTTCTTTGATCTGGAGAGAAATATGGAAAACGTAAGGCAATAGCAGCAGCAAAACTCCCAGGGCTATACGATAGTAGCCAAAGAACTTCATGCCGTGCTTAGAGATAAAGTCCACAAAGTATTTGACAGCTATCATCGCCACGATGAATGAGACAATATTGCCTATGACCAGCAGCGAGACCTGATCGCCATGTATGTGGCGAAAGTCCTTCATGGTCTTGTACACCGCAGCAGCAGTGATGGTCGGCACGCCGAGGAAGAATGAGAACTCCGCTGCCTCGCGCATGGTCAGCCGCTGAGAGAGGCCGGCTATGATCGTAGCCGCCGAGCGCGATACGCCGGGTATCATGCCCAGTGTCTGCGCAAAACCCACCAGCAAGGACTGCATATAGTTCAGCCGGATGCCGGAGCGGTCAGGATCCTGAGGCGTAGCCTCTTCATCTTCCGCCTTGGTATGCAGCTCTTCCTTATCGTGTATCTGGTCTTTGAAAATATAGTCTGCAGCTATCAGCGCGATACCGCCTAGTATCAATGAGGCAGCGACCACTTCTACATGCTTCTGCAGTTCCTCTACTACATTCTTGACCGCCAGGCCTATGACCACGGCAGGTATGAATGCTACAGCCAGCTTAAAGTAAAATGAAGGTGCTCTGAAATTGAGGAAGCGGCGCAGGTATAGTACCACCACGGCGAGGATCGCCCCAAACTGGATATTGACCAGGTAGATACTGAGAAACTTCGACCCCTCTATGTGCAGGAGTGCCTGAGCTATGATCATGTGGCCGGTACTGGATATAGGCAGATACTCAGTGAGCCCCTCTACGATGCCCAGTATCACTGATTCGAGTGTGGTCATGCTTGGGCTGAGGCAGGTCTTTTCAGGATAGCATATACCTCTACCAGAAATCCGATCATGACCACTACAGGAGCCAGTGTGACACGGCGGAAGCTGTAGATCTCATCTGCATTGAATACAGAGGGATTATCATTGGCCGCACCAGTCATGAGCAGAAAACCCACGATGATCACTGCTACACCGGCAGCCATGATCATATAGTTGGTCTTATCAAAAAGGAACGGCAGATCGCTGGCCGGTTTCTTTGGTTTGGCTGCAGGAGCAGCTGCAGGAGATGCGACCGGTGCCTTGGTCTTTACTTGCGGTTTAGTCGTAGCCATGATACGATATTAATACAGATCGTCTAGTTTATAATTGAGGTATCGGGTCAGTGCTATCACCGTGCTGACCATAGTGATCAGTACACCTGACAGCGCCAGTATACCCGATAGCATGGCGAAAATAACTAAATCTGTGGTCAATACAAGGTCTGAGAACTCATAATGCAGATAGTAGCCGATGGCGTAGACCACCAGTGCGGCCAGTACCCCACTGATCAGGCCATTCAGTATGCTGCGCCCCAGGTATGGCCGGATGATAAACCACCGCGTAGCTCCGAATAGCTGCATACTGCGCACCACCTGGCGGCGGGAGAAGATATCCAGCTTCACAGAGCTGAAGATGAGCGATACGGCAAAGGCGAGGAAGAGCGCCCCGATGACCAATCCTATAAAGGTGAAATTGCGCATGGTCTTGTCCAGCTCACTGAGCACAGTCTTCTGTATATGCACCTCCTTTACATCAGGCAGGGCTGCCAGCTCACGCTGTATACGGTCAGAGCTGGCGGGATTTGCCCATTGCTCTTTGAGATTGATGCGAAAGGATGGATAGAGAGGATTGTACCCGAGTATATCCAGGTAATTATCTCCCAGTTCCTTTTTCAAGGAGTTGGCCGCAGAATCCTTGGATACAAAAACAATCTTTTTGACAAAAGCCTCACGCTCGAGGTCCTGTGCCAGCACGGCTACTGTATCCTGGGGCGTCTCATCGTCCAGCACCAGCTCTACGATCAGGTTCTCTTTGAGCGCCACAGATATGCGGCGCGCCTCGACTGCCATCGAGATCACTACCCCCATCACTACGAGCACCAGTGTGGTAGCAAAAATGGAATAGAAATAAGCGGATGTACTCTTCATATGCAGCTCAAACGTACTGGAATAGCAGGGCTTTGCCAATTTTTTACGGTCATCTGCCTCATTGTTTGTCCACAGCTGTGAGTGGAAATGACCGACATGAAAATCAGCGCGTCAGCGCGACACAATAATAACGGCCTGACGCTGTTAAATCTTGCGAAAGCCATAAAGCGGCACTCCATTTGCCGTGAATAAGTAAATAGATTCGTACCTTTGTTATAGATTCATATTGTGAAAAGTATCCCCTACATAGTTCTCTTGTTCCTACTGTTTCCTCTTATGGCCTTTGCACAAAAGAAGGATCGCCCTGTGGTACAGTTTTCAGGCTTTGCCATGTCTCAGGACTCTATGACAGGTATCCCTTTTGCCCACATAGGCCTGCGCGGAAGCAATCGCGGAGGTGTGGCCCGGGTAGATGGTTTCTTTTCCTTCGCTGTCAATGAAGGAGATACACTATATTTTACGTCATTGGGCTACGAGCCTTCTACCTATATAGTACCTACGGGAGTGGAGGACAGCAAACTATCAACTATCATTTTGATGCACAGGGGGGCTATACCCCTTCATCAGGTTGATGTATACTATTGGGGCTCGAGGAGCAATTTCCCTCAGGCATTCAGAGATGCCAGACCACCGAAGGATCTGGACGAGCGGGCTATGGAGAACACCAATGCCAGCCTGCTCAGCGCCCTGGGTGAGACCCTACCGATAGACGGCGGTGAGGCGGCGCAGCGGTATATGCAGATACGTGCACAGCAGGCCTACTACTACCACCAGCAGGCACCACAAAATATCTTCAACCCCCTCGCATGGGCGGAGTTTATAAGAGCGCTGAAAAACGGCGACTTCAAGAAAAAGGCACCACCAGAACTGCCTAAGAACGATTATTGATCCGTTAGTATCTCCCTCCAGAGTTCCGATTTTTGATCAAAATTTGAATGGCCTTGTTTTTGGGTGTAGTGTATCATTGCGCTGTCAATTTTTACTCAACATCCTAAATCAAAACAACATGTCCTTTATCAAAAAGATCAAACAATTTCTAGGCATCGGCACCGTATCTGTGAAGCTGTCCGTACCGCCTACTTTCAAAACATCTGACACTTTGGTATCCGGCTCACTGACCATCACCGGCAAAAGCGACCAACGCATCAAGAGCATCGAATTTAAACTGGAGGAAACCTGGACCACCGGCACCGGAGACAACAAGACAAGCAAGGAGTTTACCCTCGGTAAAATCAAGTTTGATCAGGGCTTTGACATCAAAGAAGGCGAGGTGGTGACCAAGACCTTTGACCTGCCCTTCCAGTTTCTCCGCTCGGAGAATGACCGCATGAAAGAGTCCGGCGGTGTGATGGGAGGCCTGGGCAAGGTAGGTGCCTTTCTGGATGGAGAAAAGTCTGAGTACAGCATCATAGCCACAGTAGACGTGGATGGCGCCAAACTCGATCCTAATGATATAGCCAAGATCAAGAAAGTGGTCGGCTAACTATAATCGAGATAAAACCAACAGAAGGGACGGCTCAGGTCGTCCCTTTTTGCGTTTCTACCGAGTTCATATTACCCTTTCTGATAAAAGGTTTAAATTGGTACAATTATTGACTCAAGCCTTTAAAAATCAACCCACATGCTCAAGAAGATCCTGATAGGCGTAGGTGTGTTTCTCGTACTTTTCGTAGCAGCACTGATAGCTATCCCTTATCTATTTAAAGACCAGATCAATGCCGCTATCAAAACGGAGATCAATAAACAGGTCAATGCCAAAGTAAATTATGCAGACTATGACCTCTCTCTGATCCGCTCCTTCCCTAACCTGAGTTTTGGAATGAACAGTCTGTCGGTGGCAGGAGTCAATGACTTTGCCAAGGACACGCTACTATCCATGCGGGACTTTCGCGTAGTGATCGATGTGATGTCTGTGATACAGGGCCGGAAGTATAAGATCAAAGAGATCATAGTAGGCAGCCCCAAAGTACATGCACTCGTGACCAAGGCAGGTAAAGCCAACTGGGATATCATGAAGCCTACCACAGCATCAGAAAAGACCGGCGGCAGCAATTCGGTCTTCGCACTGGAGATCAATACCTATAAAATAGAGAATGCCTACATAGTATATGATGATCAGAAAGGCGGCACCTACCTGTCTATAGGTGATCTGGATTTCCAGGGCAGTGGCGATGTGACACAGGACCTGTACAAACTCAAGACAGAAACAGAGATCGCATCACTGACCTTCAAGAGCGGTGCCGTATCATACCTGAGCAGCGCCAAACTGTCTGCTAAAAACGATATAGACGTAGACCAGAAGAACTCAAAGTATAGCTTCAAGCAAAATGAAATAGACTTGAATGACCTGGGACTGCTGTTTGATGGCTTTGTGCAAATGAATAAAAATGACATCGGCATGGATGTGACCTTCAAGTCAAAGCAGGCTGACTTCAAGAGTATCCTTTCGCTGGTACCTGCCATTTTCAAGAAAGACTTTGATAAAATAAAAACCTCCGGTACACTGGCGCTGGATGGTGCCGTGAAAGGCTCGTATGACTCCACTACCCTGCCGGGCATCAAGCTGAACCTGCAGGTGAAGAATGCGATGTTCCAGTATCCATCCCTGCCATCTGCTGTGACAGACATCAATGTATCTGCCAATATCAATAAACCTCAGGGCTCTGCTGACCTCACAGTGATAGACGTGCCTGCGCTGCACCTGGCTATAGCCAGCGATCCTATAGACGCATCTATCCACGTGAGCACACCCGTATCTGACCCCAACGTAGCAGCAAAGATCAATGGCAGGCTGGACCTATCCAGCGTGCCTAAGCTCTACCCGATGGAGGGACTGAAGCAGCTCACCGGGCTGCTCGTGGCCAACCTGAACTTTAAGGGCCGGATGAGTGATGTGCAAAAGAAGAACTACACCGCCATACAGGCCAGCGGCAAGGTGAAAGTGACCAACATGGTATATGACTCTAAGTCTACTCCTATGCCTGTGAAAATATCTGACCTGGGCCTGACCTTCAATCCACAGAAGGTATCTCTGGATAATCTGAGTGCCGTACTGGGCAGGAGCGACATCAATGCGCAGGGTTCTATGGACAACCTGATCGGGTATATGTTTAATAAGGGCAACCTGGTCGGTGTGGTGACGCTGAAGTCTAATCAGTTTGACGCCAATGAATGGCTGGTAAAGGATGACGCTACTACCAGTACAGCGCAGAATAGCCCTGCAGATCCAAAGAATACTACGAGCACTCCTGCCGGCGGCAAGCAATACTTTGATGTGCCAAAGGGAATTGATTTTACAGCGAGATCTCAGTTTGGCAAGATACTGTATGACAAGCTGGTCCTCTCTAATGTGACGGGCAACGTACATATCTATGACGAGTCCATACACCTGCAGGAGCTGTCTGCCAACCTGCTCGGAGGCTCTGCGGTCATCAGTGCGCTGTATGATACCAAGGGTACCAACCATCCTAGGGTCACGTTTAGCTACAACATCAAGAACTTTGACATCACACAGACATATACCGCTGTAGACATGGCGGCCAAGATGGCACCTGTGATGAAGTATATACAGGGATCGTTTGGCTCTGACCTGAGCGGTACCGGCGCGCTGAAAGAAGATATGAGCGTAGACTACAATAGCCTGAATGGTAGTGGCAAGGTGTCGATACCTTCTGCCCGTGTAGTAAACCTCCCTATCCTGCAAAAGATAGCCGAAGCTACGAAGGTGAAATCGCTGGATAACCTCGCGATCAACAATGCCTGGACTGTCATCAAATTTCATGATGGCCGGGTAGATGTAGAGCCTTTTGATATCAAGTTTGGCAATGGCTATAACATCAATATTTCCGGATCGAATGGCTTTGATGAAACGATAGCCTATGACCTGAAAGCTGACATCCCTACGTCTGAGCTCAATCAGGCTACGGGTGGCCTGATCAGCAAGATACCGCAGATACCGGGTATACCATTCAAGATGCCAGAGAAGATCAATGTGACGCTGAAGGTAGGTGGCACCGTGAGCAAGCCTACAGTAGCCGTAGGCAATGTGGCCGGCATAGGCAGCTCTGCCGGTGGCGCTATCAAGGATGCGGTAAAAGATGCAGCCAACCAGGCTAAGCAGCAAGCTGAGGATGCGGCCAAGAAAGCAGCAGACCAGGCTAAAAAGCAGGCACAGGAAGCAGCAGACAAGGCAGCCAAAGATGCTGCAGATAAACTCAAGAACGCTACAAAGGGTATCAAGCTGCCGTTTTGATACGCGGCTCCTCTATCCTGACGATCATAAGATAAACCGCAGCTACTAAGGCACCGCTGGCGCTGACCAGCAGTGCAATGGTCGCAGATACCTGGTCCCACATGATCCCGGTGAGGATGCTGGCAGCGAGCGCCATGAGTGAAGTAAGACCGGACAGGGAGCCGATCGCAGAGGCCGTCTCCGAGGCTGGCACGAGGCTGGTGACCAGCGCCTTTGATATACCCTCTGTAGCAGCAGAGTACAGACCATAGAGCAGAAAGGCGCAGGCAAATATGGTCATACTACTACCCATGGCTATGAGTGCGTACACCCCGGCGAAGAGAAATAAACCTACGATATAGGTAGAACGTAACCCAAAGCGATCTCCCGCAGCTCCTAATGGCAGGGATGCCAGCGCATAGACCAGATTGTAGAAGATATATGCGCCGATCACATATTGGTCGTTGTGTGTAGCAGCCTTGATCCGCATCAACAGAAACAGGTCGGAACTATTGAACAGCGAAAACAACAGGATGCCAATGGTGAGACGGCGAAATGCTGGTGTGCTGTCGCGGAAGTAGGTAAAGACGGCGAGGATCGTATACTGCCGCTCCGGATGTGGAGCATGCTCCCGCTCCCGCATCAGGTAGGTGAGCCCCACTCCTATCATCACTGGTATGACGGAGATCAGAAACATCATCCTGTATTGTCCCGGGAAAAAGTAGATGAGTACCAATGCCAGCGAAGGGCCCACTGCTGCACCCAGCGTATCCATAGTTCTATGAAATCCAAATACGCGTCCTTTGGTACCATGCGTCGCCTCGTCTGACAGGATCGCATCGCGAGAGGCCGTGCGGATGCCTTTACCCAGCTTGTCTGCTGAGCGGGCAGCAAAAATCCAGGCAGGAAAACTCCACAGTGCCATCATAGGTTTTGAGATGCCGCTGAGGAAATAACCTAGCCTCACAAAGGGCAGCCGCCGGCCACGGGCATCAGACATAGCGCCAAAGTAGCCCTTGCTCATGCCCACTGTGGCCTCAGCTAATCCCTCCATCGCGCCCATCATAGCCGCATTGAACCCTATGGCCTGGAGAAAGAGCGGCAGCACAGGATACAGCATCTCAGAGGAGATATCATTCAGCAGGCTGATCACAGATAGGATCCACACTGTGCGGGTCACATACTTCATATAGCGAATCTAATCTTATCCCCTCTCATTTCTGCGATAAACTCTACCTTTGGCACTATGACAGCCATCAGAGAGCGGGGTCTGGAGCGTGAGTGCAGCTTCACCGCAGCACGGAGCAGCGGACCCGGCGGACAGAACGTAAACAAGGTAGCGACCAAGATAGAGCTGGCATTTCATGTTATTAACTCACAGCTACTTTCTGATGAAGAGAAGGCTACTATTTCGGAAAAGCTCTCCACCAAGATAAACGAAGATGGCTACCTGAAAGTCTCCAGCAGCGAGTCACGCTCACAGGCTGCTAATAAGGAGGCTGCACTGGAAAAACTCTATGACACGCTAGAGAAAGCCCTCATCAAACCAAAGAAGCGTAAGCCTACCAAAATGCCGAAGGCTGTGAAAGAACAGATCAAAGCTACCAAGCGCAAAACCTCTGAGAAGAAAGCCTCCCGACGCATGGATAAATCTGACTGGAGCTGATGCTGCTGGGTAGCCTATACATAGCAGACAGCCCCGGCAAGGGCAAAGGAGTATACACCTCTGAGCCTATAGAAGCGGGCACACTGGTGGAAATAGCTCCCGTGATCATACTACCGGAGAAAGACAGCCCGCTGATAGATCAATCCTTTCTTTATAACTATTACTTCCTCTGGGGTGAGGAGCATAAGCAATATGCCATCTGCCTAGGCTATGGCTCGCTGTATAACCATGACTATGACCCTAACTGTATCTATGAGACCTACTATGAGGATGGCACGATACACTTCATAGCGCGGCGCGACATAGCAGCCGGTGAAGAACTGACAGTGACATATAACCAGGACCCGGATGATAAAACGCCGGTGTGGTTTGATAAGTAGTTAGCCCCTCCAAACCTCCCCAACGGGGAGGCTTAATACATTAAGCCACCGATAGAAACTTATCTACTGCCTCGATAAAAGCCTGTGGATTATCAGCATGTACCCAATGTCCGGCACCGGGTATTTCTGCCAGTTCATTATGTGGGAAAAGGTCCATGATCTCAGAGTAGTTGGATGCGTCTATATAGTTTGACTTCTGGCCTTTGACGAAAAGCGTTTGTCCTTCAAATGGCTTATCAGACCGTACTCCATCAGAGATAGCGTAGTAGGCCTCATAGAGCGCCTGTACGTTGAAGCGCCACTGAAATTTATTGCTGTCGTCCCGATACAGTCCTTTCATCAGAAACTGTACGGTAGACTCATCATTACCGAGGTACTGGCGCAGTGTAGCCTCTGCTTGCTGCCTGCTCTCCAGAGTGGTGAGGTCTACAGCAAAGAGCGCCTTGAATACCTGGCTATGGCGATCCTCATACTCTACAGGTGCTACATCTACCACGATCAGTTTATCTACCTTCTCAGGATAGCGGAGCGCAAACTCCATCACCACCTTGCCGCCCATAGAGTGGCCGAGCAAGTGAGCCCGCTCTATGCCATGTACCTGCATAAACTCCAGCAGGTCTGCCACCATCAGGTCGTAGCTCATCTCTGCACTATGCGGCGAGCGGCCATGATTGCGCTGGTCTATGGCATAGACCTGATAGTGCTCACTGAAGTGTTTGGCTATAGACTGCCAGTTGTCCAGCGAGCCCATGAGGCCATGTAGTATGATGAGCGAGAAGCCGGAACCGAAGGATTTATAATTGAGTGTCATGAATACAGATTAACCGCAAAAGCGCGAAAACGCAAAACAAGATAGAATAAAGAAATGCTTAAAGACCATTAACTACTCTTTTGGTGCCTCGACCAATATTGTTGACGTTGAAGTTTATTAGCAATCCTAATTTCTTATCTGATAGCTTGTGATAAGTCAAAAGCTGAGCAAGATGAAAGCGCAGTCTACCACAACAGTTGCAATTTGATTTTCTGTCACAGGTAGTTTTTACTTTTTGCGTTTCTGCGCTTTTGCGGTTAAACACTGAATTAAAACATCTTGGACCGCTTCATCAGAAATGGCATCAGTACCTGCTTGTAGCCTTGATTGATATCCGCCTCTACGAATTCGATCTTGTACTGGCCGCAGCGGAGCTTGAGTTCCTTTTCAAACTTTGCCATCTGATCCACGTAGTATTCTTTGACCTGCGCAGCCTGTAGCTTGACCTTCTCCCCTGTCTCCATGTCTACGAAGACATACGGGCGGTTTTCAAACTCAAAGTCTATCTCCTTGGATTTATCTACTACGTGAAAGAGTACGACCTCGTGCTTATTAAACTTCAGGTGCTGCAGTGCGGCAAAGAGTTCTTCAGACCGGCTGCCACCGAGATCATCAAACATATCACTGAATACGAGTATCAGGCTGCGGCGGTGTACGGTGTCAGCTATCTCGTGGAGCGCCTGTACAGCATTGGTGCGTACATTGGCGGGCTTGTCTTTCAGTAGTGCATCGAGATGGGCAAAAAGCATCTGCTGGTGCTTGGTAGTACTGCGGGCAGAAGTATTGACCTTCACGCTATCACTGAATATGCTAAGACCGGCGGCATCGCGCTGGCGTTTCAGCAGATTGATGACTGCAGCGGCACTATAGACGCTGAACTTTATCTTATTCATAGCCGCATCCTGCGGAAAGTACATGGATGACGAGGCATCTATCACGATCTGGCAGCGCAGGTTTGTCTCCTCTTCATAGCGCTTGATAAACATCTTATCGGTGCGGGCATAGACTTTCCAGTCGAGGTTCTTAGTCGGTTCGCCAGGATTATACAGCCTGTGCTCGGCAAACTCGACAGAGAAGCCGTGAAAGGGAGACTTGTGCAGGCCGATGATAAAGCCCTCTACCACCTGATTGGCTAGTAGCTCGAGGTTATCAAAGTCCTGGATCTGTGAGAGGGGCTTATCCATATGAGGCAAATAGAAACGTCCCGGCATATACCGGGACGTCTAAGTTATATAAAACTGCTATGCCGTGGCATAGATTATTTGTGCTTCTCGATAGTAGCAGCGAGTTGCGCCTTAGGCACTGCGCCTACCACTTTGTCCACTACCTGGCCACCCTTTACAAAGAGGATAGTAGGGATGCTGCGGATACCGTACTTCATAGATACCTCGGGATTAGAGTCTACATCCAGTTTGCCTACGTTTACCTTGCCTGCGTACTCTGTAGAGAGCTGCTCTATGACCGGGCCCAGGGCCTTGCATGGGCCACACCATTCTGCCCAAAAGTCTATGACGGTGAGTTTATCTGATTTGATGACATCTGCATCAAATGTCGCGTCTGTGAAAGTAGTTGCCATTTTGTTTGACGATTTATATTGGTTTTAAAAAGAGACTACGAATATACTTTGATAATGCGGAAGAGGTTTTGTTTCGATATTGACATATTAACACCGATCAGCCTAGTAAAGTTTCGATCTGTGCTACCAGTGCTTCATCTGCCGGCTCAGTGTTAGACGGATAGATATTCACCACCTTACCACTGCGATCCAGCAGGTATTTGAAGAAGTTCCATCGCGGCTGGGCCTCCTCTTTGCCATCAGACAGGAAGTGAAAAACAGGATGTATACCGGCGCCGGCCACGTCTACCTTGCTCATCACAGGAAATGTAACCCCATAGTTTCGCTGGCAAAACTGCGCCAGTTCCTCTCCCTCCAGCGGCTCCTGAGCGAAGCTGGCAGATGGGAAACCGATCACTACCAGACCGCGGTCCTGATACATCTGGTGCAGCTCCTCCAGCAGGCCGAGCTGCGGCGTATAGCCACACTCCGATGCGGTATTGACTATGAGGAGTACCTTGCCTTTGTAGGTAGAGAGGCTGACCGGCCTGCCGGCAGCGTCATGCGCCGAGTATTCGTAAATGTTTGGTGCCATAAGGTGGATTTAGGATTATCTGCTGCTGCCTGACCGGCTATGCGGTATAGCATTCTGGATGGTGGTAAACATCTCAAAGGGCTGCTCTACAGACTGGGTATTGGTCATCCAGTCGGGTATACCGCCACCCGGATTGCTGGAGTATTCATTGGTCACTGTAGCGCCGGAGCCGTTTGGCACGATGCGCCAGGTGGCATACATCTGCTCTATACGTACTACGTCAGACCTGCGGTTGATATACTTAGGCTCCGAGGTCTCAGAGATCACTACGACACCCGTAGCCGGATCTCGATCCACTTTGACCCGCACCACGCAGTCACGGTCTGCCAGCGGCCAAGGGCACTTGACTACCGTATAGCCTATAAATTCATTGTCGCTCAGCCTGGCCAGCACTTTGGCAGCACGGCAGCGGGGCATCCAGGAGGGATAGTTGTCAAAATCTGTGATGAACCGTACCACTGCGTCTACATTGGTAGCAGGCAACACCATCTCCGCCTTGGAGTCGCGGAGTTTGCCCCATTTACCTTTGCGTGTGAAAACCTTGACGCCCTTTTTTTCACGCTCGAGCAGCCAGCCGTCTACCTGCCACCAGGAGAAGGAACTGAGCGAGAGAACCAGAAGGAGAAGGTATAAAATTTTGATTTTCACATCACAAAATTATGCATAATACCGATCTAAAATCAAGCCAACTCCACCGAAGCGCCGAAGAATAAACTCCAAACACCGATTATCGGATACAGACGCTCAAATCGGGGAAATATTGCCAGTGCAGGCTATAAAAAAGTATAGCTACCAGGCGCAGGTATCGGTCATGAGCGAGGCCAGACGCTCACCTACCTCGCTGCCTATAGCTACACCCATACCACCCATGCGTACACCGAGGTATACGTGCGGACTGTGCTGCTGTATCATTGGGACCTTGTCACTGCCAAAGGCCATGATACCGGACCATGTGTAGTCTATCTCAAAATCGGTATGCGGCAGGATGATGCCGGCTAGCTTGGAGCGGAGGTCTGAGAGGATCAGAGCACTGTGAGCAAAAACATCTGTACGCTCGCCATCAAAGTCCAGATGCCGCCCTCCTCCAAAAAGTATGCGACCGTCTACCTCGCGGAAGTAATAGTAGCCCTGGTCAAAATGGAAGACACCTTTGATCCTTAGCCCCGGTATAGGTTTGGTGATGAGTACCTGCCCCCTGCCGGGCTGTATGTCCAGGCCTGGAAAGAGTTTATCGGTGAAGGCATTGGTACAGATGGCTACTTTGCGCGCGCGAAAGGTGACGCGCTCACCGATATGGCTATGCGCTACCTGCACCCCGGCATAGTGTGACTCCTCCTCGATAGCGGTGACGTTTGCCCCGGTTTTGATCTCTATCCCGCCGTGCAGGCACTTGGCTATCAGGGCGCGCATGGCCCGCCCGGTATCCAGCTGACCTTCATGATCATTGCTGATGAGATGCCTGATGGAAGGGCCAAAACCGAACTGGCCGATCCGGTCATCGCACCGGCTAAAGGCGTCACTGCCCAGAAGTGGTCTTAACAGGTCATTGATGTGATAAAGATGGTCCAGCGCAACGACCTCTCCGTCTGTGATCAGCTCATAGCTGCCGTTCTCGACATAGCCTATGGCCTCATCTCCCAGCCGGTCGCGCAGGCGGCGCAGGCCTCTGCGCCGCATAGCCACCAGGTCTACTACCTGTGCGGCTGTCATGGTACGGAGATCATCGAGTATCTCAGTCAGGCTGCCTATGCAGGCGAACCCTGCGTTGCGGGTGCTGGCACCCGTGGGCAGTAGGCCGCGCTCCAGTATCAGGATGGAGGCAGCCGGATACCGCTGCCGCAGGCTCAGGGCGGTAGACATCCCTACGATGCCTCCACCTATGATGATATGATCGTATGACAGAAATGACTCTCTCTCCCAGTAGCTTAGCATAGGTCAAATGTAGAGAAAATTGATTTTGAACCGACGCCGGGAAATAAGGAGTCGGGTGACAGGTGCCTGTCGGCTGGGTTACAAGAATTGATTTTGAACCGGAGGCCGCGGCCCGCGATGTTCTGGTATATGCTAGATGATTAATTGAATTTGAACCGAAGGGAGCATTGCATATCACTGTCTATCAAAGCAAAAGGCCACTCCGGGTGGAGTGGCCTTTTGAATTAGCTCAATCCAGATTACTTACTTAGTGATAGTGATCTTAGAGATCAGAGACTTAGATGAAGTGTTCATAGTGAGCGTATACATACCGGTAGCGAGGCTGGCGGTATTGAAAGTCACTACGTTCTCGCCGTTTACTACCTCTACCTCCTGAGCCAGTACGGTACGGCCGGAGATATCAGTGATAGTCGCAGATGCCGTCTCATTCTTGTCAAAGAGGAACTGTACATTCACCTTGGTAGAAGCAGGATTAGGATATACCGCTGCGTCCAGGCTGGCAGATGACAGGTCATGGATACCTACAGACTGAGACACAAAATGGAAATCATCCAGGCTGCGTGGTACGATCTGGTAGCCACTTGCGAGGTTGCCAGTACTGCCGATGTGCTGTGCGCCAAAGCCTACGATATTGTAGATACCACGAGGTTTAGGAGACAGGAACATAGCTTGATTGCAGAAGGAGTCAATGTAAATAGCGTTGTTGTCATGCAGCGTGGCAGGATTAAACCATGCTGTGAAATAGGTATTTGTGTTATAGATACCCCAATCCCCGTTGGCTGTACCTTCTGCTACCGTAGCCATGTCAATATTGTCCAGCTCTATCAGCTGAGACTCCTGTCCTTCGCCATTGCTGCCGAGATCAGGCACTACTACCGGAGCATCCAGCGTGCCCTGGCCCAGCAGGATAATAGTGTCACCTGCGTGAGTAGACAGTTCTGCCTCACCCTTGAAATCCTGCATCGTACCTACCACCAGGATAGAATCACCCTCATGGAATGTGTATCCGAAGCTGCGGGTAGAGTAAACCTTTACACCTGCCTGGTGGTCATTCAGGACGAAAGTCATACCACCTGTAGTACGGTATTTGTTAGTGTTGGGGCCATAGACCACACCTGTGGTAGATACACGGGTGAGGGTATCACCATTGTTTGGGATACCATTGGCATCATTGACGCGGAGTTGAGAGATGGTCTTTGGAGTCTGTGCTGATGCGGCACCCAGAGCAGCCATCAAGAGTACGAGTGTACCGAGTTTTTTCATGCTAGTTATTTTTTTTGTAAAGGTAATTTAATTCTAAAATTCAATATAAAGGGTACGTTAAAACGGGCTATTTTTTCACGAAACGACCAGCGTGATACCCGTCCGGGCCGCTTACTTTATAAACATAAACACCAGCAGATAAATCACTGATATCTATGTACTTACCACCACTTATATCCATCTGCTGCTCCAGGCAGGAACGGCCAGACATATCGAATATTTGCAATGTGTATAACTCAGGCGCTTGCACCCTTATCATATTATCAGCGGGGTTGGGATAGAGGCTCACTGCAGCCTCATCCAGCAGGTCATTGACAGCAGTAGTGGTCTCACCTCCTGCCAGCCAGATCGTGGCATTCATGATCAGCTTGCGGTGGTTGCCACTGGCATCTGTGATCCAGCCATCGTAGAGCTGGTCTCCCGGGTCACCGCTGGCATCATCAGTAGGTGAGCTATCTCCCATAGCTGCGAAACGCCCCTTGCCATAATAGCCGTGGGCAAATACGACATTGGTAGAGCCAGAACCTCCGGTTTTGTAGACATCCCCTTTGACTGTAGGATTATTAGAAGTACTGAGGGTCATGGTGGTACCCCCGCTCCATTTGACCTGAGTGACGGTGCCATACGGACCGTTCAGGCAGGAGTCACCAGGAATATTGGTCACGCCATAGGAGCCGGATATATCCTGAAGGTCAAATGTGATCCCGAAGGGGTTAGCATGGACGCCGTTATTGGTAAAGAGGTCATTCCATATAGCGGGTGAATCCCAGCCATCAAAATTGCGGTCGCTGCCATTGTGATCAGAGACAATGAAAAGGCCACCACCGTTATACACAAAGTTGACCAGAGCAGCTTTCTCTGCCATGGTCATTTGCAGATTCGGTTCATCTATCACAAACACTTTATAGTTAGACAGGTCCTGCGGATTGCTGCTATTGCCATAGGTGATGGCTACATTCCATGGGAGCGATTCTACTGTCATGCCAGACTTCACACACTCTATGCCCCAGGCAGAGATACCTCCGGTCCAGTAGTTCTCAGGGGTCAGGCTATTGATCGTAGACTGCGCGGGCGTAGGGTAGCGCTGCGCATTGGACTGCTGGCCCGTGGTAGTCACATTGCCACTACTATTGATATAGAGATTGTGTACATCTGCATCTACCACCCAGTCCGCATTGCCGCAGACCTCTCCGAGCGTATTATCAAAAAGGATCCTCTGGGAGAAAGCAGAGCCACTCAGTATGAGCGCAAGGCCGATCATTAAGTACTTTTTCTTCATTACTATTACCTATCTTACTATTAATCTGCCCGATCCGGTGCGGCCTGCGGCGGAGAGGTGCCACTGGTATACCCCTACGGACAGCCCGCTAATATCAATAATCTGATCGTTAACTCCATATTTATCAATCAATAATCTACCCACACAGTCAAAGATGGCCACATTGCAGTCTGTGCAGCTGAGGCTCACGTAGCCGTGGGCCGGATTAGGATAGAGGGCAAAATCGGCTGCTTCCACAGCCTGTATGCCCGAGGGCTGCGTATAGCCTACGATGGCAGACTCACTGCCTGTGCAGCCCTTATCATTGACAGTGCTGAGCGCTACCAGGTAGTTCTGAGAGTGGGTATATATATGATATGCCGTCTCGCCGCTATCCACTGCGCCATCACCAAAGGTCCACTGATAGCTGAGCAGCCCTGGCGGCGCTGCTGACACGTATATAGTGTCATGAGACACGGTATAGGTGAGGTGCACCAGGGGGCAGGTATCGGTCACTATGGATCTATAGGCCGTATCGGCACAGAGGCCATTGGTCACTATCTGGCGGATAGTATAGCTGCCTGCACTGTGATAGGTGTGCGTGGGAGCAGCCAGCGTGGAGGTGCTACCATCGCCAAAGCTGTACAGCCAGCCGCTAGCGCCCTGCGCGCTGTCTGAGAGCTGCACTACCGTATGTGTCACGACTTCGCCAAAGGCAGCCACCGGTGGCGCTACTACGTGTACATAGAATGTATCAGGGTCGCCATTGACTTCGTTGCGGCTCATCTCTCGGGCTATGATCATATATGTGCCGGGCGCAGGCCATGAAAGTGTCACACTGTTATTATTGAGGCCGAGCAGCGTAGCACCGGTGTAGGTCCAGCAGTAGTAGCTACCAGCACGCAGCTGCACGGTATAGGTAGATGAGATACCGCTGCATAGGGCACTATCTCCGGCTATGGTGAGCGGTGCAGGCTTCAGTATAGAGTAGAGAAAAGGCTTTTCATACTTAAAGCAGGTATCCAGCAGCTGCGGCGCGAGCAGCCAGGGCTCATGGCTATAGCCGTAGAGCGGATGAAGCTCATTCTTGATGCCCAGATGATCCATACGTGCATGGATGGGTACACTACCATCTACCACCGGGAAAATCGGATAGCCGAAAGGGCTGCCTACGGTATATGGCACGAGGTTGTCCTGATCACCGTGGAGGGAGATGACGGGCACATTATCCTTGGCGGTAGGCCGGATAAATGAGGTATCCAGGATAGCGCCCCAGTGATTGATGATGCCGCGTATCTTGGGCATCACGCGGTTATTGTCAGCATTGGTAGAGCAGTCATAGCAGCCGAGATCACTCGGCTCCAGCGTGATACCATGTATATCTGAGGGTACGTCTGAGGGCTCCATAAAGCACGAGTGCAATGCAGAGAAACAACCAGCACTGGAGCCGGTGAGGAAGATAGCCGTAGTATCTATCCTGTACTGCGGGTAGCGCTGGCAGAGGAAGCGGACCGAGGCCCTGAGGTCCTGAGCCGCGCGATAGACCGCGCGGATGGCGCTACCGGTACTCAGTACATTGAAACCGATACGGTAATCGATCGAGGCTACCGCATAGCCGCACCTGGCATAGTAGGTACAGTAGTCAGGTATAGGGGGCTGGTTTCGGGTGCCGATCAGAAAGGCGCCGCCAAAGGCATAGACGATCAGTGGACGGCTGGAGAGCGTATCACCCGTGGGTTCGTAAAAGTCCAGATAGAGGTCCTGCGAGATACTCAGCTGATTATCAGCTGTACCATAATAAATGGCGCTGGTCACAGTCGCATCATGAAAGACTGTGTCGAGGTACCGGTGGGACGTACATTGCGCATTTATATATAATGAAAAACATATGATAATAGTGAGTAAAAAAGTCTGCCTCATGGCTATCTGGTTTTGAATAGGAAAGTAAGAAAATCCTGAAAACCAAAATGTTAATGGTTTAAAGCTCACGTTGGGCGCTGCCCAACGCTAGTGACTTGCCTCCCCGTTGGAGCTTCATACATTCAGTCTGTGTAGTGAGAAGATGAGAGCTGGTGCTCAGGGTACGTCACCCCTAAATCCCCTAAAGGGGACTTTAATACAGGAATGCAATAAGTACTCTTTATCAGTTTTGGAAAGGGACTGCTTTGACGAGGTAGCGGCCGTCGAGGTCATTCCACTGGCAGAGGGGTGAGAGCGCCTCGGCAGCGTCACAGCCGATGGCGGATTCTGACATGCAGCCGATCAGCAGTTTCATTTGCAGCGTCTTTGCCTTTTCGGCCAGCTCCTTTGCAGCCCAGAGGCCGCCACATTTCTGCAGCTTGACATTGATGCCATCAAAAACTCCGGCTATCCGATCCATATCATAGATCCCCTGGCAAGCCTCGTCAGCTATGAGCGGGAGGCTAGTGCTATAGCGAACCTTTTGCGTCAGCTCCGTATCATTTTTATGAAAGGGCTGTTCAATCAGGATACAGCCCTGAGCGGTCAGCATACCCGCGAGCCGGTCAGCTTGTTCTATCGTAGTCCATGCCTGATTGGCATCTACCGCGAAGGGAGCATCACTCATTGAGCGAAAATCACTGACCATACGCTCATCATCCTTCCCGTTCAGTTTTAGCTTGAAGGTCGTAAAGCCCTTTTCTTTGCCGAAGGCAAGGCGGTCTTTCATTTCTTCCCGGTCACAGACTGCTATGGTGTAGGTGCGGATACTGTGGTCCTCCCCTGCTATACCGAGCAGCGCTGGTACGGTGGTGCCTTTGATCCTGGCCTCCAGGGTCCAGAGTGCCATATCGAGCGCGGCCCGGGCAGGTGGCTCTATAGAGGTGGGCAGGGTGACCAGCACCTGACCCATGGTAAAGCCAGCGTCCCAATAACTTACGTCTATTTGCCGGAGGCAGTCCAGCGTAGACTTCTGCGTGTAGGGCAGGTAAGGCGGCAGGGTGGCTTCCCCAAAGGCGGTGACTCCGTCCAGCTCCAGCTCTACGAAGACGGCATCTGTGTGCGTCCGCACGCCGTGAGCGATACGAAAGGGGAAGATGAACTCGAGCCGGTAGGGATGAAGGGTGATTTTCACCTGCGCAAAATAGCCAAATGCCGAGACTCTGCAAGTCCACGTGGCGGGCTCAACTTTACAGGCCGCAATACCAAAAAAATCATACTTTTGGTCAGTTTTGAAAAATCGTGAATGAATTCATTTCAGCAAACCATAAAGCAGGAGTTCACCATGAGTGGTGTAGGACTGCATACCGGCCAGCATGTCACGCTGACCTTTCATCCTGCTCCGGCCAATCATGGCGTGAAATTTCAGAGGACGGACCTGCCCGACCAGCCGACCATTCCTGCTGACTGCGACCTGGTGACCTCTGTAGACCGCGGTACCACGTTGGAGAAAAACGGTGTGAAAATAGCCACTGTGGAGCACCTGATGGCTGCCCTGGTAGGCCTGCAGGTAGACAATGTGCTGATAGGCCTGGATGGCATGGAGGTACCGATACTGGACGGCAGCTCAGAGCCTTTCATAGAGGCGCTGGAGAAGAACGGCATACAGGAGCAGTCGGAGCACAGAGATGTGTTTGAGCTGCGTACCACGATGAACTTTGTAGACAAAGAAAATGGCGTAGAGATACTGGCTATGCCGAGTGACCACTACCGCGTCACTACCATGATAGACTACAAGTCTGATGTACTGGGCCAGCAGCACGCCTCGCTGAATAAGGTGGGTGAATTCAAAAAGGAGATCGCATCCGCGCGTACGTTCTGCTTCCTGCATGAGCTGGAGATGCTGTATGACGCAGGCCTGATCAAAGGTGGTGATGTGAACAACGCCATCGTGATAGTAGACAAGCCGGTGAGCGAGCCGCAGATGACCAAGCTGCAAAAGATGTTTAATAAGCCTGACATCACCGTGGTGGAGGAGGGTATCCTGAATAATGTAAAGCTGCGCCACGCCAATGAGCCAGCGCGCCACAAGCTGCTGGACGTAGTAGGTGACCTCGGCCTCGTGGGCACGCCGGTCAATGCGAATATCATCGCCACGCGTCCGGGGCACAAGTCTAATGTAGAGTTTGCAAAGAAGTTGAAGGCCTTTATCAAGAAGACACGCCAGCATGACAACTCCCCTGAGTACGATCCGAGCAAACCGCCGGTGTATGACTCTGAGGGCATCAAGAAACTGCTACCACACAGGTATCCGTTTCTGCTGATCGATAAGATTATCCACGTAGATAAGAAGACAGTAGTGGGTGTGAAGAATGTGACGATCAATGAGGAGTTTTTCAATGGCCACTTCCCCGGCAACCCGGTGATGCCGGGTGTGCTGCAGATAGAGGCAATGGCGCAGACGGGTGGTATACTCGTGCTCCAGGAAGTCACTAATCCGGAGGACTACGACACTTATTTCCTGAAGATAGACAAGGCAAAGTTCAAGCACAAGGTAGTGCCGGGAGATACGATCATCTTCAAACTGGAGCTCCTCTCTCCTATCCGCCGCGGGCTGGTAGAGATGAAGGGCAGCGCCTATGTGGGCAATAAGCTGGTGGCTGAGGCTGAGCTGATGGCACAGATAGTAGACAGGAAGAAGCTGGCGGCGAAGCAAAGCGAGTAAACTCGGTATTTAGTAGTTAGTAGTAAGTATTTAGATGAATGCGCTTGGCTAGAGGTATTGAGTAATTAGTATTGCTAGTGAGACAATGCAAGAAGCAAGAGCCAAGAATCAAGAAATAAAAATCAAGCACTGAAATAAAGGGATCCAACATCCGTTTTATCCGAAATCAAAACCCGACATCCGAAACTCCATGAATCAACCCTTCTCCTATATACACCCGAGCGCCAAGGTGGCGGACAATGTGGTGATAGAACCCTTTGTGAGTATCAGCAAGGATGTGGAGATAGGTGCGGGTACCTGGATAGGGCCGCATGTGACGATCATGGAGGGCGCGCGGATAGGCAAGAACTGCAAGATCTATCCCGGTGCGGTGATCTCTGCCGTGCCGCAAGACCTGAAGTATAAGGGCGAGCAATCTCTCGTAGAGATAGGCGACAATGTGATCATCCGCGAGTTTGTGACGGTCAATAAGGGTACCGAGTACAGCATGACCACCAAGGTGGGCAATAACTCGATGCTGATGGCGTATGTACACGTAGCGCACGACTGCCTGATAGGCAACAACTGCATCCTGGCCAATAATACCAACCTGGCCGGGCACATACAGATAGAAGACTTTGCGATACTGGGTGGCGCGTGCAATATCCAGCAATTTGTAAAGATAGGCAGGCATGCGATCCTCTCCGGTGGCAGCCTGGTGAATAAGGACATCCCTCCATTCGTTCGCGCAGCGCGGCACCCGTCCTCGTATGCAGGTGTCAACTCGATAGGCCTGCGCCGCCGTGGTTTCAGCACGGAGCAGATCAACCATATACTGGACATCTACCGCATCATCTACGTGCGCGGGCTGAACGTATCCAATGCGCTGAAGCTTGTGGAGACAGAGATACCGGATAGCCCGGAGCGCGATGAGATCGTGACCTTTATCCGCGAGTCTGTGCGCGGCATCATGAAGGGCTTCAATAGCAAATATGAAGATTGAGCTGGACAAGGTCTCTAAGAAGTACGGCAGCCAGTGGATCTACCGCGGCGTGTCGGCAGTCTTTGAGTCCGGCGGCAGGTATGCTATCACGGGGGCTAATGGCTCCGGCAAAAGCACGCTGCTGAAAGTCATCTCCGGCATGGTGACGCCTAACGAAGGCAAGGTGATCTATACGCACAGCGGCGCTACGATCCCTGCCGATGAGATATACCAACACATCAGCTATAGCGCACCCTACCTGGACCTGCCGGAGGAGCTGACCGTGGCTGAGATGGTGGCCTTTCACCAGCAGATGCGCGCGCTACATGGCATCACTGCGGCTGACCTGCTCAAAGCAATAGACATTCCCGCTACCAAAGAAATACGCGACTGCTCCTCAGGTATGAAGCAGCGGGTGAAGCTGGCACTGGCATACTATACCAAGAGCGACATCCTGCTACTCGATGAGCCTACTGCCAATATGGATCACCACTGGCGCGACTGGACGAATGTACTAGTGAAGAATGACCCACAGCAGCGAGTAGTCATTATCTGCTCTAATGAGGAGTATGAGTATGAGGGGGCGGAGATAGTTGTTCGCTTGTAAGAGTTTTTCACTACGCAGAGGGCTCAGAGTTTATCACAGAGTTCACTGAGATTTTATTACTCATAGAGCTGATTGTTTGGGATCACAGAGGAATGCATTCAAACCTCTGTGTTCTCAATTGGCTGTTTAACTCAAACCTTTGTGCGCTCTGTGATACTTGTATTCCGTGCGATCTCCCAGAGAACGATCCCTACTGATACTGAGATATTGAGTGAATGCTTGGTGCCGTATTGGGGTATCTCTATGACCTTGTCTGAGGCGGTGACGATCTGCTGGTCTACACCGTCTACTTCGTTGCCGAATACTAAAGCCAGCTTCTCTCCTGCGTAGTTCAGGTCATTCAGCATGGTGGCTTTTTCGGCTTGCTCTATGGAGGCTATCTGGTAGCCGTTGGTTTTGAGTGCCTCGACGGCAGCCGCTGTAGTTTCAAAGTATTTCCACTCTACAGTCTCGGTGGCGCCGAGGGCGGCCTTGTGGATGTCGCGGTGTGGGGGTGTGCCGGTGATGCCGCAGAGGTAGATGGCCTCTATGAGAAAGGCATCTGCTGAACGGAAGACGGAGCCGACATTCAGGTGCGAGCGGACATTGTCCAGCACGATGATGACGGGTAGCTTCTCATTGGCTTTGAACTGCTCGGGGGTGAGGCGGGGGAGCTCGGAGTTTTGGAGTTTGCGCATGAGCGAGACGTTAGACTATAGACATTAGATATCAGACAATGCAAAGAATAATAAAGCGATTTAGAATCCAAAAATCTGTGACTTTTCGATGCTAAAGTGATTTTAATATAAACGCTTAATGAAATACATTCTAGCTTTATCGGCTATGTGGTTGTTCGATCTTTCTGGCAACCTCAAACAATCTAATGATAACTGCGCGCTTCTCTCAAAAGGTGGTTTCTGGTGGACGAGTGAGTTTTACGATCTCAATCCTGATCTAAGGGAAATCGACACTTTAAAACTAACTTATGAAGAACCGGCAAGACCTGATAATAAGCACTGTATCACTCTTTGGTTTACCCGTGACAGCCTGACAGTATCATTACCCTCCACTATGGATACGACATGGTATCCTGAAAACATCCAGCCTAAGCACTGGGAACGCATAGTTTATAGTGTCAGGAATCAAGAGGGACTCTGGTTTGGGGACAAGCAAAATCCTATGCTGAAAGTAGTATTAGAAGACACTATGGTACTTCATTATAAAATAATGAGTATAGACAGCGAAAATGTATGGCTGATAAAGAGAGAGTAGTGCTAGCTGAAGCCCACGAAACAGCAGGTGAAAGATATTGAAACAGCATCACCGATAATAATAGGTAGCTTCTCATTGGCTTTGAAATGCTCGGGGGTGAGGCGGGGGAGATCGGAGTTTTGGAATTTGCACATGAGAGAGACGTTAGACATTTGGCAAAAGAAAATTATCAATTCGCTCCATAAGTAATTCTACAATTTTTTCGAAAGGGAATACAATGTTTTTGCTAGCCGCTTCCAAAATTTGCGCATCAGAGATATCTAAATATTCTTTCTTCCTATCTATAGTATTTTTTTCCCAGTACGAAGGATCTGTTCCATTAAACAGTGGATAAATTATTGAATAGGGAAAATCTTGGGGCCTTAACATGATCGGTCTATGATTTTTACGATCCCAAAATTTACTGGAAAATCTCACTCCAACATTCCCATGATCTTCAAAAATGTATAGAATATTTTGACGAGGAATACTAAAATCATTAGATAACTGATTTACTCTATTTCGAAAATCCACATATGGGTCTTCACTTTTATAAGCTGGTCTTTGCCAACCTATAGAAGTTTTAACTTCTATAATAAATACGCATTTGCCATCAATATATATTGCAATATCAGGTTGAGATTTGTTTACCTTTCTTTCTAGCTCCAACTGATAATGGCTAGGCAAGATAGCTTTAAGATAAAATGCCACAATATCCTGAAATAATTCTGCACTTGTATACTTCTTAAATCTATTGAAATTGACTCGGTGTTTCCAACCTGCATACTTCATTTTAACGACGTGGAAATAAATAGCCTTACTCACATTAGTAGCGGAATAGTCGACATCGATTTTTGCAGAGGATGCGAAGCTATCAAGCATTTCTGAATAGAATTTTGACGCTTTTAAAATGTCTATCTCTTTCATACTTTTCATTGATTGACTAATATAATAATATGACTTGTGTTCTTATAGACACCACCCGTTACAATAAACCATTATAGACTTGAATTTCTGTGAATATTAAGTTCATGATTTTAGAGTCATAATTATTAAGTTCGGCCCTCTAAGCTATGGCCAAAACACTCATCAAAAATGATGGCTCGGAGGTGGAGACACCGATGATGAAGCAGTACAATGCCTTTAAGGCAAAGTACCCGGATGCGATCCTGCTTTTCCGTGTGGGGGACTTTTATGAGACCTTTTCGCGGGATGCGGTGACGACGGCGGGTGTGCTGGGCATCACACTGACGAAGCGCGCCAATGGCAAGGCCACGGAGGTGGAGCTGGCGGGCTTTCCGCATCACTCGCTGGATACGTACCTGCCAAAGCTGGTACGCGCGGGCTACAAGGTGGCGGTGTGTGATCAGTTGGAAGATCCCAAGGCTGCCAAGGGCATCGTCAAGCGCGGGGTGACTGAGATGGTGACGCCGGGCGTGGTGACGGGCGATAATATCCTGAATACAAAAGCGAATAACTTCCTCGCGTCGGTGTTTTTTGACAAGGATGTGTACGGGGCGGCGTTTGTAGATATTTCTACGGGGGAGTTTCTGATAGCCGAGGGTACGCTGGCCTATATCGATAAGATCATACAGGGCCTCGCGCCGTCTGAGATACTGTACCCGCGCGCGCGGCAGCGGGAGTTTACAGAGCGCTTTGGCACCCGCATACCGGCCGCGCGGATGGAGGACTGGGTGTACACCAAGGAGCATGCATACGACACGCTGCTGAAACTATTTGAGACCAACTCGCTGAAAGGCTTTGGCATAGAGGCGGAGGAGACGGCGATCATCGCGGCGGGTGCGGCGGTGCAATACCTGAAGGACACCGAGCACCACAACCTTTCGCACATCTCGCGCCTGACACGGATCAGCGAGACGAGCTATGTATGGCTGGACCGCTTTACCATCCGCAATCTGGAGCTGGTGTACAGCCCGCATCAGGGTGGCCGCACACTGCTGGATGTGCTGGACTGCACGGTGAGCCCCATGGGTGCGCGCCTGCTGAAGCGCTGGATCGTGATGCCGCTCATAGACCTCGGCGCGATACAGGAGCGGCTTGATGCGGTGGAGTACTATGTGAAGAGCAACAGTGCCGGCGATGAGCTGCGCAAGCACCTGCGCCACATGGGCGATATGGAGCGCCTGATCTCTAAAGTGGCGCTGGACAAAGCCAACCCGCGCGAGATATCACAGCTCAAGCGCGGCCTGCTAGCCCTGGAGCCGATCAAAGAATCACTGAGAAGATCGGGCCACGATAGCCTGACCAAACTATCAGATAAAGTATCTCTCCTCCCCCACCTGACATCGCGTATCGCGCATGTACTGCGGGATGAGGCAGGGCCGATGATCTCTAAGGGGGATTTCATCAATGACGGCGTGGACAAGGACCTGGATGAGCTGCGCGAGATCAAGCACTCGGGCAAGGAATACATCCTGAAGATACAAGAGGCTGAGATGCTGCGCACAGGTATCACCTCGCTCAAGGTGGGCTTTAATAACGTCTTCGGCTACTACCTGGAGGTGACCAATACGCATAAGCATAAGGTGCCCGCTGAATGGATCAGGAAGCAGACACTGGCCAACTGTGAGCGCTATATCACCGAGGAGCTGAAAGAGTACGAGCATAAAGTACTCGGCGCGGAGGAGAAGATACAGGCGCTGGAGGAGCGGCTCTTTGCCGAGCTGGTGCGGTATGTGAAGGAGTTTACCGTGACGATACAGCAGAATGCGCAGGCTGCGGCGCAGGTAGACTGCACGCTGTCTATGGCAGAGGTGGCCGTGCTGAATGGCTACACCAAGCCTGAGGTGAATGACAGCCACACGATCTATATCAAAGATGGCCGCCACCCTGTGATAGAGAAGCAACTGGAAGTAAGCGATAAGTATGTGCCGAATGATGTCTACCTCGATGACACGCAGCAGCAGATCCTGATGATCACCGGGCCTAACATGAGCGGCAAGTCTGCGCTG
The DNA here is from genome assembly GCA_018267385.1 of Bacteroidota bacterium. Classification (GTDB taxonomy): domain Bacteria; phylum Bacteroidota; class Bacteroidia; order Chitinophagales; family LD1; genus UBA1941. The sequence goes on along the minus strand of JAFDYN010000003.1, from coordinate 292,264 downwards.
CTGCGCCAGACAGCGCTCATCGTGCTGATGGCGCAGGTGGGCAGCTATGTGCCGGCATCTGTGGCTACGATAGGCTATGTAGACAAGATCTTCACGCGTGTGGGGGCGAGTGACAACCTTAGTGCGGGTGAATCGACCTTTATGGTGGAGATGAATGAGACGGCGGGTATCATGAATAACCTGACGGCGCGCAGCCTGATCCTGCTGGATGAGATAGGACGCGGCACCTCTACCTATGATGGCATCTCAATAGCCTGGTCGCTGGCGGAGTTTCTGCACAACTACCCGAGGGCGCACCCACGGACGCTCTTTGCCACGCACTACCATGAGCTGAATGAGCTGGCAGATAAATACGAGCGCATCAAAAACTACCACGTCTCTACCAAGGAGGTGGGCAATAAGGTGATCTTCCTACGCAAGCTGGTGCCGGGTGGCTCAGAGCATAGCTTTGGTATACATGTGGCGAAGATGGCGGGTATGCCACGCCTGATAGTAGACCGTGCCAATGAGATACTGCTGGAGCTGGAGTCAAAGAGGGTGCAAACGGATATCAAGGATACGATGAGGAATATGTCTGCCAAGACAATGCAGATGAGCATGTTTGACATGACGGACCCGAAGCTGAAAGGGGTGGCGGCGCAGATAGAGAAGCTGGAGATCAATGCCCTGACGCCGATAGAGGCGCTGATGAAATTGCATGAATTGAAGAAGATGCTGGAGTAGCTCCTCTCCCATCCCGATGACTCGGGACTCTCCGAAGGAGAGGACTTTCGCTAATCATTTATCATCAGTCAATGGCAGCGAAAAATAGAACGTAGCACCCTCCCCTACTTTGCCCTCTGCCCATACGAGGCCCCCATGTTTCTCTATGATACGCTTGACCAGCAGCAGGCCCACACCTGTGCCTTCAAATTCCGAAGCGCCGTGTAGCCTCTGAAAAGCCCCGAACAGTTTGCTATAGGCGGCCATATCAAAGCCTGCTCCATTGTCCTGTATAAAGAAAGTAACTTCTGCAGCAGTGCTACTACAGCCAATGGTGATCGCGGGTTCGGCTTTCTTAGAGGAATATTTAATAGCATTGGATAGCAGGTTGACCAATACCTGCTCCAGCATGGAAAAATCACCCTGGACCAGAGGCAGTTTCTGCTTGATCAGACAGGCATGATTAGGCGTAGTGATACTCAGATTGTCCCAAACAGTCTGTACCAGCATATCCATATCTATCTCTCTGATCTGCAGGTTGCCTTTGCTGTAGCGGGCCAGTGTGAGCATGTCATCTATGATCGCATTCATACGTTTAGCCCCACCGCTCACCTGCGCAAATAACTGCGTCAGGTCCTTATTAAAATCCTTACCATACTCCTCATTGATCACGCCTATGTAGCCACTGATGGCGCGCAGCGGTGCACGCAGGTCATGGGAGGCAGAGTAGCTGAATGCTTCCAGCGCCTTATTGGCCTCGGTGAGCTCTGCTGTACGCTCCTCTACGCGGTGCTCCAGCTGCTCATTGAGCTGGTGTATCTCCTGCTCTGCCAGCTTGCGCTCAGTGATATCCTGTGAGATACCGTACATGCCTATAGGCTGGCCTTGGTCATTCAGTTCATATTTGGCCTCTGAGTGCAGGTAGCGCACGGTACCATCGCGCCAGATGATGCGGTGGTCAAAGGATACACCGGTCTGTATCACATCCGGCTTTTTATTTTCCTCCAGTACCATCTGCAGGTCATCGGGATGGATAAAGGACAGCCACGTCTCATACGAATGCAGGCGATCAGACGGGTCCAGGCCAAACATGCGGCAGGACTCCTCAGACCAGACCGCTATACCCGTAGCAAAGCTAGCCTCCCAGTGGCCCACGTGGGCGATAGCCTGCGCGCGCGTCAGGTGTGCCTGATTGACCTCCAGCAGGCGCTCCGCTTCGGTGCGTTTGCGCTCCTGATCCATCACCTCCAGGGCAAAGGAGATATCTCCGGCCACCTCGTCCAGTAGCGCTATCTCCTCCGTATCAAAGAAGTGGGCCGTATCGCATACAAATGCAAACGCACCTACCACTACCCCATGCTTGCGGAGGGGAAAGCCGATCACTGATTTGATATTGCGCTCACGCATCACCTCGTGCCACTGGGTCAGGTGCGGATCGCTCCAGGCATCGTTGCTCACTGCATACTGGCCCGTGCGCCAGGCCACACCTATAGGCACATGGTAGAACCTCGGATCATCCGGCGCTATATTATCAAAGTGGATACCATCTACGGTACCATCCGGACCGGCATCTCGTGTGCTCACGTCCACATTGCCGGCAGCATTGTAAAGGCCCAGCCACATCCCGTTGAAAGTGCCAGCGCCGAGTGCTATATCGCAGAGGCGGTCCAGCAGTTGCTTTTCCTCCCTGATGTGCACCAGGCTTTGATTGATAGCACTCAGGAAGGCATACAGGCGGTTCATCTTCAGCACCCGGTTGGCATTGCGGCGCTGCTCGGTGATATCTACTGAGAGGATAAAGATCCCCTCCGGCACCGGCTGTATACTCATGTCAAAGAAGTTCTGGCTGCCATCGGGAAAGGTGAATACGTCTTCTGTACGGCGCGCCACGCGGTGAGTCATCACTTCCTGCAGCACAGCATAAAGCGCCGTAGCCTCCACACCGGGATACAGCTCCATAGGGGTGCGGCCTATCAGTTCCTCGCGTGTATAGTGGCTCTGTGCCACCAGTGCATCATTCACATAGATATAGCGCCAGTCATGACCTATGATCTGTATGCCCTCGCGCATGTTGTCCATCTTCTCGCGAAAGTGCTGCTCATTGTCCAGTATCTTGCGGGTCTGGCGTGATACATCCTGTCGTAGGTCGCTATTAAACTTTTGCAATTTGACCTCAGCAGCAGTGCGCAGTTTATCGCTCTTATTGAGCAGGGCTGCCAGGTACCATGTCAGTCCTATCAGGGACATGATGATCAGGGTGATCAGGATAGCCACGCCCAGCTCAGTGCTAAAGGGCCTTTGCCATGAGGCATACAGGCGCATATAGCCAAAAAGGATGGTTAGGCCCATGATGGCAGGTATGAGCCTGCGGGCTATGACCCCGCCATAGTGCTGGCTGTTTATAGCCCGCATGAGAGGTACCTCTTCATGTATACCCACGATAGCAGCAGCCATGAGCATAAAGCAGATAGAAGAATGCACAGAGATGGGCAGGAGTCCCAGCAGGGAGTAAAACTCAGGCACATAGTAGAGATAGCAAAGCAATGAAAAAGTGCCAAGCACCATAGCAGCCAGCGCCAGGCCTACAGCCGCCCGCTGTATCAGTAGGCCTCTCCTGATATATGTGAGCAGAAGGGATGCGCATATGAGCAAGAAACCCAGGGCCGTATTGAGGCCCATGCGGTTAGACACATTGCCGGGCTCCGCCAGCCAGAGCCGATGGCGAAAAAATACGAGGTCTATATCCCATCCTAATCCCCCGGCAGCATCTATCATCCGCAAGGCAGCAACAATAACCCCAGCTACTGCAAATATAAGCGCGATGTACCTGTAGCGTCCGCTGGCATGATACAGCAGCAGGGAGAAACTACTTGCTATAAATAAAACAGCGGAAAGGGGGTTCATAGCTGCGAGGTGAGGCAGCGGCCTGCGTAGTACCTCTATATCCCACTGCCAGCCTGCCATGACCAGCACGCCCACCATCAGCACTATGGCCGGCAGCAGCCATCGCACGGTTTTCAAAAATCGTGAAATACGGAGGTCAATTTGACCCAGGCTCATAAGATAGGTTTATCGCTTGAAGATAGGAGGTATCAGAAAAATCAGAATATCTGTAGGACTCTTTTATACAAGTTAAAACTTGTGTTTCACGTTTTTTCTCCTTCCGGGCGACAATATAAAGGGTGATAGCCAGAAGAGCAGCACATGCAATCCAACTGCATATATGTCAGTGAAACAAAAAGGACCGCCGCAGCGATCCTTTTCACTTGATAAAGGGAAATGAGTTTGAAGCTGTAAGCCATGATAGCCCGCTGCCATCAGGCCGCAGCCCACTATTTAGCAGCCAGGGCGGCCTCTATACCTTTCACCATCTCAGGTGAGGTGATGAGTGTGCCGGGCGCATAGCTGGTGATGACATGGCCGTCCTTGCCTATGAGAAATTTCTGGAAATTCCACTTGACCGGAGCATCTATCACACCGTTTTCTGACTTTTCTGTCAGGTACTTGTAGAGTGGGTCCATGTCCTTGCCTTTCACAGATATCTTGCTAAACATCGGAAAGGTGACATGGTACTCGGTAGAGCAGAAGTTCTTGATCTTTTCATTGCTGCCGGGCTCCTGGCTCATAAAATTATTGGCCGGAAAGCCCAAAACCACGAGGCCCTTATCCTTATACTTGAGGTAGGTAGCTTGTATGTCCTTGTATTGAGGGGTATTGCCGCAGAGAGAGGCTACGTTGACTATGAGTACCACTTTCCCCTTGTAGGCAGATAGTGAGGTCTCTTTGCTGTCTATGTCTTTCATCTTAAAGTCATAGATGGTCTTGCCGGCCGGAGCCGCGATGAGCAGGAGTGCTGCGAGAAGGATGCTTTTCATTTTATGTAGTTATTTAAAGTTGAGCTATCAATAATATCAGAGACAAATCTAATACTGAAGACCAGATAGATAAACGAAAAAAGGGTTAAAGGCGGATTTGGCAGGAGTCTTTGCCCCACTAGCCCGAATTTTGTCACAAAAAAATACTTTTATAAGATAAAATACAGATATTTGTTTGGGTAAAGCAGGTACGCTGCACTCGTAAAATTGAGCCTCTCAAAAATTCTTTCTGCCTGACTCACATGCACTTACGCTCCGGCAGTGAAACATTTTCCGAAGGGCCCATTGACAAGGCAGCAGTGGCACTTTATTTTAAACTCTAAAGACATTATTAAAACCCCTTCAATAAAACCTTCAAAAATCCAAGTGATGGCTACTATTAAAACCCTTTTCGCTGCCCTGCTGATCGCCCCGGCTATGACTGTGCTGGCGGGTGACTGCAATCCCCTCTCAGGTGAGCTGAAGATAAGCAAGGACGACGGCGACTATGCCTCTATAGACGAGGCAGTATCTGCGCTGAAGTGCGGTGGTGTGAATGGCCCGGTCACCTTCCTGCTGGCAGACGGCCAATATAACGAGCGCATAGACCTCTCCTACATACAGGGTGCCTCTGCACAGAATACGATCACATTTGAATCAGCCAGGGGCAATAACTCTGACGTAGTGCTGACCTCTACCTCACCGGATGTGCCATACACAGTACGTCTGAATAATGCATCGTATATCTCCTTTGAAAACCTGACGATAGAAAATAAGACGGGCAACACCGGCAACACTGTGCGCCTGGATGGTCCTACCCGCAATATCACCTTCAAGAATGTAGTGCTGAACGGCAACGAGCGCCCGGCTACCGGCGCCAACAGCGCGGTGATCTACTCTACCTCAAACGAAGCAAAAAGCAATATCAGCTTTGAAGACTGCGAGGTAAACAATGGCAGCGTAGGCCTGTACAAAGGCGGCGCATCTGATGCTGATACCCGTACCTCTGTGACCGGCACCCTCTTCTTCAATCAGTATGAGAGCGCCATCACCCTGACCGGCGAAAACGCCCCTATACTCAGCAATAATGTGATAAGCACCGTATCAAACTACAAGAACTACAAAGCCATCTCTCTGGATAAAGTGAGCGGCAACCTGGTAGTGAGCAATAACGTAGTAAACGCTGTCAACGGCACCTACGGCCTGGCTATGAACAACTGCGAAGGCCTGGCCAATAACTTTGGCAGTGTGACCAATAACTCTCTGAATGTAGGAGGCAGCTCAGCTATGTACGGCCTCTACCTGACAGGTACTACAGATAATATCGTATTCAACTTTAACCGCGTGAAGCTGACCCCGGGCGGTGCCAGCGCGTCAAATCAGGCGTACTATAAGAATACAGGCAGCGGCCAGAACATCAATCTGCTGAACAATATCTTCTTTGATCTCAACACTGGCGGCTACACGATCCTGGGTAATACTTACAAGGATTTCTTTAACCAGCTGCCATCTCAGAGCAACTCCTCTCTCAGCGTATCTGCTAATGGTATTATGATAGAGAAAGTCACTCCTGCCAACTAATAGTTTTTGAAAGATCTGATATGAAGGAAAGTCCCGGTCTGAAGGCCGGGACTTTCTTTTTTAGGTCTGTCATCAGCAGCGGGCTGAGATTTTTCCCTCCTCATTATCAGAGCTTTGAAAAATAATATCCCAGGTTTTGAAACATTTTCCGGATGAGGTATTGACAAAAGTCATGGGTCGGTTTACCTTGATAATATCAATCAATCGCAAACCCATTTTTCAAACCTTTCAATTTTCAAAAATGTCAACTTTCAAAACACTCCTCGCAGCCCTGCTCCTCGCACCTGCACTGACCATATCCGCATCCAGCGGCTGCTCTGCCCTCTCGGGTGAGTACCACATAGGTGGCAGCGATGCCGACTATCCTACCGTAGCAGCAGCTATAGCGGCCCTGCAGTGTGGTGGCGTGAATGGCCCTGTTACCTTCCTCATAGCTGATGGACGCTATGCGGAGAAAGTAGAGCTGGGCGATATCTTTGGTATATCAGCACAAAACAATATCACATTTGAGTCTGAGAAGGGCAATAGCAATGATGTAGTGCTCGTCTCTCCTACTCCGGATGCCGAGTACACGCTGCACCTGAGCAATGCGAGCTTCTATTCCTTTGCCAACCTCACTATAGACAATGCCACAGGCTTTGCGGGCAATGCCGTAAAGATGGAGGGAACCACCAAAAACGTGAAGTTCCGCAATGTGGTATTCAATGGCACTCAGCGCCAGAGCAACGGTGCCAATAACGCTGTGATCTACTCTACAGCCAGCGGTGCCAAGAGCAACATCAGCTTTGAGGACTGCGAGGTAAATAACGGTAGCGTAGGTATCTACAAAGGTGGCGCTGCTACTGCTGACACCCGCACTACAGTACAAGGCACACTCTTCTTCAATCAGTATGAGAGCGCGATGAAGCTGAATAACGAAGCAGCGCCAGTAGTGAGCAACAATGTGATCAGCTCTATCTCTACCAGCAAAGACTACAAGGGTATAGCACTGGACCACGTGACAGGCAATATGGTGATCAGCAATAATGTGATCAACTCTGTGAATGGTACCTATGGCATAGCACTGAATAACTGTGAAGGCCAGGCCGACAACTATGGTACGATAGCTAATAACTCAGTAAATGTAGGCGGCGAGGGCGCTATGTATGGCCTCTACCTGACCGGCTCAACAGACAATATCGTCTTTAACTTTAACCGTGTGAAACTGGCCACCTCAAAGGATAACAAGTCTGCCCAGGCATACTACACCAATAAGGCTACCGGTGCTAACATCAATGTAATGAACAACATCTTCTACGACCTCAGCACAGGTGGCTACACCGTACTGGGCAATACGTACAAGGACTTTTTTAACCAGCTGCCGGCTCAAAGCAATGCCAGCCTCACGGTCTCTGCCAATGGCATCATGATCGAAAAAGTGACTCCGGCCAATTAGTTTGTTTTTTTTGAAAGATTGATATGAGAAAGGTTAGGTTCCGCCGAAAAGCGGAACCTTTTATTTGCTTATTAATCAAAAAATTGCATCTTAGCGGGGAACCTTTTACGGAATTATTCGTTAAAACAGGACGGTATGCTGCCCCCAGCAGCTGTCGCGACTGATACAAGATGCACAACCCAATACATCTGAGAGTATTCCTTTGTACCCTCCTATACATGGCTACAGCTGTGGCCTACGCCGGTGACTGTACCCCTCTGTCAGGTGAGATCAAGATCGGCAAAGATGAACCAGACTACCAGACAGTAGCTGATGCGGTAGCAGCGCTAAAGTGTGGTGGCGTGAGCGGGCCCGTCACCTTTCTGATAGAGGATGGTACGTATCCCGAGAAGCTGGACCTGAGTGCTATCAGCGGTGTATCAGCTCAGAATACAGTGAGCTTTGAGTCTGCCCGTGGCAATGGCTCTGATGTGGTCATCACATCGTCCTCGCCTGATGCCGAGTATACGCTGCGCCTCTACAGCGCCAGCAATATCTCCTTCTCTAATATCACGATAGAAAACAGGACCGGACATACCGGCAATACAGTGAAGCTGGATGGTGCCTGCCGCAAGATCCGGTTCAATAATGTCACCTTTAACGGTATGGAGCACTCTACTACGGGTGCCAACAATGCGGTGATCTACAGTACCGCAGGAGATGTGAAGAGTGAAATATCCTTTGAAGACTGCTCTATCAATAACGGCAGTGTAGGCATCTACAAAGGTGGGACCGGCCCTCAGGATACGAGAACGAATATCACCGGCTGTCTTTTCTTCAATCAGTACGAGGGAGCGATCACGCTATACAATGAGAAATCACCTGTCCTGACCAATAACGTGATCAGCTCCGTATCTACCTACAAGGAGTTTCGCGGCCTGTATATGAATGATATCAAACCCTACATGATCGTGAGCAACAACGTGATCAATGTAGTAAACGGTGTATATGGCATAGTGCTCAATAACTGCGAAGGTACACCGGAGCAATATGCTACCCTCTCAAATAACGCGGTGAATGTGGGTGGAGATGGTACCATGTATGGTATCTACCTGAGTGGCAGCACAGATAATGTCGTTCTGAACTTTAACCGGATCAAGCTGACACCTACCAAGGTCAACGCCGCCAATCAGGGCTTTTATAAGAATGCCGGCACAGGAGCCAATATCAACCTGCTTAATGACATTTTCTTTGACCTCAATACAGGAGGTTATACGATCATCGGCAATACTTATAAAGACTTCTTCAATCAGCTGCCGGCACAAAGCAATCCATCTCTCAACATGGGTGCTAACGGTATCTCCATAGAGAAGGTGATGCCTGCCGAAAAATAGCCGAAGGGTATAAAGCCTGAATAACACGGCGAAAAACTGTATCTTCCTTTTTTATATTAGCGCAAAAGGAGCAACTTAGCGACGGAACTTATTCGCTCCGATTGCGTTTAAGGTATAAGACCCACTAGCAATGACTGAAATAATCCCGAACAAGGGCAAAAGGCGCAAAAGATTGCTCCTGGTAGAGGACAACCCCGGCGATATACGCCTGACCCAGGAGGCTATCAAAGAGTGCAAGATAGAGATAGACATGGATGTGATCTCTGACGGAGACAAGGTCATGCCGTTCCTCAATAAAGAAGGCGAGTACAGCGCAGCAGACCGCCCGGACATCATCATGCTGGACCTGAACCTGCCCAAGCGCAATGGCATAGAGATCCTGCGTGAGATCAAATCCTCTCCGAAGCTGAAACGCATCCCGGTAGTGGCCGTGACCACCTCTGAGGCAGATCACGACATCTTCAAAGCCTATGACACCCACGCAAACGCTTATATCCTGAAGCCCGTAGATTTTGATGACTTCACCAGAGTGATACAGCAGATGGACGCTTTTTGGTTTAAGACCGTAAAACTCTCTCTAGAATAGTAACCAATGGATAAGCAGGAACTCAAAGTACTACTGATAGAGGACAATGCAGGTGATGCATTCCTGATCAAGTTTTACCTCGGCGAGTCTATGTCACCGAAGTTCAACTTCTTTCACGGAGACTGCATGAAGGCCGCCTATGAGCTGCTTGATGCCAATCAGTTTGACATCATCCTCATGGACCTGAACCTACCTGATAGCGTAGGCCTCGATACCATCAAGAAACTCTTGGAGAAATACCCCAACAACCTGGTAGTGGTGCTAACAGGACTCGTAGACGAGAAGGTAGGCCTGGAGACAGTGCGCTATGGTGCACAGGACTTTCTGGTGAAGGGCAAGTTTGATGGCAAGGTGCTGATCTCGTCTATCATGTTTGCCTTTGAGCGGTTCAACCTCAATAAGCAACTCTCCAGCGTAGCCTCCGAGCTGAATAAAGGTGAAGAGCGCTTTGCCAATATACAAATGCTATACAACGCGGGTTATATAGAGGTAGACCTCGTAAAGCGTACTGTATACCACTCTGCTCCCCTGCTGAAACTGCTCAACCAGCCAGCGGATAAGCAGTACTGGAGTATAGAGGAAACCATGGCCAATGTACTGGATGTAGAGCGGATCATCAGCGAGGCGCAAGATTCATTTGCAGCCGGAGGCGTGAATGAAGTCAAATTTGGCTACAGGACCTACACAAATGGCGACCTGAAAGTGCGCTGGGCCAAGGTAGGCGATGACAAGATCATCGGAACGATCTTTCCGGGATAAGTTCCAAGACCCTAAATCCCCAAAGGGGACTTTAACAGCCATCCCACTAAATCTCCCCTGAAGGGGAGACTTAAACAGCCACTCTATTAGACCTCTGCTAAGGTGAAAACTTAGCCAGTTATCTTCTGCGCTATCATGTATACATGCTTCTGCGGATATTGATCCAGCTCCAGGTGGCGACATTCGCAGTTGTTTTGCATCATGACTTCCAGATTGCCAGTGATACCTATGGCACTGTAGTAAAACTTGTCATCATGCCAGTCGCTCTCATGCTCTCCTATCTCATCTCCGAATGTATAGATCAGTATTCCATTTGTATGGAGCATACCACACAGTTTTGACAATACCGGGCGCTGCATATCCAGCGGTAAATGAAAGATGCTATCCCAGGCTACGATGAGATCAAACTTTTGCGCAGTATCCCATTGGCAAATGTCAGCTACAATAAATTCTGGATTAGTATGATGATGGCGCGCCAGTGCTATCATCTGCTCAGAGGCGTCTATGCCTGTGATCTGAAAGCCATGACTCGCCAATAAGTTTATCACCCTGCCACCACTGCCACAGCCTACATCCAGAGCTTTGCGTTTCTCCCAGGTATAACTGATGGCGCGGCGTATTTGTGGTAGGCCATATTCAGAGTGTACATGCTGGTCGTGCCACCATTGCGATATCTTATCATATTTCTGGCCTATACCCGCACTCATATCATATGCCTCTCCGCATGATACGATGAGCGGACCATCGGTCCTGACTCCACATAGCGGAAGCCTTTCTCCACACCGATCTTCTTGTACTCCGCAAACTGCTCCGGCGATACGTAGCGCTGCACGGCAAGATGCTGCCGCGTAGGTTGCAGGTATTGACCGAGGGTGAGGATATCTACCCCTGCACCGCGCAGGTCATCCATAGCCTCATATATCTCCTCATCTGTCTCGCCGAGGCCGAGCATGATGCCGGACTTAGTCCGTTCTATGCCACCATCTTTGAGACGGCGCAGCACTTCGATACTACGCTCGTAGCGGGCCTGTACACGTACCTCGCGGGTGAGACGCTTGACTGTTTCTAGATTGTGGGAGACTACTTCGGGCTTTACATCTATTACTTGCTGGAGGTTCTCCCACCTGCCGGCAAAGTCTCCTATCAGTGTCTCCATCGTGACACCGGGTGCATGACGGCGGATAGCGCGTATGGTAGCAGCCCATATCTTAGCCCCGCCATCAGTCAGGTCGTCACGGTCCACAGAGGTGATCACTACGTGCTGTAGGCCCATGAGTTTAACAGACTCCGCCACGCGCAGCGGCTCGGTGATGTCTACATTCTCAGGTTTACCTGTCGCAACATTGCAAAACATGCACGAGCGTGTACATACATTGCCCAGTATCATGAGCGTGGCCGTACCTGCGCCCCAGCACTCAGTCTGGTTTGGGCACTGGCCGCTCTCACAGATAGTATGCAGGCGGTTATCCTTTATATTCTTCTTGACATCAGAGTACTCTACACCAGACGGCAGCTTGATCTTCAGCCATTCCGGTTTGGGCACTCTTTTGCTCTCTAGTGGTGTGATCGTATCAGACATAGTACAGCTCTGAAAGAAGGCAAAACTACGCTAAAGGCGGTGGCTTTTCAAACCAGATAATAATCATAATCAAAAAGTATCCTAAAGGATACCAGATGGTCGCTCAGGCCCTGATTTTGATATACATTTGCCAGCTATGAGAGGTATTTACATCATCCCGGTTATACTGTTGGCTCTGACCTCCTGCAAGCCCACCCCTGAACCCAGGCTCAAGGTACTGGGTGAAACCGTAGTACACCACGAGACTGTAGGCGGGCAAGATGTCTATGATACGGTCACTGCGGTGATACCCCCCTTCCGCCTGATAGACCAGTATGGCCATGTGGTAGATACAGGCACCGTATCGGGCCATATCTATGTTGTAGACTTTTTCTTTACGCATTGCCCATCTATCTGCCCTAAGATGAAAGCCGAGCTGCACAAAGTATATGCGAAGTACAGTGATAAAGGGGTGCTAATCCTCTCGCACAGCATAGACCCTGAGCGGGATACCTTCCCGGCGCTCAGGCTGTATGCAGAAAAGCTGAACATAGATAATACTAAGTGGCTCTTCCTGACCGGTGATAAGGACAGTATCTACGCGATGGCAGACCACTACCTGGCTTATGCCAAGGAAGACAAAGACTCACCCGGTGGATTCGTGCATGATGGCAACTTCATTCTGATAGATACCAGGCGCTATATACGCGGCTACTATGATGGTACCACAGATGAGGGCACCGAGAAACTGATGAACGATATCGAACTGCTGCTGCATGAAAAGTAAGATACTCCGCACTATACTGATAGTAGTGCCGCTTGCCTGCGTTCTATTCTTCCTGTACATGACTTTCTTTCACTCTGCCTACGATCATCCCGGGCGATATGTATACCTGGATCACTGCGCTTCCTGCCATGGTGAGCAAGGAGAGGGCATACTACAACTGGTGCCACCACTGGCCGATGCAGACCTGGCCCGCGCGCAGTTTGACTCCCTGCCATGCTGGATACTCAGGGGCATGAGCAGGCCGATGACCGTAAATGGTAAAACCTACGACCAGCCTATGTATCCTACCGCGATGACAGATATAGAAATGACCAACCTGATGAACTACCTGGCCAGCGAGATGGTACACACAGACCGGCAATATAAATCTGAGGCAGTGGTCAAAATGATGCAGGGTTGCCGGCCATAGGGAGTGTAAAAGGCTTATACCGACGCATTTCTATGCCGTGCCGAATTCCATACATTTGTTAAATCCCCTGCTTATCTTTAAACTTGGCAAACCAATTGAAATCATACTCACAATCAAAAAAACAAGCAACATGAAAAGAATGATGACTGCAGTCGCAGCACTGCTCCTCTCCGCCGCTACCTTTGCACAGGCAGATCAGGCAGCTCCGGCTGGCCAGCCCAATCCACGTATGTCACAAGGTCAGCGCAAACCGCTCACTGCCGAAGATCGCGCAAAGCGTGAAACAGACCAGATGAATAGCCTCGTACCACTGGGCGATAAGTACGACAAAGTACTGGCTGTAAATACAGACTTCAATGCTAAAAGGATGGCCATGAAGAATGACCTGAAGGACCAGTCCAAAGAGCAGCAGGACGCGCAGCGCGCAGATATGCAGGCTAAAATGAGGGATCTGCAACAGGCACACAAGAAGGGCCTGGAAGAAGCGATGGGTAAGGAACTATTTGACAAGTACCAGGCAGCGCAGAAAGCCCAAAGAGAAGAAAGAAGGCAGCAGCGCAGCCAGCAAAACGGTGGTGCACCTGCAGCCGCTCCGGCAGGCAAGTAATCACAGATAACATACTTTAGATAATGCCTCTCTGCAAAGGGAGGCTTTTTTATTTAGCTCCTTCTGTTCTCCCGAAATTGAAGGCTTTAATACAATTTATTTAGCTATTTAAGATGCGCAGCAGCTTGGCGAAGTCTGTTTCTTTCTGCGCGTCAGACTTGAAAGAAGCCAGCTCGGCAAAGTATGTGAGTAGTTCTGTGAGGATAGCTTTATTGCTGGCGGGTGCGTAGTACCTGGGCTCCTCTTCCAGTTTCATCTTGTCGAGGTATTCTTTGATCTCGTTTTTGGAAAAGAGGGAACCGCGGTTGACAGGATTGATATAGAACATGATCTCACCTTCATTGGCCGTGGGCTCTGAGAAGTCGCCAATGGTACGCTTGCAAAAGCAGCTCACAAAGAATTTGATCAGGGGCACACCGTAGACCGGGAGGTTGAGATCGCGGGCTATGATCTGATAGAGGATACCTAGGGCTATCGAGGTGCCGTTCTTGGTCTCCAGCAGATGATCCAGTGTATAATCCTTGAAATGCTCAGACAGCTGCACGCCGCTGTAGCCATGATAGCCGTAGAATATCTGATTGAATATCTGAATCTGCTCCAGAGGTGTCTGATTGTAGTTCATCTCCAGCCAGATAGACTGTCGTGTACGAAAGACTTGCTTCTGTACCACATCATAGTCCAGCTCGGGATTAAAGTACTTTGACAGGATATAAAAACCTAGCAGCAGGTCCTGATCTATGGAGCTCACCCAGGCCTCCAGCTCGTCCACTACCACCTGAAAATGGATATCGCGTATCAACTCTTCCAGGCGGTCATGCTGCAGGGCATTGAGCTCTACGGTCCAGGCACCCTCCAGCGCAGGAATCACATCTACCCCAAAACTCTTGATACGGGAGTAAACGTGCGAACGCACTTCCTTATCACTATCGTCCAGCAGCTGGACCAGGGCATGTATCTCAGACTCAGAGGGCAGCATCAACACTATTTTTTGGCGCGGCCTCTCGGAGACTTTTTAGCAGGGCCACCCTTCACTATCTCCAGCACCTCTGCCTCGGTCAGTGTCTCGGCGGTCATGCCCTTTGGTATCTTGTAGTTGTCCTTGCCCTTCTTGATATATGGACCGAAGCGACCATTGAGTATCTGTATATCATGCTCTTTGAACTCAGCTATGAACTTATTGGCATCGGCTTCGCGCTTGGCCTTGATCAGCTCTACTGCTTCCTCATGAGTGATGGTATATGGGTCTTGCTCCTTCTTGAGAGAGACGAACTTGCTATCATGCTGTACATACGGCCCGAAGCGGCCTATGCTCACCTTGATCACCTTGTCCTCAAACTCACCCACCTCACGTGGCAGTTTGAAGAGCTCCATCGCTTCATCAAAAGTAATGGTCTCTATAGACTGATTGGCACGCAGCTTGGCGAAGCGTGGCTTCTCCTCGCTCTCGGTAGCTCCTATCTGTATCATGGCACCGTAGCGGCCCATCTTGGCCAGTACCGGTTTGCCGGTAGCTGGGTCCTCGCCGAGGAGACGCTCCCCTGTCACTTTCTTCGATTCCTTGGTAGTAGTCTCTACAGTCTGGTGGAACGGCTTGTAGAACTCATCTATCATCTTGCTCCAGGCTTTGTGGCCCTCGGCTATCTCGTCAAACTGCTTCTCTACATCAGCGGTGAACCCGAAGTCCAGCACCTGATTGAAATTCTCCACGAGGAAGTCATTCACCAGATTGCCTATATCTGTAGGAAAAAGCTTGTTCTTCTCCGCACCGGTGATCTCTGTCTTTTCTACCTTGCTGATCTTGTCACTCTTGAGTGTCAGGACGCGGTAGGCGCGCTCAACACCTTCGCGTGGTTCCTTCACTACATACTGGCGCTTCTGTATGGTGCCGATAGTAGGTGCGTAGGTAGACGGGCGACCTATGCCCAGCTCCTCCAGCTTCTTCACGAGGCTTGCCTCCGTGTAGCGTGGCAGCGGCTTTGAGAAGCGCTCTGTAGCGATCATCTCCTTGAGGTCGAGGCCGTCTCCCTTATGCAGCGGTGGCAGCAGCGTGGCGCTACCTTCTTCTTCGTTGTTATCATCAGCATCCTCGTCAGTAGACTCTGTGTAGACCTTCAGGAAGCCGTCAAACACGACGATCTCGCCTGTAGCCTGCAGCAGGTCGCTATTCTTATTATTGCCTATAGATATGATGGTGCGCTCCAGCTCGGCATCGCCCATTTGTGAAGCGATGGTACGCTTCCAGATCAGCTCATAGAGGCGCTGCTCATCGCGCTCGCCCTCTACCATAGAGTTCTCTATATACGATGGACGGATAGCCTCGTGAGCTTCCTGCGCACTTGCATTCTTGGTAGCAAACTGGCGCTGCTTGTGGTACTCCTTGCCATACTTAGACTTGATCTCGGTAGCTATATTAGCCAGTGCGAGGTCAGAGAGGCTGGTGGAGTCAGTTCTCATATAGGTGATGTGACCGGCCTCGTAGAGCTTCTGCGCTACGACCATTGTCTTGGTCACTGAGAAGCCCAGCTTGCGGCTGGCCTCCTGCTGGAGCGTAGACGTGGTGAAAGGCGCAGATGGTGTACGTTTAGCTGGTTTCTTCTCTATATCCTTCACAGAGAAAGCCGCCCCGATGAGATTATTCAGATAGGTGTTTGCATCACCTTCGGTGGAAAATTTGGCAGTGCTCTCGGCCTTCAGCGTCGTCGTCTTGCCTTTGTCATCCTTTACCAGAAACTGGGCGGTGATCTTGAAGGTAGAGACAGACTTGAAGTTTTTGATCTCGCGCTCGCGCTCCACTATGAGGCGTACAGCCACCGACTGTACCCGGCCCGCAGAGAGAGACGGACGCACCTTGCGCCATAGCACAGGTGATAGCTCATAGCCCACGAGGCGGTCCAGCACACGGCGTGCCTGCTGCGCGTCTACCAGATCGAGGTTGATCTTGCGCGGATTGGCTACGGCGTTCTTGACGGCTTTCTCGGTGATCTCAGTGTAGGTGATGCGTTTCGCTTTCTTAGGATCTAGGTCGAGTACGTGACAGAGGTGCCATGCTATGGCCTCTCCCTCACGGTCTTCGTCCGTCGCGAGGTAGATGTCTTTGGCGCCTTTGGCGAGCTTCTTCAGTTCCTTTATCACCTTTTCCTTGTCTTCATTGACCTCGTACTGGGGCGTGTAGTTATTTTTGATATCTATGGCCACACCTTTGTCCGGCAGGTCACGTATGTGACCGTAGCTGGACGATACTACGAACTCATCTCCAAGGAACTTGTTGATGGTTTTTGCCTTGGCAGGTGACTCGACTATGATTAAGTTTTTCGACATAATATATGATGTGGTCGCAAAATTTATGCGTGGCAAAGAAAGTATTTCAAATCAAAAAACACAATTTACTTTTTTCGCTCATTCATTTCAGGACGTTAGACCTCTTATATATTGTAAGGTTTACCGCCCCAGTTTATCGCTCTCGCGGATCGCATTCAGCACGTCCACCATTTTCCTTTTGGTCTCAAAGTCAAAGGTCAATGCGGTGACAGGCTTCCCGTTTTTAAAATACTTCTTGCTGCCTTTCTTATCCACCTGCATCTCGTAGGTATCATCCGATATACGTATCTCCTGCACCGTTAGTTCTGCGCCATCTATCTTGCGCTTCTCCGTTTTCTCTGAGTAATTCTTAAAGCGCTCCTCCTCTTCCAGTGCTTTCTTTATCTGCTCCTCGCGCTCTGGTTCATAGAGCTTCGACAGATTATCAGATGTATCGCGGAGCGCGGTAGTTGCATGCGGTGGTGTGGACTTCTTTGGCGTGGCCTTCGCAGTAGGCTGCGGTTCGTTCTTCTTTTCCCTGTGGCGCAGCATCTCTACATACTCCTGATAGTTGTCCGTCTGATATTTATTATACCAGAGAAACTTCTTATTCTCATCTGCCGCGCGCCAGCGGTCATGCGCAGCGTGGGCCTTCATCTGCCACATGGTATCGCGCAGTAGTGCGCGCTGTGCAGAATCGCGAGCATCATTCATGCGCTGCTCGTAGCGAAAGGCATTCATCTCATCCAGCCGTGCGCGTGCCAGCTGGCGCTGCTGCTCCATCAGGTGCGAGGTAGCCCTCTCCCCTAGCCTATCGGCCAGGTCATGCTGCACGGCCAATAACTCATCATATTGTTTATCTCCAGTAGTACGCTGTGTGGCTGCTAGGTGTATTTGTTCCTCTTTATATAATGAATCATACCGTGCATCGCTGGCGGCGATCTGTGCGCTGTAGCTGGCCATCTCTGCCTGCACATCGGCTACTACCTGACGGGAGTAACCTTCATTATGCGTAGCATTGATGGTGCTGCGTGAGACGAGCAGGTACTGATTGGCCTTGGCGCGGTTCATGAGCACGGTGATGGAGTCGGCGCGGTGGGCGGGTATGGCCGCCAGTGCAAAGGTATCATCTGTGAAACCGGTCAGTTTGAGATCGCTCTCTATGCGGCGCTGCGGGTCGTGATAGTAGAGGCCGTCGGATGCATGAGAGTCTTTCAGCAGTTCTGCCTTGATATCTATCACCGGCTGTTTATCATACCTGCTATCGGCGAGGCTGATCGCCTGAGTGATGTAGCCAGACTTGTATAATACTACAAGGTATTCCTTCCCCCGTTGTATCTGAAAGGTACTTTTACCCTGCCCATCCGTATGCAGCGGCTGGATAGGCGAGTTGTATTCATAGAGGTCGATGAGGGTTTGATCCAGCGCACGACCAGCGGCGGAGACAGACAGATTTACCCTGGCCTGCTGCGCAGAAAGATCGACCATACAGCAGACCAGAAATACTAACAATAAAGGATATCGCAGGAAATGCACTCTTGTATTTTGCTTACTTTAGCGACCCAAATCTATAACAAAAATCTCTGCCATGTCGCTCACACCACTCAATGCTATCTCTCCCATAGACGGACGCTACCGCAGCAAGGTAGATGAACTAGCGCCTTACTTCTCCGAGTACGGGCTGATGAAATACCGGGTGCTGGTAGAGGTGGAGTACTTCATAGCGCTCACGGAGGTGCCACTGCCGCAGCTTCGCGCACTGAGTGACGTGGAGAAGAAAGAGCTGCGCAATATCTATGCGGAGTTTAGCGAAGATGATGCGGCGGCTATCAAGGTCTACGAGAAAACGACCAATCACGATGTGAAGGCTGTGGAGTACTTTATCAAAGATAGGATGAAGGCGCTGGGCCATGAGCAGCATCTGGAGTTCATTCACTTCGGCCTGACCTCTCAGGATATCAATAATACTGCGATACCGCTCTCGCTGCGCGATGCGATCAGCGATGTATATGGACCGGAGCTGGACAAGATCATCACGACCATCACACAGTTTGCACACCAATGGGCGCAGGTGCCGATGCTGGCCCGCACACACGGACAACCGGCCTCTCCTACCCGCCTGGGCAAGGAGCTACTGGTCTACAGCGAGCGCCTCCTCAAGCAGGTGGCACAACTAGGTGCTGTACCGTATAGTGCGAAGTTTGGCGGGGCTACGGGCAACTTTAATGCGCATCATGTGGCATACCCACAGATAGACTGGGTAGCGTTTGCAGATCAGTTTGTCAATGAGACGCTGGGGCTGGATAGGAGCCGCTATACGACACAGATAGAGCACTATGATAACCTCGCTGCGCTCTTTGACGCGCTGAAGCGGATCAATACGATCCTGATAGACCTGAGCCGTGATATCTGGACCTATATCTCCATGGACTACTTCAAGCAGCAGGTGAAAGCGGGTGAGATCGGCTCCTCTGCCATGCCGCACAAGGTGAACCCGATAGACTTTGAAAATGCAGAGGGGAACCTGGGGATCGCAAATGCACTCTTCGAGCACCTCTCTGCCAAACTGCCTATCTCCCGCCTACAGCGTGACCTCACGGACTCTACCGTACTGCGCAATGTGGGTGTACCGATAGCGCACACGCTCATCAGCCTGAAGAGCATAGACAAGGGCCTCGGCAAACTGCTGCTGAATGAAGCAGCTATCAAGGCCGACCTCGACGCCAACTGGGCCGTAGCCGCAGAGGCCATACAGACCATCCTCCGCCGCGAGGGCTACCCTAAGCCGTACGAGAAGCTGAAAGAGCTGACACGCGGCGCAGTGATCACTGAGCAAAACATCCGCGACTTCATAGAGACGCTGGATGTGAGTGAGGTGGTGAAAGGGGAGCTGAGGGGGATCAGTCCGTTTACGTATACTGGTATATGATAGTCAGGCGCGTGATAGGTCTCGTACTATTTCTTTTTGCCGGCTTTGCCGCAAAATGTGATACGATCGATTTCTGGCACGTGTATCTGAATGGCAAAATGATACTGGATTGCAGAGAAGGCAGCGGCTGCCACCTAACGCTCAATAAGAATACGCTAAAATCTTCCGATACACTGATCGTGGTCTATTTCAATGATAGCGGATGCCAGGCCTGTGTTAACCCTATACTAGCAGACTCTATTCATGACAAGTATATCCCATTGACATTGGAGAAGTTGGGGATGGGAGAAGTAATGGTTTCTATTCCCACAGTCACGTTGCTATCACTTGAGCCAGGCGATAAATACATCTATTATAAGCCCCGAATCGAAAGTTTCAGCTTTGCTACGCTTCCTATCATAATTCTCCATTTATTTTACCCCTGATAAGGATACGTTCGTTATAACCCTCCAAAATAAATTTCCCGGATCGTTGGGATATGCCGGGAAATATTGTTTAATTTTAAGATACGAAACCCGAAGACAATTGTGCTGGTGCTTTTTTCATGCGGCTCTATTTCGAAACCCTTAAATGACCTGGCCATGAAAGTACTCCTCGACATCAAAGACAACAAAGCCTCTGACCTACTCGAGATCCTCCGAAACCTATCTTACGTCACTACCAGCCATATCTCTGAAGACCGCCTCTCGCTACTCCGCGAGGTAGAGGAAGCTACTGAAGCGCTGAAGCATAACTACTCCGCCGGTCGCTACAAGGACCGCCGCGGCCACTAGTACCTGACATCTATATATACCGGCAGATGATCGCTATAGCCCCCATGCCAGATGGGGCCGCTATAGGTGCGGTTAGGCATTTCGCCATATTTCGGATGCTTGAATAGCATCCAGTCCTGGCGGAAGATGTGGCCCTCCCGCGTAGTAACCTGTGGCGTAGAGACACCATCCAGCAGGCTGCCGGTCACGATGAACTGATCAAAGACGTCATTTTCACTTTTATATTTCAGAGAGTACTGGCCCTCCTGGTAGGGCCGCAGCATCAGGTCGTAGAGGGCTAGTGTCTGCGGGTGCTCTATCAGCGCCTGCGCACCGAGGATAAACGAAACACTACTGTCTACCGGGTTATCATTCAGGTCGCCCATGACCACTATGGCAGCATGCGGATCGGCGTGCTCTATCTGGTTGATCTTATTGCGCAGGACCATCGCAGCGGCGTAGCGGCGCACCTGAGAGACTGCGGGGCCATCTCTCCTGCTGGGCCAGTGATCTACGAAGAAGTGCATGGCCTTGCCACCTACTTCAACTTTCACATAGACGATGTCACGTGTGCCCTTGTCCAGATCGGGCAGGCGCACGGTGAGGAAGGCTGTATCCTGTATAGTGCCGAGCTTCTTATTATAGATCAGGCCTACGTCTATGCCGCGGGGGTCGGGTGAGTCGTGCTCTATCACCCCGAGGTCAAATTTCTTCAGCGCGGGCCGGGCTATGAGGTCGCAGACCACCTGCCTGTTCTCCACCTCGGCCAGGCCGATCACGAGGGGCTGATTTTTCTCCAGCATAGCAGCCAGCACTTTGGCGATGTGGTCGAGCTTGATAGTGTAGCGCTCGCCGGTCCACTGCGCCTTGGCACCGGGCAGAAATTCTTCGTCCTCCGTGCGCGGATCATCTATAGTATCAAAGAGGTTTTCCGTATTGTAAAAGATGATGCGCGCCGCCTTTGCGTTTTGCGCGATAGCGCCGGTGCAGAGAGCGGTCACGAGTATCGGGATCAAAAGGAGCTTTCTCATCAGAGGTATTTTCCGGATGCAATATGCTGCAATTCCTCCTGATACCCGAGCGGTGCATAGCCAAAGCTGCGGGCCTTAGAGATACTTAAGGAAACATCTGCCGGGCGGGGATTGGCCGCGGCGATGTCTTTTTGTGACATGGACTTGAGAAGGCTTTTATCCAGCCCGAAAGCCTCTGCGGCTGCAAGGCCAAACTCATAACGCGACACGCGCTGGCCACCCGCTACGTGAAAGATACCAGCGGCCTCCTCCGCCAGATGCAGCAGTCCTTCGGCTACGCTCTTTGCGCCTGCTACTGACCGGTACTCATCGTGAAAGAGATTGACCTCCTTATCCTCCCGCAGGCTGCGGATGAATGCACTGAAATAGGTCTTGTCACTCGCCTCGGGGGCACCAAACATGAGTGGGCAGCGCGCGATCAATGACTCGGGGTAAACCTTCATAACCTCCTGCTCTGCCAGCACCTTATGCTCACCGTAGACCATGAGAGGATTGACGGCATCCTCCTCCGAATAGTTTCCCTTCACACCATCAAAAACGAGATCTGTAGAGGTGAAAACGAACGGCACCTGATAGTCAGAGCAGATACCGGCCAGGTTTTGCGTAGCCTCCACATTGATGGCATAGGATAGGGCCGGTTCCCGCTGGCAGCGGGCAGCGTCAGCCAGGGCTGCGGCGTGGATCACGACATCAGGCTCTATGTCGTCTATCATATTGCCCATATCTATGTAGCTGCGCAGGTCAAACTGTATGGGTGTGCAGCGGTCATAGTGAATGTTGCCACTATTGTACTGCGCATATACTTCATAACCCTGCGCCGCAGCACAGCGACTGAGGTGATAGCCGAGGAAGCCCGAAGCACCGGTGATCAATATCTTCTTATGAGACATAGACCAAAGGTTTGCATTATTCTGAGTTATTCAAAGCATTCCGAAAATTCTGCTTCTTACTTCTTGACTACCTCCTTCACCACTACGATGTAGGTGGGCAGGTGGTCACTATAGCCGTGCTGGTAGGTATTGCCATCGTAGGTACGGAGCGGATAGCCTTTATATTTGCCTGTCTGCTGGATCATAAAGTCCTTGCGGAAGATGAGGGCCTTATTGTAAAACCAGCCGTGCTGCGACTGGTCGAGCCAGCCATGAGAGATGATGATCTGGTCAAAGAGGTTCCACATATCATCATAGGCCAGCGTACCTACGCCATCCTTGATAAAGCGCACCCACGGATTGTAAAGTCCGCCGGCCTTTACCTTCTCCTTATCGCCTTTGGCTCCCAGCACCTTAGCTACTGACGGGCTGGTAGGGTCGTCATTCAGGTCGCCCATCAGTACCACCTTGGTCTCAGGGTTGATAGCCATGAGGGAGTCTATCACATGCTTGGCCACTCCGGCAGCGATAGCCCGGTAGGGTGCGCTGGCCTCCTCGCCACCACGGCGTGATGGCCAGTGGTTTACAAACACGTTGATCGTGTCGCCTGCATAGATACCATTGACCCAGAGTACATCACGCGTAGCATGTGGTTTGCCCTCCTCTATGAGGTCTACATGCAGCGGCGCACTGTATAATACCTGGAAGTACTTGGGATTATAGATCAGCGCTACATCTACACCACGAGCGTCAGGCGAGTCATAGTGCACCAGCTTGTAGTTGCGGCCTTTGAATGCAGGCTGTGCCACGAGGTCATTCAGCACCGTCTCATTTTCTATCTCAGATACACCAAAAAGCGACAGCCCATCAGGCGTGATATCTCTGCCTACCTGTGAGAGTACCTCGGTGAGTCGCGCCACTTTATCTTGATATACAGCACCGTCGTAGTGGTTTTGACTGTTAGGAAGATATTCGGCGTCATCTACTTTTGGGTCATCTATGGTGTCATAAAAGTTCTCGCAGTTGTAAAAACCCAGGACGCCGACACGATACTGTTTATCCTGCGCGGAGGCACTTAAAGAAAAGAGGATCAATGAGATGAGAGCAACAAAATACTTTTGCATAGCACTATTTAATATGGCAAAGGTAGCCGATGCCTTGATTTATCAGCCTGTGGTGAGGATTTATAATCATTTATTAACATCGGCGGGTTGCCATTGATGGGTAAATCTTTAGCTTTGGCCCGAAATTAACTTATTTTTTGATGAAGCAATTTTTCGCTCTATGCTGTACAGTGGTGCTGTGCGGACATCTATCCTTTGCTCAAAGTGCAGCAGGTGACTCTATAGAGAAGGTAATGCAGCAGGACGCTGATATGATCCCTACGATAGCCGTATCTTCTGATGACCTGAGTGAGGCTATTACCACTCAGAATGTGGCGAGTATGCTATCCTCTACCGGGGATATCTACGCTGCCACTCTAAGCTACCGGCTCAACCAGGGCGGCTTTCGCTACCGTGGCTATCGCAGCAACCAGTTTAGTATGCTGATAAACGGGGTACTGATCAATGACCCCGAAAACGGCGCCTCCTTCTTTAATGGCTCCGGGGCATTTACAGACCTGCTGCGAAACAGATCCGGTACCTTGGCCCTGCTTCCGTCTTCCTTTGCCTTTGGCGGACTGGGGGGAGCATATAATATGGATATGCGTGCAGGCGGTATGAAAAAAGGGCTGAGCCTCACCTACACTGCGGCTAATCGTCAGTATTACAACCGTCTGAACGTATCATGGTCCAGCGGCTATATGAAGCACGGCTGGGCAGTGACCCTCGCAGCCTCCAGGCGCTGGGCAGTGCAAGGCTACCAGCCGGGCACCTCCTTTGATGGCTATGGTTATTTCCTGTCGGTAGAAAAGAAATTCAGTGAAACCCAAAGGCTAAACCTGACGGTACTCGGCACGCCTACTACCTCTGCCAGGTCCTCTACTACCGTGCGTGAGTTCCAAGAGCTGGCAGGCAGCAACTATTACAACCCTGACTGGGGCTATCAAAACGGCCAGGTCCGATCAGCCCGGATCAATAAGCGCTTTGAGCCCACATTTGTCCTGACGCACGAGGCCAAAATAGACAATAAGACCAGCCTGCTCACAGGATTGGATTTCGAGTTTGGCCGCAACTCACTCTCAGGCATAGACTACTACAACTCCCCCTCTGCCGATCCAGACTACTACAAGAATCAACCCAGCCTGATCACTGATCCGGCTCAGAGGGCGATGGCGGAGCAGGCGTTTCAGACAGACCCTAACGTCAGCCAGATCAATTGGGACCGCCTGTATACTATCAACCGCAATGCCCCGGTCACAGCCAATGGACGCCAGTCCAGCTACATACTGGGAGAAAGCGTACAGGATAATAAGCAGGTGAATTTTAACTCTACACTCAATCATACTTTCTATGATCACATCTCCCTCACTGCCGGCCTCACTTATCAGTGGGAGCAGGTGCGCCACTACAAACAGGTAGCTGACCTGCTGGGAGGCGACTACTATATAAACCTGAATGACTACGCGGTGCAGGACTTTCCTACAGACCCGAGGGTACTACAGTATGACCTGCAGCACCCAAACCGCATCCTCCATGTAGGTGACAAATACGAGTATGACTATTCCTCCAATATACATAAGACCTCTGCATGGCTCCAGCCATACTTTAAATTCAATCATATTGAATTCTTTGTTTCGGGCCAGATCATGCATAACTACTACTGGCGCACAGGCAATGTGCAAAACGGACTCTTCCCGGACAATTCCCTCGGAGATTCGCGCAAGATATCGATGATCACCTGGGCGGTAAAGGCCGGCCTGCAGTACAAGATCAATGGCAGGAACTACCTCTATGCCAATACCATGATCAAGACAGAGCCACCTACCTTCAATCAATCATTCCTGTCAGCCAGGCTGCGCAATGAGGTAGTAAGCGGACTGACAGCAGAAAATGTCTATGCAGCTGAGATAGGATACCAGTACAAGTCGCCTATTTTCAAATTAAAGATCAGCGGCTTCCTCACAGAGTTTAGGAATGGTATAGAGAACAGGACCTTCTTTCATGATGACTACCGGACTAACGTAAACTACTCCCTGACCGGCATAGGCCAGCGCCACATGGGTGCCGAGCTGGGCTTCAATGCCAATATCTACAAGGGCTTCAGTACAAACCTGATCTTCACTGCAGGCAAATACTTCTATACTACCAATGCCAATGCGACCATCACCAAAGACAATAGTGATGCGATCCTGACCAATCAGACCGCATATATCAAAAACTTCTATCTGGGCGGTATGCCTCAGGTCACGGGATCACTAGGCTTCAAATACTCGAGCCCTAAATACTGGTATGCGGCGATCAATTTCAACTACTTTGACCAGATGTACGCTGTCATCAACCCTATCCGCCGCACAGCGCAGGCGGTAGACCTGGTAGACTACGGCTCTCCGCAGTACAATGCTATCATGCAGCAGGAGCAGCTCAAGAGGCAGTTTACCATGGATATATCAGGCGGATACAACCTGCTGCTCAATAAGTACATCAAGCATATGGGCAAGTATAAGTATAACCTGAACTTCTACGCCCTGCTCACCAACCTGACCAACAATACCAACTTTGTAGTCAATGCATCTGAGCAGCTACGCTACGACTATGGCCAAAATAACCTCGACAAATTCGGTACGAAGTACCGCTATATGATCGGCTTCGGCTACTTTGTATCTGTAGCCTTCCGCATGCAGTAATCATAAAAAAGGAAAGAAGAGACAATGACCAGAATGAGTATAAAGACAATCGCTATAGCAGCCGTGACCGGGCTGCTGCTCGCAGCGGGTATCCTGTCGTGCAAGAAGGATAACTTTTCCATGCCCGCGCCCGGAGCTAATATGGACCCCGCAGGTGTATCAGCTACGATGAGCATCAAGGAGTTCAAGCAGAAATTTTGTAGTCCCATATCCAGTAGCTACCTGCCCCGTATGATAGATACTAACGTGATCATCTCTGGTATCGTAAACGCTGATGACCAATCGGGCAATTTCTACAAGATCATCAGTATACAAGACTCTACGGGTGGTATACAGCTCAAGATAGGCAGTAGCTACCTGTATCAGGACTACCCTATCGGGCGCCGTATATTTGTGAAGGTGAAGGGGCTGCTGTTTTTCAACTACAGCGGTACCTATGAGCTGGGCGGCTATATAGATACGACCACCAGCCAGTATCCTAACGTGGGCCCGCTGGTCATAGACAAAGCGCCGGACCATATCATCAAAGGGCAGTGGGGTCTGGATATCCCGGTGAAGCATATGACCATCTCGCAGCTCAATATAGCAGACTACATCAACCTGCAGAGCATGCTGGTACAGATAGATAGCGTGGAGTTTGGTACTTTTGACACCACTCAGACCTGGGCAGATAATGTATCCAAAGCATCTGTAAACCGGACGCTCTATGACTGCAGCAATCATAACATCATCATACGCACGAGCGGCTACGCGAGCTTTGCTGATCTGAAGCCCAATCCGGGTCATGGCAGCCTGCGCGGACTCTATACCTACTACACTATCAGCCGCATACCACAGATAGTGATACGGGACACCTCAGACGTGATGTTTTACCCGGGTCACCGCTGCCACTAATCCATCTAAAGACAAATAAGAGATCAACATGAAATCAACTATAAAATTCCTCTCTACATTGGCCACAGCGGCCGCTATCACCCTGATGGCCAGTGCATGCGTCAAGCAAAAATTTGCCTCGCCACCAGACACTACGGCCACCGACCCATCAGGCATGGCTGCCACTATGAACCTACGTGACTTTAAGATCCGCTACTGCTTTGGTGTAGCACATGTGCTGGATAGCGCCAGTCCTGTCAGGATCAATGACAGCATCATACTGAGCGGTATCATCAATGCTGCTGACCGCTCCGGCAATTTCTACAAGCAGCTCGTTCTGCAGGACTCTACCGGAGGTATACAGCTGAAGGTAGACGCCACAGGACTCTACAATGAATACCCGATAGGACGCCGCATCTTTATCAAGTGCAAAGGCCTGTACCTCTACAACTACCTCGGCACGCTGGAGATGGGCAGCTATATAGATACGACTGGACCGCAGCCGGGCCTGGGCGGTATACCATACACACTGATGCCTACCTACATAGTAAAGGGTGCACTAAACCAGACGCTCATTCCAAAGAAATACACCATAGCCGACCTCAATGCGGCTAACCAGATCTATGAGCAGAGCACGCTGATACATGTGGACAGTGTAGAGTTTACTGCGCCTGACACCGGCCTCACCTATGCAGATCCGTTCAATAAAGCTTTTGGGAATATCAACTTTCAGCAGCGTGACCGCACTACAGCGGTGGTGCGCTCCAGCGGCTATGCCAACTTTGCTGCGGTGAAAGTGCCGAAAGGAAGCGGTACACTGTATGGCATTTTTACCATCTACCAGAAGACCAACGGCTCCCTGATCAACCAGATCGGCATACGTGATACTACCGACGTACAGTTCACTGATCCACGCTTCGCGCCGTGATCTGATGAATGCAACCAGATATTCTTTATCAGAGGATGGTCCGCGTGACCATCCTTTTTAGTATATCCCGGCTTTGAGGACCTTCATTCATCAGCAGGTCCAGGCTGCTGAGACCCGTAGCCACAGTATCTACCTGGTCGAATACTTTGATATATGGTACATCCTGTATCCGCCAGCGCTCCTCTCCTAAAGTGATGTCTTGTGGTAGTTTGCCGGGGCGCCAGATATGGCGCAGGTCAGTTCTCTCAGAGGCTGTACGGTCGTAGCTGTCTGTATAGACCAGTTTCACATCGAGCTTCATCAGCTTGAGCAGCAGTGTGAGCCATACTTCATTCCACTCCCAGAGATTATCGAAATGCTGATGAAATAGCGGCTCTATTCTATCCCTATAGTGCTCGTAGTAGGGTGCACTACCGTATGCTGAGTAGATGGTGGTCCAGTGGCGGTGCTGCCAGTTTTCCGTATAGGCTATCTGAGTGTCCCTATAGAGGCGATGATGGTCACGGCCACCAGCCAAAGGTATGCTTAGGGGAATAATGCCATTAGCGCCGGCCACCTCACAGCGGTTGCGCCAGGTAGATTTGACATAGCTCTCGTGTGCCTCTATCTGTACCTCACCGGCACCAGCGAGCAGCGCCATGTATGGCACAGGAGGAAGATACAAGAGAGGGAATAGCAGCACAGAATATCAGGCGAAGATAAACCAGTAGATAGCGCCCCACACCACGATGAAACCTGCACCGATGTAAAACTCATCAGGGTTCTGGCGAAGGTCTTTTTTGATAAAGCCCCTGTACAACATGCGTATCAGCCAAAGCAGGGCAAGTATGGGTACAGCTATGATTCTCATTTTGATTGCGTTTAGGAACCACAAAGATAAAATGTTTACAAAAATTTAAAGCTGTTGCAACATCTTCCCTCGATTATGGTTTAACTATGCAGCACAAAATCAGATATACCATGATAGCTACCAAAGCATACGCCGCACAGAATGCCACCACGCCGCTAGGGCCCTTTACCCTGGACCGCCGCGACCTGAAGCCGAATGACGTGCACATAGAGATACTCTACTGTGGCGTGTGCCACTCAGACATACACCAGGCCCGCAACGAATGGGGTGGCTCCAAGTACCCTATGGTGCCGGGTCATGAGATAGTAGGCCGCATCGTCAAGGTGGGTGACAAGGTGACAAAGTTTAAGGCCGGAGACCTGGCCGGTGTGGGCTGCTTCGTAGACTCGTGCCGCAGCTGCCCGCAGTGCGCAGCCGGTGAGGAGCAGTACTGCGACAAGGGTATGACAGGTACCTACAATAGCTTTGAGCGCGGTACTACGACCCCTACCTATGGTGGCTACTCCAATAACATAGTAGTAGATGAGCAGTATGTGCTGCGTATATCTGACAAACTAGACCTGAGCGCCGTAGCGCCGCTGCTCTGCGCAGGTATCACTACCTACTCCCCGCTGAAACATGTAGGCGTAGGCAAAGGCCATAAAGTGGCGGTACTGGGCCTCGGTGGCCTGGGTCATATGGCCGTGAAGTTTGCGGCTTCATTTGGAGCAGAGGTGACCATGCTGAGCGGTAGCCCGTCTAAGGAGGCTGACGCGAAGAAGCTCGGCGCACACAACTTTATCCTGACATCTGACAAGGAGAAAATGGCTGCTGCAGCCGGGGCGTTTGACTTTATACTCAATACGGTATCTGCCCCACATGACTATAGCGCGTACCTGAAGCTGCTAAAGACCAACGGCACGATGATAGTAGTAGGTATCCCTCCTACACCGCAGGCTATCCCGGCTTCTGACCTGATCATGAAGCGCAAGACCATCATCGGATCACTGATAGGCGGCATACGCGAGACGCAGGAGATGCTCGACTACTGTGCCGAGCACAATATCGTATCAGACGTAGAGGTTATTGGTGCCGACTACATCAATACCGCCTACGAGCGCATGCTGAAGGGTGACGTGAAGTACCGCTTTGTGATAGACACAAAGACACTGTAGAGAATAGATATAATGCATAATGGAACAGCCGGCTTTGTCCGGCTGTTTTTATTTAGGCGGTAGTGCCTTCTTCCAAAATAGATCGTGAGGCATAAAACCAGCCTGCAATGAAAAGCAGGACTATACCCATGATAGACAGGTAGGCCGAACTGTACATATCTGAGAGCTGCATCACTGCTGCGCGCTGTGGATGAAATGGCAAGTACCTGACCTCCACCTCCGTACCGGGGTCAGCCTCCAGATAGCGAGTGTGATCGAAGTACGTCATGTAATGAGCTTGGCCCACCTGATAGCTGACCATACGCATCTCTGTACCATAGCGCTGCACGGTATCTGACTGCACGGTACCAGTCACCTCCCGGCCAAAGAGCCAGAGATCTGTGTATGCTAAAAGTGGCATGCTCACAAGCAACACCACTAACAAGAGGAAATAAGGCAACTTCAATTTGCGCACGGTGAAATTACCCATTACAAATGTATCGTCTGCGGATGCAAGTCCGTACAAACCGGCAGAAAGTAACAACCATAGCTGAAAACAATGATTGGCGAGTGGAAAATCCAATAGCCCCAGAAGGGTAAACTCCTTAGCCTCCGTCGGAGTAGTCGCATTAAATATCACTGTGATGGAATCCTGTCGCCTGGCCTCGCCTGCAGTGCCGAGCGCCTGATACATGCGACCTTCATAGGAAAAAATCATGACTGGTTTGTAGAGAGTAATTTGTGACGTGCCTACTCTATTGCGATGTGTATAGGTAATTGCGGCGATGTTATGATCTATGATTCCCCGTGAAGTCCGGGGTTGCGGCAGGATTGCAAAAGCCGCATGAAAACTAGCAGCTATGAGCAGCACGATGGATAGGAAATACAACCTCCAGAAGTGCTGCGATACAATATGAGAAAGGGAATTTGCTTCCATGGATCGGCGCAAAATTAAGATGAAGTGTCACTTTCTATAATAAAGCCAGACGACATTCATCAAAAATAAACTGATAGCAACTTGGTCAAATGGAAAACCTATCGTAATATTGCGATATAAATGGGAGCTAGTAAGACACAAGAGTTTAGCGAGCGGGATAACAGGATAGCCCGCTATGCCAAGGCGCTGGCGCATCCGGCCCGGATAGCCATATTGCAGCTACTAGTGCAGAAGAATAGCTGCGTATGCGGCGATATAGTAGATGAATTGCCACTGTCGCAGAGCACCATCTCACAGCATCTCAAAGAGCTGAAAGACGCAGGGCTAATAAAAGGTGATATAGATGGCGCCAGGGTATGCTATTGTATAGACGACAAGGAATGGAAGCAGGCTAAAGCATACCTCAATGAGCTGTTTGTGTCCTTTACCTCACCTAAGTGCTGTTGATTTTTTTTGGCCATACCCATCGGCATATTACGATAAAACAAAACACACATCATATGCAAACAGATAACGAGATCAAGGAAGCGGTAAAGCAGAAGTATGCAGAGATAGCCCTCCAGGACAAGGAAACCAACGCCAGCTCCTGCTGCGGTGCCGGCGGCTGCTCTACGGAGGTGTACAACATCATGAGTGAAAGCTATGACTCTCTGCAAGGCTACCATCCCGACGCAGACCTCGGCCTCGGCTGCGGGCTGCCTACAGAGTATGCCAGGATCAAAAAGGGAGACACTGTGCTGGACCTGGGCAGCGGTGCGGGCAATGACTGCTTCATAGCCCGCGAAGAAACCGGTGCGGAAGGCCACGTGATAGGCGTAGACTTCACCCCTGCTATGCTGGATAAGGCGCGAGCTAATGCTGCAGCACGAGGGCTGACCAATGTAGAGTTTCGTGAGGGTGATATCGAGCACCTGCCGGTAGAGAATGACTCCATAGACGTGATCGTGAGCAACTGCGTTCTGAATCTGGTACCGAATAAAAAAGCCGTCTTTGGCGAGATGATGCGCGTGCTGCGTCCGGGCGGGCACTTCAGCATTTCCGATGTAGTGCTATCAGGCGAGCTGCCGGAGGCGCTGCGACGCGATGTAGAGATGTACGCAGGCTGTATCTCCGGCGCTATACAGCGCGAGACCTACCTGGGCAGCATCGTGGCCGCAGGCTTTACCAATGTGACCGTGCAAAAGCAAAAAGCCATCCACGTGCCGGATGATATACTGACCCGCTATTTGACAGGTGAGGAACTGGCCTCCTTCCGCTCCGGCACTACGGGTATATACAGTATCACTGTGTATGCAGAGAAAAAAGCCAAGTCATGCTGTGGACCGGACTGCTGCTCATGATATGAAGAAGCACGTTCTTTTTGTTTGCATAGAAAACAGCAACCGCAGCCAGATGGCGCAGGCCTTTGCACGGATGTATGGCGGGCCGTATCTGATGGCCTACAGCGCAGGCTCGCGGCCATCAGGCAGGATCAATCCCAAAGCTATAGCTGCCATGCAGGAACTGGGCTATGACCTCTCCACGCATGCCTCTAAGGCCCTCACTGAGATACCCGATATAGAGTACGACTACGCAGTGACGATGGGCTGTGGTGATGAGTGCCCGTGGGTACGGGCCAAACACAGGGCCGACTGGCAGATACCGGATCCACGTGATATGAGTGAAGAAGATTTCCGCCGGGTGCGCGATATGATACGGGATCAGGTCAGGACACTGCTGGCGGGCTCTGAGCTACAGTAATTAGTCCCGGCAATTATCCATTACTGATTACCTTCGCACGCATGAAAATAGCACTCATAGGATACGGCAAGATGGGCAAGGCCATAGAGCAGGTGATACTGGACCAGCAGCGCGGCGATGAGATCATCATCATAGGCCGCAAAGATCTGACAGTAGAGAACCTCCGCCGTGCTGATGTGGCTATTGAGTTTACCGAGCCGGATGCAGCTATAGGCAATATATCCCTCTGCCTCGATGCCGGTGTACCGGTCGTGGTGGGCACTACTGCCTGGCTGGACAAACTGCCCGAAGTAACCTCAGAAGTGAAAGCCAGAAACGGCAGCCTATTCTATGCTCCCAATTTCTCTATCGGGGTCAATATATTCTTTGAGATCAATCGTCGCCTCGCTGCTATCATGCAGCAGCAGCCTCAGTATGAGGTGGCCATAGAGGAGATACACCACACCGAGAAAAAAGACGCCCCCAGCGGTACGGCTATCCGCGCCGCAGAGGTCATACTGGCGGAGCTGTCGCGCAAGAAAGGCTGGGCCCTGGCAGGCGCAGAGCCCGCAGCAGCAGCGGCCCCTTTGTTAATTACTGCTAAACGCGAGCCGCATGTACCGGGTACGCACATCGTGACATACAGCAGTATCGTAGACGAGATACAGCTCATCCATCAGGCGCATACCCGCAGGGGCTTTGCCGAGGGCGCAGTGATGGCAGCCCGCTGGCTGGTGGGGCGCAAGGGCGTTTTTGAGATGAAAGACATGCTCGCCTTCTGATCGGCCCGCCGCACCAAACACAAGAATTTTTCCATCTTTACGATTATTATCTGATCACAATCAACTCAAGATATACGCATGATCTTCGCCCTCATAGTCCTGATATATGCCGTAGGTATCCGCATCGGCACTCAAAAGATCTTTGAAAAAAGAGGTATACCTAAATGGAAAGCATGGGTGCCGGTGATCTGCTCCATAGAGTGGTACAAGCTGGTAGGCCAGCCTACATGGTGGACCGTCTGGCTCTTTGTGCCTGGGGTCAACCTCTTCTACTGGGCAGGGCAGCTCACCCGCATGAGCACAGCCCACGGCAGGAGTGAGTTTCTGGATCACTTCCTGGCTGTCATAGCCGCTCCTGTCTACTGGCCCTGGCTGGCGTACAATGACAAGATAAAGTACATCTCTCCTACCGGCCTGCGGCCAAATCAGAAACCTTTCCCCAAAGGCATCGTGAGGGAGTGGACAGACGCGCTCATCTTTGCACTCGTGGCGGCATACCTGCTACGTATGTTTGTCTTTGAAGCATATACGATCCCCACACCCTCTATGGAGAAAACCCTCCTGGTAGGCGATTTCCTCTTTGTGAGCAAATTCCACTATGGTGCCCGCATACCGGAGACACCGCTGGCACTGCCACTGGTACATCACAGCCTGCCGGGCTCTACCACACAGTCATACCTCGAGTGGATCAAGCTGCCGTTTATGAAGCTGCCTGCGCTGCAGAAAGTGAAGCGGTATGACATGGTCGTATTCAATTTCCCCGCCGGGGATACCGTAGCGCTGATGAAGCAGGACCGCACCTACTATGATCTGGTGCGTGAGGCAGAGTACCAGCTGAAGCAGGAGGGCAATACCACTACCAGCCCCATAGACCGTGTGAAGGAGCAGTACCAGACCGAGATCAAGGCGCGCCCGGTAGACAAGCGCGAGAACTACATCAAGCGGTGCGTGGGCGTGCCGGGAGACAAAATACAACTCAAGGACGGCATCCTGTATGTCAATGACGAGAAGGCATATGAGCCGGAGAATGCCTACCTGCCATGGTCAGTGACCTTTGCAGACAATGTACAACTGAATGAACAGAGCGTAGCCCAATTCTGCCAGGACTATACAGCCGAGCTGATGGGCCAGGATTACAACGCCAATGCGCAGGGTCATGAAGAGCATAATGCATATGTATTCCGCCTCACCAAAGAGAACGCCGCAAAACTCAAAGGTGTAGCGGGTATCAAAGACGTGCATGAGTGGTACTACCCGGCAGATAATAAGATGTTCCCCGTAGCCAATATCTTCCCGAATGATTTCAAGTTCTATCACTGGAATATAGACAACTTCGGCCCTATCTGGCTGCCCAAAAAGGGTGACGTACTCACCCTGAATGACAGCACGCTGGATCAGTACCGCCGCCTCATACAGATATACGAGGGCAATAAGCTGGAGGAAAAAGACGGCAAGATCTATATCAACGGCAAAGAGACCACACAGTACACCACCAGGATGGGCTACTACTGGATGATGGGCGACAACCGTCACAACTCTGCCGACTCCCGCTTCTGGGGCTTCGTACCGGAGGACCATATCGTGGGCAAGGCCTGGTTCATCTGGTTTAGCTGGGATACCAATGCTACAGACCTGCTACACAAGATCCGGTGGAACCGGCTCTTCACCAATATCCACAATAAGTGGGCACCAAGGGAGTAAACCATAGCGGACCACAAACTGAAAACGACATGAGCAAAAGCACCCTAAAAGACAGGATGGCGGCTATAGGCTCCGGTATCCTGATCGTATCCCTTGTATTGCTAAAGGCCGTAAATCCGCACTACAGTGTCCCCACGCCTGCTATGGAGCAGAGCGTACATGTGGGTGATGTGGTCATGGCCAGTCGCATGGCCTACGGCCTCAGGATCCCCTTTACGACCTACAGGCTGCCGGCCACGAACCCCGTACAGCGGGGTGATGTGGTAGTGTTTCATTTCCCTGCGGGAGATACGGTGCTGGTGGGTCGCGAGGACCGTACTTATTACGATCTCGTGCGTGAGGCTGCCTATACCGGCCAGGAGCTGGAGGGTACTGTCGCCACCCGCAGTATATCTGACCGCACCATCTACATGAAAAGATGCGTGGCTATAGCCGGCGATAAAGTAGAATTGAAAGATGGCCTGCTCTATATCAATGATCAGCAGGAGAAAGAACCCGTCAATGCGATGCTATCGTGGTCTGTCACTTTTGTACAGGAAGTACATGAAGACGTGGCCGAAAGCCTGCAGCAGTATCATGCCGAAATAGTGGACGCACAGAATGCCAATACGCTTCTCATCAGGATGACGCGCGCAGACG
The DNA here is from genome assembly GCA_018267385.1 of Bacteroidota bacterium. Taxonomy (GTDB): domain Bacteria; phylum Bacteroidota; class Bacteroidia; order Chitinophagales; family LD1; genus UBA1941. The sequence continues at coordinate 256,386 of JAFDYN010000003.1, read as the reverse complement.
CTGCACGGTGCCGAGGCGCAGAGGGCGTCAAGGCAGTAGTACCCTTTTCCTACCCTGCCGGAGCACAGATGATGCCGGTGGCCAATATCTTTCCCAATAATTTCAAATACTACCACTGGAATACAGATAATATGGGCCCGATACAGGTGCCCAGGAAAGGCGATGTACTCACCATCAACGACAGCACGCTGGCGCAATACAGCCGTATCATCGGCGTCTACGAAGGAAATAAACTGGAGACCCGCAACGGCAAGATCTATATCAACGGGCAGGAGGCCACCCAATATACCTGCAAGATGAACTACTATTGGGTGATGGGGGATAACCGGCACAACTCTGCCGACTCCCGTTTCTGGGGCTTCGTGCCGGAAGACCACCTGGAGGCCAAAGCATCACACATACTCTGGAGCTGGGATAGCCGGAGCCACCGCCTCAGGACTGACAGGACCTGGACATCTGTCAGGTGACCGTCATTAGACATTACTTTGATCTCAAGCGCTATATTATACTTTATGAAAACCACCCTTATTCTTTTGTTGTCCATCCTTTGCCTCTCTGCATCAGCACAAAAGGCCGGTAAGATCTACACCAAGGCGCAGAAAGCATTGGACCAGCACGACTATCACGATGTACTGGACCTGATGGATAAGCTGCCCAAAGAAGAGAAGACCACTGCCACCTGCTACAGGTATATGGCAGTAGCCATGGACTCTCTGAAAAAGTACCCCCAGGCCATCAAATACTACGAGCTATATACTGCTCTCAGTCATGATAGCACTGCCATGCTCCATCTGGCAGACGTCCGTGCCAAAGAGCAGCAGCGGATAGCCGCCTGGCAGGCCAAGCTGGAGCGCATCAAAGACTGCGCTAAATGCCATGGTACCGATACTGTAGTCACAGAAACCAACTGCGCGCGCTGCGGGAGGCGTGGGCCAGGTCAGGCTCCCATGCTCCCGGTGCCGGGGCACCGGTGCCGTGGCCTGCAGCAACTGTAATGGTAAAGGCTCCCTGCCATCTCAGAATGGCCCTATCACCTGCGGGACATGTGCAGGGTCAGGCACCAAACAATGCAGCAACTGCGACCGCGGCTTCAAAGATGAGTCTTGCAATGGCTGCAATGGCAGCGGCAGGGCTGTCTACCGGGTGAAGTGCGATCAGCACGAGTGATCCTTATTTTTTCCTACAGAATGGAATAGCACACTACCGGCTCCGGATTTTCGCCTCTTATTACTTATCACAAATTTATATGTTTATATTTTGAAGCGGCAGGCAACTAATTTGACCTATTTTTGAAAAATAAAATCAAAAGTATGGCCAGACGCCGTAAGTTTTTGCTCGTTATTGTCATTTTGGGTCTAATTTGTTGTGGAGGCTTGATTTTTCCCAATCCTGTCGAGACGGCTGTCAATGATCCCGCCATCAACTATGCAGACGTAGCCTGGCTGCTCACGGCATCAGGTTTGGTGCTGCTCATGACACCGGGTCTCTCCTTCTTTTATGGCGGTATGGTGAGCAAGAAGAACATCATCTCTACCATGCTGCAGAGCTTCATCGCCCTCGGCGCGATCACGGTAGTTTTTATCACAGTGGGCTTTGGCCTCTGCTTTGGCACCAGCTGGCACGGGCTGATAGGTAATCCGCTCGATTTCTTCTTCTTCAAAAATGTAACTCTCTCTACCAATAAGACCCTCGCTCCTACTATACCGCTCATGCTCTTTGCCGTCTTCCAGATGAAGTTTGCTATCATCACGCCGGCGCTAATCACAGGCAGCTTTGCCGAGCGGGTCAAGTTCAATGCCTATCTCGTTTTTATGATCCTCTTTAGTGTCTTTATCTATTGCCCGCTGGCGCACTGGACCTGGCACCCGGAGGGATTCCTACATAAGTGGGGCGTCCTCGATTTTGCCGGAGGCACAGTAGTACACATGAGTGCGGGCTACGCGGCGCTGGCAGGGGCCATGTTCCTCGGCCCGCGCAAGGTCTTCGGCACGGCCAATCACTCTGAGCATCCGGCCAATATCCCTTACGTCATGCTCGGCACAGGTATGCTCTGGTTTGGCTGGTTTGGGTTCAACTGCGGCTCGGCTCTGGGAGCTAATACAACGGCTGTACTATCCTTTGTCACTACAGTAGTAGCCTCTGCTGCAGCTATGATGTCATGGATCTTCTTTGACGCCGCACGCGGCAAGAAGGTGTCAGCTATGGGTGCCTGCATCGGCGCGGTAGTAGGACTAGTGGCTATCACCCCTGCGGCGGGCTTTGTCACGGTGCCTCAGGCGCTGTTTATCGGTTTCATCTCTGCCGTAGTGAGCAACCTGGCCGTACGTGCCAAGAACCGCTCCAACCTGGACGATACATTGGATGTCTTCCCCTGCCACGGCGTAGGTGGCATCATGGGCATGATCTTGACTGGCATCTTTGCCAAGGATGTGGGGCTGTATTATGGGCATACCACTACGTTCCTGTATCATATGCTGGCGCTGGTCATCGTGAGTGTATTTAGTTTTGGCGGATCATACCTGCTGTACTTTATCACTGACAAGATCGTACCGCTACGCGTGAGTGAGGAGGATGAACACGAGGGCCTGGACTGGACCCAGCATGGGGAGCGGTATAAGATCAAGCCGGTGTAGCACCTCACCCTCTCCCTTCGGCATCTCCCTCTCCCAAGAAGAGGGAGAACCTGGTGAGATAGGAAACCCTATTTTCGCTGCATTTCCTCTGCGTCTCTATGCCTCAGCGGTAAAAATGTATTGACCTCTTTCATAATTCCCAAAGTTGTTTTACTTTTGCCGTCCCTGCATGGCGACCATAGCTCAGTTGGTTAGAGTAGCGGATTGTGGTTCCGTTGGTCGTGGGTTCGAGCCCCATTGGTCGCCCTTAGAGACAAGAAGCCCCTTTTCAGGGGCTTTTTTGTTTGCGTCCTCTAATACATTATCACAGAGATCGCAAAGGGATAAGAGAACAGCCAATTTGAGGGCACTGAGCAATGATGTATCAGCCCTCTCTCCGTGTCGTCTAATTCATTGGCTCTACAGGCCATCATACTCTGCGCACTCTGTGATATCAGGATTTACCTAACAAGGGTCGGTAATATCCCGACCTTTATTACTTTTACCCCCGCTAAAACAAAGCTAGTATGAGAAAACTGAGATACCGTGATGCCCTGCGTGAGGCGATGAGCGAGGAGATGCGCCGTGATGAGACCGTGTTTCTGCTGGGCGAGGAAGTAGCCGAATATGATGGTGCCTATAAAGTGAGCCAGGGTATGCTGGCAGAGTTTGGCCCGAAGAGGGTCATTGATACACCGATCGCAGAGCTTGGCTTTGCGGGTATCGCTGTGGGTGCCGCTATGAATGGCGTGCGCCCTATCGTAGAGTTTATGACATGGAATTTTGCCATCCTTGCCATGGACCAGATCATCAATGGATCTGCCAAGATGCTGGCCATGAGTGCCGGTGAGTTTGGCAATCCGATCGTATTTCGCGGGCCACAGGGTGCGGCAGGCCAGCTCGGCGCGCAGCACAGCCAGATGCTCACCAATATGATGGCATCTGTGCCGGGTCTGAAAGTGATCTCTCCGTCTAACGGCTATGACGCCAAAGGCCTGCTGAAATCAGCTATCCGCGACAATGACCCTGTGATATTCTTTGAGTCGGAGCAGATGTATGGTGATCCATGCGAGCTGCCCGAGGAAGAGTACATCATCCCGATAGGCAAAGCTGACATTAAGCGCGAGGGCAAAGATGTAACACTCGTCTCTTATAATAAGATGGTGAAAGTGACGCTGGCTGCCGCAGAGGAGCTGGCCAAGGACGGCATAGAGGCAGAGGTCATAGACCTGCGCACTATCCGCCCGCTGGATATCGAGACCATCATCCGCTCCGTGCAAAAGACGAACCGTATCGTAGTGATAGATGAGTCCTGGCCATTCACCTCTGTGGCATCGGAGGTAGCATTCCAGGTGCAGCGCTATGCGTTTGACTATCTGGATGCACCGGTGCGCCGTGTGTGCGGTGCCGACTCTGTGATGCACTATGCACCAAATCTCGTAGATGCCTACATGCCGTCTGTGAAGAAGATCATGGACGCCGTCAAGAGCGTGACCTATACCAAAGCCTGATAACAAACAACTATAATGACCACTATCCGTACGATCCTCACGGCCATAGCTGCCTGTGCCATACTCTGCGCTACCGCGCAAACATACGACCTCAAGCTCGACCTGAAAAAAGGGCTGAAATACGACCAGTCCATGATCATGAATATGACCATGGATGAGGCCATAGCCGGCCAGCAGATCAAGATGGACATGACAGCCAACTTTGGCTATACACAGGAGGTTAAGTCTGTAGAACCGAATGGCGACTATGTGATAGAAAGCACCTACGAGCACATAGCTATGAAAGTGAGCGCCATGGGTAGCACCATCACTTATGACTCTGACCTCAAGAAGCAAAAGGACAGTATCGCTGAGTCACTCGGTAGTACTTTCTCAAAGGTCATCGGCAAGAAGTTTCTCGTGACAGTTTCCCCAAAGGGGAAAGTATCTAAGGTGACCGGCCTCAAAGAGATACTCACAGACATGATGGCCAGCAGCACACCCAACGCAGTACAACTAGTGCAAACATTCTTTGATGAAGACAAGATCATATCAAACTACTCATCAGCCTACGGCTACTTCCCCGACCATGCAGTAAAAGTGGGCGAGACCTGGAATAACACCAACCAGATACAGTCTGTGGTGCCGGTAGACATCAAGAGTACCTATACGCTGAAAGAAGTAAAGGGCAATAATGCCGTGATAGGTATGGCCGCTGATATCGCTATGAAAAACGACAGCATGGAGGTACAGGGCATGACAGCCAAGCTCGACCTGAAGGGAACCTTTGCAGGAGACTACAAGATGGATATCAAGACGGGGCTACCTACTGCCGGCAGCATAGATATGCCTATCACCGGGTCTATGGAGATCATGAATATGGCAGTGCCTATGAATATGAAGTCCAGCATGGATATGCGCTGCAAGATCCGCCCATAGTTTCTCCACTGCAAAGATTGAAACCCCAAAAATATCGGGATGGCTAAATGCCGTCCCTTTTTTATGGTTGCGCAGCACCATGATAAGACTATCTAGGTCAGATTTGGAAATATCAAATAATTAGTATCTTTGCAGCATCAAAGCAGCGCCTCTCTGCATTGATTGAACCTTCCACATATTGTGGGCAAGAAAAAATATCCCCGCCGTCAGGATACATATCTTAGTTCGAGACATGAGATGTGAGATAAGAGACTTGAGACTATTTGTCCCGGTTTTGTACTCTTTTTCATATCCGTATTCCGAACATTAAAATTTTAATTCATAACAAATACATAGTACTGGGACAAATGAAGCACTGGCATACCAATTGCCATCTCATATCTCAATAGTCATGTCTCATATCTAACAACAATGCCAAAGAAATCTAAAGGCAAAAGCGGCAGCAATTTCATACCTAAGACAAAAAAGGATAAAAGCCCTGCTGCATTCAATAAAGCCAAAAGCTATAAACCAAAACCTAAAACTGCCGGCACCAACGCCAAACCTATGCGTGGTGTGCAGGACCTCGTGCTCGATACTGTGAGATCACTGGGCAGCAATGCCAATGTAAAGAGCATCTTCCCCATCCTGCTGGGCAAGCTGACAAATGAACAGATCGTGACCTCACTAAACAGGCTGGAAAATGCCGGCAAGATCAAAGTAGCCCAAAAGGGCAAGATATTCCTGGAGGGATCACCGTTTGACTCGGAGTTTGCCGGAGAGCGCAAGGCGCGTTTCTCAGCTGGCTCTAAGGGAGATATGGTCACCGGCCGCGTAGATGTGACCAAGACCGGTGCCGGCTACCTGATAGTAGACGGCGCTCCCCGTGAGGCCAAGGATATATTCATCCCCCCAAAATTTCTGAACCATGCACTGAATGGCGACCATGTGCAGATACGCATGCTGGGCGGCTCGGGCAAAAGGCCGGAAGGACAAGTAGTCAAGATCATCAAGCGCGCACAGGAGAGCTTCTCCGGTGTGTTTGAGCTGCATGAGGGATTTGGCATGGTAGTGCCTGACGAGCGCAGCTTGCGCGGCAAACTCTGGATAGCAGAGGACCGGTTTAACGGGGCGCAGGACGGCGACCGCGTCATAGCCCGTATCCTCTACTGGAATGAGAAAGGCAAGCACCCGATGGCCGAGATAGAGGAGATCATCAATGAAAAGGCGCAAAACGACCTGGACATGAAGATGATCCTCATCCAAAGCGGCTTCCACACGGAGTTTCCGCTGGATGCCGTAGCCGAGCTCAATAAGATACCTGATGAGATACCTGCTAAAGAAATCGAGAACCGCCTCGACTATCGTGACATCCTCACCTTTACCATAGACCCGGCAGATGCCAAGGACTTTGACGATGCGATCTCCTTCCGCACGCTGGAGAATGGCAACTATGAGATCGGCGTGCACATAGCTGACGTATCGCATTACCTCAAAGAAGGTAGTGAACTGGACAAGGAGGCCGAGCGCCGCGCTACGTCCGTGTACCTGCCCGACCGCGTCTGCCCGATGCTGCCGGAGCGGCTGTCAAACTTCCTCTGCTCACTGAGGCCAAATGAGGATAAGCTGACCTTCTCTACCATCTTTGAGTTTGACCACAAGAATCATATCGTTCATACCACTATCGCCAAGACCGTGATCCACTCCCGCCGCCGCTTCACCTATGAGGAAGTGCAGGATGTGATCGAGACCGGACAGGGCGACTATGTACAGGAGATACAGGTACTGGACAAAATAGCTAAGAGCATCCGTGCCAAGCGCTTCAAAAACGGCGCGATAGCATTTGAAAAGGATGAAGTGCGCTTCACACTGGATATAGCCGGCAAGCCGATAGGCATCTACCTCAAGAGCCGCAAAGATGCGCACCTGCTGATAGAGGACTATATGCTGCTGAGCAATGAGACCATAGCCAAATATGGTTCCAAGCTGAGCCTGAAGAAGCCGCCTTATCCATTTGTCTACCGTGTGCATGACAAGCCTAATGAGGAGAAACTCATGCAGCTATCACTGATAGCCAAACGCTTTGGCTACCAGATACGTTTTGAAGATCCGAAGCAGATATCTGAGACGCTGAATAATATGCTGAAGAAGATAGAGGGCCGCCCCGAGCAGCATATACTGGAGACCCTGGCAGTACGTACGATGGCCAAGGCCGAGTACACCACCAAAAACCTCGGCCACTACGGCCTGGCTATGGACTACTATACACACTTCACCTCTCCTATCCGCCGCTATCCGGATGTGATGGTACACCGGCTGGTATATGAGGAGCTAAATAATCTACCACACAAGCTCACGCCGGAGGAGCTCGAGAGCTACTGCCGCAACTCCTCCATCATGGAGCGCAAGGCCATGGAGGCCGAGCGCGAGGCTACCAAGTACAAGCAGGTAGAATTTCTGGAGGAGCATATCGGTGAGGAGTTTGACGGTATCATCACGGGTGTCACGGCGCGTGGCATCTTTGTGGAGATGACGGAGAATAAATGCGAAGGCATGGTAGGACTGGACGATATGCCAAACGACGATTATGTCTATGACGAGTCTGTGATACGCCTCACCGCCCGCCGCAGTGGCAAACACTATGACATCGGCCTGCCGGCCCGTGTCAAAGTGAAGCGTGCTGACCGCCAGGAGCGTCGTATAGACCTGATACTGGTAGAGAAATGATTTTGTACTACTATTTGAATTTTCTCTTTAAATTTGGGTAAACATTAAAACGACATGACTAAGAAACTTATCCCTGTATTTATAGCTGCCGCACTGAGCTTTAATGCAATGGCGCAACAAACAGCCTTGGCTACCAATAAAGTACCTCAGAACGTGGTGACATCCTTTCAGGGTGCGAATCCTAATGTGAGCAACGTAAGCTGGACGGAAGAGCAGGGCTACTTTCAGCCAAACTGGACAGCAAACGGCCAGCAACACACGGGCTATATAGACCTGAAGGGTAACTATATACAGACTGTCGTAAAGGTAAATGCCACTGCCCTCCCTGCTGCAGCAGCTACTTATATCCATGACAACTACACCGGCGAGGTGGTATCAGAAGCGGGCAGGATAGATTTCCCTCGTGGCCTGCCATCGCGCTTTTATGCCAAGATGGGGAATGGTACACAGCTCCTGTTTGACAAGGATGGCAAGTTCATCTACATCACTCAAAACGTATTGAAGCAGTAATCCTGTTCTAAAGATATTCTCTTGAATAAGCACACCGCGATCAACGTCCTTTTTGCCGTTTCGCTCGTGTGCTTATTTTTTTTGCACCTGAGTCATCCTGTCGCCTGGTACTGGTATGCACTGCTGGTCCTGCTGTATATGAGTATATCGGCGGCAGGCTCTTACTTCATCGGGTTAAACTACTTCCTGCACTCCTACAATAAGGGAAGCAACAAGAAACCCCAGATCGCCATCACCTTTGATGACGGGCCCAATGAGTACACACCTGCTATACTCGACATTTTGCAAAAAGAGAAAGCTACGGCTACCTTCTTTTGCATCGGTCAAAACATAGCTGGCCGCGAAAATATCCTGACAAGAGCCAACATGGAAGGCCACCTGATAGGCAATCACAGCTTTAATCACCTTCACTCTTTCCCCATACAGATGCCGAATGCCATTGCATCAGAGATAGGCCAATGCAATGAGCAGATCAGCCATGCCATAGGCAAAACACCGCGGCTATTCCGTCCGCCATTTGGTGTGACCGATCCTATGGTGGCTCGTGGTTTATACATGACCGGCATGTACAGCATAGGCTGGAGTCTGCGCAGCTACGACACAGTAGTGAAAGATCCGCAAAAGCTCCTGGCCAAAGTGAGCCGTGTATCTGCGGGAGACATCGTTTTATTTCACGAAGCAGGCCTGCATACGCCCGCTATCCTATCCCAATTTATCCAAAATGCCCGGGCTAAAGGACTGGAAATCGTACCTTTGGACCGCTTATTGGATATAGACGCGTATGAAAAATAGCCTCCTACTCTTTTTAGTCTCTTTTGCTTTTGCAGGCACCTATGCCCAATCCTTCGCCCCGGTGAAGGATGAAGCCGCAGTACGCAAGCGCTTTGCCGAAGTATCGCAGGCTACCAAGTCTATCCGCAGTGACTTCACACAGGAGAAGAACCTCAGTATGCTGGCAGAAAAGGTGATATCAAAGGGAGTATTCTATTTCAAAAAGCCCAATATGGTGCGGCTGGAATATACTTCCCCGTTCAAATACCTGCTCATCATGAGCAATGGCAAGGCGACGATCAAAGACGATGCAAAGACCACTCAAATGGATATGCACAAGATCAAAATATTTCAGCAGGTCAATGGCCTGATAGTAGACTGTGTGCAGGGCTCGGCGCTCAATAACAGCAACTTTCAGGTGAAGATATACGAGAGCGCTTCGCAGATCCGCATGGATATGAAGCCGCTGGCCAAGGGGCTGAAAGAGTTTTTCAGTGACATCATTATCTTTATCGACAAGACGGACTACTCTGTCAATAAAATGCAGATGAATGAACTATCGGGCGATAATACTGTTATTACTTTCTCCAATAAAAAGATCAATGGCGATATCCCGGACGCTGTGTTCACTGTTGCTCATTAGCCTCCTGCTGCCGGGCTGCTACGTTGCCAAAGGCACCAAAGCGCTGGATATATTCACCAACTGTCCCGCAGTATTCACTACACCCGTTGGCACTGCGCGTTTTACTACCCAGATAGATTTCTACAAGAAGCACCTGAGCGGCCTGATGGTATTCAAGGCTACAGATGATACCACGGAGCGGGTCGTGTTTATGACCGAGACGGGATTCAAGTTCTTTGACCTCGAGTTTACGCCCCATAGCTCATCGGTGAAATACATCATCCCGAGCCTCAATAAAAAGATCATCGTAAAAACTCTCACACGCGACCTCGGCTACCTGGCCATGGCGCCGCCGGAGAATAGTGCCCATGACCAGCTCAAGAGTGACAGCAATATGACCTTCCGCTTCCCGCGCAGCCGGGGATTCGATTATTACACCACGGACAAACAGTGCAAAGTACTCCAGCGCATAGCCTCGGGTACGGATAGCAAGAAGAACCTCCTTATTGACTTTAGTAATGATGGAGACAGTGGCCTGGGCACCATAAATATCGCTCACCAGAATATCAGATTGACTATCTTTCTCCGCCAAATCAGTACGCTATGAGCGCCATCCTGTTAGATCATTTTTATCATATAGATAGCCTCGCTAAAACTGAGGGGAAAGTAGAGGCCACGGTCACCTTTGATCAGGGGCACGCTATCTTTCAGGGCCATTTTCCCGGTATGCCGGTAGTACCCGGTGTGTGCCAGACACAGATGCTGGGCGAGGTACTGGCACAGGCGCTCGGCCATGACCTGGCGCTGGCCACAGCCACTTCTATCAAGTTTCTCTCTCTCGTAGATCCTGTCAAGACCCCATCGCTGCAGCTCAGCATCAGCTATACTGTGGCAGAGGATGTGGGGTATCAGGTATCGGCACAATATTCGCAAGGAGAGACTGTGTTTTTCAAATTCAAAGGTGCCTTTACCACTTCATGAGCGATAGCGCTGCATACAAACCACTCTTCAGATCGCTGCGCTGCTGTGTGCTGGTGCCTACGTATAACAATCACCAGACGCTCGCACAGGTCCTGACGGATGTACTACAATACTCTGATGATGTATGCGTAGTCAATGACGGTTCTACAGATAATACACTGGAGATCCTGAGTGGCTTTCCTCAAGTGAAAGTATGCAGCTATGAAAAGAATCAAGGAAAGGGATACGCACTGCGAAAGGGCTTCGAATTTGCCCGCTCACAGGGCTATGACTACGCCATCACGATAGACTCTGACGGGCAGCACTACGCAGAGGACCTGCCTACCATGCTCCGGGCGCTACAGGAGGACGGTAATGCGATCTTCATCGGTGCGCGCAATATGGACCAGGCATCTGTGCCGGGCAAGAGCAGCTTTGGCAATAAATTCTCCAACTTCTGGTTTCGCTTTGAGACGGGCATAGACCTGCCGGATACGCAGAGCGGCTACCGCCTCTACCCTATCAGGAAACTGGAAGGCATGCACTTCTTTACCCGCAAATATGAATTTGAGATAGAAGTGATCGTGCGGGCAGCCTGGGCTGGCATCGGTGTGAAGGCCGTACCCGTAAAAGTCTACTACCCACCGGCAGAGGAGCGCATCACGCACTTCAGGCCGTTTCAGGATTTCTCGCGCATCAGTGTGCTCAATACGGTGCTCGTGACCTGGGCACTGGTCTGGATCAAGCCGCGCGACTTCGTACGCTACATATTAGGCCGGAGCATCAAGACCCTGATACAAGAGTACCTCATCAAGTCTGAGGAATCAGCTTTTGTGAAAGCGATGTCGGTGTTTGTCGGCATCTTCTTTGGCATCGCCCCTATATGGGGCCTGCAGCTGATACTGGCTATCGGTGTCGCATATATTTTCCGGCTCAATAAAGCCATCGCTATTATTACTGCCAATATCAGTATCCCGCCCATGATCCCATTTATCCTCTGGGGCAGCTATGAGACAGGCAAGCTGATCCTGCATGGCGAGAGCGCGGAGCAGATGATACAGCAGAGCGCGATCCTCGCTTTTATCTACAAATGGATGGCGCATGTCATCATGAGTTTCCATATCAAAGACCAGCAGCTGGCGGCAGCTATCGTGAAGAACCTGACACAGTATATCGTAGGTAGTTTTGCACTGGCTGGCGGGGCGGCAGTCCTCGCTGCTATCGTCACGTTTTTATTAGTCAAAATCCTAAAAAGAGATTAGCTTTCGCAGGGGAACCTGAGACCAGCATATGACTAAGATCCTGATCGGTTTATATTACTTTTTTGAGCGGCGGAGGCTATTCTTTTACAGCCTGACCGCGGTGCTGTTTGGTGCGATGATCGCGCTGGCTATGCGCATCCATATAGAGGAAGATATCAGCCGCGCCCTGCCAAATGGCAAACAGGTAGAGCAGATCAATAAGATATTCAAGCACTCGCGCTTTGCAGACAAGCTGGTGGTGCGGATCAACCTGACCGATAGCGCCGCCACACCTGACGACCTCACCGCCTACGCCGGCACACTCGACTCTGCGCTCCGCGCAAAATATAGCTCCTACATCTCCGATATTCGTGGTAAAGTAGAAGACGACGCGGCGCTTACGCTCTACACCGATGTGCACGACCACCTGCCGCTCTACCTGACAGACGAGGACTACCAGCACATAGATAGCATGCTCACCGCGGAGCAGGTCAAAAAGAAACTGGAGCAGGACTACAAGGTACTGACCTCTGCCACCGGCCTCGTGATGAAGCGCCTGATAGCAGACGACCCGATAGGCATCAACACGATGGCGCTGCGTAAACTGAACAACCTGCAGCTCAACAGTGACTTTGACCTCTACGACGGCTACATCCTGACCAAGGATCACAAGAGTGCACTCCTCTTCATCGCGCCATCCAATCCGGCTAACGAGACTGCCAAGAACTCCGTGCTGGTGAGCGGCATAGACAGCACGCTGAAAAGCTATGAGGCTTCGCACAAGAATATCAAAGCCTATTGCTACGGCGGCACCGCAGTAGCTGTGGGCAATGCCAGGCAGATGAAGCAGGACACGATCGTGACGCTGACCATCACACTCGTAGGTTTGCTGCTTTTCCTCTGGTTCTTTTTCCGACGCAAACGCGTGCCATTTATCATGATGCTGCCGGTGGCTTTTGGGGCCTTGTTTGCCATCGTGATCATCAGCCTCACACGTGGGAGTATCTCTAATATCGCACTGGCAGCCGGCTCTATCGTACTGGGTATAGCGATCAACTATTCACTGCACTTCTTTGGCCACTACAAGCACAGCGGCTCTATAGAGGAAACGATCAGCGATCTGGTACTGCCTATGACGCTGGGGAGCTTCACTACCGTGGGTTCCTTCTTCAGCCTCATGCTGGTGAAGTCACCTATTCTGAATGATTTTGGCCTCTTTGCCGGGTTGAGCCTGACAGGGGCAGCCTTCTTTACGCTGGTCTTCCTGCCACACTTCCTACCCAAAGAGAAAGCGGAAGCCGAACATGAGCGCAACTGGCTGGACAGGCTCATCACCTCAGAGTTCAAGCATCAGAATATACTTGTAGCACTAATCGTGATACTGACCATCTTCTTTGCTACGCAAATGGGCAAGGTCAGCTTCATGAGTGACATGACCGCGCTCAGCTACCAGACCGACGAACTCAAAGCCGCCGAGCAGCAGATCAACGCCCTGCAAGGCGACTCGATCAAAACCGTCTACCTGGCTTCTACCGGCAAGACGATAGACGAAGCGCTGCAAAACAGCAGCCATCTCTCTGCCACCCTACGCGTAGAGCAGCAGAAAGGCCTGATCAAAAAGTACTCTGCGCTGAGTGATATCGTACTCTCAGAGGAGCAGCAGCATGAGCGCATCGCGCGCTGGGAGCTGTTCTGGACGGCAAATAAAAAGGCTGCACTGCTGGCCTCACTGCGCAAGGAAGGAGAAGTATACAAATTCCGTCCACAGGCATTTGACCGCTTCGCGGAAACGCTCAACAAGAAATACGAGCCGGCAGGCATGGAGGGCTACCGCGCCCTGCTGGATATGATAGGCAGCGAGCTGGTGATAGATGGCCCGGATACAAAAGCCGTGATCTCCTCTATCAATGTGAAACGCAGTGACCGCGCTGCGCTCTACGCTGACCTGGAGCATGATCCCAATACGGTAATACTGGACAAAGAGACTGTGACACACCGCTTCATAGATATCATCTACGGAGACTTCAATGACATCCTGATGTACACCTCGCTGCTGGTGTTCTTTGCGCTGCTGATCAGCTACGGGCGCATAGAGCTCACGATCATCACCTTCCTGCCTATGCTCATCACCTGGATCTGGATACTGGGCATCATGGGGCTGCTGGGCATCCAGTTTAATATCATCAATATCATCATCTCGACATTCATCTTTGGCCTCGGAGATGACTTTGCCATCTTTATCACAGACGGCCTCACGGAGAAATACCGCACAGGACGCGACACGCTATCCTCTCACAAAGTCTCGATCTTCCTCGGCGCTGTGACCACTATCATCGGCCTCGGGGCACTGATATTCGCACAGCACCCGGCGCTGCGGTCTATCGCCGTCGTGTCTATCATCGGCATCCTCTGCGTGCTGCTGATCGGGCAGGTGCTACAGCCGTTTATCTATAACTACTACATACAACATCGCAAAGAGAAAGGCCTGGTGCCGTACACCATGTTCTATTTCATTATCACATTCATCGAGTACACGTATTTCTTCGTAGCCTCTATATTGATGACGCTGATCGGTTTTATACTGGTCAAAGTACTCCCATTCCCTGGCATCAAGACGCGTAAGTATTGGTTTCACTGGCTGATCTGCCAGTATATGAAATCCCTCACTTACATTCCTATGCACGTCAAAAAGGTGCACATCAATAAAGAGCTGATGGACTTTAGCAAGCCTGCCATCATCATTGCCAACCACACTTCCTTCCTGGATATCCTCATCACGGTGATGCAAAACCCGAAGATCATCCTGCTCACGAATGAGTGGACGTACCACTCCCCTATCTTTGGCCGGGTCATACAACTCGCAGACTACTACCCTACGGCAGATGGCACGGATGAGGTGGCACTGCAAAAGCTGCGCGATAAGGTAGCCGATGGATACTCCATTGTGGTTTTCCCGGAGGGTACCCGCTCTATAGATGGCACGATCAAACGCTTTCACAAGGGAGCCTTCTTCCTTGCAGAGGCTTTGAATCTGGATGTAGTCCCGCTTCTATTACATGGCGTAGGCGACACAGTGCGCAAAGGCGACTTTATGGTCAATAAGGGCGCTATCCATATCAAATACCTCCCGCGTATATCCAATATGGATACGACTTTCGGAGTAAGCTATGCGGAGCGGACTAAGAAGATATCGCGCTACTTCAAAGAAGAATATGAGAAGCTACGGGCAGAGATAGAAACGCCACTCTACTTTAGCAAGAAGCTGCGCATGAACTATGTGTATAAGGGGCCGGTGCTGGAGTGGTATATCCGCTTTAAGCTGAACCTGGAGAATCACTACACGCTCTACAACGATCTGATAGCAAAGGATGCAAATATACTCGACATCGGCTGCGGCTACGGGCAGGCATCGTACATGCTGCACTTCCTCGGTCGCGAGCGCGTGGTGACGGGTATAGATCTCGATGAGACGAAGATCGAGATCGCGAATAATTGCTTCTCCCGCGATGAGCGCATCAACTTCATAGCGCAGAGCGTGCTCACGTATGAGTTTGGTGCGCATGATGCGTATACGATCACTGATGTACTGCACTACCTGCACTATGACGAGCAGGAGCTGCTGATCAAGCGCTGTATAGACAGGCTCAATGCGGGCGGCATCATCCTGATCAAAGAGGCAGATACAGACCGCGTACACCAGCAGAAACTGACCTGGCTGTCCGAGTTCTTCTCTACCAATTTTGGCTTCAATCAAATGACACACCAGGATCTATTCTTCACATCTGCCGAGAAGATAAAGTCTATCGCAGAGAAGTATGGCATGGAGTTTAGCATCGCGCAAGGGGCCGAATATTCCAGCAATACCATCTTTGCCATCCGCCATCGTACACCATGAGCTATGCGGATAAATATGATGTAGCGATCATCGGCTCCGGCCTCGGTGGCCTTCTCTGCGGCGCCATACTGGCCAAGGAAGGCCAGCGCGTCTGCATACTGGAGAAGAACGAACAGATAGGCGGCGCACTACAGACATTCCGTGAGGGCGGGCAGACGCATGACACCGGCATCCACTACATAGGCGGGCTGGACCAGGGGCAAAACCTCTATCAGATATTCCACTACCTCGGCCTGATGGACCGCCTGGAGCTGACACGGCTCGATGCAGATGGCTTTGATAATATCATCTTCGCCGGTGATGAGCAGGTGTATCCGCATGGTATGGGTTGGGATCATTTTATAGAAAAGATGACAGCACTATTCCCTGAGGAGAAAGAAGCTCTGCATAACTATAAGGCGTCAGTATTAAAAGCTTGTGATGCTTTTACATTGTACAAGATTTCTCCGGAGGAGCAGTATGATGATATGGAGCTGCTGGCGCTCAGTGCGGAGGAGGTGATCGCATCACTCACTACGGACATAAAACTCAGGGCAGTATTAGCGGGCTCTAATATGCTCTACGCAGGTGTGAGCGGGCGGACGCCGTGGTATACACACGCCCTCATCATCAATCACTACATAGAGAGTAGCTGGCGCTGCACCAAAGGTGGCGACCAGATAGCCAAGCTACTGGCGCGCGAGATCAAGGCGCGCGGAGGCGAGATACATACAAAGACAGAGATCACAGCCATCCATCAGGAAAATGCACAAGCGATCTATGCAGTGACAAAGGATGGCGATAAAATATACGCAGAGCGCTTCATCTCCAATGTGCATCCTGCTGTGACGCTGGACATGGTAGATGGCAATACCCTACGGCCAGTATACAAAGAGCGCATCAAACACCTGCCCAACTCAGTCAGCGCTTTTGTACTTAATGCGGTGATGAAGCCGGATACGTACCCATATCAGAATAAGAACTACTACTACTTTGCCGATGATCAGGTGTGGGACACCACGCAGTCTGACGAGCGGTGGCCGCGTACATACGGACTCTTTGAGGCGGTGCCGCGTCATGATGGCGCACATCTGGAGGCGCTATCCATCATGACCTATATGGAGTGGAGCGAGGTGACGCAGTGGGCAGATACAGAGCACACCACGCTACATGAGGTGAGCCGCGGTGCAGACTATGAGGCATTCAAAAAGGAGAAAGGCGAGAAACTGCTAGCCAGAGTGGCGGAGCGGTTTCCGGACTTAGTTAAAAATATAGAAAGCTGGTCGGCCTCTACACCGCTGACCTGGCGCGACTATACAGCCTCTCCGGGCGGCTCTATCTATGGCGTAGCCAAAGACTACCACGATCCGCTGCGCACCATCATCTCGCCCAATACCAAAATCCCCAACCTGTATATGACGGGGCAAAACATTAAATTGCATGGCGTATTGGGGGTAGCGCTCACGGCGCTGGTCACCTGCTCCTCCATCCTCGGCAGGGACTACCTCATCACAAAGATCAAACAGGCAAATGAAGCGTCTGCTTAAAATACTCGGATACATCTTTCTCGTGCTGTCAGTACTGGCGCTCGGCTTTTTCATCTATGTGAAGTGGGGCATCGCACCAGATGAGCCACAGATAACAGACAAGCACGTCCTGGATCTACAGCGTCAGAAAGTAGGCGACAACTTCTACAAGATAGGCAATAACTGGCTGCGCAAAAGCGACAGTGGCCTGTGGGAAGAATATGTAGAGGGCGCGCCGTTTGACCGCGGTGTGATAGCGGGGAAACTGACACAAGAGTTGTCTTACGATCAGGAGGCAGCCTTCGTAGAGCAGATACATAAGCTCGTGCCGAATAATAAGTACCTGCACCTGCTCGGCTACCTCACGCGCATCTTCAACCGCAACCTGGTACACAACCTGCCTGATGAATACCGCGACGAGATCTATGGCGAGTCGCTGACGGCGTCGCATGATTTTGACTTCGTGAGCCCACCATATGAGCGTCTGCTAAACTATCACGCCGCTCATGATATCGGCCATGCTATGCAGAGCCTGGCGCTGGTGGGCTGCACCTCCTTTGGAGCCTGGGATGAGTACACTGAGGACTCCTTACTACTGATAGGGCGCAATTTTGATTTCTATGCCGGTGATAAGTTTGCTGAGAATAAGATCGTGTTCTTTTGCAAGCCTACGGATGGGCATAAGTTCGCGATGATCACCTGGGCGGGTATGATGGGCTGTGTCTCCGGCATGAATGACAAGGGCCTGACCGTGACCATCAATGCTGCAAAGTCTGACATGCCTACCGCCTCTGCCACGCCTATCTCGATACTGGCGCGCGAGATACTACAGCATGCGGGCAATATAGATGAGGCCTACGCTATCGCAAAGAAGCGCAAGACCTTTGTGTCAGAGAGCCTGCTGATAGGCTCTGCGGCAGACCACCAGACAGCGCTGATAGAGAAGTCTACCAAAAAGACCTCTCTCCTGCGCGCGTCGCAGCACATACAGCTTTGCACCAATCACTATCAGAGCGACTCCTTCAAGACCGACCCAAACAACGTGGACAACATCCGCACCAGTGCGTCTGAGTATCGCTACGAGCGTTTGCAGGAACTGCTGAAAGAGAATCCCAGACTGGACTATAAATCTGTGGCAAAGATCCTGCGCGATCAGCACGGCAAGGGCGGCAAGGATATCGGCCTGGCCAATGAGAAGGCGGTGAATCAGCTGATCAGCCACCACTCGGTGATATTCGAGCCGGAGAAAGGCCTGATGTGGGTGTCCACACAGCCATTCCAGCTGGGCGCCTATGAGTGCTATGACCTGAATAAGGTTTTCAGCGAAGCGCCCACGTACGCGAGCAATAAAGAGATACGCGAAGAAAGCCTGACCATCCCCGCTGACTCCTTCCTGCTCACTGATGGCTGGCAGCGTTTTGTAGCATTCAAGAAGGCGAAGGAGGACATCAAGGAGATACTAAAGGATCGCAAGAAAGATGATAATAATGCCGCCGCTCAGATACTCCGCGCCAATCCCAATAGCTGGGAGGCCTACTACTGGGCCGGTGAGCTGAAAAGGCACGAAGGCAAGGGCACGGAGTCAAATGTGTTTTACGAGCAGGCGCTGGCACATGAGATCAATGACAGCAACGAGGTCTACAAGATCCGCAAACTGATCAAGGAAAACGAAGAGAAGAAATGATCATCGGCATAGGTACAGACATCATAGAGGTAGAGCGCGTGGCTCGGGCTATAGAGAAGGAGGCTTTCAAAAAGAAGGTCTTCTCAGAGCGTGAGATCAGCTACTGCGACTCGCAGAAGAAGAGTGAAAGCTATGCGGCACGCTTTGCTGCCAAGGAGGCATTCTTCAAAGCGATGGGAACCGGCTGGCGTGAGGGCATGGGCATCACAGAGGTAGAGATACTGAATGATGAACTAGGCAAGCCGAGCATCTTCCTGAGCGGCAAGGCGCTCGAAGTATTTGAACAGAAGGGAGCAACGCATGTGCATGTATCGCTCTCACATATCAAGACACAGGCAGTGGCATATGTGATCATAGAGAGACAATAGGTTTAGAACCAAGAGACAAGAGACAAGAGTCAAGAAATACAGAATAGAGTATAGTGCAACCTGAGATAGAGACAAAACGGCTACCGGAGATCAAAGCTTACCAGGAAGGGAAGCTGCAAGAGGCGTTGCACTACTTGTCACGGCACTCTCCTTTTTATAAAGAGCTTTTTGCGAAGTATGAGATAGACATCTCTGCTATAAAGTCCATCGAAGATCTGCAGCGGATACCTACTACGTCTAAGGAGGAGTTTAGCCTGAGGAATGATGACTTCCTGTGTGTGGCTCGTGCGCAGGTGGCGGACTACTGTACCACATCCGGTACCACAGGTGGCTCCGTGGTCATAGCGCTCACGGCAAAGGATATCGAAAGACTCGCTTACAATGAAGCCATATCATTCGCCTGTGCGGATGGCAAGGCCGGGGATGTCTATCAGCTCATGCTGACGCTGGACAGGCACTTCATGGCAGGCATGGCCTACTATGCAGGCATCCACAAACTAGGCGCCTCTACAGTACGTGTAGGTCCGGGCCCGCCACAGATGCAGATAGAGAATATCTTGCGCTTCAAGCCTACGACCTTAGTGGCTGTACCCTCTTTCCTGCTGCGCCTCGCCGAGTATGCAGAAGCCCACGGCATAGACCTCAATCAAACCTCCGTGCAGCGTGCTGTCTGTATCGGAGAATCCATACGTGATGAGGCCTTCGCAGAAAATGCACTATCCTCACGGCTACGCAGCAAATGGAATATCAAGCTCTACTCTACCTATGCATCGTCTGAGATGCAGACGGCATTCACAGAGTGTAGCGAAGGGCATGGCGGGCACCACCATCCGGAGCTGCTGATCGTAGAGATACTGGATGATGCAGGCAATCAACTTCCCCCCGGTCAATATGGTGAAGTGACCATCACCAGCCTCGGTGTAGAGGGCATGCCGCTGCTGCGCTACCGTACGGGCGATATCTGCGCGTACTATGATGAGCCGTGTGCCTGCGGCCGCACCACGCTGCGCCTCTCTCCACTCTCTGGCCGCAAGAACCAGATGATCAAATACAAGGGTACGACCATCTATCCGCCCGCCATACAGGACGCACTCAGCACTGTGCGCGAGATACAGGATTATGTCATACAGATATCCAAGAGTGACATAGACACAGATGAGATACTGATCTACATCTGCCAGAATGGTAGCCACGATGCTACCGAGCAGAAGATCCGCGCTGCACTACAGTCACACATACGCGTGATCCCGCTGCTAAGCTTTGTCTCCAGCGCTACGATACAGGAGATGCGCCCGGCCAATAGCCGCAAGCCGCTCACGGTAGTATTCAAATAAGATCAGGTATAGAGGCCTCCATTCACATGTATCACCTCGCCGGTGACATAGGAGGCGTCCTTAGATGCGAGGAATGCAACGACTGATGCCACTTCTTCGGCTTCGCCGAAACGCTGCATCGGTATCACATTGCGGTATGGCGTAGGGTCGATGGCCTCGGTCATATCTGTTTTGATAAAGCCGGGGGCTACACAGTTCACCGTGACTCCTCTCCTGCCTACTTCCTGTGCCAGTGCTTTGGTAGCACCTATCACGCCTGCTTTGGAGGCAGAGTAGTTGACCTGGCCGGGCAGGCCTTTGATACCGGAGAGTGATACTACATTCACGATGCGACCGAATCTCTTGGCCATCATATTTTGCACGAGGGCTTTGGTCACGTAGAAGAATGAATCGAGGTTGGTCTTCAACACTGAGTCCCAGTCTGCATCGGGCATCATCAGCATGAGGTTATCCTTGCGGATGCCGGCGTTATTGACCAGCACTTCTATTACCTTATCAGGATTGGCTTCTACCCAAGCACCGAGCACAGATTGTATCCCTTCCTTAGATCCTACATCAAACTTCATCAGCGCTCCATCCGAGCCCTGCTCACGAATGAGGGCCAGTGTCTTATTAGCTTCCTCCTCATTGCGTTGAAAATTCACTATCACGTAGTAGCCCATCTGTGCGAGGCGTATGCTCACTGCGCGGCCTATCCCTCTCGATCCTCCTGTCACCAGTGCGTACTTCATACTCATGCCTCTGTATCTGTTTCTTTCAGTAATTCTTTGATGCGTGCCAGGTCGGCATACTTTGGTTCATCATTGGCTATCGGTTTTGCTACCTGCCTCACGGCATTGTAGAAGGATTCTATCTTTGGCGATAGCTGCCCGGTCACACCCAGTGCCTCTATAGCCTCTATGACCGCCATGCTGTGTATAGAGAGCACTTCAAAAGTATTGTCTATCACGCGGGCGCACATCAGGGCTGCATTGCTGCCCATGCTCACGAGGTCCTGGTTGTCATTATTGCTCGGTATGCTGTGGACATACATAGGATTGGAGAGTGTCTGATTCTCCGCTACGGTAGAGGTAGCAGTATACTGTATGCCCTGCAGGCCAAAATTCAAACCTATTGTATTGCGATTGATAAATGGCGGCAGTTTGCCATTCAGCTTATCATTGAGCAGGTAGTTGAGCTGGCGGTCTGCCATCATGGAGAGCTTGGTGATAGCTATCTTGAGTTTATCCATCTCCAGGCCTATGTAGTCTCCGTGGAAGTTGCCCCCATGATAGATATCCCTGCGCTGGTGGTCTACTACCGGATTGTCACTGACAGAGTTTAGCTCATCTCCCACTATACCCGCCGCATGCTCTATCGTATCATATACCGGTCCGAGTATCTGCGGCACACAGCGGATGGAGTAGTACTCCTGCACCTTTTCTACAAAGTGCGTTTCATCTGTAGTACGGTACAGGTGCTCCTGGCGGCTGCGCAGGAGCGTACTCTCTGCCAGGAGGTCACGCATCTGCGCGGCGATAGCGTTTTGGCCGCGATGCTTTTTCACTTCATTCAGCGGCGCTGAGAAATGATCTGTATACGCGCGGAATATCTCATTGATAGCAGCCGACAGCAGCACCGATATATGCAGCAGTTGCCTTGCCTTTTGTACATTGATCATGCCTATACCGGTCATGCAGGAGGTGCCATTCATCATGGCCAGCCCCTCACGCAGGCGGATGGCAAAAGGTGTCAGACCTACGGCCCTCAGGCCCTCTGTGGCAGGTACGATGCGGCCCTGATGGTATACCTGCCCCTCACCTATGATAGCCAGCGCCATATGAGCGAGCTGCACCAGGTCGCCGCTGGCGCCTACACCACCATGCGTATAGATCACAGGTAGTACATCATGATTGATCATCTCTGCCAGCAGCGTGAGGAGGTCAGGGTGTACGCCGCTTTTGCATTTGGCAAAGGTATTGAGCCTATCGAGCAGCATAGCGCGTGAGTAGAGCGGCGCGAGCGGCTCGCCCAGGCCGGATGCATGGCTGCGGATCAGATTGTACTGGAGCGCCAGGCGCTCTGTATAGGGCACTTTGTACTGCGCCATCGGGCCAAAACCCGTATTGATACCGTAGATGACTTTATCTACGGAAAAGTCCTTAAGAAACTGAAAGTTAGCATCTGACTCCTGTGCCAGTGATTCAGCTATCCTTATTTTTTCTCCGCCATATATTACCTTGTAAAATTCCTCAGCACTAAGGTGGCTTTCATTCAACTCAACCATTACCGGATATCTTTATTAGTCTGTCTTTAGTTTAGGGTGTGACTATCAAATATATCCGATTTGCACGGATTTTTTTAACAGTATGGGGCAATACTCAATGAATGACAGGTGCGAGCAGGACACTGGTCTCAGATACAGCCAGTGTAAATATGCGCGGCTCTCCATCTCTCTGAGTGAAGGTGATCACCGCATGCTGCGGATCCGACCAGTCCAGGCGCACATTGCTATCATTCAGGTCATCTGCAGCTATCTCAAAGGTCAGGCTGCCCTCAGGTATATCTCCGGCCCTGACCGACATCGCGACCTGAAACGGATCGAGCGCAGAAGCTTTGCGGCCAGTGATGGTGACAGTCACCTTGCCATCGGGAGAGGACTTCACCATTTTCACGTCTTTGGGTTGCCCGCATGAGGCGAGCCCCAGCAGTACTATCATCATGGCAAGGTAGCGGTACATAGCTTTACTTTTGTGCAAAGAAAGCAGAATTAAAACGAAGTAGCTGCAGGGCGGTGACGGCGGATCCACCAGGCCAGCATCATAAAGACAAAACCATAAAGCAGGATGAGACCAAAGACAGAGTGATTGATCTCAAAATAGTAAGGCGAGTTGTAAAGAAATGCCAGGCACACCATAGCCAGCCTCGCAGTATTGATCGCTACGATGCCGAGCAGGCCGAGGGGTATAAACCAGACTTTGTCACGCAGCGGCCCCCTGAAAAAAATAATGGTAGCTGTAAACACAACCATGGACGGGATAGCCAGGCAATGGTCCTGTACGAGCACCCCTTTGATGGTTTGCCCTGCGGTCATGTAGATACCTATGCCCCGTGCAAAAGCATGATCCATAAATGGACGAACGAACGGCACTGTGATAACGGCGTAATACGCCCCAAGTTTGAAGACCAGCCGCTCCCACCAGATACCGAGGACTGTGCCGGGCATCTTGGCAAAATGGTGGAAGACCTTCCAGAGGACATAAGACCCCACGATCTTGACCGGAATATTAAAGCGCTCTTCGCGCCATATTTTTGTGATGTACTCCACTACTTATACCAGTAATAATCAGAAACAGAAAAGAGGATACGGACCAGCAGTATGAACGCTACGATCAGCGCTATACCGCGCGGCTTCAGATCGCGGATCTGATTGGGGTCCAGACGGGTCTCATTGGCCTGGCCTGAGCGGCCCCGTATCACCAGCCCCGGTACCCATAGCAGGCCTACTATCATGTATACCAGAAAGAAAGAAGGCAGCTTGGGTAGTGATAAAAACGCTCCCAGCGGTATGCACAGCAGCATGGGATATAAAAAGTAGTTTATGACTGTCTCGGTCTGCTTCTTGTGATTGAATACGGCACCACGGGATGGGGAAAACTGGATCGTAAACTGAAAAAACAAAAAGCCAAAGAGGATATTGAGCACAAGCGCCAGGATGGCTATGCCAAACCTGATCGCATTGGGTACATAAAACCAATTTAAAATGACCGGTATACCCTGGTACATGTCATCCTTGCCAAATGAGTATGCTATGAGAGGTATGACAGCCTGCGTAGAGACATACAAGATGCTGGTCACTATCCACCAGTAGCTGATCGTAAACCACTGATCCACCTTGCGCTTGGTATGCATAAACATACGGGATGCGAGCAGAGCCGAAATGACCAGCAGCAGCAGCGGCGGTATGCCATACAAAAGCACCACACGGTAAGCCCCCCAGTGCTGATTGTCATAGGGCAAAGAGTCTACCTTGGCAAAGGAAAAATGAGTGGTATAACCGAGTGAGACACTCATCACAGCGATCAGCCCCTGATGAAAAAGGACAACGCATGTGAACATCAACATGGCATAACAAAAAGAGGTGATCAAACGGCCCTTTGTAGTAACGGGTGTAAAACCTGCACTTTGAGTCCGCTTGATCACCTTGTCCATAGAGACTTTATACTCTCATCTATATCAGCTTTCGCTGACCAGATTTAGTTTTCCTGTTTCTTTGATTTCAGAGAGGTATATGCGTATCCGGCCACACCGATGAGAAACATCAGGGCACCGCCATCTACCGGAGCGCCGGTGGTAGGCGGCGGACCGCCTGAGCCGGAGCCACCACCACCGCCCGGTGGCTGGCCAAAGATAGTACCTGTAGCGATGATCATCATCACTACAAACGTGGATTTCAGCATTGTACTTTTCATATTCGTTGTTTGCTTTACGTTGCCCATGTTTTCTTACTTAGCTGCACTGATCAGCAGTTTCTGCACTGTTACTTTGCCATTCTCATTGATCCTCACGATAGCATACCATGGCTCGGTAGCAGGCAGTTCAAATTCAGTCTTTTCTGTAGTGCTCTTCAGTTGTGCTACATTCTGACCCAGCAGGTTAGTCACGTCTACATCTGCCGGTGCCGAATTTGAGCGTTGAATATACACTTTATTTTGATAAGAGTATATACGAGTCTGATTTTCCATCACATTTTCCACAGATGTGGTAGCGGAAGCTGATTTTCTGAAGACGATACTGTACCTGCCGGTATAGTACTGGCTGCCTGCCAGGTGCAGTACCGGTGCGGTAGTGGCCAGATTGGTCATCGTGCCTGCCTGAGCATCCTTGAGATAGGCGGTGAGGCCATCTATATTGAGCTCAGTAGCGGCCAGTGTATAGTCTCCGGCGTCAGTCGCAGCTACCTTCAGCGGCAGCTCGATAGCCTCTGTGAGCTGACTCATCACATTGATAGCCAGCTCCTTGGCAGGCATATCAAAGCTCAGGTAGACAGAGCTGCCTGCGGCTATCTTGGCCGCGTCGTAGCCTACATCGTAGCCGGTAGATGCGCCGGCATCAGTGTATGATACGATCTCGTCAGAGTTGCCATTACCTGTCAGGGTCAGGCGGATCTCATCAGGCTGCACGCTGCGTGTCTTGAAGAACGGTGTAGCTGTAGCCGCTACACGTACAGAGTTGTCCATCACGAGGGTATTATTGCCGGAGGCAAGTATCATAAAGCCTTGGGTAGAGCTGATCTGGTCTGTGGCACCGTTGGTACCTGTGGTACCGTTCCAGGTAGCCCAGTTGCCGGTATACTCACCGGTAGCCTGGAAGAGGTATGCCGATCCATCTGTCTTGCCCACATTGAGTCCCTTGACAGCGTTCCATGATATCGGAGACGGGTATGGATTGCCCATCAGGTTCCAGCCGTCAGCCGCAGGGTTTGACGTATTGGTCTTGGTGATAGCCAGAGACAGAGATCCATTGCCAGGAGTACCGGTCGTATTGATCAGCAGTGGTGCAGTATACAGACGGGCAGCGTAGCCTCTCATAGGTGCCAGTGCATTGGTACCCAGCGTAGTACTGATGAAACCACCATAGTAGTCAGTAGTAGGGCTGTTGGTCGCTTCGCTGTAATACTGCAGGGTAGGGTATGGAGAATATGCATACCAGCAGTTCACATTGTTTGGACCAGTGACTGTGAAATCTGCGGCCCAGTCAGATACCTTGGCATTGATCACCGGAGAGCTGATATCGCGATAGCCTACTGTAGATGTAGCCACATATCTCTCTACTGTGATACTGCCCGACCAGGTACCTGCTGTACCACTGGTGAAGTTGTCCAGATAAGCGGTAGTACTCGCGTTAGATTTGAGGGTGACATGGCCTGTACTGCTCACAGATACATTGCCACGTGTCATCACAAAAGCAGTGTTTACATCAGCGCTCCCTGAGATAGTGGTGGTACCTGCAGTCTTATTGACAGCAAAAGTAGTGAATACACTATTACCGGTCATGGTCTGAGCGGCAGTACCATTGAACTCTACTGATCCGGCACCTGAGACGGTAGCTGACGTAGAGCTGCCACCTACCCAGTTGCCACAGACACCGAGCTTCTGACCACCTGCTACACTCACCTGCGCGCCTGATGCTATCGTGATACTATTTACCTGCGCAGTAGCACCTACTACCAGCGGATAGACGTGAGGTGAGGTCACCGCAGGTATCACTACAGGTGTAGCAGAGCAGCTGTTTGGCACTGCGCCAGAGGTCCAGTTGCTAGCGGTAAACCAGTCAGATGTATTGCCTATCCATGTGTTTGACGTAGCATTGAGCGTGAGGAAGAAGGTATCAGATACAGCAGATGCGCACGGAGCCACAGAGGTAGCCGTGAGGATGATCTGAATCGTACCGTTTTCACCTACACCAGGTGTATAAAGCGGAGTGAGTGTACCTGTACCACTCAGTACACCTGCACCGTTTGTAGACCATGAGTAGCCCGCGTTATTGGATACTGAGCCGTGGAGTGTATAGGTAGTGTTGTTATTGATCGTAGCGGTATGCACTGTATTGGCCGTAGCGGTAGCCGGCTGCTGTACATTGACAGAAGCAGATGCGCTACCCGAAGGACTACCGCATGGGGCGATATCAGATACGGATACCCAATAGGTAGTGGTGCTGGATGGATTCACCGTGGCTGTAGCCGAGGTAGATGTCTGGAACACGTTAGATCCTACACTACCTGAGCCCCACACATAGTTAGCACCAGCTGACAGTGTACCACCCGTAGCAGTCAGTGTAGTACTGCTGCCACGACAGACGCTGGTAGCGCCGGTGATGCCTGTAGGTGCTGTAGATGGATTCGTCATAGTCACAGTAGTAGTAGCATTACCCACCGGGCTACCGCAAGGAGCTGGTCCGGTCACTGATACCCAATATGAAGTAGTACCAGAAGGTGTAACACTAGTTGTAGCAGAAGTAGAAGTCTGGAATACATTGCCGCCTACAGTACCGGAGCCCCATACGTAGCTGGCACCTGTCCCTAGGGTACCACCGACAGCGGTCAGGGTAGTACTGCCACCGGTACAGAGAGATATAGTACCGGTGATAGAAGTAGGAGCCGTAGACGGATTGCTCACTGTCTGCACAGATGTGCTGGTAGTAGTACAGCCTGTGCTGGCTATAGTAGCAGTAGCTGTATAGGTACGTGTAGCTGTAGGCTTGGCATAGACTGTGCCTGCTGTGCCACCGGTATAGGCGGTAGTAGCACCTGCATCAGTATATAGCTGTGTGGTCGGGCTCCAGGTGATAGGAGCGGGACTCATACCATTGAGCTTAAAGTCCGGCCTCGCGCTGTAGGTATAGGTCGGCGTGCTGGAGTAGCTATTGATAGTAGAGGCAGTGGCGGCATCGGCGCGATAAACGATACAGCTCTGGAATGCCGTAGGTGAGTTGTACTGTCGAACCTCTTCTGCATTGCTACCCGTGATATTGTTTGAGAAGTTGGTCTCCAGGATCACATTGCTCGTGCCATCCCAGGTGAATGGGGTGGCGAAAGTGTGCGTGTTATTGTAACCCACAGCCGGTGTGAAGTCATTCTGAGGCACTACGACTGTCAGGCCTGTAGCAAAAGAGGTCAGACTGGTAGCACTGGTCAGGCCCATCTTGACGCGGAAGTTATTGCAATATGTAATAGTACTACCCCATGCAGATCCCAGGGATACTACAGGAAACTGTACATTCTGGAAAGATGAACCAGCCTGGAAGCCGGCAGCAGTCAGCTCAGAGGCCAGGATCAGCACTTGCATCTTCTGACCACCGTAGAATACGCTGTATGGCGCAGGATAGTCGGCAGAAGTAGAGGTGATGGCAGCCGGGCCATTTGTATTAGCCTGTGTCCCGACCTTCAGCTGAGCAGACATAGAGTCTGTAGCTGACAGCGCCTGTATAGTACCAGCGCACAGAGAGGCAGTAGCAGGCGTCACTGTAAATGCATTAGGTACCGGGTTGACAGTCACTGCTACCGTAGTAGAGTTGATACAGCCGCCTGCAGCACCAGAGGCATTGACCGTATATGTGGTAGTAGCGGTAGGCTTGAGCCAGACGCTGGCACCAGTAGCAGGAGATGCACCCGCAGGTGTCCATGTGAAGGTGCTATAAGCTGCGCCTGTCACCGTAGCGTGCACGGAGTCTCCGCTGCAAATCGTGGCTGTAGCAGGGGTGACAGAGATAGACGGAGGTGTAGTATACGTCACATTGACAGCCTGACGAGCACTGGCGCACCTTTGGCTGATCTGCCAATTGTAGAAATAGTAATAATTAGTACTGGAACCATAATAGTATGCCCCCGTGATACTACCAGAGGTACCTACCGCATAAGGGAATGTCTGCGAAAGATCTCTGTAAAAGTCAATATAGTTAGAGTTGCTAGTCAGCATAAGGCGATATCCCGTACCGACAGGAATAGTAAAGCCGAGCGGTACCGTAACAGGTGTAGCAGAAGCACCGGTAAAAGTATAATTAGCGCTTTGCAGGGTCGTGCCACCGGAGTTTTGCAATGCTATGGTCACTGTACCACTGGCGTCAGGATACATAGCTACAGAGCTGAGCACAAACTCATTAGTAACATCAAAAACCAATCCAGCCACATCATAATTCGTACCGGATGCGCCTGTAGAAGAAGCGTTACCTCCAGATGCGGTAGTAGCCGGACTTTTGGCTTGCACATAGTAGGTCGTATTGCCTGTGATAACAGGGGTAATAAAGGAAGAACCTGTGCCCAATATTGCGGTACTGCTACTGGTAGCATACCAGAATGCGGTATCTGTAGATACACTGGTAGTAGCTGCGATAATAGCTGCTCCCGGACCGCAGATAGTAGCGCCTGTCGTACCTGTGATAGTCGGATTGTTGACTACCACACTCACTACATTTGACGTAGCACTGGATGATGAAGGAGTACAAGTGACCACGCACCTGTAGTCAGTACCGGCCGTAGGCAGATCAGATGCTGTAGGTAGCGTATCATTTGCAATATTGGCCCATGTGGATGATGAACTGAGCTTAGACTGCCATTGATACTTGATACCAGATACGCCGGTAGTAAAACCAGTAAGGGTGAGCCCGACGGAGGTACCCACACATACGGCAGAGGCACTGATAGCCGCAGTACCTGCGGTAGGTGTACCTGAGCAGGCAGGTGGTGTAGCTACGGTAAAGGTATAGTCTTCGCCTTCGCCTTGGTTAGCTGCAATAGTACAAGGAGACGGGCTGGTAGCATTGAAGTCTGTGAGCACGCGCATGCGGGTGCTGCCATAGAGTGCAGTAGCCGGCACAGTAAAGGTGCCCGTATAAGTACCGCTGCTCTGATAGGCAGCGCTATTGTACATCGCCTCTCCGGCATCTGTGAATACACCGTTCTGATTCCAGTCCACCCAGATAGCTATACCTGCTGTACCGCCGGCCATGGTCACAGAGTAGCTCACTGTGTTGGATGGATACTGGCTGGCAGATGTGGTAGCTGTGTAATTGGCATATCCGCCTGTAGTATAGGTGCTCGAATTATTGAAGTTGGTCAGACCACCTGTGATGGTGAAGTTGCTGATATAAGTAGAGGTAGAAGTACTGGATGGCACGCAATAGCCCACCACAGTCAGCTGTGCCGCATTGGTATAGCTGCTGCAGCCGGAGGTGACTACGCACTGCAGATAGTTAGCTGTACTGCCGGCAGCACTGGATGACGGCGTAGCAGTGAGTGTAGCAGTAGTAGCGCCGGAGTAGGTGATACCTGCAGGAGTACCGTTGGCCACGTTGGTCCATGGGCCGGTAGCGCTGGTAGCATATTGCCACTGATAAGTAGGTGATGATGCACTGGTAGCTACTGTAAAGGTAGCAGCACTGCCGGTGAGCGCACTGGCTGTAGCCGCTACAGGCTGGGTAGTGATAGCAGGGCTAGGCTGTATGGTATAGGCAGTGCTGTTTGCATTGCCTGCACTATTGGTCACGGTGATCACGCCTGCTGTGAGGCCTGATGGAGACACTGCAGTGATAGAGGTGTTTGATACCACAGTATATGACACTGCATTTACACCATTGAATGTGACGGCAGAAGTACCCAGGAAGCCGGTACCTGTGATGGTCACGGTCTGGTAGCCACCGGCACAGAGTGCCGTAGGAGTGAAAGAACTGATAGTAGGCGCTACGATAGGCTGCACATATACGGTGTAGTCCTCGCACTCAGTATAGGCTGTACCCGTACATGGATCAACAGTACCCAGCTCGTTGCCCTGTATGCGCATACGATAGTTGCCTGATACTTGCCCTGCCGGCACATTGAATGTACCACCCACGGCACTGACATATGAAGATTGTGTAAACACATTCTCACCTGCGTCAGTGAAAAGGCCGTTATTATTCCAGTCTACCCATATACCAAAGTGCATGGTGCCGCCTGTCTCTTTGATACGGAAATTGATGGCGCCACCGGCTACCTGAGTCACCACGCTAGAGGTGAAGTTGCCATAGCCATTTGGCGAGAAGCCTCCGTCTACACGGGCGATATCCGTGATACAGCCATAGGTGTAGAAGCTGTCTATATAATATGTAGTATTGGTCGTATTGGTATTACTGCAGTAGCCGGTGATAGTGAGCTGGGCACTATTAGATGAAATGCCGCAGCCTGCCGCAGAGACGATACACTTGTAGTAGTTGGCAGAACCTGTATTAGCAGTATTGCTGGCTGTCACTACGAGGCTGGCTGTAGTGCCGCCAGTATAGGTCAGACCAGTAGGTGTGCCATTGGCCACAGCTACCCATGGGCCGGTAGTAGTAGTGCCATAGTACCACTGGTAGGTAGGGCTGCCGGCACTGGTAGCTACAGTAAAGGTAGCTGAAGTACCGGTCACGGCGCTCACAGTACCGGCAGATGGCTGACCTGTGATGGTAGGGCTAGGGTTCACAGTGTATGAAGCACCGGTGCCCGTGCCGGACGGATTGGTCACGGTGACTGTACCGGCGGTGAGGCCTGCAGGAGTCACCGCAGTGAGCGATGTAGCGGTGCCCAGGGTGAATGAGGCAGCATTGACGCCATTAAATTTGACAGCTGTCACAGTATTGAGCCCCGTACCGGTGATGGTCACAGTCTCGCCACCACCTGCGCAGAGCGCGCCCGGAGAATAAGAAGTAATGGTAGGAGCTATCGGTATTACCACTGTGAAGAGATAGTCCTCGCACTCTGTATAGGCTGTGCCTGTACAGGCAGTAGCAGGATAGGTACTCTCATTGCCCACTACGCGCATCCTGTAGGTACCGGCAGCAGCGCCGGCGGGCACAGTAAAGGAACTAGATACAGTTGTATTGTAGGCTGATGGATTGTACATCGTCTCGCCTGCATCTGCAAAGGAGCCGTTACCATTCCAGTCTACAAAAATGCCATAACCCATACTACCGCCGACCTCAGCGAGGGTAAAGTTGACCGTACCGCCCGGGATCTGAGAGACAGAAGAAGACGTAAAGTCGCCATAACCGTTGGCAGAGAAACCAGCATCTACGGCCGGGCTGATATTGGTCAGGCCCCCACTGGTCGTGAAGCTATTGATATAGTACCCTGTATTAGTTGTATTAAAGTTGCTGCAATAGCCATTCACAGTCAGCGCGGCTACATTAGAGGTCGCATTGCACGACCCCGAGGTGACTACGCATTCAAAGTAATAAATACCGCTCGGAGCAGCTGCACTGCATGTGATGCCGAGTGTAGCGCTGGTGGTACCAGTGAAGCTGGCACCGGTAGAGAGAGAAGCAGGTACCGCCACCCATGGCCCCGCGGCGCTGATACTGTAATACCACTGATAGGTAGCGCCACCCGTACTGCTGGCTACTGCCATAGAGGTACTGGCAGATCCGGTATATACGGTGACAGAAGTAGCAGAAGGCTGACTGGTGATGACCGGGCCAGGCTGGGTAGTATAAGATGTAGAGCTGGTACCTGTGCCTACGCTGTTGGTCACAGCTATAGTACCAGCCGAAAGGCCATATGGCGCAGTGGCGGTGATCGAGGTAGATGAGTTTACGGTATAGCTCGCTGCGTTAGTACCATTAAAGGTAACTGCACTGACACTGGTAAAGTTGGTACCGGTGATGGTCACTACGTCGCCACCACTGGTGCAGAGGTTCGCAGATGGGGTGAATGAGGTAATAGTCGGCAGTGCAGGTGGTGTATACTGAAACTCGTCCGCGCCGATACATGGATTGGTAGCACCAGTCCACGGACGTGTCTCGCCATCTATATCAGTGGTAAACCCGGCGATGGCCACACCTTTATTTGAGATGTTAGACAATGCTTCTCCGGCATTGTACAACACGTGCAGGTCAGTATTGGATGTAAATGGCGCAGCCGCTGTAGAGGCTACCATTGCATTGTCATTAGTGCCACCGGTAGTCAGTCCGCTGGTGTAGGAGCGCCAGTTGGTCGCTGGTGTGGTAGCAGCGGCATTAAAGTTGGCCTGAGTATAGGTAGTGGAAGGCGCACTTAATGTGCTGGTGCCTACACCTGCCAGAAAGTTATTGGTACCCGTACCGACATAGCACACATTGTTATTGATCACATTATTGGCTGTAGAGGTCAGACCGCCCCATAGCAAGAAGACCATATCCTTAGATCCTGTATAGGTGCCCGCGATCGTATTGCTAAAAATATTATTGCGGATATCCAGTCCGGTACATCCAGAACTGGCCACGGCCAGACAGGCTGAGTAATCAGCCCCTGCAGACCCTGTCTGAGGGCCGCCATATATATTTACACTATTATAATACACCTTGTGACCTGTACCGGCCCAAAGTACAATACCTTTAGGACCATAATTAAATGGTGCACTGGCATTGCTGTAAACGCTGGAAAGATTGGTGATAAAGTTGTTTACCACTGTGATATTGGCAGCCGTGGTGGTAGTGTATACACTTATACCATGCGCTCCATATTCACTCGTTGATTTATTAAAAACCCTCAAAATTTTGTTATTGGAGATCGTCAGGTTCGCACCGGTATTAGTACCAGCCAGGCCGAGTTCTATCGCCTTGCTCGTGGTGGGAAACCAGCCCTCGAGATAGATAGTATTGCCGGATATAGTACTATTAGTGGTAGCATTGCCGAATCCGCCGGCTGTGATACCAATAGAGTAAACCTGGTCTGCAGCACCGGCTGTAGCATTGCCTATCAGGTTATTAGTGATCGTGAGGGTAGGGCACACCGAATTAGCAGCGCCTTGAAAGTAGATACCCCGCGCACATTTTGTGATAGCACAGTTATTCACCGTAAAATTCAATGCAGTCTGCGCACCTCCCATTGTAGCGGTAGAGCTGCTGATAGCGCTGGGAGCTGTAGTAGCAGATGATGTCGAGGCACCATTTGCTGCCAGAATACCGGTTTGATAGGTTGTGCTCGTAAATGATGAAGTATTATTAGCATCCGCATTACCTATGATAATACAATTCTTAATTGTATTGTTATCTGCAGTGGTGACCAGAGAAGATGTGGCCGAACGGATCACCGACGTGTAGTTCACTGTGTTGGCGGCATTATTATTGATCGTTAGGTTTCTATTGATCCCTGCCGTATTAGGGTTATCGCCGTTGATAGTCACATTATCTGCTCCATTCAGCTCTATGACCCCACGACCGGATGCAGTGGCACATGTGACGCTCACCGCATCGACAGAGGGCTGCACTAGCACGGAGGTATAAGACGCACTGCCCGCACCACTACTATTTAATACGGAGGGGGCAGTCTCAGAGGTGTTGCTATTGATATTGATCACAATAGCGCCGGTATGCGTGCCGGCATTGATAGCGTCAAAAGCGGCCTTTAGCGTACTATATGTTTGTGATGTAGTACCACCCGTAGCTGTGACGGATACTGCCTGCGCATAGGCGGTACTGCCCAGCGCCACGCACAAGATCAAACTTGTAATGATGCGACTGAAAGCCTTTGTCCATGCGGCTTTCGTGGGGGTAGTCGAAAAAGTAAAGGACGGAGTAGATCTCTTCATTTTACTCGGTTTTGTTAGACTTAATAGGGATTTCTTTGACTAAAAGTAAAGGTATAAACTGAATTACAAATACTTTCACACGACAAATTTGTCTAATCACTGTAAATACTTGTAAATGAAATAGATAAAATTCTATTTACCGAAAAACCAAAGAATAGAAGAGGGTAGACTGACCAGGGCCGGGAGTGGCCCCTCAGGTATCAAGGTGGAGATAAAAGGTTAAGCACCAAAGCACAAGCACGGGACTTCGAGACTCACCTCTGTGCTAGCTGCTACAGAGCAACAGGATCTAGTGCGCGCCTCCTGATCATCGAAGGATCTCAGAATGGCTCCTGTTAATTTTAACTTAAAGGTAAATTGAGGAATTGATAAAACCAAATTTATTTTTCGGTAAAAAGAAAAATAAACGCCTCTATTTCAGGAAACTAATGTTCCGCATTAATCCTAAATACTTAGAACGCTTTACTGCTGAGTGCTTAAAGAGTTTCTTGTACCGCTCCTCGGTCAAAGCCTTCCACTCAGCTGTGGTCATCGTGAGCAGTTCCTCCGAGGGTGTAAACTCAGGCGTGTGGTGTGGTGTAGCCTGAGAGTTGATAGGGCACACCTGCTGGCAGATATCGCAGCCATACATCCAGTTAGCGAATTTTCCGCTGTATGCCTCCGGTATCATGCTCTCCTTTAGCTCGATGGTAAAGTAGGATATACACTTGCTGCCATCTACCCGGTATGGCTCGTAGATAGCCTCCGTAGGGCAGGCATCGATGCACCTTGTACAGGTGCCGCAATAGTCCTTGACCGGGCTGTCATACTCCAGCTCCAGGTCTATGATGCACTCGGCCAGAAAGAAATAAGAGCCCTGCCGCTTGGTGAGGAGATTGGTATTTTTGCCCACCCAGCCCACGCCAGCACGCTGCGCCCAGGCACGTTCCAGCACAGGCGCTGAGTCTACGAAGCTCCTCCCCTGCACATCGCCGGCTATCTCGCGTATATACTGCATCAGCTCATTGAGGCGGGCACGTACTATATCGTGGTAGTCCTGGCCAAGGGCGTACATGGCTATCTGTGGCGCAGAGGGGTCGGTTTGCTTTTTCTCCGTATAGTAATTGTATGACAGGCTGATGACCGAGCGTGCGCCCTCTACGAGTTTGGTGGGGTCTATGCGCTTGTCAAAGTTTCGCTCCATGTAGTGCATCGTGCCGTGACGGCCCTGCGCCAGCCAGGCCTCCAGTGCGCGTGCCTCTGCGGTCAGCTCTCCTGCGCGGGCTATGCCCACACTGTCAAAGCCGAGCCGCCGTGCATGCTCCTTGATCCGGTATGTGATGGTACTGACGTTTGCCATGAAAAAACTGCTGCTCACCTATACTCCGCAAATCTCGCTGAAATACATGTAATCCTGACTGAAAACTAACAATTAGGTAACACATTCTCCGTTGTTTTGCAGTATATATACTAAAGCTCCGGCATGAAATATTTCAGACTGATCGCCTCCCTCCTGCTGCTCCTTACCGCCCTCCCGTCTTTCGCCGGCGGCGATGCCACTACCGCTGACCCTGCTATACGGGATCTGAAAGTCCTGACCTGGAATATCTACATGCTGCCGCCTATCGTGCCTATGAAGGGCCGCCTGGAGCGCGCGCAGGCCATAGTAGACACACTCAATCACTCTCAGACCGATATCATCGTCTTTCAGGAGGCCTTTCACGCGGGTGCGCTGGAGGTGATCCGTAAGGGGCTGAACACACAGTACCCCTTTATGTATGGTCCTTTCAACCCGAGCCACTCTCCCTTCCGCATCAGCAGCGGTGTGTGGGTAGTGAGCCGTATACCACTGGAGGTGAAGGACGTGATCGAGTTTAAGATAGCCAAGGAAAACGACCGCGTAGCCAAGAAAGGTGCCGCCCTGCTGGAGGGTACCTGGGGTGGCAGGAAGTTTCAGATACTAGGCACCCACCTGCAGGCCCAGGAGCAGCAGAAGATACGCAATATCCAGATACGCAATATGTATGACAGCCTGCTGGACAAGTACAAGGTGGATGGCGTGCCTCAAATCATCTGCGGTGATATGAATACCGAGAAAACCATCAGTGAACGCTACAAGGGTATGCTCACCCTACTGGATGCCGAAGACGGAGATATGACCGGCATACAAAAGAGCACCTATGACGGTACTAACAATGAACTGGCCGAGTCTGTGTGGAAGAAAGACAAGACCTCTCTGGACTATATCCTCTTCCGTCGCAATAATGCTGCCTGCCATATCATCGAGCGCCATGTAGGCGTATTCAAAAGGCCATGGCGCAAAGGCCACGTAGATCTGTCTGACCACTATGCCGTGGGCTGTGATGTCAAGTTTGGCGGTGAAGATGCCAGCACGGCTGCGCCACGCCAGTAGAGGCATAGGCGTATGTATCTGCAGCTAAGGTCGCCAAAGACTACAGCTCTATCCTATCATTATTAGTGTACTATTATCCTAGATCGGCGAGTAGAGGTCCTCAGCGATCTTGATATAGTTGCAGCCGAGTGGTGGCTTAGCAGTATAGAGGTGCGGATGCTTGCGGGCATCGGCGCGAAACCACTTCATCTGCTCATCATCGGTCTCCCTATCGCTGAAATCTTTGTAGGCAGGATCGTTCTCATAGTCTATTTCGTATTGACTACGTTCGGGTTTTGCATGATCTTTTTTTGATTTTGAACCGGAGGAGGCTTTTTCCTCCACTGCTTTTTCCTCCGGAAACTCATGCCTCAGGTGGCTGGGCAGCTCGGACTCTCCCCTGGTATTGTAGCCGTAGTTGTGCTTCAGGATAAAATGGCAGGTGGAGGCGTTCATCCGCTTGAAGAGGGCGCCTTCTTCGAGCTTGTGTGTGAAGATCTGCTCGATGAAGTAGATCTGGTCCATCATCTCTTCGTCCATTTCCCATTTTTTCTTCCAGTAGCTCCAGAGCTGCTTGTAGCATCGGACTTTGAAGAGGGCCTCGGTGAGGGTGTTGGTGATGGAGAATTCGTCGAGAGCGAGCTGCTCGATCTGGTGGAGAGTGGCGATGGTTTTCTCGCGGGTCCATCGGGACGCGTTGGTGTTGCCGGCTGGTGCGGACATAGGTGATATATTTAGAGTGAACGAATACGACCTCTACAATCCCGAAGCCTCGGGACCTCTCCGAAGGAGAGGGATTTTAATACGAATACGACCTCTCCCTAAATCCCTCTCCAAAGGAGAGGGACTTGAATACGAATACAGAATCAGATGCTGAAGCCACGGAGAGTATTCATAGGTCTGGCAGCGGATGAATGGCTGCGTGGCGATGGTGCAAAGGTCTGCAAAATAAGCGACTTTTTGCGGGGGAGTTATTGACAAAGGGCTTTTGAGTAATGGGAATTATTCACACGGACCTGAGACCTGATATGGACCAATGGTTCAGCTAAACATACTATGAAAAGCGTGCCCCGTAAAACAAAAAGCACCACCCGGATGGGTAGTGCTTTTCCTTATCTCTTTAGCGTTGCTTACTTCTTGGCTACAAAATCTACGCGGCGGTTGATCCAGTTCTCGGCTTTCTCCGTCACACGGTTGCCTACAGATACTGCCTCAAACTGCGCAGGCTGGAAACCATACACACGTACCATGTAGTCTATCACTTGCTTGGCACGGCGCATACCCAGGTCATCATTATATGGCACTGTACCACGCTGGTCGCAGTAGCCTACCACCTTCAGCGTGAGGCCTTGATTTTCGCGCAGGGTCTTGGCTATGGCCTGCAGCTCAGGCTCGTACTGGCGCTGGATATCATCCTTATTGAACTCAAAGTATACAGACGGGAAGAAGAAGCCGCCACGGCCATTGCCCATATCTGCATTCTTGTCAGCGAACTTGTCATTCAGCGAGCGGCCACGTGCATCTACCAGGTTGCCCTTAGGTGTGTTTGGCTCGAGATCGCGTGTGTCAGGCACACCATCATCGTCAGTATCTACTGCCCTGCCGTTCTCATCTACCTTAGAGCCCGGATCAGAGAATGGCTCTACGTCCTTCTCGTCAGGTATGCCGTCACGGTCACTATCCACACCGGTACCATCGCCATAGACCTTTTGGCCCTCCGGTGTCTCATTATCCTTGTCAAATACATCACTCACGCCATCGCCGTCAGAGTCTTTGTAGAGCTTGTCTACACGCTTCTCTATGCGGTCGAGGTCAGCGTAGATGCCTTCCTGCGGATGCCTCCACTCGATATGCTCCTTGTCGCGCTTCTTAGTACCGAGCTTGAATGTGAGCGTAGCGCCTATCATAGAGTAGGAGTCATCACGGCGCTTGTTATTGTGATGCTCATACTCGAGGCCGTCCAGCTTGTCTGTGAAAGTGAAATGCCAGGAACCCTCGAGGCCCAGGTCTACCAGCTTGCTGAGTTTAAACTTCACTCCCAGGCCCACCGGTACTACGAGGCTGGTGGTGCTACCGTTAAAGAACGTACCGCTATTATCCAGCAGGCCGGTTTTGAGGTGGTATACCTTTACACTGCTGTAGTTGATACCTATACCGGCGTAGGAGTACAGTGATACCCAGCGTGGCTTGTAGTCCTTGCCGCTATTGCGTGCGCGGAGCATACGGTTGATGCCGAATACAGTGTTTGTGATATCCCAGTAGAGGTTGGCCGATGCTTCGTAAAACATGCCCTTGAAGTAATTTCCCGAAGGGTCTATGCCCGATGCTACCATCGCCTTGTAGTCAAACTTGCTGTCCATATTGCTATCGGCTACGCCCTGCAGCGCACCGGCGTTGAACTGGCCCATGATGCCAAACGCACCGTCAAACATGTGTATGGCACCCACGCCTACACCCCACTGGTACTCGTTCTTAGGCTTGGACACGCCGAGGAAGCGGCGGTACTTCAGGTCTGTATATGGATTGGTAAAGGAGCCATTCAGCGTCAGGGCCCATGTCTTGTATGGCTTCTGAAACTTAGAGCTACTCACCGAGCTATGGCTGGTAGAGGTAGTCGTAGTGGTCTCCGCTTTAGGAGCAGGCTTTGCGTCGGCCTTCTTCTCTGGCTTCGCTTCTTTCTTTTTTTCCGTCTTGGCCTCCTTCTTTTTAGGCTCTGTCACCTTGGTCTTTTTGACCTTGACCGTGTCAGTACCCAGAGGGGCAGGCGCTGGTGTAGCAGCGTAAAGGCATGATGTGAGCAGCAAAAGGGTGAGTCCGAGTATGGTTTGCTTCATGATGGACGATAGTTATTGTACAAATATATCTTTTTCAAGGAAAGCGGAAAGCAACAAAGCGCCCCCTAAATCCCCAAAGGCGACCGGAACAGCCAATAGAGTGGACAGTCCGCCCCGGCTGCGGGCAGGCACCGGGCAAAGGGGGGCAAAGCCCCCGGAGGGCGGAGGTTATTATCCAATTAATTTTATTTTTACCCCTGACCAATCCATATACCATGGCAAAGACAAAACCTGAGATAAAACACAAGTCCCCAAAGCCTGCCTCTACCGGTGCTCCCTCTCCTATCATGAAGTATGTGCCCTATATCGCGGCGCTCGTCACGTTTATCGTGATCACGCTGATCTTCTTTGGCCCGATGCTGCTGGATGGCAAGGTACTACCACAGGGTGATATCAATCAATATGAGGGCATGTCAAAAGAGATCAAGGATTTCCGCGAGGCACATCATACCGAGCCGCTGTGGACCAACTCTATGTTTGGCGGTATGCCGGCCTTCCAGATATCTACTATTTACTCGGGCAATCTGGTACAGTATGCCGAGAAAGTACTTGGCATAGGCCTGCCGGAGTTTACAGGGTATCTTTTTATAGCCTGCCTGGGCTTCTATATCCTGCTGCTGGTACTGCGCGTGAATCCGTGGCTATCCATAGCCGGTGCGGTGGGCTATGCGCTCGCATCCTACAACCTCATCATCCTCGAGGCGGGGCACAATACCAAGATGCACGCCATAGCGCTGTTACCCTATGTGGTGGCGGGCTTTATGCTCCTGTGGCGAAAGAAATATATACTGGGGGCAGCTGTCAGCGCATTGAGTTTCTCCATGCTGATCAGTGCCAACCATGTGCAGATAGCGTACTACCTTTTCCTTACGCTGCTCATAGCGGGTGTCGTATTCCTGGTCTTCTCTGTAGTGGAGAAGGATATCAAGCACTACGTACTTGCCTTCGGCATATTCGGCGCCTGTGCGGGGCTGGGTGTACTGTCAAACCTGAGCCTGCTCTGGACCACCTATGAGTATGGCAACTCGACCATACGCGGCAAGTCTGACCTGACCACCAATACACAATCTAAAGGTGGCCTGGACCGCGACTATGCCTTCAGCTATAGCTATACCAAAGCAGAAGCATTTAACCTGCTCATACCAAACCTGATGGGCGGCTCCTCACAGCAGCTGCTGGATGAGGACGCCAAGACCGTACAGGCTATACGCGGTCAGACGCGCTACCTTCCTACGTACTGGGGTGACCAGCCATTTACCTCCGGTCCATCATACATGGGAGCATTCATGATCTTTATCTTTATACTGGGCCTGATCATCGTAGACGGACCATTCAAGTGGTGGCTGGGCATCGCTACGATGCTGGCTATCATGCTCTCCTTTGGGTACCACCTGGCGTGGTTCAACAATGCTTTCTTTGACTTCTTCCCGGGGTACAATAAGTTCCGCACGGTGACCATGTCTCTGATCATCTGCCAGCTCACTATACCACTGCTGGCACTGCTCACCATACAGCGGCTACTCAATAAAGAAGTAAATAAAGAGCGGGCACTGACAGGTGTCTACATCGCTGCCGGTATCACAGGTGGCATCTGCCTGATCTTTGCACTCTTTGGCGGTACGCTGATGAGCTTCTCCGGCCCCGGAGACAAGAGCCTGCCGGCAGACATCCTGCCATACCTGAGAGAAGACCGCCAGGACCTGATGCGCAGTGATGCTTTCCGCTCCCTCATCATCATACTGCTGGGTGCAGGTGTGATGTGGGCACTAGTGCAGGAGAAACTCAACAAGAATATAGCCATCGCGGCTATCCTCGTGATCTGCCTGGCAGACTACATCACCGTGGGCAAGCGCTTTGTGAATGGCGATATGTTTACCGATAAGAATGAGCAGCAGAGCCGCTTTGCGGAAAGCCCCGCAGACCAGCAGATACTGGCTGACAAGAGCCTGGACTACCGCGTATTCAATACGACTGTCAATACCTTTAACGATGCCTCTACCTCCTACCACCACAAGTCAGTAGGCGGCTACCACGCTGCCAAGCTGCGCCGCTACCAGGAGCTGATAGAAAACCAGATCAGCAAAGGCAATATGGCTGTGCTGAATATGCTCAACACCAAATACATCATACAAAAGGGTGCGAGCGGACCTGTAGCTGCCCAAAATCCGGGTGCCTGCGGCAATGCCTGGTTTGTAGATAAAGTGCAACTGGTGAATAATGCCGATGAGGAGATCAAGGCGCTGGATAATTTTGATCCGAAGCAAACAGCTTTTGTAGATAAGAAATTTGCGAATGAGCTGGGCGGCTATACCGGCGGCGGGGACTCTACCTCTCGGATCACACTGACCAGCTATGAGCCTAACCACCTGGTATACCAGTACACAGCAGCACAGCCGCAGCTGGCGGTCTTCTCAGAGATATACTACCAGCCGGGCTGGAAGGCTACCGTAGATGGCAAGGAAGTACCGATCGTGCGTGCAGACTATGTGCTCCGTGCTGCGGTAGTGCCAGCAGGCAGCCACAAGGTGGAGATGGTCTTTGAGCCTGCGTCCTACTTCACCGGAGAGAAGGTAGCCTATGCCGCCTCTACGCTGATCCTGCTGCTCTTTGCCGGGGGCGTCTTCCTGGAGTTTAGAAACAATAAGAAAGGCAGCGATGACCTGCCGCATGCTGCGTAAAGGCGGCCTGACACATGAAGAGAGTCCTCATCATCACGTACTACTGGGTGCCCGCGGGTGGTGTGGCTGTGCAGCGCTTCCTGAAGTTTGCCAGATACCTGCGCGACTATGGCTGGGAGCCGGTGATACTGACTGTAGAGAATGGCAGCTACCCCTATACTGATGAGTCGCTACAGGCGCAGGTACCGGATGGTATCGCTGTGTACCGGACCAAGACTTTCGAGCCATTTGAGATATACAACCTGCTACGCGGGCAGAAGGGCAAGACCGTGCCGCTGGCTGTAGCCACCGCGTCCAATCCATCACTCTTCCAGCGCCTGTCTGCTTATATCAGGGCTAATTTTTTCCTGCCGGATGCACGGCGCGGCTGGAAGCCATATGCTGTGAAGAAAGCCTCGGAGCTGATCGCTACAGGCCAGATAGATGCCATCATCACTACCGGCCCTCCGCACAGCACGCACCTGATAGGCCAGGAGCTGAAGCAGCGCTACGGGCTGCCGTGGCTGGCAGATTTTCGCGATCCGTGGACAGAGATATTCAACAATCAATACCTGCCCTTCACACAAGCGTCTATAGCGAAAGACAAAGCCTACGAGGCCTCAGTGCTGCGCGACTGTGACGTGGCTACGGTGATAGGTGAAGGCATGAAGACCGTCTTCCCGGCTGCGTATACCGGCAAGATGCAGGTGATCACCAACGGCTATGATGAGAGTGATTTCACGCCTGGGCTGACGGCAGAGCGGGATAAATTTCGCATGAGGTATGTAGGCAATCTGTTTTCTAACCAGAATGTACCCGCGCTATGGGCTGCTATCGCGGCGCTGCGTGCAGCGGATAGCGACTTCCGCAGGGACTTTGAGCTGGAGGTGACGGGCAAGGCAGATGCAGCAGTGAGCCAGGGTATAGCTGATGCAGGTATCACCGACTGTACGGTATTCAAACCTTTCGTGCCGCACCATGAGGCTATACGCCGCATGCAGACGGCCTCTCTCCTGCTCTCCGTGATCCCTGACGTAGCGAATAACAAACTGATCATCACAGGCAAAATATTTGAGTATATCGGTGCAGGCAGGCCTATATTTCTGGTAGGGCCGGCAGACTGCGATGCAGCACTGATCGTCTCTGCCGCACAGGCCGGCACCATACATGACTACACAGAGCAGGATAAAATGGAAGCCACCCTGCGCACAGCATACACCACCTGGCGCAGTGGAGATACAGGCACACCCGCATCGGGCAAAGATCAATACAGCAGGAGAAACCTGACAGGTAAGCTGGCCGGGCTGCTGGACAGGCTGACAAGCAGTCAACATTAATTTCCCCTTCGGATATACATCAATTATAATAGCATGTATACCCTCGGCTGGTCAATATCCATACTTGTCACGCCACCAGTCACGCAGCTGCCTGCGTATCTCATTCTCGCGTGGATTATTGGCGGGATCGTAGTATTTGCTGCCCTTGATCGCATCCGGCAGAAACTCGGCATTGACAAAATTTCCCTCATGGCTATGAGCATACTGATAGTCCTTGCCATAGTTGAGCTGCTTCATCAGCTTGGTAGGCGCATTGCGCAGGTGAAGCGGAACCGGAAGGTCACCCGTGGCGCGCACCTGTGCGCGGGCCGCCCCTATAGCAGTGTAGGATGAGTTGCTCTTGGGCGAGGTGGCGAGGTAGATCACGACCTGCGACAGCGTGAGCTGGCACTCCGGATAGCCTATCACGCTCACTGCCTGAAAGCAGTTGTTGGCCATCACGAAAGCGGTTGGATTCGCATTGCCTATATCCTCAGAGGAGAGTATCAGTAGCCGTCTGGCTATGAATTTAGGGTCCTCCCCACCCTCCAGCATGCGGGCCAGATAGTACAGTGCCGCATTAGGATCACTGCCGCGTATAGACTTGATAAAGGCGGAGATGATGTCATAGTGCTGCTCACCGGACTTGTCGTAGAGCGCCATCTTGTGCTGGATCACCTGCTCCACTACCGCATTTGTGATCTCCAATACTCCGTTGTCTGTCAACCCATTATTGACCACGATCTCCAGTACATTGAGTAGCTTGCGCGCATCACCACCTGAGTAGCGGAGTAATGCTTCGGTTTCCTTTAGCTCGATCTTCTTATCGCGCAGAACTTCATCTTTGGCGATAGCTGTCTGCAGCAGCCGCTCCAGATCTTCGCGCTCCAGTGGCTTTAATGTATACACCT
The DNA here is from genome assembly GCA_018267385.1 of Bacteroidota bacterium. GTDB lineage: Bacteria > Bacteroidota > Bacteroidia > Chitinophagales > LD1 > UBA1941. Next base: position 211,600 of record JAFDYN010000003.1, on the reverse strand, counting down.
GGGCACGCGACAGGAGCGCGGATATGACCTCAAAGGAAGGATTCTCCGTAGTAGCGCCTATCAGCGTGATGGTGCCTTTCTCCACGGCTCCCAGCAGGGCGTCTTGCTGTGCCTTATTGAAGCGGTGGATCTCATCTATGAAGAGGATCGCCTTGCCATCCTGATTGGCCTTGGCTATGACCTCACGAAGCTCTTTCACGCCAGAGTCTATCGCGCTGAGTTGGTAGAAAGGCAGCACCGCACGGTCTGCTATAAATCGAGCCATAGATGTCTTGCCCACACCCGGTGGCCCCCAGAATATCATAGATGGTATATTGCCCGACTCGATGAGGCGGCGGAGTACCTTGCCCTCTCCTATCAGGTGCTGCTGCCCTACGAACTCATCAAAGCTCTTGGGGCGCATTCTTTCCGGTAAAGGGGGAAGTAAGGACATCTGGCTATCTATGATTTTTGATTGTTGATTTATGATGGCTTAGCAGCAATATGAATGCCGAAATTAGCAAGACTTATTGTACCGGAAACCGGTAAATAGCTTTGTGCATATTTTGCCCGAAGGCAAATCAAAAATCACCAATCAGAAATCACTTTTGCGGCTCGTAGGTCTGGATCTCCTCGTGTATGTACTCCAGTTTGACACCAGCCTCCAGAAACATAGCCTCAGACTCCGTGCCCGCATGGTACTTGCGCTGGCAGACCACACGCTTGATGCCACAGTTGATGATCAGCATACAGCATACACGGCAGGGGGTCATGCGGCAGTACAGCGTAGCGCCGTCCAGTGCTACTCCGTTTTTGGCAGCCTGGCAGATGGCATTCTGCTCGGCGTGTACGGTGCGCACACAATGCTCTGTCACGCTGCCATCCTCGTGTATCATCTTTTTCATCTGGTGACCCACATCATCACAGTGGGGCAGGCCCTTTGGCGAGCCCACATAGCCAGTCACCAGGAGCTGATTGTCCCGTGCTATCACACAGCCGCTGCGGCCCCGGCCACAGGTGGCACGCTTGCTGATAGCATCCATCACTTCTATGAAGTACTCATCCCAAGAGGGGCGGATGTATTTGGTTTCTGACATTCTTTAGACTTTAGATATTAGACGATAGACCATGCGATGTATTACCTGACTTTATCCAGCACCATCTCTACCTGCTGGTAGAGCTCTTCAAATGAATGATTATTATCCAGCCTGTAGTCTGCCAGTGCCTGGCAGGCCGCGAGGTTCTGCTTATTGGGATCGGTAGAGGTCATCTCGCGCTTTTCATTTTCCTGAAAGGTCTCATAGCTGATATGATCCGTCTCAGACGCACGCTCCAGCACGCGCTCATACCGTAGCCTGGGATCAGCATCTACGGCCAGCAGGGTGAAGTGGTCCCTTTTGCGCAGCGCCTCTATCTCACCAGTGGTACGGATACTCTCTATGATGCAGTCCTGGCCGCTCTGTAGCGCCTGGTCCAGCAGCTGCTCCACTATATAGCTAGGCGAGTGCTGAGCACGCAGCTCATTGGCCACGCTGACCATAGAGTCTCTATTGAGCGGCAGGTGGCGCTGCTGTATGATCTGCGTGAGGAAACCACGCACCGAGAAATGCCTGAACCCGTGATGTGAGATCAGGTATTCTACGATGGTCCCTTTGCCTGCGCCTAGCGTGCCTGTGATGCCTATTATTTTCAAACCCGTATTTAGTAGTTAGTATTAAGTATTAGGACAAATGCTAACAACGGTTCCATCTTCTGCGTACGTTGTCAATTTCCAATTATCCATTGTCAAATTATAATCCCATCTCCATAGGCATGCGCATCTGCACACCGTAGTAGTGAGAGATAGTCTCCAACGTTTTATAAACTTTGTACTGCTCCTCACCTATCTCCTGCTTCACGAGGTCAGCCTTCATCGAGCCAAAGCGTGATGACAGGCGATCCTTGATGGAGAGCTCACCAGGATAGAGCTTTACTTTATAGTCCTTCAGGTTAGCTTGTTTAGCAGCGTAGGCTATAGCCTGGTCCAGTCCACCTATTTCATCCACCAGGCCATTCTTGAGGCCTTGTGTACCTGTGTATACGTGCCCCTGTGCGATACTCTCTATGTAGGCGGTATCCTTCTTGCGGCCCTCAGCCACACGCTCTTTAAACTCACGATAGGTGCGCTCTATGCTCTTTTGCACCATGGCTTTCTCCTCCTCATCCAGCGGGTTGGTGCCGAGAGAGAAAGCTCCGTGTTTGGTCACAGAGACTTTATCTGTAGTGATACCCAGCTTATCATTAAGCAGCTTCTTGGCATTAGGTATCAGGCCAAAGACACCGATAGAACCTGTGATGGTATTAGGCTGTGCAAAGATTCTGTCACCCAGGCAGGAGATATAGTAGCCACCGGAGGCAGCCACATCGCCAAAGGAGATGATCAGCGGCTTTTCCTTTTTGGCCAGTACCAGCTCACGCCACATCACATCAGAGGCCAGCGCACTGCCTCCCGGAGAGTTGACACGGAGCACGATGGCTTTTATCTTGTCATCCTTGCGCAGGTCTGCCACAGCCTTGGCAAAGCGCTCAGAGCCCACCTGGCCCTCTCCGCCTTTGCCGTCTACTATCTCTCCATCGGCACAGAGCACGGCTATCTTGCTACCCGCGTCCGTATTGATCGGCATGGTCTCGCTGTATTTGTCCAGGTCTACGAGGTTGAGATCATCCTTTTTCTTCACTCCCACTTTTTCTTTCATAGCAGATTCTACCTCATCATAGTAGGCTGTCTCATCTATCATCTTTGCCTCTTTGGCCTCCTGCGGCAGGGTAGCTTTCAGATTGTTGATGATATCGCTGAGCGTGGCGGTATCCATCTTGCGGTCAGCGGCGATATTGGTCAGAAACTGTGAGTAGACATCACCATAGATGCTGGTGAGTTGCTCGCGGTTAGGTTCGCTCATATGGTCGCGGAGGTATGGCTCTATAGCACTTTTGAAGGCGCCGCAGTGAAAGTCCTGTACCTCTACGCCGAGTTTCTCCAGCGCACCTTTGTAGTACATGATCTCGCGGCCAAAGCCCGGCACCTCCATGCCACCGTTGGGATTGAGGTAGATCTTGTCTGCCACTGCTGCGAGGTAGTAGGATTTCTGATTGGCATATTCTCCATAGGCATAGATGAACTTGCCGCTTTTCTTAAACTCCTTGAGCTGGTCGCGCAGTACCTCTATCGTAGCCAGGCCGTTAGGATTGATACCCAAAGGCAGGTAGATACCCTTGATCTTATTATCCTTGGCTGCTTCTTTCAGCATCTCGCAGATATCATAGAGGCCTATGCCGTCCGCCTCCTTGCCGCCGCCAAAGCCGAGCTGCTCACCCAGGCTCTCCTGAGATTTTTCAGCTACATGGTGATTGAGGTCGAGCCTCAGCACAGAGTTGGCCTCCAGTTTATTGCCATCCTTCTTGGAGCCACCGGCCAGGGCTATGATGCCGATCAGCAGGAAGAGGCTGATAAAGCAAAAAAGGAACAGGCCCACTATCGTGGCAAAGACGTATTTCAGGAACTTCAGCATCTTATGTAGTTTGATTTTTGGTAATGATGTACCAGACGATATAGCAATATTAATATTTTCCAATGCAGGCCCCGGGGCTAGAAATCCACATCCACCTCACCAATCTGCCTTCGGCATCTTTCCTCTCCCAAGGAGAGGAAAGAACCTATTGGCAAATAACATCTCTTATGATCCTGCCCCTCTGACGGATGGTATGTCATTTGCGTTGATTAAGCGATATTGCGCACTGCTAAACACACCGGGTTATGATCCAGAATATTTTCCTGCTGCTCGGCTCCAATGTGGGCGACCGCCATGCGCACCTCCGCGCTGCACGCCGGTTCATAGACCTCAAGGCGGGCCAGGAGCTGTTTCACTCGGAGGAGTATGAGACTGCACCCTGGGGCAAGACCGATCAGGCAGCCTTTCTCAATCAGGCGCTGCAGATAGAGACCGACCTCTCTCCGCTGGACCTGCTCCATACACTGAAAGGCATAGAGAAAGAAGTGGGCCGTACCGAGACCGAGCGCTGGGGGCCGAGGGTGATAGATATAGATATCCTATTCTATGGCAATGATATCGTAGACCTGCCCGAGCTGAAGGTGCCACACCCCTATCTGCCGGAGCGGCGTTTTGCACTGGAGCCGCTGGCAGAGCTGGCGCCTGACTTCGTACACCCGGCGCTGCACCTCACGGTGAATGAACTGCTGGATCAGTGCGGTGGATAAGTCTTGTCCGCCAGCGATGCTTTCATCTCTTTGAGACAGTCTGCACAAAGGCAGTCATTGTGTGTCTCAGCTATATAGCGGCGCTCGGCATCTGTCAGTGTCACAGTGCTACACTCGCAATGTGCAATATCATCTGCACGACAAGTAAATGATCTATGACAGCGCGGGCACTCTGTCTGGCGGGATGTCAGAGGCGCTATCATTTTCAGTGGAGTGTTTACCAGGCTATCTCCTCGTCATCGGCTATGCCGGAGGAGGATTTGTGGTCTATATTCTGCTCACCGGCAGCGGGATCCGGACGGAGTGACGTATCCTCCTCGCCTTCTTTTGGCTCAGGATAGTCATCTATATTGCGGCGGCGGGTATGATTATCATTCGATACGCGCGGAGACTGCCCGTCTTTTACGAAGGTATTGTCCTCATCATCCAGCCTCACAGTACGGTCTGCATCATAGTCATAGTCGGGCATCAGCTCCGTCTTGACATGGTCCAGCGTCTCATTCAGCGCTTCTACGAATTTTTTGAAGTCTTCCTTGTAGAGGAATATCTTGTGGCTCTCGTAGCCATCTCCGTCAAATTTCTTTTTGCTCTCGGTGATAGTAAGGAAGAAGTCGCCCTGCTTGGTGCTCCTGACATCAAAAAAATAAGTCCTTCTTTTTCCTGCCCTTAGTTTCTTGCTGAAGTAACCGCTGTACTTACCCCCGTTATTTTCCACCGTAGTTTTTTGTTGTTTTAGAAATTAACCGACTTAGACAAATTTATACGATTGTTTTTGAATGCACCTAATGACATGAGTGAAAACTTCTCCCCAGAAATAGACACAATATACACTTTCGCTACGAGCGTACCTGCTCAGGCATCAGGCTCTAAGACGGCGTGGTAGCGGATTCGGTTGCAGCTTGCTTTTCGTAAAGTTCTCTGTAGATGCCGCCCAGTGCCAGCAGCTCCTGATGGGTACCTGCTTCTGCTATGCGCCCCTCATCCAGCACCAGTATCCTATCGAAATGCATCAATGAGAAGATCCGGTGTGTGATGATCATAGAGGTCTTGCCTCCCAGCACATGGTCGAGGTTTGTCTCTATACGCTTCTCGGTAGAGGCGTCTACGGCAGACAGGCAGTCATCCAGTATCAGGATAGAGGGATCCTTGGCCAGTGCGCGGGCTATAGAGATGCGCTGCTTCTGCCCACCGGAGAGCGTCACTCCACGCTCACCCACCACTGTATCGTATCCCTGCGGGAACTGCCTGATCTCCTCATCTATGGAAGCATAGGCCGCATAGCGGGCTGCCCGCTCCATGCTGGAATTTTCTGTACCGAAGTTGATATTATCCTTGATAGACTCCGAGAACAGGAATACATCCTGTGGCACGAGGCCCATCTGGTGTCGCAGGTGGCCGGTGTTCCACTCGCGGATATTGATGCCATCTATCAGCACCTCACCTTTGGTGGCGTCATACATGCGCACGGTCAGGTCGGCCAGGGTAGACTTGCCCGAGCCGGTGCGGCCTACTATGGCCCAGCGCTGCCCCCGCGGTATGGCGAAGCTCACATCGCGCAGCGCATGGATACCTGTATCGGGGTAGATGAAGTCTACATGACGAAACTCTATCGACCCTTTCAGGTCCTGTACCAGGCCGCCTTCATTCAGCACGGTAGGCTGCACACTCATGAAGTGATTGATCCGGTCCATAGACACCGCCGCACGCTGCGTGAGTGACACGGCCCAGCCCAGCGCACTGACCGGGAAGGTCAGCATATTGAGGTACATGATAAACTCCGCTATATTGCCGAGGGTGATCTTGCCATCTCCTACGTAGATACCGCCTACATATACTATGATAGAGATACTGCAGCCCACCAGCAGCGTGATGAGCGGAAAGTAGATCGACTCAACTTTGGCCAGCTTCATGGACAGGTCTTTGTACTCGTCGCTCTCTTTGCCAAAGAAACCCAGCATAGCCCTCTCCTGCACATAGGCCTGTATCACGCGGATACCTGAGTAGCTCTCCTGTGCATTGGTGGTGATATCGGATAGCTTGGCCTGTAGCTCTTCACTGCCCTTGTTGATCTGGTTATTCAGCATGTAGATCAGCAGTGAGAGAAATGGCATCGGTATCAGGGTAAAGAGCGCCAGTTTCCAGTTGACATGGATCATAGCTACGGTGCAGAGCACAAACATGCAGAGGAGGTTGGCGGTGTACATCAGCGCAGGCCCGATACCCATACGCACCCGCGAGACATCCTCCGTGATCCGGTTCATCAGGTCGCCAGTATTATTCTTGCGGTAAAAGGCGAGATCGAGCCGCTGATAGTGGTCGTACATATCATTTTTGATATCATACTCTATCAGGCGCGAGACCACTATGATGGTCTGCCGCATCAGAAAGGTAAAACTGCCCTCCAGCAGCGCCACCAGCACATATGTACCCAGAAAGATGAACAACACGATGACCAACTGGCCCAGCAGGTATTCCCTGCCATTGACCGCTGTGCCTACATTGCAGAGCCTTTCTGTGACGTTATTCACAGCATTGCGCACCACGGTAGGATTGTATGTCTTAAAGAGATTGGCCAGCAGGATAAAGAGGAACCCGGACATCACGCGCCACCTGTGCATGGCGAAATATTTTCCGAGGCTAAGGAGTGATTTCATGTGCGGCAGCAAATATAGGCCATTCCTAATAATGAAAGGCGTCAGCATCTACCCGCACTGAGGCTATTGAGCGACCATGTTTGTAAATACTACTTGTAGCGGTGCGGAAAAAGACTTTATATTTAGTAAAATTTCCATTGTATGAAAAAAGCCATACCTATCATCATAGCCGTCCTGCTGGCTATACTTGGTATATATTACGCCTACACGCAGTTTACCTACAGTGAAGGGAATCGCGCCGGGGTGCTGATCAAATTCAGCAAGAAAGGCAACCTCTTCAAAACGTATGAGGGAGAGGTCAATCAGATAGGTATCAACCCTGACCCCAAAGTAGGCCTGATCAATAATATATGGGACTTCTCAGTAAAGGACCAGGCTGTAGCAGATCAGCTATCGCATCTGGAGGGTCACAACGTGAGCCTGCACTATCGTGAGATCAAGCATGCCTTCGTATGGCAGGGCGAGACCAACTACTTTGTGGACAAGGTGGAAGAGGTAAAACCATAAGCCTCTATCTTTTCTGACATACATATCATTGCATGAGGTTAGCTATACTATTGTATCTGGTACTTCTCTCTGCGGGGCTGACCGTAGCGCAAACCAGCACTATCACACAGATAGTGCGGGGTACAGTCATGGACCGTGAATCCAATACACCTCTGGTAGGGGTCAATGTGGCGGTGCATGTGGGTGATAAACTGATAGGTGGGTCGGCTACAGATGACAAAGGATATTTCAGGATAGAGAATGTGCCGGTGGGCCGTGTGAATGTCTCCGCATCCTACATAGGCTATGACAAGGTGACCATGCCCAATATGCCTGTGACGGCCGCCAAGGAGGTGGTACTCCGTATAGAAATGGAGCCTACAGTATCAGAGATGAATGAAGTACAGGTCAGCGCCGGCAAACGCAGAGGGGAGTCTATCAACGATATGGCCCAGACGAGTGCGCGGCAGTTTACGGTAGAGGAGGCTACGCGGTATGCGGGCAGCCGCTCGGATCCGGCGCGTATGGCGTCAAACTTTGCCGGAGTGTCAGGGACTGATGACTCGCGCAATGACATCGTAGTACGCGGGAACTCTCCACTGGGCGTGCTCTGGCGTGTGGAGAATGTAGATATCCCCAATCCATCCCACTTCGCTATAGCAGGCACCACTGGTGGCTCGGTGAACGTACTGAACAATAAATCGCTGGCCAACTCTGACTTTCTCACGGGTGCCTTCCCGGCAGAATATGGCAATGCCCTGGCGGCGGTATTTGATGTCAAGCTGAAGAACGGGAATGACGAAAAGCATGAAGCATCCCTGCAGTGGGGATTGCTCGGCTTTGAGGCTAGCGCCGAGGGACCTATAGACCGCAAAAAGAAATCCAGCTATCAATTTGCCTACCGCTACTCTACACTCGATCTGCTGGTCAAGATGGGCGTAGACATAGGCACCAGTGCCGTGCCACATTATCAGGACCTTAACTTTAAGCTGAACTTTCCGCTGAAAAAGGGCAACATTTCCCTCTTTGGTATAGCGGGGTATAGTACGATCCAGTTTATCACCAGCACCGATGTACGCCCGGGAGGACAGGATATCTATGCATCCAATAACACTGATGAATGGTTCCGCTCCGGTCTGGGCATATTCGGTATCAGCTATACCAGGCCGATCAATGACAAGTGCTACTCTAAGATCACATTTGCAGCATCCGGCACTACCATAGGCGACCACTATAACCGCATAGTGAGGCATGTAGACTCTACGACAGGAAACTTTATGGTGGATGGTATGTACAGGCAGATGGGCTATCGATTTGTAGAGTCGCGGTTTAGCGGAAACTTCTACCGCAACTATAAACTGAATACACGACATTCCCTGAGGTTTGGTATGAATTCTCAAATGCTGGTCTTCAACTATCTGGACAGTAACCTCAATGAGCAGCGCTACCAGTGGGAGTACAGGCTGCAATATAAAGGGGTACATTTCCTATTTCTACCCTACGTGCAGTGGAAGTACAACATCTCCCGCAAGGTAAGCATGACAGCGGGCCTGCATGGACAAATATTCACGCTGAACTGGAGCTGGAGCCTTGAGCCACGGGCTTCGATCAAGTATCAGTTTAAACCCAATCAATCTATCGCGCTGGGTACGGGCCTGCATAGCCAGACCCAACCTTACTATGCCTATTTCCAGAGAGACAATTTCACGGATCGAAGCGATACAAAGCTGCGAAATAAGGATCTCGGTTTTACGCGTTCCTTCCATGTAGTGGGCAGCTATGATGTTTTCTTCCGTCAGGATGTCCGTATCAAAGTGGAAGGATATTTCCAATACATATTTGACCTGCCGGTAGATACATTTGCTTCATCCTATTCTATCCTGAATGAGGGGACCGGCTTTGACCGTTTCTTCCCGGGCAAACTCGTAAATAAGGGAATAGGCCGAAACATGGGTATAGAGCTGACAGTAGAGAAATTCTTCACGCATAACTGGTTTGCCATGTTCTCCGGCTCGCTGTACGATGCTCGCTACAGAGCATCTAACGGTATCTGGTATAACTCCGACTTCAACTGCCACTATGTGATGAATGTGCTGGGCACTAAAGAATTCAAATGGGGCAAGAAGCGCCTGAATACGATCGGCATAGGAGGCAAGGTAACTTTTGGAGGCGGGCAGCGCTATACACCATTCGACCTGGCCAAATCTGCTGAGGCCGGCCAGCCCGTGGTGCAGGATGCGCTACGCAATAAGTTTGAATTCAAGCCGTACTTCCGCTTTGACGTGAAGATCAACTACTCTTTCAACAGCCGCAAGCACCTGACGCAGGAGGTAGGTGTAGACCTGGTGAATGTGACAGGCCAGAAGAATATCCTGCGCCTGCAGTACATCAGCTCCTCTGCACAGCCTCAGGTGATCTATCAGCTAGGCTTCCTGCCGCTGTTTTACTACCGCATCGATTTTGGCTTCGCCAAGAAAAAGTAATACCAGAATATGATTGCCACGCAACCGGTCATGACCCGGCAAGAGTTTGAATCCCTGACGGCAGATCCGGCGGAACTGATATGGACGCTTTGCGATCGATATAGAGCGATACTCACTACTGACGCATCACAGCAACTGGGTCAGCTCAATACAGAGCAGAACATCCTGCTGGGCTTTGAGGCGTGGGACGGACAGGTAGCCAATGGCGGCATCATCCAGCTGATAGAAAACGGCTATGGGTCTTTCATCTTTGAGACGCCCCTGAGTGAAGTACTACGTGAGTGGGGACTGACAGGTACAGCAGAGATCATAGACCGGGCAAGGTCGCTGTACCGAGAGAAAAAAGAGATACTGGAGCGTGAGAAGACCTTGCAGGAGTTTGCCAAAATGTATCAGGACCATCCAGAGTTTGAGCCGCTGGATAATGACTATTACGCGATCATGGATGCCGAGCGGGAGCAGATGGCAGCATATGTGGTGGCCCATGCCGAGTTATTTGCTGCTATCAGATAGCATTTAGCCGGGCGACGGATAGCTTTAGTCATAAAAAGCCCTCGCGATAGCGAAGGCTTTCTATCATTTCTCGGTCGTTTATTTCTCTATTACCACCTTGCGGATGACTATGATGCTTTCATTGCGCACCAGGGCTACATCGTAGACACCTGCGGCGAGGCTGGCATTGGTATATTCCAACTGCTTAGTGCCTGTGGCTATAGCCACCTGGTCTACTACTCTGCCGAGCTGATCATAGAAGCGCAACTGCGCAGCTGTGAGCGGCTCAGATGATGTAATGTAGATCGTAGTAGCCGTGGTAAAGGGATTGGGTACCACATCCATAGAAAGCGTACCAGCTCCGATCTCCGCTACACCATTCGGCTGGCAGACTCCACTGTTGACATTGGCCTGCGGATTATAGTTTCGGCAGGCAGTATCCATCACGCCATAAACTTTCGGTATACAGGTGCCGTTGTTCACATTTGCTGATGCATTGTAGTTGATCGACCCTGTGTCGGTACAGCCGTAGACCTTTGGTATG
>JAFDYN010000003.1:54643-200555 GCA_018267385.1 Bacteroidota bacterium | reverse complement strand
TGGTATGCAGGTGCCGTTGTTCACATTAGCTGATGCATTATAGTTGATCGATCCAGTATCTGTACAGCCGTAGACCTTAGGTATGCAGGTGCCATTGTTCACGTTAGCTGATGCATTATAGTTGATCGACCCAGTATCTGTGCAGCCGTAGACCTTTGGTATGCAGGTACCATTGTTCACGTTAGCAGATGCATTATAGTTGATCGACCCTGTATCAGTACAGCCGTAGACCTTAGGTATGCAGGTACCGTTGTTCACGTTAGCAGATGCATTATAGTTGATCGAGCCGGTATCCGTGCAGCCGTAGACTTTAGGGATACAGCCGCCGGTGTCCACGTTTGCATTAGGATTATAGTTGATAGAGCCCGTATCCATACAACCGTATACCACAGGGGAGATCAGTGCCTGGTAAGTATTGATCTTACCCCAGCCAAAGCGTACATTGGGGATGTTAACCGTCGAGGTAAAAGTGTCCCTTTTGGCCGTACGTCGGAATGCCAGCATGACCTCTGCATAGGTGGCAGTGGGATGCTCCTGCAGGTACAGCGCCGCAGAGCCCGCTACTACCGGCGAGGCCATAGAAGTGCCACCATCGCGTACGTGCTTCCCTCCCAAGGAGATCTTTTGCCTATTGGCACCGCCGGAGATCGTGAGCTGGGAGATATAGGTAGAGTCTCCTGTAGTAGTGATCACATCTCCTGTGGCAGCTATGTCCGGTTTCTGGCGTCCATCGCGGGTAGGCCCTGCTGATGAGGATGCAGATATCATACCTGGCGTCACTCCCAGATTCACATAGTTGCTGTCGATATCGCGGTAGCCTTTACGATTGTAGTAGTTGGCCACGGTGATCACTTTGTCAGAGCACTGCCAGCCGGACACTATACTCTTGATCGTATCGGGAAATCTACAGTTTGGCCACGATGACGGGCTAGTGATATTAGCAAAACTGGACGTGCCGATCAGAGAGCTGCTGGCCCAGAGGTCAAAGGTTCCTTGCCCTCGCGTCTCCAGCCGCCATAGGTCAGTGGTAGAGCTCGGCAGTATATAAAACTCCACATGATACAATCCCTCATATTTTGTGACACCGATAGAGTAAATACCCAGTCGGGTAGTACCGGTCTTGAGCGTGTCATCTATCTCCGCATACGTACCCCCGCCAAATGCAAAATCGGTCAGCACATTGAAGTAGCGCGTCCGGCCCCGTGGAGCGCCGGTGGCGCTGAGGTCACAGCCGATAGCAAAGTTGGCATTTCTAAACTGAGCCGTATCCGCCCAGAGATCATAGTAAACACTATGGGAGGAAGAGTTATACAAAAACCATGACCAAAGAGAATCTGTATTGCTAAGCTGGTAGGAAAGGTGAAATTTCACATTACCGGCATTGCCGGCTGCAGCTACTACCACACGTCCGGAATGCTGGTCCAGCATATTTTCTATGGCCTGTACCGATAGCTCGGAGCCATCATGTGGACCATAGTAGGTTCCCACGCTTGTATTGATCACGCAGGGCATACCCAGTTGATCAGCTTTGGTAAAGATAAAGTTGATCGCATCTGCTATCGTGGCCAGATAGTCAGAGCGGCTGCCATTGACCCGTACTACTACGAGATCTGATTCGGGCGCGGTGCCCGTGTAGCGGCCCCGGAGATAGGGATCACCGGTATCCCAGCTGGAGCCATTGCCGGCTGCCACACCTGCAGCGGCCGTGCCATGACCCTGATCGCTGCTGGGTTCTATGTGTCGGCAGGTGCCGGCATTGATCTGGGCAGAGTCCCATACACTACCATAGCCATAAGACGGCCGGGTACCAGAGCTATCTACCTGATCCCAAATATAGCGCACACGCGTATTGCCGTTAGCCCTTTTGAAATCCTGATGGCGGAAGAAAATGCCTCCATCTATGATCCCGACGAGCACTCCTGCCCCTTTGTAAGGCATGGTGAGGGGAGCGATGCCTTGCTGGGCACTGTCGATATTATTCATGATGCGGGCCGTATCCATAAAGGCCTTGCCAAAGCCGAGGTCGCCATTAGCCTCTATGGCCTCTACAGATGGCGAGGCAGCAAAAGCTGCGAGGTCCTTATATGCGATATCAATAGAAGAGATGCGACCGGCACTGTATTTATAGATACCGCGATACTGCTCCGTCAGCGTCCTGACTATTGCCGGGTCGCCCTTGACCATGACATGCTTCAGCTCGGGACTATGAGCGTAGTGAGGATCTTTGAGCTTCTGGTGCAGGAGCAGGCCGGGTAGTTTATCGGCCTTTTTATCATCTGTCGAGCTACTATAATTTGGAGGGAAGGCAGACTTGATCCGTGACTGTGCGTGGCTAAAAGATACCATAAAGCACACAGCTGCGAGCAGGTAGATGTGACGCATAATTGTTGAATTTCTTCTATACAAGTTTAATCAAAATAGGTGACAAAACGGGTAGTTTGTCCACCGTATTATACGGATTCGCAGCCATTTAGATACAAGCTCCATTTGTCATTCATTTGTCATAGACGTTAAATACCTGACTTTTTTACAGCAGGCATGCAACCCTTCCCGCGTTTGCGCGCTCTACTTTATACACGAAGCCATAAAACACTTCAATCCAGCCATATAGGGAGACATTTACCTTAATTATCATATTTTCATTCACGAAAAGTATAAGGTATGACCGCAGATACAGCTATCTCCCGTGCAGAATATTTAATGGAACTAGAGGAGCGCTACGGTGCTCACAACTACCACCCCATACCAGTAGTACTGGAGCGTGGCCGTGGTGCTAATGTATGGGATGTAGAGGGCAAAGTCTACTATGATTTCCTATCGGCCTACTCTGCGGTCAATCAAGGCCACTGCCATCCGCTGATCATAGATACGCTCAAGAAACAAGCGGACAAGCTGACACTGACCTCACGTGCCTTTTACAACTCCGTACTGGGTGAATACGAGCGCTATATGCACGAGTATTTCGGCTATGACAAGGTACTGCCTATGAATACCGGCGTAGAGGCTGTAGAGACGGCTATCAAACTGGCTCGGCGCTGGGGCTATGTCAAGAAGGGCATCCCGCAGGACCAGGCCAAGATCATCTTTGTAGAGGGCAACTTTCACGGGCGGACCATAGCTGCCATCTCTGCCTCTACCGATCCAAGCAGCTACGGCGGCTTTGGGCCACAGGTACCGGGCTTTATCACGATACCATTTGACGACCTGAGTGCGCTGGCACGCGCGGTAGAGGATCCTACTGTGGCCGCCTTTATCGTAGAACCGATACAAGGGGAGGCTGGCGTAGCAGTGCCGCATGAGGGCTACCTGGCCAAGGCCTATGAGGTATGCCGCATGAGCAATGTACTTTTCGTAGCAGATGAGGTGCAGACTGGCCTGGGCCGTACCGGCAAATTGCTCTGCTGCGACCATGAGGATGTGCGGCCTGATATGGTGATACTGGGCAAAGCGCTCAGCGGCGGTGTGCTGCCGGTCTCTGCTGTGCTGGCAGATGATGACATCATGCTGAATATCCGCCCGGGCGAGCACGGGTCTACCTACGGCGGCAATCCTCTGGCATGCAAAGTAGCCATGAGCGCCCTGCAGGTGCTGAAGGATGAAAATATGGTACAAAACGCCCAATACCTGGGCAAATACCTCCGTCAGGAGCTCGGCAAGATCAAGCACCCGCTCATCAAGCAGATACGCGGCAAGGGCCTGCTGAATGCGATCGTGCTCGATACCGATAATGAGACCATAGGATGGGACTTTTGTGTACGCCTCGCGGCGAAAGGCCTGCTGGCCAAACCTACTCACTCCTATATCATCCGCCTGGCGCCGCCGCTGGTGATCACTAAAGACCAAATAGACGACTGCGTCCGCATCATACGCGAAACTTTTTCAGAGTTTTAATGCGCTACGCTCCCGCCGCGTAGCCTTGCTTAGTTTCAGGGTTAATTAGATTGACAATGGCCCCGGCTCCGTGCCGGGGTTTTTATTTTTAGTAGCTTTAGGCTGCTATGAAAATCTTAGTGCGGCTCATAATTTTCCTTCTCCTCACGCTACTCACGCAGGTGGGTGGTGTGATCTACCTGCTGTGCTGGCCTCTGTTTTATCTGATAGAAAAGAAAGCTGCAAAGAAATCTGCAAGCTTCCTCTTAAAGCCCCTCTCCTTTCTCGTCGTCTATATTTTGCTGAGTGCTACAGTGATACCGATGCTGGCAGGTGTGTTTGGCCGTGCGGCGCTGCCGGTCTTTGGCGGTCATGGCATCCGGCCTAATAACATCATGACCTGCCTGCTAAACCGCCACTATGTGCGTCGCTCATTGCGCGATGTGCTGATAGAAGTGGCGGACAAGCAAAAAGAAAATGGCATCTCGCTACCGCTGCGCTATCTGGATGCGGGCTTTCCCTTTGTCAATGGCTGGCCGATGCTGCCACACCTGAGCCATAATGACGGACGCAAACTAGACCTGAGCTACTATTATCAGGACAAAGAAAATGCTGAAGCACTCACTGGTACGCCGGCATGGTCGGGCTATGGCTTTTGCGAAGCTCCTGTAAACGGTGAAGTGGATATGCCATGCCAGTGTGAGCAGTCAGGGCATACACAGTATAGCATACTGCGAAAGTTATCTTCTGATGCTTTGCATGAAATATATAATGTAGATGCTGGTGCTACCGCTACACTGATCCGGGCACTGGCTGCTGAGCCGTCTGTGTCAATGATCTTTATAGAGCCACATCTAAAGCATAGGTGGCAATTGGATGATGTAAGTAAGATCAAATTTCATGGCTGCCATGCAGTCAGACATGATGACCACATACACATACAGATCCGGTGACTTCAGTGATTGTATTTGCGCAGGGCCACACCACATACCGCCAGCAGCACACCCGTACCCAGCATGACCGCGTGCAGCTCCTGAAAGTCCCGCACCATCAGCACCTGCACCGCTATCCAGCCTACCAGTATCACGCCCTGTAGCAGCACCGCCCACGCCGCATAGCGATGTGAGAAAACTACTAATGCTATAGCAACGAGACTAAACACACCATTGCAAGTAAAGAGTATGAGACCGGGCACAAAGAAGTCGCTGAACGGCGAGTAGCGCAGGTACTCCACAGACATACCCAGGCCACTGCCATCCGGATGCAGCATAAAGGACAGGCCACCATATAGCGCGCCGATGCCGTTGAAAAGCAGCAGGATGACGGCAGATGTTGTTAGGATAACCTTTAGCATGAATATATGGCACCTCAAAGATAAAACCACCGTAGAAAATAACGCTGACATCCGTCAGTGAAAAGCAGCTACCTGCTCAGCAGGTTTACTACACGTTTGCTACCTTAGCCACATGAATAAAAAAGAGCGCGTAGACTTTATCATAAACAAGCTGGAGGAGCTGTATCCCAAAGTACCCATACCGCTGGATCATAAAGATGCCTACACGCTGCTGGTGGCGGTGCTGCTATCGGCGCAATGTACGGACAAGCGTGTGAACGAAGTGACACCGGAGCTCTTTGCGCTGGCAGATACGCCAAAGAAAATGATGAAGCTGGATGTAGACGAGATACGCGAGATCATCAAACCCTGCGGCCTCTCTCCTACCAAGTCTAAGGCTATCTCCGAGTTATCTCGTATCCTCATGGAGAAATATAACGGCGAGGTGCCACAGACCTACGAGGAACTGGAGGAGTTGCCCGGTGTGGGTCACAAGACAGCCTCGGTGGTCATGTCTCAGGCATTTGGCTATCCGGCTTTTCCCGTAGATACGCATATACACCGCCTCATGACCCGGTGGCGGCTGACCAATGGCAAAAATGTAGAGCAAACTGAGAAAGATGCCAAGCGCCTCTTCCCCGAGGAGCTATGGAATAAACTGCACCTGCAGATCATCTACTTTGGCAGGGAGTACTGCCCTGCGCGCGGGCATGATCCATCTTTGTGTCCTATCTGCTCCAGGATCTGAGGCGAGGGGCGGAGGACGAAGGACGGGGGGCGCAAGGCGAAAACGACGAGCTGGAAGCGTAAATATTATAGTTATTATTGCCCGGTCTTTCGTCGATTGTTTAACGTCTGATATCTAGCGTCTCCTTATTATGAAGATGAATAAAGTCGACAGCCCCTGGCAGATCAAAGCCAGTGAGCTGAAATATGCCAACCCCTGGATCAGCATCACCGAGCACCAGGTAGTCAACCCTTCCGGCAATGACGGTATCTATGGCGTGGTCCACTTCCGCAACTATGCGGTGGCTATCATACCGCTGGATGAGGAGTACAATACCTGGATCGTAGGGCAGTACCGGTTTCCACTCGACTCCTATGAGTGGGAGGTAGTAGAGGGCGGCTGCCCCGAGGGCACCTCTCCGCTGGATACTGCCAGGCGTGAACTGCATGAGGAGGTAGGCCTGCAGGCTGAGCACTACGAGATGATCCTGGAGATGCAGCTTTCAAATTCTACCACTGATGAGGTCTCCTATAGCTTCGTGGCAAAGGGGCTCTCCTACATAGGCGAGAAGCCTGAGGAAGATGAAAAATTGGCTGTGCGCAAGATACCTTTCGAAGAACTGTATCAGATGACCATGCGCGGTGAGATACGTGATGGCCTGGCAGTAGCTACCATCCTGAAAACTAAACTCCTGATAGACGCCGGCAAGATCTAGTCTCCGCTGTAGTACTCATACTCTCGCGTTTCCGTCACAGAGTCACCTGTCAGTGTAGTGCGCGTAGCGACGCCATTGAGATAGTCCAGCGTGTAGAGGTACCTGACGGTATAGGAGGTGCCGCCGGCTATATAGGTTTCAGTTTTCTTCAGGTTAGCCGAGGAGCTCCCCAGAAACTTCTTTCCCAGGTTGTCATAGCCCAGCGTATTGCTCGTACCGGCATAGAAGGTACGTCTGATGGCATAACTGCCTGATGGGGACGCGACCGTGTCATAGACATTATTGCCTCCTGAAATGGTGTAGGTTGTATAGTTATCCGCATGGGCGATATCAGCCAGAGCGATGCGATGGCCGTCTGCATCATAGGTGATGGTGTAGTCAGTCTGCAGCCCGCCGGTCACCGTAGAGCGGTAGGCAGTTGCCCTACCCTCCGCATCGAGGTGATAGACCAGGGTATAGCCTACACTGCCGCCCACAGCGTGCGTGTACGTGATGGTATCATCGGCATAGGTATATTGCTCTACGGTATCACACTGGGTGATAGTGGTCACGCGGCCCTGATCATCATAGAGATAGTTTACGACGCAGGAGTTGCCATCTATGGCCATAGTTTTGACAAGGCCGGGGCCATCTACCGGTGCGGCCTTGCGGCAGGCAGAGATAGTGATGCACGATATAACGGTGAGCGTGAGGTATAGCAGAGTGCGATGCATGGCATTTAAAACTACAGCATTTGTCGCACCTGTGCAATCGCTACACCGCAGTGAAAAGCATCATGGCGTATTCGCCACCCATGTATTGATTGAGATAGAGTACGCGGCGTATAGCCGCAGGTGCGCCCGTAGGCAGCATAGCCGCAGGTATGCGCTGCTCGCGCAGGATACGCGCCGCCACCCACGCACCAAAGGCCGCTGATGCGCTATACTCGCCCGTCAGGTGCTTGTAGTATGCTTTCGTAGCATGAGGCAGCAGGTCATCTTGCACCTCCAGCAGCAGTTTATCATTCACCACACAGCCGCTGCGGCCGCTCACCACCACGTCTATCTCTGCAGCGCTGATCCCCCGCGCAGCGAGGAAACGCTCCACTGCCGCCCTGAGCTGCGCGGCATCCCTGACACCAAAGAGAGTCTGCACACCATCCAGCGTAGCATACGCATTGCTCGTAGGCTCGGCGCCTAGCGTGATGAAGGATGCTCCCTCCCCCTGTATCGTACCCCGTGTACCGGAGGTGTAGAGGTCAAAATTGCGCACCGTTTCCTCCTTGTAGTAGCCTACGCGGCGTGTGATATTGTAGTGATGCGGATCTGTCTCGTCAAAGCCCCCTATCAGCATCCGCTTTTGCGGCGCATCTGCTATCTGCATCATCGCATCCAGCACACCACTCTCAAAGGAGAATGCCCTGTGCACATAGGTCGTATTGTAGTTAGTGCAGCGCAGCGAGAGGGCTATAGCGCCGGAGAGCGCATTGTATGTACTCTGTGTGAAGTGTGTCGGCGTCAGGTGCTGCTCATTATTGGCCAGCATCTCCTGTAGGAATTTGATAGTATCATCTGCACAGCCGTAGCCCGTGCCTGTCAGGATGCCATCAGGCATAGCGAGGCCGGCATCTGTCATGCATATCCTGGCGGCGCTCATACCTATGCGGATGATGCGGCTCATGCGGCGCAGCGCCACAGGATTGATATATTGCTTAAAGTCGGGCGTGACACTCTTCAGGATATTCTCCTCGTAGTGCAGCGGCTCATCCAGGAATACTCCGCTATCCCACGTAGCCTGCGGCGATACCGCGCCTATGCCCTGTATGTAATAGCGGAGGCTCATGCGTCTTTCACTTTTGAGAATAGCAGTGAAGTATTGGTACCGCCAAAGCCAAATGAATTGGACAGGACGTTTTCTATGGGATCGAAGTCTATATCGACCATTTTGCTGATCGACTCTGCGATCGGCTCTATCTCCAGCTCTTCCATTTTATTTTTAAAATTGAGATTGGTATAGAACCTATCATGCGC
Organism: Bacteroidota bacterium; assembly: GCA_018267385.1. Lineage (GTDB taxonomy): Bacteria > Bacteroidota > Bacteroidia > Chitinophagales > LD1 > UBA1941. The sequence continues at coordinate 191,901 of JAFDYN010000003.1, read as the reverse complement.
TATAGCCAAAAGGCTAAAGACTGCCTCCAGGCTACCCGCAGCAGCGAGTGTATGACCGGTGTAGGCCTTAGTCGAGCTGAATAGTGGCGGCTGTGTGCCAAAGAGCCTCTGTATGGCCATACCTTCGGCCAGGTCATTATTCTCAGTCGCAGTGCCGTGGGCGTTGATATAGTTGATATCAGAAGATGAGAGTCCTGCCATCATGATGGCCTGCTGCATAGAGAGCAGCGCACCGTCGCCATTGGGCGAGGACGCGGTCTGGTGAAAGGCGTCATTGGTATTGCTGTAGCCGGTCAGCTCCCCCCATATCACGCGGCCATCTCTGGCCAATGCCTCACTCTCCAGCACGAGATAGGCGGCCGCCTCGCCGAGGTTGATGCCTTTGCGTGTCTGGTCAAATGGCCTGCATGGCTCACTATCGAGTATCATCAGGATCTTAAAGCCATTAATGGTGAATTTGCACAGCGCATCTGCGCCGCCACAGATCACTCTATCGAGGTGACCGTGCTTGATCAGCTGCGCGCCGAGGATGATAGCATTGGAGGAAGACGAGCAGGCTGTGCTCACGGTAGAGATGTAGTCGTGGATATCCAGGATCGCAGCCACTTTCTCCGTATGATCTGCGCTATCCAGCGTGTCTGCATACTGATTGAAATCTCCTACAGCCTTCGGGTCTTGCAGCTCATGAAAGTAGCGCTCAAACTCACGCATACCGCCTGTGGTAGTGGCAGAGATAAAGCCGGTACGTATACCATTCGCTTCAGAGATAGTGATACCAGCATCACGGATAGCCTCCTTTGCGGCGATGATAGATAGAAGCGTAGTACGTGTCAGCCCCGTAGTATCGGGCAGGCCAGTCATAGCACCCAGCTCCGCATCTGTCAGGCTCACCTCACCTACCGGCATAGACGCGTGCTGCGAGTGCAGGTACTGCATAGTACCGATACCTGACCACTCGTCGCACAGTGATTGAAATGCCTCGGCCACATTGTGGCCTATAGCAGAGATGGCGCCCATGCCTGTCACATAGACGCGTGGCATTATGCTGGTGGATTGGCAGCAGCCAGTGCACGCTGCTCAGTGATGTACTCTGCTATGGTCTTTACACTGTGAAATATCTTGCGGCCCTCCTTAGGGTCGGTGATCTTGATCTGGTAGTTTTTGTCCAGCAGTACGATGATCTCCAGCGCGTCTATAGAGTCGAGACCCAGGCCTTCGCCAAACAGCGGCATATCATCAGCTATATCATCGGGAGTCATGCCCTCCAGATTGAGGCGCTCTATCAGTTCTTTCTTAAGGTCGAGGATGAGAGAATCCATCTTTCGCTATTAGTTTTAGAATGGCGAAAGTAGGAAACAAAACCTAATCAGGATGTCGGAAAATATAGGTATATGTAGGCACAACAAACCTTTGCGGCGGCTCTTCACCATTTCTGAGATTCTTTTACCGATAAACCGGCAAAAAAAATCTCTATCCTGGCGAAGGGCCGGGTCATTTGAGAGGCAACCGGGGTGGCGAAAGAAGATCGGGTTTTTGAACTGGGCAGAAGGGTTAGAACGCTGCCCGGATGATCAAAAAGAAACTACCCGTTCATTCTGTTGCGCAGCATCACTCCACCGAATGATGCCATTACCACGGCTATTGTCACGATGAAAATCAACATATCACTAGACATAGCTCAAAAATTTTATACTGCAAATATAAAGAATATTTCACTTTTCCAATTTTTTTGAGGCAGAAATTGACGGAATAATCAATGAAAGCGGGGCTTTTTAAGATGTTTTTGCCAAAATGTGAAATATGCGTTTCACCATCATTTATTCACACCGTATTTTTGCATTATTCCGTCATTGGATTACCTTCGTCGGGCTTACTAAAATTTCACTCATGAATTTACACGAATATCAGGCGAAGGAACTTCTCAAGAAGAACGGCGCCGTCATACAGGAGGGTATCGTAGCCACTACTCCTGAGGAGGCTGTAGCTGCAGCACAAACACTAAAGGAAAAATACAACAGTGACTGGGTAGTAGTCAAGAGCCAGATACACGCCGGTGGCCGTGGCAAAGGCAAGATACAAGGCACCGACCAGAACGGTGTGGCACTGGCCAAGAACCACGATAAAGTAAAGGAAATATCTACCAACCTGCTCGGTGGTACACTGGTCACGATACAGACCGGCGCTGCGGGCAAGAAAGTAACAAAGGTACTCGTAGCACAGGATGTATACTATCCGGGCGAGAGCGAGACCAAGGAGCTCTACATCTCTATGCTGCTGGACCGCGGTACGGGCAAGAATGTATTCATCTACTCTACAGAGGGTGGTATGGATATAGAGGAGGTAGCTGCACACACGCCTGAGAAAGTACATAAGGAGTGGGTAGACCCGTCTGTGGGATTACAGGACTTCCAGTGCCGCAAGATGGCATTCAACCTGGGCCTCTCAGGTAACGCTTTCAAAGAAATGGTCAAATTTATCAAGGCGCTGTACAAGACCTACCTCTCTACCGATGCGAGCATGGTAGAGATCAATCCGTGCCTCAAGACATCTGACAACAAGATACTGGCAGTAGACTGCAAGCTGGGCCTGGATGACAATGCACTCTATCGTCACCCTGACCTGCTGGCGCTGCGCGACCTGAACGAAGAAGACCCTACCGAGACCGAGGCTGCTGATGCAGAACTCAACTATGTAAAGCTGGACGGCAACGTAGGCTGTATGGTAAACGGTGCCGGCCTGGCCATGGCTACCATGGATATGATCCAGCTCTCCGGCGGCTCTCCGGCCAACTTCCTGGACGTAGGTGGTACTGCTAACGCAGAGCGCGTGGAGAAGGCATTCCGCATCATCCTGCGTGACCCGAATGTAAAGGCTATCCTCGTCAATATCTTTGGTGGTATCGTACGCTGCGACCGTGTGGCGCAGGGTATCGTAGACGCCTACAAGTCTATAGGCAATATACCGGTGCCTATCATCGTGCGCCTGCAAGGAACTAACGCCAAAGAAGCAAAGGAACTGATAGACAAATCAGGCCTGAAAGTACAATCTGCTATCCAGCTGAAAGAAGCAGCAGAAGAAGTAAAGAAAGCACTTGCGTAAATGTTTTGACAGTTGCCGGGTGGCAGCTGTCTGGATACAAAAGATCAAAAGCCGGAGTTAATGCTCCGGTTTTTTGTATTGCTCCGTGTTTATTGATCAGCTATTTGAAAACTCTTTCTTCAAATTCCGACCTGGTCAGTATTTTAAGCTTCTTAAACTTCTCTTCCAAAATTTCCTTTTGGGATAAAATATGCTTGTCGCCGCTGGTGATAAAACCGGAATTAGTTTGAAGTGCCAATGCGACAATATAATTATCATCCGAGTCTTCGGGTATATATCGTTTTATTGGGTACTGCAATTCATGCATTACTCCTACTTCCTGAATAAATCGGAGCACCTTAGGCGCATTAACTCCATACTTGGAAAGCTGAGGATAAGTAAGTACACGTTCCAGCTCTTCGAGCAGTTCCCTGCAAATATAAATGGTGAATGAGCCTTCCTTTACGCCGTCGTATAATCACTGTTCCGTGCCGGTAATGATATAACTGATCCAGACATTGGTGTCTAATACAAATCTATTTACCCGCATTGCGGCGAGATTTGTGCTTGATAGCATCTATAGTTTCCATACTGATCCGAGCCTTTCTTTTGACGAATGGACCTAGATCTGTTTTTTTAAAATTGCGCGCACGCAACATTGCCAAAATAGCCTGCTGCTCCAACTCGTCAAATTTCTCTACCTCCTTGACGATATTCTGGACGATCGTATTAAATGCTATTATCACTGTGATTCTTTATTCTACTAAGATACAAACAAGTTTGAATAACATCTAAAACGACTTGCTAGTTCCATATAGTTAGCGCTCTCAGTCCCGTGCAAACAAATACAGAAACAGCACCCGTGAGTAGCGCAGTATGAGTGGCAGCAGCACCAGCAGCAGTGCCAGGGCTATGCCAAAGGAAACCAGCAGGTCTAGCCGGAAAACGAGGTAAGATACCAGCAGCGATACGATGAGTAGCACCATCACGATAGGATAGCTGATCCACATAGCTCCGAGATAGAAGCCAGGCTCTATCTGTATATCCCTGCCGCACACCGGGCATGTATCAGGCATATCCAGCAGGCCGCTGAGATGATAGTGGCCCGGATGGACAAAGAGGTCACCCTCATGGCAGCGAGGGCAGCGGCAGTGGAGGATAGCGGATGCCACAGAGGCCGGCTTGAGTGGAGGCATTAGCTACTGCTTGTACATTTTATTTTTGTGGAGGGCACCGGAGGAGTACCGCTTGCGGTAGGCCTTCTTTTCCGAGTCTACCTTCTTTTCCACAGCTATGATATTCTTCTGATTGCGGGTCACAGTGAGCGGAGGGCCTGTCAGGTCCATCTCCACTCCTCCCCTTTTGACTGTGAAAGTCACATCCTTAGTAGAGTTTTTGTCAGAGTATTTCTCCAGCATGCTTTGGAAATTCTCTTTGGTCACCGGTTTACCATTGATCGCCACGAGTATATCGCCCTCCCGCATGCCTATCTGGTCTAGTGTCACATTGGTCACATAGTATTCCTTGCTCGCCTTTGTATACCTGTACTGTGCATTGACGAAGAGGCGCTCGGTGTCTACCCGCTGGGCTTCATATTTCCAGCCCAATGTAGAGAGGTATTCATTGTAGTCTACGCGGAGGGTATCTTTCACATACTTATCAAAAAAATCCTGCACCTCAGGATAGGAATACTTGACCATCTCAGTGATCACATTTTCATCTTTGAGCACATAGTTGGCACGCGTATTATTTTTGATATCCATCATCACAGACTCGAGTGTCTGCTCTCCTTTGCTCAGCTTCATGATGCGCAGGTCCAGCATCATGGCCATCACTGCACCTTTGTAGTAGAAGTTTTGGTAGCCGCGTTCGTTGCCGTCCAGGTAGCACCTTTCACTTTCGTCAGTCAGTGAGTACGGTTCGTAGAAAGACGCCAGGCTGATCTTATTTCTGATCTCAGTGATAAACTCCTGCTCTGTCAGGAGCTCTTTGCGATACTGCATCAGCAGCGAAAAGTATTCTGTGAAGCCCTCGTATATCCACAGATTGCCTGTCTGCATTTTGGCTCGTAGGTTGAGCTTACTGGTCATATCCGTCTTCATATTGATCGGCTCGAAGAGGTGAAACAACTCATGTGATGCCGTGAGCTGCAGGTCACGCACTAGTTTAGAACCATCACTACCCTCTGAGAAATAGTAAACAGAGGATGCCGAGTGCTCTACAGCGCCATACTCGTCCTCTTTGCGTACCCCGTTTCGCGAGGGATCGGCATAGTGCACGAGAAAATAGTAGTCTTTGACATTGAATCCTCCGCAGAAGGCATCCGCCCCTTCACTCACAGATTGCAGCACCCTGGCAATATCCCTGACCTTGACCATATCATGCTCGGACCAGAGACAGATGTGATAGTGTGTTTTGCCTACTATAAATCCGGTCTCCTTCTCTCTGTTGTACATCACCGGATTATCCAGCAAGGCCAGATAGCTGGCCACAGCGGCGGTATCTGTGCGGCCAGCAGGGCCGAGCCCGATAGCCGAATGGCCATACATAGAGTCCGGACGAATGATCTCAAGGCGGTAGGGCGAACTTTCGTAACCCTCCAAGTAGCCTGCTACTGCATGAAAATTGATGAGAAAATGCTTGCTCCTCACGAAACTGGTGCCCAGCTGCCTCATCAGTATAGACGGCTCCTGATAGTGCCATGAATCGTGTATGATATATTCAATGCGGCTGAGGGAGCGGGCCTGATTTATCTCAAACTCATTGAGCGAGAGGCGGGTCACGGTCAGCTCCCGCCCTGCGCTGTCCAGAGCTTTTATGCCTGAAAGCAGCTTGCCGGTCTTTAGCTCAGAGATGCAGCCGGGTACATTCGATGGCAGAACGAAACGTACCTTGTCAAGGTCGAGATGCGGAGATACTATCTCCACTTTCAGGCTAAAGCTATCTGACTCATTGAGATTCAACCGGATAAGGAAAGCATCACTGCCGGCGGAAGACGATAATGTCCACATCATCAGGCAGGTGACGACAAACGCTCTCATGTGGATGTACAAGTGGTACCCTTTTGTCAAGTGGACAGATTGATAAATCTAAATTAAAATTTGCCTCTATAAAATATAAACGCCTTTATTAAAATTGTATTACAAACTTAATGTCGTAGATGTCGATACCCCAATGGATGACGCGTACAGACCTCCTACTCGGTCAAGACGCAATAAAGAAGCTGATGGATGCACATGTGCTGGTGGTAGGGCTGGGCGGCGTGGGTGGTATCTGCGCTGAGATGATAGCCCGGTCGGGCGTAGGCCATATGACCATAGTAGATGCCGACGTGGTAGAGGCCAGCAATAGAAACCGCCAGGTACCGGCCCTGGTGAGTACGGATGGCCAGTCTAAGGCGATGGTGCTCGGCGCACGCCTGCTGGATATCAATCCCGACCTCGACCTGACGATTATTAACGAATTTATCAATCCGACCAATACTCCTGAGCTGCTGAAAAGCACTAAATTTGACTATGTAGCCGACTGCATAGATACGCTGACCTCCAAGGCTAACCTGATCAGGGAGTGCTATGAGCATGGTATACCTGTGGCCAGCTCGATGGGCGCCGGCAGCAAGGTAGACCCTACCCAGGTCAAAATATCAGATATCGCCGTAACATATAATTGCAAACTAGCGTATCATGTCAGGAAAAGATTGCACCGCTCCGGTATCCGCAGGGGTATCAAGGTAGTCTGGTCTGCTGAGAGACCTGCTGAGAAACGCATGATAGTGACCGAAGGAGGCCCTAAAAAGTCCATAGTAGGTACAATATCGTATATGCCGGCTGTATTCGGATGTGCTATGGCCAGCATAGTGGTCAGGAGTATCTATGAGTGATTGTGTAGAATTTTGTGTTTAGTGCTTTAATGATATAATGAAAAACCTGCTCCCTTTATTCTTTGCGCTGATAGTGTGCCATGTCCTCTCTGCCCAGACCGTGACCAAGACGAGCTATGCTGTAGACGAAAACTCTGTGATACGTGACTCGACCGGCCATCGCCTCACCAAGCTGGAATTTTATCAGGTGGTCATGTCAGGCGAGTATCAGTTCAAGCCGGTCAAAGATGACAAGGGCATGATCAAAGAATTCACCCTGGTACATGTCAAGAAATCTGAGAACAATACCAACCTCGCTGTTATCTCATCTACCAGTACCGCACCGGCCACAGGCCTAAAGGTGGGCGATGATGCTCCGGAAATATCAGGTACAGATCTGACCGACTCCGTCACTTATGACCTGGCGGACCTCAAAGGCCGCAAAGTGATCGTGCTGAATTTCTGGTTTAGCACCTGCAGGCCGTGTATAGACGAGATAGAGGATCTCAATCGCCTGCAGGAACGGTATAAGGAGCGGGCAGATATCGTATTTATAGCCCCTACCTTTGACTATCCGGAGATAGCAGACAGCTTTATGGAGCGGCATCCATTCAACTATGCGGTGATACCTGAGGCCTATGAAGCTGTGCGCATGTACAAGGCTGTAGCCTTCCCGCTCAACGTGATCATCGGGCTGGATGGCAAGATAGCCTATATATCTGCCGGCGGCCTGCCGGGCATAGAGTACCTGATGGATAAAAAGATCCGGGAACTGCTCGGCATGCCACAGCGCGACCCCTATCAAGGGCACTGATCAATACTTCAGCTCTTTGTAAGGGGATTTTTTCAGCTCTTCAAACAGTTTCCTGCATTTCGCATCTGCACTCTGGGCATTCAGCGCAAAGAGCCAGAAGTTCTCATAGTCCCCCTGGTTCATGGCCAGCTGCATCGTACCCTGAGATTTATGCTCGGCTATCTCCCAGTTGACTACTACCTTGTAGTTGAGCCTATTCAGATAGCCAAAGGGCGTAGACACATCAAAGCGGTACAGCGCCGTATCTCCCACCACCTTCGTTTCTTCATATTGCTTTAGCTCAGAGAAATGAGTTTGAGCGGTATCAGTCTTTGATGAAACTGTCACACCCAGTATGACCGGCCTGTCAGTGACTTTCAGGGCTTTCACGGCAGCGAGAGCCAGCATTGTAGCGGCTTTGTGCCCACCATGTGTCTCAGGCACAGGGAGCAGGCAGAAGACGAAGTCATAATGCTCCTGCGTGAGCAGCTCATGGAGTTTAGTTGTCACCTTGAGTACATCCCAGGTCGTATCCAGCGGTTCGCGTTCGTTCAGCCCATAGTGTGCATCCTTCTGATCCAGAAAGTAGATGTGCCGCATGCCTATGATCTTGCCCGCATTGGTCAGCTCCTGCTTGCGGATGCGCGGCAGATTGGCCCGGCCCACGGCAGGGTCTGTCAGGTCCAGCCCGTAGTATTCATTGCCCAGGGTAGAGTATTTGTAGCCCGCCTCACCATTTGTCACTACACATTGATCCACGGTGCCATTGAGGTGGTGGGTGATCTTGTAGATCACAGCGGCCATGCCCGTCTCGTCATCCGGGTGAGCGGTGACTACGAGTACCTTGGGACCTTCCTCTTGTAGTGTGGGAAAGGAACTGGGTTTAGGGGCAGTTTTGGTCTGGGCCACCGCTGCAAAGGAAATTATTACGGCAATAAACAAATGTGCAGTCCTCATGTGAGATCTCTTCTTCATTAAAATGTGCGATTTTGTTTGATATGTACTATGGCTACTACTATCACGGGTTCCTCATCAGTCTCGTAAACTATCATATAGGGAAACCGAAAAACTCTGATGCGTCGAAAATGCTCGCTACCCCTTACAAATCCATATCTCTGCGGATCGTGAGTGATACTGGAGTAGCAATCCTCGATCTCTGCGATAAGTTCCTTACCTAGATCAGTACGCTGTTTTTCGTACCAGTTATATGCCTGTGATAATTCGCGCAAAGCTTCAGGCTGAATCAGCAGTTTGTATTTCACAGGTCAGAAATATTGCCATTGATGATCTTTGCTTTTGCCTCATCCCAAGTCACAGCGTTGCTCATCCCGTTGATCCTATCTTGTCTTCTTTTTTCAAATTCCTTCAACTCATCGCTGGTAAACTCGTAGTCATCATCGCCGATGTACTCCTTTGCCAATGCAAACAGCAGTTTCAGCAACTTTTCATCGCCATTATCTACATATCCGTGGAGCTTCTCCCTGATCACTACTGTGTTCATAATCTCTTTTTACAAATTTACTTACTAAAATCCATTTTCCTGCTATTCTTTGGGCGCAGCCGGAAAGGCAAAACCATTGCCGTCAAATTATTATCTTCGCCCCGCAAAAAAATCAAGATATGGCTCTTCAATGTGGTATCGTAGGCCTGCCGAATGTAGGCAAGTCGACATTGTTTAACGCGATCAGCTCCGGCAAGGCGCAGGCTGCAAACTTCCCCTTCTGCACCATAGAGCCCAATACAGGCATGGTGGTAGTACCGGATGAGCGCCTCAATAAGCTGGAGGAGCTCGTACAGCCGCAAAAGGTGATCCCTACTACAGTAGAGTTCGTAGACATAGCAGGCCTGGTGAAGGGTGCGAGCAAGGGCGAGGGCCTGGGCAACCAGTTTCTCGGGAATATCCGCACAGTAGACGCCATCGTACACGTGGTGCGCTGCTTTGATGATCCTAATATCATACACGTAGACGGCTCGGTCAATCCACGCCGTGATAAAGAAGTAATAGACACCGAGCTACAACTGAAAGACCTCGAGTCTGTAGACAAAAAGCTGGACAAGCTCAAGAAGCTGACCAAGACCGGTGACAAGGAAGTGCTGAAAGGCATAGACGTGCTCACCATCTACAAAAACCACCTGGAGACAGGCCAGTCGGCCCGTACCGCTCCGGTATCTGATGATGACAAGCGATTCATAGAAGACATACAGCTCCTCACGGCCAAGCCGGTGATCTATGTGTGCAATGTATCTGAGTCTGATGTCAATACCGGAAACCAATGGGTGGAAGAAGTACGCCAGGCTGCACAGGAGGCCAAAGAAAATGCCGAAGTGATCATCATCTCTGCTGCTATCGAGTCTGATATCGCTCAACTGGAGACCAAGGAAGACCGTGATGCCTTCCTGGCTGATATGGGTCTGAAAGAGTCCGGACTCAATAAGCTGATCCGCGCTGCCTACAAAGTACTGGGTCTCGAGACCTACTTCACTGCAGGTGTCAAGGAGGTACGCGCCTGGACGATACACAAGGGCTTCAAAGCGCCGCAGGCTGCCGGTGTGATCCACTCTGATTTTGAGAAAGGATTTATCCGCGCACAGGTCATGTCATACGAAGACTTCGTCAAGTATGGCTCAGAAGCCGCCTGCCGCGAGGTAGGCAGGCTGCGCGTAGAGGGCAAAGAATATATCGTACAGGATGGCGATATTATGCACTTCCTCTTTAATAACTAAGAAGTCTTAAGTAGTAAGTATTTAGTATTGAGATAATACACAAATACCCTCCTATGCTGACGTTAGACTTCGATCCATTTCCGATATTACAGACTGAGCGGCTGGTACTGCGCGAGATAGGCTATCTCGATGCGCAGGAGATACACGTGCTGCGCTCGGACCCGCGTATCATGGCCTACCTGGACCGCGACCCTGACGCATCCGTAGAGGCTACTTCCGCCTTTATAAACCGGCTGAAGGAGACCCAGCAAAACCGCGAGGGCATCGTCTGGGGCATCGCGCTGCAGGGCAAGCGCAAGCTCATAGGCACCGCAGGCTTCTGGCGCATAGATGCAGGCCACCGGCGTGCCGAGATAGGCTACACCATACATCCCGACCATCAGGGCCGCGGCTATATGCATGAGGCGCTGCAGACCATACTGGACTATGGCTGGCAGCGTATGAACCTCCACTCCGTAGAGGCCAATGTCAATCCCAATAATGCCGCCTCCATCCAGCTACTGGAGAATAATGGCTTCATCAAAGAAGGCCACTTCAAGGAGAACTGGTACTACAATGGCAAGTTTCTGGACTCGGCTGTTTATTCGCTTTTGAGAAGTAGTGAGTAGTGGGTATTGAGTAGTGAGATAATACAATCCCTACTTCAGATCAAAGAAGTGGTCCCAGTATTTTTTGTAGCGCGGACTCTTTTCATTCAATGGTTCTGTAAATACTGTTGTCTCCTCATTGCATATGCAGCTATCAGCATTGATACTATAGCTCAGTACACGGCCTTGCGGTAGCTTATCTATCTGCACCTCGCTGAGGAGTATCAGAGCAGTACCCCGCCAGATGTAGGTAGACCTACCCGCATTCCCATCTACTCCTTCTGAGGTTACCCATATCCTGTTGTGAGCGGCGTCAATCTTACAGCCGCTACCCGTAGTCTCAGGGCTGACCTCATCCGGTCCACAAAAGAACTCCCCGCCATAAGCCCAATAGCCGGACGGAGCGTAGTACCGATAAAGCCGGTGTCTGCCACCCCTGACCAGCGTACCCGTGCTGCTGAGCATGATCTCCAGATGCGCAGCATCTGTATCTGTATTGACATAAGAAATGAACTGCACGCCAAAGGGCACCGTAAACTTTCTGGCAGCTTTCCATCCGTTATCATAGCTATAGATACCGAGGGCAGCACTATCGTCATTTACATTCCTGCACGACACTGCAAAAACATGCGTGGTATCTATCAGCCTGCCTATAGCGAGATAAGGCGAGTCGAGCACTTCGTATATAGTGCCGGAATCCCGCTCTGTCGCCACATAGGGCGCTATCTTCCCCATCGAGTCCGGCAGGCAGCGCGCCATGACCAGATAGGCCGCATAGATACTGTCAGGGCCACGCTCAGATATAGTATCTGTCTGCTGTATGCGTGCATGGCAAGCACCCATCAGCAGGCATATTGGCAATAAGAGAGTGAGGTACTTCATGCCGTGCAAAGCTACTTGCTATTCATAATTGAATCGTAGTTGATCCTGTCAAATGTTACATCCATATTGCCGTCCATCGATTTATTGTTGTGCGCATTGATCTCAGGTACATTACCTAGATTTTCAATAGGCATCATCATGACGTAATTAGAGCCATATTCATGAGGCCAGTGCCAGAGTTGCAGATTGTATGAACCGCCCAGCATTTTGATCTGAATGGTGTCTGTTGACTTCCGTTGCTCATCAGCCACTACGTAGGTCACAATATTACCAGACTGCTGACCGCTTTTATAATACAAAAAGTTAAATCCATTAGGTATCCATACGATAGCGCTGTCTGTCACTACCATTTGCTCACTATTGACCTGGTCGCCGACATTGGCCATTATGTACTGGCCTTTATAGCTGAAGACCTGCACATAGCTTCCGTTCATGGCGGGCAGAGGATTATGCCGTAGTATACCGGAATCAAATTCCATTGGCCCAAAGCCATTCGATTCCAACCTGAATTTGTCCAGTCTCGCCGCGCTGCGGTCCAGATAGAGTATCTGCTCTACAGCTTCTCCCTGCGCCACCACGTGATGTACAGCCAATAGCTCGATGGAATCTTTTCCGGTTATCTCCCTTAGGCGTAAATCGTGTATAGAGTCGAACAGGTTGCCCTGGCGCGGATGTGTCGCCGTAAAGGTTATCTCATTATCAATTTTGCCTTTGTGGTCACCTGTGCAACCACAAAGCGCCATGAGCGACAGAAATATTAGTAGTACATGCGGTTTCATATCGGCAAGGCTTCTGCAAAGTAGTGTCCAACTACGCCTCCTGCATCGCCTTGGCGCCTACCCGCTTCTGCTTGTACTCCATAGCAGCCTTGATCAGGCCTATGAAGACAGGATGCGGATTCTCTACCGTAGACTTCAGCTCGGGGTGAAACTGCACACCCACAAACCACGGATGATTAGGCACCTCTACGATCTCTACGAGGCCCGTATCAGGGTTTTTGCCGGAGGCTATCATGCCTGACTGCTCGTAGGCATCCAGGTATTCGTTATTAAACTCATAGCGGTGGCGGTGGCGCTCAGTGATATTGGTGCTGCCATAGGCGTCAAAGGCCTTAGTACCCGGCGTGATGGCGCACTTGTACGCGCCGAGACGCATCGTGCCGCCCTTGGCGCTGATCTTCTTCTGCTCCTCCATCATGCAGATCACCTGATTGCCTGAGTCGGGGTTCATCTCCGTAGAGTGTGCATCGGCCAGGCCCAGCATGTGGCGGCCCCACTCTATCACTGCCATCTGCATACCGAGGCAGATACCGAGGAATGGGATATTATGCTCGCGCACGTATTTGATCGCAGCTATCTTGCCTTCTATCCCACGGCTGCCAAAGCCCGGCGCTACCAGTATGCCATCCAGATGGCCCAGGGTAGAGGCTATATTGCCCTCCTCCAGGTCCTCAGAGTGGATAGACTCGACTATCACCTTGCAGTTATTGGCCACACCCGCATGGATAAAGGATTCAAAGATGGACTTGTAGGCATCCTGCAGCTCGATGTATTTGCCCACCAGACCTATGCGCACCTGAGAGGTCGGATTCTTCAGCCTTTGTATAAAGGTCTTCCACTTATCCAGGTTAGGCTCGCCTTCTATCGGCAGTTCCAGTTTGCGCAGAACTGTCTGGTCCAGCTTCTCCCGCTGGTACTCCAGTGGTATGTCATAGATGGTCTCCATGTCAGAGGCCTGTATCACAGAGTCATTGCTCACATTGCAGAAGAGTGCCAGCTTGCGCTTCAGGTCGTCAGACAGCGGATGCTCCGTGCGGCACACCAGGATATCCGGCTGCAGGCCGTATGATTGCAGCTCCTTCACAGAGTGCTGGGTCGGCTTGGTCTTGAGTTCTTTAGCCGACTTGAGGTATGGTATCAGGGTGAGATGGCACACCAGTACATTATTATGGCCCAGCTCCCAGATGATCTGGCGCACAGTCTCTATATATGGCTGCGCCTCTATATCACCCACAGTACCGCCCAGCTCAGTGATCACGATATCATACTCGCCAGTCTGCCCCAGCAGGAGCATGCGGCGCTTGATCTCATCAGTGATATGTGGTATTACCTGCACTGTCTTGCCCAGGTAGGCGCCCTCGCGCTCTTTGTTTATCACATACTGGTAGACACGGCCGGTGGTCACGTTATTGGCTTGTGAGGTAGGCACATTCAGGAATCGCTCGTAGTGGCCGAGGTCGAGATCGGTCTCTGCGCCGTCTTCCGTCACGTAGCACTCGCCGTGCTCGTAGGGATTGAGCGTACCCGGATCGACATTGATATAGGGGTCAAATTTCTGGATGGTAACGCGATGCCCGCGCGCCTGCAGCAGCTTGGCCAGCGAGGCGGCAAAAATACCTTTACCCAACGAAGAGGTTACCCCTCCGGTCACAAATATATACTTAGCCATGACAGCAGTTTTTTATTGGTTTTGTGACTAAAGATGGGGAAACAGCCCTCTCCTCTGCGAGAAGAATGATGACTGGCCTGTGTGGCCGGGGCGTCCGTCAGAAGGGCTAGCGTTTGCTCACCGACTTTGGTCATGCAAAGCTAAAGAAATTAATTATCACATCCTAAGTGCGGGGAAAAGGTGTGGATATTTATGATCCAAGAGAGCAAAGGGTGTAGCCTGACATAAACTTACTGCAATACAAACCTGCTGCGGCTTTCTATATCCGTGCGCGGATCAAAATGAAAGTCCAGGTAGCTGGCGTCTCCGGCATGGCCCATGACATGCGTATGGCTGCGGCCGTATTCCTGACCCTTCTCATCAAAAACTCGTACAGATATCTCCCTGTCTATATTTTTCTCAAAAATACAGTACACTGACAGGATATAAAACGAATCCGTTTTCTGGATAGAAAACTTGCCCGTATTAAAACCAGAACGCCCCAGAATACTATCCACCTCCACATGCGACTGGAAGGTATGATCCACTCCATTCCTGACCCCCTCAGCAAACTGTGAAGCCCCCTGCCCTACTGCATTGCCACTTTCTTTGATGGCTTCCTTGCTTTTGTCCTTTAGCCTCTGACAGGAAGTGAGTGCGAGCGTGATGATGAATAAAAAGGTAAGGCGGCGCATAGTCATGGTTTTTATACAATATATCTATGACTGAGCGATCAAAATAGCTTTTTCAGCTGGCCCCAGAAATTCTTTTTGGCCGTATCATTGGCATTGATCACATCCAGCGTGTCGGTGCAGAGTACCCGCATGCTGTAGAGCAGGCATATTTCATTTTTATCTATATGAGCATTGCGCAGATGGCTGATCCAGTCCGCACCAAATATCACCACGCGCTGCGTGTTGTACTCCTCTGCTAATTTTTGTAGGGTCAGGGCACTGTAGGAGAGATTGGCGGTGAGTGTATGGGCCGGCTGGAGCTTCATACCTGCCTCTATCACTTTGGCCATAAAAGCTACCTTATCCTGAGGCAGTTCTTCCGCCTCCGGATATTCGTACAAGACCGCTACCCGGTTGTAACCCTCGGGGATCGGCGGTGGAGGAATTTTCGCCGCAGGCGAATGTATATCGTATAGCTTGTCTTTTTTGTATATCCCGCTGAGTTCCATGCTTTACCGTAGCCGGATGGTTTGCCCGGCCCTGTGCAAAACTAAGGCTTTATGGATAACTAAGTTTGACCCCCCTGAAATTTATTCTACCTTTGAGGGGCAAAACCAACACATATGAGCTATAAAATATCTGTCGAAAAAGCGCCTAAGTCTCATGTCAGCGAGATCGATTTTAAGAATCTTCCGTTTGGCAAGTACTTTTCCGATCATATGTTTATAGCTGATTATTATGATGGTGACTGGCATGACTGCCGTATCGTGCCATTTGGCGACTTCAGCCTGCACCCTGCTACCTCGGCTATCCACTATGGTCAGGCCCTGTTTGAGGGTATGAAGGCTGAGCGTGATGAAGATGGCAACCCGATCGTCTTCCGCCCGCTGAAGAACTGGAACCGCCTCAATATCTCCGCTACCCGTCTGGCCATGCCTACACTGCCGGAGGAGCTCTTTATGAATGCGCTGGACAAGCTCCTGACGCTGGACCGCGCCTGGATACCTAATGAGCCGCTGTCCAGCCTTTATATCCGCCCATTTATGTTTGCTACAGAGAAATATGTAGGCATACGCGTAGCTGAGCATTACCGCTTCTGCATCTTCACCTGCCCAGTGGGCGCTTATTATACCAAACCTGTAAAGGTTTATATATCAGAGAAATATGTCCGTGCCGCCCCGGGTGGTGTAGGCTTTGCTAAAGCTGCGGGTAACTATGGTGCTGCCATGATGCCGATGCAGGAGGCGCAGAAACTGGGCTATGACCAGCTGTTGTGGCTGGATGGTATCCATCACCGCTACTTCCAGGAGATAGGTACGATGAATATCTTCTTTGTGATAGATGGGGTGCTGGTCACTCCGGGCCTCGATCAGGGTACGATACTGGATGGCGTGACACGTGATAGCATGATCCGCCTGGCCGAGGACGAGGGCTATATCGTGCAAGAGCGCGACATATCAGTAGACGAAGTGATTAACGCCTACCACGAGGGCAAGCTGGAAGATATGTTTGGCTGCGGTACGGCTGCGGTCATCTCTCATATCGGCGCCTTCCACTACAAAGGTGAGGACTACGAACTACCTCCGGTAGAGACCCGCGAGATGAGCAATAAGCTCAAGAAGCGCTTTATGGATATTAAGTCAGGCAAGGCGGAGGACGTCTTTGGCTGGATCCATACCGTGCCGGTGGGCGTGTATGCTAATCAGTAGTTTCTTTTGAATTTACAGATTTACCGAATTACAGATTTACGGATTGCAATGGCGATTGAGTTTGATCGTCATGTCATAGAGATACGTAGATATCCTCTCTTCTATCAAAGACAAGATTCCTTCGTTTCACTGCGGAATGACAAATAAGGAGTAGGCTATCACTACCCGAGAAAATTGTAATTCCGTAAATCTGTAATTCCGTAAATTCCACCAATGGCTTACTTGATAAAGCCTCTCTCAAAGCCAAACTTCTTGTAGGCGTCGAGTATAGTTTTGGTGATGGTATAGTCAGAGTTATACTTGAGGAAGTCTACCGGCAGGTTGAGATAGGTGATGAACTGATCGTAGTACTCATCAGGGAGGTCAAAGAGTTTCTCCTCCTTGTAATAGTTAAATAACTCTTTGTATATGCGACGGCGTTCATCATCCTGCACCTGAGAAAGCAGCTTCTCGCGCTCCTTGGCGCGGCCACTGAGCATGTCATACAGGGCGCTGATGGGGCTCATGATGGACATTTGCGGGCGCTCGAGTTCCTTGGGTATCTTGCCCATATTTTCGCGTTCTTTTTCTATATCGCTCAGCTTCTGCTTGGGCCTGACTATGACCATCTGTGCGGTGGTGGCCCGCAGCCTGTCAAATTCAAACACAGGGTAGTACGCGTCTTTCAATACGCTGTCAGACATACTGAAGCGCATGGTCTGGTAGCCGGAGAGGAAGAGCAGCAGCGTATCACGCTTACCCACGCTGATACTGAAGGTACCGTGTGCGTCTGTCACATAACTCTGGCCATTCTTGGGGTTGATTACACTCACGCCGCTCACGGGTGTCTTGTCATAGAGATCGACTACCGTGCCATTGATACGCACAGGGCTAGTCTGTGCCGTAGCAGAAAATGCTGCCCATAATGACAGGCTTAGTATGAGATGGCTCTTGCGCAAAGTGTGCGATGTCTTGACCTTACGAATATAATCAGCTCCATGTATAAACGTAGGAACGATGCGTTTATTTGGGAATATTGTGAGGTGAATATCACACATCAAACGCCATGATAGCCTCATACACCTCCTCCAGGTCCGCCTGGGAGATGCAGTATGGCGGCAGGATATAGAGCACATTGCCCAGCGGGCGCAGCATGATACGGCGGTCTATGAAGTAGCGGTAGAGCCTGTCGCGCAGATTGCTCAGATAGCCCTCCTGCTCCGTGCGAAAGTCAAACGCGAGTATCGTACCGTGCTGACGCACATTCACGATGGACGGATGCTGTGATAGCCGCTCCGCGAAAGCCGCATGAGACGCAGAGATAGCCGTGATGCGGTCCAAAGTCTTCTCCATCTCAAAGACCTCCAGCGATGCCAATGCTGCTGCACAGCCGAGCGGATTGCCGGTATAGCTATGGCCATGAAAAAGCATTTTAGCCCGCTCGTCGTGATAGAACGCGTCATAGATGTAGTCCTTCGTCACCGTGGCCGCAAAGGGCAGGAAACCGCCCGTGAGGCCCTTTGACAGGCAGATGATATCAGCAGTATGCCTAAGATACTCCGTAGCAAACATACGGCCTGTACGGCCAAAGCCTGTGAAGACCTCATCGGCTATCGTCAGTACCTTGCGCTCCGCGCAAATGCCGATCAGCTCATCGAGCAGCGCGGCAGGGTACATCTTCATGCCCGCAGAGCCGAGTACCAGTGGCTCAAAGATGAAAGCAGCCACGTCATCATGGGCTATCGCATCGCGGAGTTGAGCCTTGATGGTTTCACCATTGGTATAGTCAGGCGTATCGAGGAAGACGACATCAAACAGCAGCCGCGCATACGGATCGGTGAATACCCCTCTGGCACTCACGGACATCGCCCCAAAAGTATCGCCATGATACGCATCGCGGAAGCAGATGACCTTGGTACGTGGAGTGCCTTTATTGGCCCAGTACTGGAGCGACATCTTGATAGCGGCCTCTATTGCCGTAGAGCCATTGTCAGAGTAGAAGACCTTGCCATACCCTGCGGGCAAAATAGCGAGTAGTTTCTCCGCCAGCTCTATAGCCGGCTCATGGCTGAAGCCGGAGAAGATAACCTGCTCCAGCTTTGCTGCCTGCTCCCCTATCCGCCGCGCAATATGCCGGTGTGAATGGCCGTGCATATTGGTCCACCAGCTAGAGGTCGCATCTATATAGCGGTCGCCTTTCTCGTCATACAGATAAGCTCCTTCGCCTCGCGTCATGATGATATTGTCAGGTGCAGTCTTCTCCTGCGTGTAGGGATGCCAGATATGCTGCTTGTCTCGTTCGCGCAGGGTCATAGCGTATAGTATTTGCTGATGTCAGTACGCAGCTTTGCAGCCTGCTCCTGTATGAATTCTTTATCTATCGTGTGGCCTCGCTCCACGCTGCCTATCTCATGCACACCGGAGGTCTGGTAGATCAGTTCGCGCATGTGTGCACTGTGCTCACCGTTGTAGATGATGCCTACTATCTCTATATGCCTGCTGCGCAGCACCTCTATGCTTAGTAGTGTATGATTGATCGAGCCGAGGTAGTTTTCTGACACGAGTATCACCGGTACACCGAGCTGCTGTATCAGGTCTATGACCAGGTAGTTCCTATTGAGATGCACCATCAGGCCACCTGCGCCTTCTATCACCAGACGGTTACTCGTGTCAGGCATCTGTATCTGCTGCGGATCTATCTCTACGCCCTCCTGCTCAGCTGAGTACACAGGCACAGCGGGTACTTTGAGTTTATAGGCCTCCGGGTGCACTGTGAGGCTCATGGTGCTGAGCAGCGACTGTACGGTCTCCCTGTCAGTGCCGGTGTCATAGCCGGCCTGTATGGGCTTCCAGTAGTCTGCGTGCAGCGCCTCTGTGAGTGCGGCAGAGACCACGGTCTTGCCCACATCAGTATCTATACCGGTCACAAATATCCGCTGTGGTAGTGGCTTTCTCATGATGCTGTGACGGTTGTATGTTTTGCGATAGCAGCGATGAGGCCTTGTACCTCCTCCACCGTATTGTGGCTATGCAGGCAGATACGGATGCGCTCCTTGCCCCTCGGCACTGTGGGCGAGAGTATAGCGCGTACATCGTAGCCGCCTTGCTGGAGCTGCGAGGCGATATGTTTCACAGCCGCATTGCCGGGGATGATGAGGGACTGAATCGGGCTATCGCTTTTGAGTAAATGCATCTGCTCCGATGGAGTAAATGATACCTGCAATAGCTGTATCAGCTTCTGCAAATGCCTGCGACGATCATTCAGACCGGGGAAATAATCATACGCCACTCTGATAGCTGCCAGACTGTGCAGTGGCATAGCAGTAGAGAAAATAAACGGACGGCAGTAGTTGATGAGAAAGTCTCTGAGGTCATCTGAGCAGAGTATCACCGCTCCATGCCCACCCAGCGCCTTGCTGAACGTATGCACGCGAGCCAGCACCAGATCTTCTATGCCGAGTTGATTCACCAGTCCTTCACCCCTCTCTCCTATCACGCCTGTGGCGTGCGCCTCATCTACTATCAGGCCTGCGTCATAGGCTGTGCAGAGTGCAGCGATCTCCCGCAGAGGAGCCACATCACCATCCATAGAGAAGAGCGACTCTGTGACCACGTATTTGAGTCCTGTGGCAGCTTTGAGTTTCGCCTCCAGGTCTGCGAGGTCATTGTGGTGAAAGGCTACACGGTTTGCTTTGCCAGCCTTCATCCCATCATGTATCGAGGCGTGTACGAGTTCATCGTAGATGATGGTATCGCCCTTATACGGCAGTGCAGACAGCAGGCCATAGTTGGCATCGAAGCCGGAGTTGAAAAGCAATGCTGCTTCTGACCGATGAAAGCCGGCAATCATGCTCTCCAGCTTTTCTGCATATGCGGAATTGCCTGACAGCAATCGTGATCCGGTACTCCCACCCTGCAGCCGATGCGCTGTGACCTCTGCCTCCACTCTCTGGTGAAAGGCAGCATCCCGCGCCAGCCCTATGTAGTCATTGGAGGTAAAGTCTGTACCGCCGACCAGTCGCAGCGTACGGAAGTTGTCTTCGCGCTGGCGGTCAGCTATTTTACGCTTGATGTATCTGCGGATAGCGTCCATACGGTGTGTCCCGCGGGACGCGTTTTAGTTGGCCGTAGCCAGTTCCTTCTCTACTTTGAAGCTCTCGCGAGGCTTCAGCCCGAGTACTTCAAACATCTCCTTGTCAGCGCTGAAGTCCGGATTTGGCGTAGTGAGCAGTTTCTCTCCGGTGAAGATAGAATTGGCTCCAGCCAGGAAGCACAGTGACTGCTGCTCTACTGACATCTCATTGCGACCGGCAGAGAGGCGTACCATTGATTTAGGCATCAGGATACGGGCAGTAGCGATCATGCGCACCATCTCCCAGGTCTGCACCTTCTGGCGGCCTTCGAGTGGGGTACCTGTCACAGCTACCAGCGCATTGACCGGTACCGACTCAGGATGCTGCGGGCGTGTAGCCAGTGTGTGCAGCAGTTTGATACGGTCTTCGTCAGTCTCGCCCATGCCTATGATGCCACCACAGCAGACGCTGATGCCGGCCTTCTCTACATTATCCAGTGTACGCAGGCGGTCCTGATAGGTGCGTGTGGTGATCACATCGCTGTAGTGCTCCTGAGAGGTGTCGAGGTTATGATTGTAGGCATAGAGGCCGGCTTCTTTCAGGCGTGCAGCCTGGTCCTCAGAGAGCATACCGAGTGTACAGCACACCTCGAGGCCGAGGGCATTGACTCCCTTCACCATGTCTATCACATTGTCAAAGTCGCGACCGTCGCGCACATCCCTCCAGGCAGCACCCATGCAGAAGCGCGTAGAGCCGGCATTCTTAGCGATCAGTGCCTTGTCTACTACCTCTTCATACTTCATAAGTTTGTGTGCCTCCACGCCCGTATTGTAGCGGGCAGCCTGCGGGCAGTACGAGCAGTCCTCCGGGCAGCCGCCGGTCTTGACAGAGAGCAGGGTACATACCTGCACCTCGCCGGTAGCCTGGTATTGCTTGTGCACATTGGCAGCGCGTACGATCAGCTCCAGCACGGGGGTATTATATATCTCGCGGACCTCCTCGGTGGTCCAGTTATTTCTGATGTCTTGTGTCATACTATCTATTTGCTATACAATTATAGTGATTGTAATCGAATGTAGTTTATCTGCCGTAGATCGCCCGCATCATTTCGATGTGGCCGAGGGCAGAGTAGTGTATCTCATCACCATACAGGAATAGCGCTGAGTAATCATCCTCCTGAGGCCACCGCCGCAAGAGGTCCATGCCCTGTATGTCGTTTTTGAGAAATTTATCTATCAATACCCTCTGCGGCAGATTGTCTCCCCTGTGCTCCAGCTGTGAGCGGTATGGCACCAGCATAATCATGAAGTGGGCTTTATGCGCCTCGCAGACTTGCCTGATGTGTACGATATCTGCTATCGTAGCGTCGACCCGCGCAGGGTCTTCATAGAGTGCCTTGTCATACTGATAGTAGTGATCGCTATGATTGTAGCATATGAGCTTTATCAGGCGGTAGGTGGCATACCTATCCTGCAGCCAGCCGTTGATCTCACTTATCATACCCTTATTGCCTATCGGCGGCAGGTCTTTGACAGCGCTTTTGCCATAGATATCATTGAGGCAGTAGAATAGGTACACCTCACTGATAGACGTATCTGCCGCAAAGAGGTGATCGATCACATTGCTGTAGTCATGGCTCGACCAGCCTATCATGGATATATTTCTGACATCGGCATCGGCCCACTCGTCGCTGTCATTGGTCAGGTTGGCTATGGTAGAGGAGTCATCGATGCCCACGCCCTCCGTCACAGAGTCTCCTATGATCAGCACCTTCTTTTTTCCGGTCTTACTTTTCTGGTGCTTGCGTCCGCCCATATCATCCGTATGAAAAGGTTTGCCCCATACGGTACCGGTGGCATTGGCCTTCAGTCCGTCTGTAGCACCGTATTTGCCCGGCGCTATCAGTGAGGAGTCAAACTTGCGGTTGTAGATATTGGACAGCACGATCCTAGACACCACCTCCAGCACCACGAGGATACCTAAAGTGACACCAGCTGCTACCAGTATGTTTCTGCCTTTCATTCAGCGGTTTATGCGGGTGTAGTGCAGGGTGTGCATTTACCCCGTGAGGTGTTGCAAAATATCAACTTTCCGGCAAACCGCAGCCCCTGCCATTTAGATTTTATGTCGTATCATTGATACGTGATTTAGAGCCTGCAGCGCGGCTGCAGCGTGACCAAACGACTATACATGAAGATAACTGCAGCCATCACCGGCGTAGAAGGATACGTACCACCCTATGTACTCACCAATCAGGAGCTCGAGACCATGGTGGATACTACGGATCAGTGGATCACCGAGCGTACGGGTATCAAGGAGCGCCACATCCTGCGCGAGCCGGGCCTGGCTACCTCAGATATGGCCTACGAGGCCGTGACCAAGCTACTGGCTAAAAAGAATCTCGCACCAAACGATATAGACATCATCCTTGTGGCTACTACCACGCCGGATATGCTTTTCCCATCTACAGCAGTGATACTGGCTGACAAGATCGGCGCGACCAACTGCTGGGCATACGACATCTCGGCAGCCTGCTCAGGCTTCTTGTTTGCGCTGCAAAATGGTGCGAGCTACATCGAGTCCGGCAGGGCCAAAAAAGTGCTGGTGGTAGGTGCTGATAAAATGTCCTCCATCATTGACTATACAGATCGCAATACCTGCGTGATATTTGGCGATGGTGCAGGATGTGTACTGCTGGAGCCTAACACTGACGGCCTCGGCATACTCGACTCGCAGCTGCGCATAGATGGCGCCGGACGCCACTACCTCCATCAGAAGGCAGGTGGCTCTCAGAAGCCTGCTACCGCAGAAACCGTAGCCAATCGGGAGCACTTCGTCTATCAGGAGGGCAAGACCGTTTTCAAGTTTGCTGTAAAGAATATGGCAGATGTCTCTGGCCAGGTGATGAAGCGCAACAACCTGACGGCTGATGATGTAGCATGGCTGGTGCCGCATCAGGCCAACCTGCGCATCATAGACGCCACTCGTGAGTATGTGGGCCTCCCCGCAGAGAAAGTAATGGTGAATATCCAGCGCTATGGCAATACGACAAATGGCACGATACCGCTCTGCCTCTGGGAGTGGGAGCAGCGACTGAAGAAAGGCGACAACCTGATACTGGCCACCTTCGGCGGAGGATTCACCTGGGGGGCCATGTATGTGAAGTGGGCTTACTAATAAACACGACGCGATGAAACTGTTCTCAGATTTCAAAGAGCTCTCTGCCTGGATCATCGGGCTGGCTGCGCTGGTAGCGATACTCATCATCACGTATATACGCCCCCGCCGCGGCAAGATAAAAACCTGACACGCCATCACCTCATGCCCATCACCGCCAGACAGATACTTGACTCCGCTCCTTCCCGCTTCCGCCCCGAGAAAGCCAACGGCCTCACCTGCATCTTTCACTTTGTGATCAGCGGCGCAGAGGATTTCGGATACACCATCACGATAGAAAATAACACCTGCAGGCTGGATACTACCCTGACCGGTACACCTACCTGCGTGATCAGTACAGACGCCGCGAGCTATATTGACCTCGAGACCGGCAAACTCAACCCGCAGACAGCCCTCATGAGCGGCCAGGTACAGGTGAGCAACCTGATGGAGATGATGCAGTTTGCAAAGTGCTTCAGGAAGTATGAAGGGACGACAGACGACGGACCACGGACCACGGGAAATACTACAGTGCGACCGAAACGTAAAGGCCCACTGGAGGGTGTGACGATCATAGACCTCACACGGCTACTGCCCGGTCCGCTGGCTACTATGATGCTGGCAGATATGGGTGCCGATGTGATCAAAGTGGAAGACCCGGACTCGCCCGACTATATACGCTCTTTTGAGCCGCTGATAGCGGGTACGTCTGCTTTCTACTATGCACTGAATAGAAACAAGCGCAGCCTGGCTATCAACTTCCTCTCCCCTGCGGGGAAAGCCGCGCTGCTGGACATCGTGCGCAGGGCTGATGTTTTCATCGAGCAATACCGCCCAGGTGTGATGCAGCGTATGGGGTTAGACTACGAAACCTTGAAAGCCATCAACCCACGACTGATATACATCTCTATCACTGGCTACGGACAAGACTCCTCGCTGGCACAGGCTGCAGGCCACGACCTCAACTATATCGCTATAGCTGGCGCCCTGGGCGTGACTGGTGATGAAAAAGGCAAACCGGTGATACCAGGCTTTCAAATGGCAGATATCGCAGGCGGCTCCTACATGGCTATGAATGCCGTGACCACCGCGCTCTACCGCCGTGAGAAAACCGGCACCGGCGAGTGGCTCGACATAGCTATGACCGATAGCGTATTGCCATTTCTCGCGCTGCCATTTGCAGAGCAGCAAGCGCTGGGCAAAGGCCACACGCGTGGCAAGTTTCAACTCTCAGGCGGACAGGCTAACTATAACGTCTATGAATGCAGTGATAGCAAATATGTAGCGCTGGGATCGCTGGAGCCTAAATTCTGGAATAAGGTATGCGAGCGACTGGGCCGACCTGATTGGCGGGAGCAGATATTAGGTGATGAAAGTGTCCAAGCCTCGATTCAGAAAGAATTACAAAATATATTCCGCACAAAGACGAGAACAGAGTGGCTGACGTTCTTTCAAAAAGACGACGTGTGCCTCACTGCCATCAATGACCTGGACGAACTCACTACTGACACCTACCTGCGCGAAAGAAAACTCTTCGTGGACTTTGACCTCGCAGGCAAAACGTTTAGCACTATCGCTACGCCTGTGCGCCATGAGGGCATGACAGACCACCACTGGCAGGCACCGCTCCTGGGCGAGGATAGCATCGCCATCCTGCGCGAGTCAGGCATCAGCGACGAACAAATAAACCATCTCATCAAAGAAAATACCATCCGCACCGCATGAGCAAAAAGATCATCTATATCGCCTGCATATCCCTCCTCACTGCGCAAAGCATAATGGCAGGGGACCTCGACAAGGCATTTAAGAATATCAACAGCGGCGACTATGACAAGGCCCGCGCCGGCATCAAAGAAGAACTGGAGAAAGACCCGAAGGATGTAGCGGCCAACTATGCTATGGCAAAGCTCTTCTCTGCCCGCGACTATAAGAGTATCAACCTTGACTCCGCTACGATCTATGTCAATAAGGCTTTTGCAGCCATACCGCTGAAGGAGGATGACAAGCAGACCAAAAAGTACCTGAAATACGGCGTGAGGGATTTTACCATCACGGAGCTGTATAACGACGTCAATAAGCAGGCTTATGAAAAGGCCAAAGCCAAGAACACCTTTGACTCCTATGACAACTTCGTGAAGTACTCTAAGGATGAAAAGCTGAACGAGGAAGCCTCCGACAAACGCGATGAGATACGCTACGACGAGCTCTCGCTAAAGAATGATATAGAGGGCCTGCGCCAGTTTCTGAATGACTATCCTAAGTCAAAGAAATTTAATGATGCCAATAAGCTCTACGAGCAGCTGCTCTATGCAGACATGACCAAGGCTAATACGGCGGAGGCATTTAAAACCTATCTCGACAAGTACCCTACAGCGCCCTATGCCAAAGAAGCGCAAGTGCAGTATGACCGCAAGATCTATGAGAGCTACCTCAAGCGTGGCACGATAGAGGGCTATGCTGAGTTTGAGAAGGCGTATCCCAAGAATCCATTTCTCGCAGCTGTGCAGGATAGCATCTATACCATGAGCACGCGCAAGGGTGAAGTCTGGGAGTACAATACCTTCATCAAAGCCTATCCGTCTAACAGGAATATCATGAGCGCCTGGAACCAGCTCTACGACCTCTACACGCAGGATGCGACAGACTCCAGCTATCAGGCCTTTCAAAAAGCTTATCCAAACAACCCGTTTAAGGATAGGATACAGCAGGATATATTTCTATCACAGCTCACGTTATCTCCCTTCAAGTCTAACGACAAGTGGGGCTATGTGAACCCCAAGACGCAGACGCTGGTGATACAGCCGCAATATGATGACGCATCGGAGTTCAGCGGAGGACTGGCAGCGGTAGCCTTGAAACCATGTACGGACAACTGTATGTACTCATACATCGATAAGAATGGTAAAGTGGCTTTCGAGAAGGCTTTTGCGAGTGCGGGAGACTTCATAGGCGGCAAGGCAGTCGTTGCACTAGATTATTGCGATGGCGCTCCGTGCAAGTTTGGCATCATCAACCGAAAGAGTGAGTTTGTGGTCGGTGCGGACTATGAGGATATACAGCCGCTCTCGGAGGGATTATATGCAGCGCACAATTTCAAGGGTTATGGCTTTATCAATGACCGCGACCATGTGGTGATACCATTCATCTATCAGGATGCGACATCCTTTAGTGAAGGCCTCGCTGCTGTCAAAAAAGATGACCGCTGGGTATTCATAGATCGCTCCGGTAGTCAGCCTTTCACGCAGAGCTTTGCGAATGTGTCGGCCTTCTCCTCCGGCCTCGCTGCCGTGACTGAGAATGACTCTACTTACGGCTATATAGACCACTCCGGCACATGGGTCATAGAACCTATTTATGAAAATGCAGAGCCGTTTGAAGGTGACACTGCACTCGTATCGCTGAAAGAAAACAACAAGAAGAGCAAAGACTACGGCATGACTTTCCGCTACAAGATAGACAAGACAGGAAAGAACCTGGGGAAGCTGGTCAATCCAAATGCAGTAGCTACCCGAAAAGCGTCGGTGAAGAAGAAAAAGAAGTGATCAACGCGAAGCCTTCACCATACGCTCGCGCCCTGTCAGGTCTTTCTTTATCTCTGCCTGATATCCGGCCTGCTCAAATATCGCGACGACTTCTGCAGCGCGGTATTCACTTATCTCTATATAGACACTTCCACCGTCATTCAATATTTGCGGTGCGATAGCAGCGATACACTTGTAAAAGATCAGGGGATCATCTGCAAAGAGAGCGATGTGCGGCTCAAACTTCAGCACATTATCCGACATTACATTTTTCTCTTCGTATCCGATATAGGGTGGGTTACTGACTATCACATCGTATTTGCCGGTAGGTAGTTCTGCCAGGATATCTAACTGCGTAAAAAGTACCTCGGTGTTATTGAGCTTTGCATTCTCCCTTGCGACAGCTAGTGCCGCTGCACTTATATCTAACGCAGATACGATATAGTCCGAACGGGCCTTCTTGAGCGACACAGGAATGCAGCCACTGCCAGTGCCGATATCTATCAGAGATGCATGAGGCCGGATCTCTGAGAGCACCCAGTCGACCAGGTCCTCTGTCTCAGGCCGTGGTATCAGTACAGATGAATCGACCTTAAAATTTAATCCATGAAACTCTGCATAGCCGAGTACATACTGCACCGGCTCATGCGTCAAGAGCCTCTTCAGATGATCCTCCAGTACCTCCTGCTGATGCGAGGTCAGGATGAGAAAGCGATCCATGACCAGTTTTACACTCTGCAGATGCAAGACATCCTCCAGCACCCACTGTGTGATAGTGCGCGCCTCACGCTGCCCGTAGAGCGGCTCCAGCGCCTGCTGATAGCGGGCCTGCATATCTGCCAGTGTAGGCATCAGCGAGTATTTTGACGATTGAGCAGGAAATAGGCTAGACCAAGACAGGCCGCAGCAAAGACAAGTAATTTACTCACTTGTGGCAGCATCTGCCGGAAGTCTGTATGGCGCAGGAAAACATCATTGCATAGCTCCAGCCCCCAGCTGAGCGGAGAGATATTGCTGGCTACCTGGAGGGCATGAGGCAGGACATATACCGGCACCCATACCCCACCGATAGCGGCGAGCAGTACGACCGATATGGCTCCGAATGTCAACGCCTGCTGATGCGTACGAAAGGCTCCTGCCACAGCCATACCATATGCTGTAGCTGCCAGCGATATACAGGTAGCTGCGAGCGCTATATGCAGGATCTCATTCCCTATCACCAGCCTCGGCAGACCGAGTAGTGGCAGCAGGAATAAACCCACAGCCAGCATCAGGACAAACTGTACCTGACAGACAAAGAAATGAAAGACGTATTTGCCGGCTATGAAGTGGAAGCGGGAACCTGCTATCAACCTCATGCGTAGCAGGCTGCCATCCTCACGCTCTTTGATGAAATTTCCCGCAAGGGGAAAGACGATGAAGAACATGGCAAACATGGCCCAGGCTGGTACATTGTGCTGTACCGAGTTCATGGCCAGCTCGTCAAAACCTTCATAAGACTTCTCACTTGTGACTGCGATCATCTTAGACAGGTCAGGCCTAGGCATGGTATCATTGCTGCCGGTCATTTTCTTTACCTGCTCGGAGAACTTTGCCATCAGGACTTTATTCTCTGCACCGGCTACGATCTTCTCTATCGCATAGAGCAGTGATTGCTTTACATTGATCTGTATCACGGGGTCAAAGACTACCTTGATCTCTACCGCATCTGTGGTATCGCGCTCCGGACGGTCCATGATACCAAAGCCGGACATGAGTGACTGGACCACTATGGCAGTTTTGCCATTAAGCCGCTGGGTAGCGTGGGCAGGTATATACAGAAATGCGCGATAGCGGCCGCTGCTCACTAGGTCCATGCCCGTCGCCTTTGTCAGTGGCTTACCCTGGTATTCTTTCACCAAATGGAAGCTGCCGGATGAGGCCAGCGTCTGCTCTATGTAGTCGCCGAGCGTGTCATGGTCTTCATTCACACACACGATATCAAAACTGAAGTGACGATAGTCGCGGAATGGCACATCCTCTACGAGGGACATGACTGTGACCAGCAGCACCGGCATCAGAAAGATCAGCGCCATGCCACCCGGATCACGCCTGAGCGTCAGAAATTCTTTCCATATGGTAGCGAGTACCTTCATACGTCTATAGACCTGCCGGATACGGTGAGGTAAACATTCTCCAGTGAATCTGTGCGGTACTTCTGCAGCAGGTCGGCTGTAGCGCCCTGCTCTATCAGCACACCCTCACTCAGAAATCCTACTCGCTGGCAGAGCTTCTCCACCTCCTCCAGTATGTGCGAGGAGTAGATGATGGTCATGCCCTTTGCATTCATCTCGCGGAGGTAGGCTATGATCATGGCACGGCTCTGCACATCTACACCCGCAGTAGGCTCATCGAGTATCAGCAGCTCCGGATCGTGTAGTACAGAGGCTATGAGATTGAGGCGGCGCTTCATGCCGCCTGAGTACGAGTCTGCACGCTTGCCTGCATCTGCTGCCAGGCCAAAACGCTCCAGCAGCGGCATCAGCTTATTATGATCAGGTGTGAGGCCGTACATGCGGCAGAGGTATTGCAGATTCTCCAGGCCAGTGAGCGAGGGGAAAAGCGCGATATCCTGCGTAGCCACGCCTACCCTGCGGCGCACCGCCGGGCCATGTTGCGCTGGATCATCGCCAAATACTTTGATGCTGCCACTGTCTGCACGGAGCAGGCCGCAGATCATCATGACTGTAGTAGACTTGCCTGCGCCATTGTGGCCCAGCAGGCCGTATACCTCTCCGCGCGCTATGGTCAGCGAGAGGTCGCGCACAGCAGGCGTGGTGCTGCCCGCGTATTGCTTGGTCACTTTATCTATCAGGATAGCTGGCATCAGATATTGTCTTTGGCTATTTGATGCAAGCGGCGAAATATTTTGTCTTCCCTCTCCGCACACTCGCGCAGGATATCTGCCAGCTCGGCAAAGGAAAGTACATCTGTCTTGCGGCTCTTGCACACGCGGCCTGCATAGTAGGCAAAGTCGCGCAAGCGGTCACCTGAGGCGGTCAGCTCTTTGGATAGATCATACAGCTCCTTATTGCCTACTATGCTGCTGGCCTCATCGAGAAATGCCGCATAGAGAAAGCGGAAGCCCGCACCACCGGTGCCTATCTCCTCCTGCATCCGCACCACATTGCCGAGGTACTGGATTGCCTTGCGGTCACCGAGTCTCTCAGGCCACTTCTGCAGGCGGCCAGCGAGGTATTTCATGCCCTTGGTGCCGAGTATGAAGATCGGTATCTCAGTCATGTCAAATCCCGCACGCTTGATACCACGCCAGATAGCTTCCTTCTGGTCTATCTCCTTTGGAAACTGTGTAGGATAGTACATACGGCCTTTAGGTTCTGCCACACCTTTGGCAAAACGCGCACGTATGAGGTCCTCGGCAGAAATGGTAGTGGTAGTTTCCATCACCGGATCACTGACGAGGTAGTTATTGCCCTCTTTGCCATAGACCACGATGTTATGCGCATTGAAGTGGAAGCGGTATGCATCCGGCAGGTAGGTGAGGTAGTATACGGAGGTGAGCATACCCACAGGTACACCTTTCTCCAGCATCACGTCAAGATCGGCCATAGCCTTCTGCTCACTACTGTAGCTCTTGCTCTCTACCTTCATGCCTATCCGTTTTGCGAAGCGCTTGAAGATCGCGCCCGGCAGTGTACGGTACGAGGTGACGGGTATGCCACCCATCTTGATAAACGGTATGTAGGAAAAGAAAATACCAGACCCGATACCAAACACCATCGGCTCGCTATAGTTGTATCCATGAAAGCGCATAAGGTTTGACACGACACCATTCTCACAGTGGGCGCTCTGTCTATGTGGGAAATCTATCTGCATACATCCACCCCTCTCCACCTCCCGATAGGAAGATGGGATCGATCCTATTTTACTTTTGTAATGTCTGTCAATTCATCAAGTGATATCTGGAATGCGTACGCGTACTTCTCCAAAGTCTTGCGGCCTAGCCTGCCAAAGAAGAATGGGCGCAGATGCAGCCTGACCACAAATGCCGGCCAGCCTATGTGACCTGCGAGTATGTCAGGCGTCATGAGGGTGCGCTCCATGTGGTAGAGCACCGGGCTAGCCCCTCCGGCCAGCACCTTTTCCTTCGCCTCTGCCACACGCTCACGTATATCCTCCCAGGCCTGCTCCAGCACTACATTCTCAGGCTCCCAGCCCACGCTGCCTACACCCTTGTAGTGCGCACTACCATCAGTAGCGTAATACAGTTTCCTGAACTTACCCTGCAGCATATTGGCATCGTCCTGTGGTACTTCTTCTTCTTTCACTGTGCGTAAACTTAGCGAAAAATGTGCGACTCTGCTGCAGCGCATACTATGGCTCATTGACCGGCTGCAAACAGACGCGGCAAAGGATTTGTTCTAAGGCTGCGTGAATATCTTCATCTCGCACTCCGCTGCTACCTGGCCATCATACAGCACCTCACCGCGTATCACTGATGCGGTGAAAATAGTATGCAGCACCTCTATGCGTGTGTGGATGGTAGCGCCGACAGGTGGCAGCAGGTGTATCTTCAGATTCTTGACCTCTCCTATGAAGCCTACAGGTGGCTTGGCAGGAGCTGCGCCGGATTGTTTGGCTTCCAGCTTATGACTGTAGCCCATTCTCAGTGCGGCGGTCTGGGCGATATTTTCTACCATGCCGGGCATTTGAAAGTGGCCATCACTCACAAAAATATTATCCGGTGCGATGGTCAGTGCAGATACACTCACATCACCCTCATGCTCCAGCAGGCCATCTACCATCACGATAGGATGACGCTGCGGGATGTATTGTTGCACTTCTTCTTTGCTGACCAGCATATCGTGAGGAACTATTGGTTTGCGAAAAAACTAGACTACTGTGAGCAGCACATATGCATAGCTGAAGCGTGCGCTCTCAGGGATCATCATGAGGACCTTCTCACCCTTCTTCAGCTTACCAGAGTGGAATAGCTCATCGAGCATCACAAAGGCTGATGCAGAGCCGATATTGCCCACTCGGGTCAGGTTGTAAAACCACTTCTCCGCAGCGATGCCGATACCGATAGCCTGCAGCTCCTCGGCGATCTTTGGTGCAAAGAACTCTGACGAAAGATGCGGCAGGAAGTAGCTCACCTCATTCACATCAAAGCCACGACGCTTCACTATATCCAGCAGAAACTTGCCGCCATACTTCACTATATTCTCTCCGAGGAAACGGGTATCCTGCTTGAGTGAGAGGACAGATTTATCAGCCCAGTCGTGTGGTGGCATTTCATTCCATCCGGTCAGTTTGCCTGCTTCGTCTTTGGTAGCGCCTGCATACATACAGACAGGCAGCTCATTGGCGTAGCTGCGCTGCTCTATCCATTCTATCTTCAGCGATATACCTTCGGGGTTGGGCTGCGACTCCAGCACGCAGGCACCGGCGCCATCACTCAGCATCCAGCGGAGAAACTCCTTCTCAAAAGCGATAAAAGGATTGGCCTCCAGCTCTTTCAGCCTGTCTGCCTCATCCTGAAACTTGTCCGCCAGCATCCAGGCGCTCATCTTCTCGCTGCCGGTGCAGACGGCATTATCATATACACCTGCGAGGATAGCGAGGTAGCAGTAGCTCATGGCCTGCACACCCGTGCAGCAGGAGCCGGTAGTGCTCAGTACCTCTATCGGGCCTATGCCTAGCTCGCCCAGCACCATAGAGGCGTGAGACGGCAGGAGCTGATCCGGAGAGGTGGTACCGCAGGCCAGTATCTGTATGTCATCGGCGCCGAAGCGCTCATCATAGAGCTTCTTGATAGCCTCTTTAACCAATTGTGCATTGGTATGGGTAGACTTGCCGGACTGATCGAGGGCGTAGTAGCGGGTCTTGATGCCATTGCTGCGGAGCACCACGGCGCGGGCCTTAGAGGGCTTGCCATTGATGAGGCCGAGGCGGCTTTCCATCTGGTCGTTTGCCACTGGCTCATTGGGCAAATAGGACGAAAGGCGCGTTATATATACATTTCTGCTCAAGACAGGTGCGGTGGTTAAGGGTGCAAAGGAATAAAACGTTGCTATATCTCCAAAATACGGCTATCAAACAAATGGGGACAAATATCTGTCCTTCTTACCGTTTGTGCCATATCGGAAACTACTGATAACAGGGATGGGGAAAGAAAGGTTCGCTTTAATAAGAGAAATATAGAACCGCAAAGGACGCCAAGATCGCAAAGAGATTTTAGATAACTCCGCGTTCTTGGCGGTTAATTGACTACTTACCCCCTCAGCCCATTGCTCATAAAGTAGCGGACATCAGCCATGAGCTCATCCTTTTTCAGCCGGAGCTGTAGTGCCGATACGATCATGAGGATGGGCGAAAGGATAAAGATAGCGGTAGGCAGCAGGGTCATAAAAAGTCTGACGCGCAGGTTGCGGCCAAGGGAACCGATCGGCTTCGCACCGACAAAGCCAGACCAGATAGAGAAGCTACGCTGGCCCCTGCGCTCCATCAGCACCAGCTCCGGCACGATCTCCACGGCACCCTGAGCATTCAACCCATCTTGTATCGAATCAATTTCACCACGTTCTATCGCATTCTTGGTCAGTCTGCCATATATCTCACATTGCCTTATATCCGCCTCCGAGACACCTGCAGCAGGTAGCAGGCTGGTCTTTTCTTTCCGGCCCCAGAGCAGCCAGCGGAGGATGGTGATCACGCTCACCACATTAGGGCTTTTGTCTACCAGGGCTACGTTGCCTATCACTTTTGCGCCAAAGGCGGCGAGGCGCTTCTTGACCTTCTCCTGCGCGCCCAGCCACATATTGCGGCAGCCTATCAGGGTCACGACCTTCTTACCGGTCAGGAGCTTTTTAGCCGCAGGCGTCTGGAGAAAGGACGAGATAGCAGGACTTGGCGTGAGGAACCACGGCTGATAGGCCAGCACGATGAGGTCATAGTCGCCATTGACCTTATCAGAAAAGGGCAGCAAAGGCAGCGCCTGCTCCTTGAAAGTCTCAGGAAAGGCATTGAAGAAAGTAAAGGCGGTCCAGGGAAAGGGGAACTCATTCACCAGCCTGAGCTGCTCATAGTCCACTATATAATTGTCGTCTGCTACAAAGCCCCGGCAAAAGCTATCAGCTATATCGCGCATCTGGCCGGTCTGGGAGTAGTAGACCACGAGTACTTTCTTCTTGTCCATGAGACAAGTTTACTGAAAAATCAGCAGGCAGCGGCCAGGATCAGCCTATAGTGGGAGCAGTACCAAGGGTAAAGTAGAAAGTGGCACCGCGACCCGGCTCAGCTTCGGCCCAGACACGGCCGCCGTGCCTCTGTATGATCTTGTGCACTGTGGCCAGGCCGATACCAGATCCCTCAAACTGATCGGCACTATGCAGCCGTTGAAATACCTCGAAAAGCCGGTTCGCATACTTCATATCAAAGCCGGTTCCATTGTCACGGACGTAGTATGCATCCTCCTCTCCTACAGTGACCATACCCACGGCTATCTCTGCGACGGATTTATGAGAGGTGTATTTCACCGCATTGCCTATCAGATTGAACCAAACCTGGCGTATCAGGTCAGGATCACATAGGGCGCTTTTCACGTTGCCTATCTTTACTTTCACGGGAGGTGTATCGCGGGTCATGACCACGTCCTGTATCACTGAGCGCACGATACTATCCATATCTGTACTGGCAGTGTGCATCTCCTGGCGTCCATAGCGTGAGAAGCGCAGCAGTCCATCTATCAGTTTATTCATCTTCACTGTATGGGAACTGATGATACGCAGCATACTCAGGGCATCTTCATTGAGCTGCTCGCCGTAGCTCTGGGCCAGGAGCGATGCGTAGCCGCCTATGATGCGCAGCGGTGACTTGAGATCATGCGACACCATATAGGAGAAAGCCTGCAGCTCCTCTGTGCGATCCATCACTTTCTGCTCCAGAGACTCATTGAGTTCCTGTATCTGCTTTTGCATCTCATGGTATTGTGTCACATCTCGGCCAAAGCATGATACCCCTGCTACGGTGCCCTGCTGCCAGATGGGATTGATGATGAACTTATAATAGACCGTGCGTCCTTCGGCAGGATATTCTTTTACAAACCGGACCACTTCTCCGGCAAATGCCCTGGCATAATAGTCCTCCCAGGTTTTGGCCTCGGTAGGATCTATATCCTCCAGCACGCTGACCACACGGCTGCCTGTGGCTATCTCATGCCCATATACGCTGCGTACCATGCGGGCCATAGTAGTATTGAAGGTGATATAGCGCAAGTCGCGGTCCAGTGAAAAGATCACGTCCTCTGTACTCTCTATGATAGCGAGCAGGTTTGACTCTGAGGTGAGCCGAGCCAGCAGGTGGCCCTGCTGCTCGGTGATGTCTGTGCGCAGCACCATAGCACCAGGCTCGCCCATCACGGATGCAGGTGTGACACTGAGCATGAAGCGCCTATGCCCGTCTGACAGCGTGCAGTCATACTCTGTGGTATAGCCGGTGCTCGTGCCTGCCAGCACCTGCCTGATACCGGCTATGACCCCGCTACCGGCCTGGCCAAACTCCACCGCTATGCGGGCCAGATAGTCCTGCCCCACGGCAAAATCTCCCACCGGCAGGTGGTACTGCGCAGCAAATCCCGCCCACGCATCGTTGGCGGCTACTATCACGCCACGGCTATCCAGCAGCGCGGCACTGCCAGGTACAGCATTCAGCATGGCGGCCTGCTGGGACACCACGCTCCGGTAGCTGTGATCTGCAGTGGTTATTCCTTTGCGCTGGCCGGCGGTAGTAGCCGCAGCGGGCTGCAGATGGGCTTGTCTTATTACATTCATCATTTGTTCGGGTTCTTCAGATTTATCAAAGAAATAGTCAGCCCCCAGCTCCATGCAGCGCAGCCGGTACTGATGGTCAGAAAAATTAGTAAACATGATCACGAGGGTATCCGGCCAGCCGGCCTTGATCACGGGTATCAGGCTCATGCCATTCAGCCGCTGTTGGTCTGAGCGCAGGTGTATGTCCAGTATCACTATATCCGGCTCATGCACACGTATCAGCTCCATAGCCTCATCTATGCTGGCTGCATTGCCTATATAGTGGACCCCATCCAGTTCTGAGAGCAGGCTGCGCAGCCGGTCAGAGACTACGGCAGAGTCTTCTACTGTAGCTACTTTTACGATCCCGATCTCTTTGTCCTGTTGCATTGTGCCCGATTGTGGATGCAAAGGAACGGAGCACAAGCCTTATTGTCTTTAGTGACAACAGTGAAAGAATTGTAGCGGTTTGCACTACAAAGGGTAAACTACAGCAGCCGGTGGTCTATGGCGTAGCGGGTGATATCTGCATTGGTACGGAGCAGGAGCTTCTCCAGTATGCGGGTGCGGTAGGTGCTCACGGTATTGACGCTGAGAGACATCTCTGTGGCTATCTCTGAGACGGCGCGGCCTGCGGCGAGCAGCATAAATACCTCCATCTCGCGGTCAGAAAGCGCCTCGTGTCCGCTCTGAGCGCCCAGTGCGGCCTCCTCTGCCATGCGCTCTGCCAGAGAGGCGGTGATATAGCGGCGGCCACTCAGCACACGGTGTATGGCCGTGATGAGTTCCTCCGGCGCAGCGTCTTTTTTGAGAAAGCCTGAGGCACCCGCCTTGAGCACGCGCAGGGCGTACTGCTCCTCAGGGTGCATACTGAGCATGAGGATGGGTGCGCGCACACCCTCTGCACGGAGCTGCTTGAGCACCTCTACTCCGTTGCGGCCGGGCATAGAGATATCCAGCAAGATCACATCCCAGGAGCGGTCACGCAAGATGCGATATACCTCAGCACTATCTGCGGCCTCCGCCACATAGAGCCGGCCAAACTCCTCGCGGAGCAACTGTATAAGGCCCTTGCGCACGATGGCGTGGTCATCTGCTATGAGTATATTCATCAGGTGGTGTTTAGGTGTAGGGGTATGGACAGGGTGAGTGTAGTGCCGCTGCCGGGGCGGCTATCGAGTGTGAGTGAGCCACCCAGCATAGCGGCACGCTCGGTCATGCCTACCAGGCCAAAGGTGCGGCTGGCCCGCGCTTGGTCTATATCCATGCCGCAGCCATTGTCCGTGATGGTCATACGCAGCGTATCCTCACCGCAGGTCACTGTGGTACGTACCTCGGTGGCCTGCGCATGGCGGGTAATATTGGTCAGTGCCTCCTGGTACACGCGGAAGACACCTATGGCCTCTGCCTGAGGGATGTCTATAGCGGGCTGGTCTATCTCCAGCAGGCTGGCTATGCCCGTACGCCTATGAAACTCTGCCGACTGCGACTCCAGCGCAGCTACCAGCCCGAGGTCCTCCAGTATGCCGGGCCGCAGGTCACTGGCTATACGCCGCACAGTGCGTATAGTATCGTCTGCCAGTGCCAGCACCTCTGCCAGTCGCTCCTGCACAGGGGCCTCTGCGGCAGAGAGCCGGCGGGAGAGCCAGGAGATATCCATCTTGAGGCCCGTGAGCTGCTGGCCCAGCTCGTCATGTATCTCGCGGGCTATGCTCAGGCGCTCCTCCTCGCGCACGGTCTGCAGGTGTGCATTGAGCCGGCGTATATCCTCATAGCTGCTGCGCAGCTGCTCCTCTGCACGGTGCTGCGCGGTGATGTCTTTGGCCAGTGAGAGCACGGCTACGCGCCCATCATAGTCTATGCGGTGCGAGGAGATATCCATATACATCAGGCTACCGTCTTTTTTGAGGTGTCGCCAGGTGCCGCGCGCTACCCTGACCTCACCGCTGAGTATCTGTGCGGCAAAAGCCAGGATACGGTCATGGTCCTCTGCCGGGCGGTACTGCAGCACAGACATACCCATGTACTCCTGCCGGGTGTAGCCGTAGCGCTCGTTTACAGCCTCATTGACCTCCAGTACGCGCAGGGTGGCGGGATCCCAGATGATGATCAGCGCAGGGTTGTTATTGAATAGATACCTGTACTGCTCCTCTGAGCGCCGCCGCTCGGTGATGTCTATACCCACGCCTATCAGGCACTGTCTACCATCGTACTCTATAGCCCTGCCGGTAAAGTAATACGGCACACGCTCCCCGCTGCGCGTCAAGAAGGAAGCCTCTACAAATGCCCACTCCCGGTCAAAGACCTCCCTGATCTTCTGCTCCAGCAGTGCCTTCTCCTCACCGCCAAAGAAATCCAGCGGGTGCATCTGCGCGATCTCTGCGGCGCTATAGCCGGATACGGTCTCAAAGTTCTCATTCCAGTGCAGGAAGCGGCCGGTCATGTCATACATATAGAAAATACCCGGCAGGCTGCTGAGCACCGACTCCGAAAACCGCCGCTCCTGCTCCAGCAGCTCAGTAGCGGTATGGGCGCTGGTCACATCACGTATACAGATAGTATAGTACCCCACCGAGGGATAGATGTGAAACCGCAGCCACATGCCCAGCACAGGCATATAGGTATCTGCCTGCTGGTGCGCCCCGGTAGCTACTGCTGCCAGCACTGCGTCATGTACGGCAGAGCCTATCATCTCGGGAAAAGCCACCCACACATGCCGGCCCACCAGCGCGCTGCTATCCCGGCGGGTCACCTCACGGATGCGCCGATTGCAGTAGCGGACCTCCAGGGCGCTGTCCAGCACCAGAAAGCCATCGCTGATCTGCTCCAAAAACGGGGGAAAATCTCCGGGTACAGGTGGTTCCATGCTGTGGCCGCAGTTTTATATCCATGACATACACGGAGGCTCGATGCCTCAGGCGGGTAGGTGGATAGAGATGCGGTAGCTGCAATATACACGTTTTTGTAGCTACGGCACACTGATTCCGCTGAACTGTGTGCTGATACGCATCATCACCCGCACTACACAAAGGTCGCAGAGGAAACACGGAGGACACTGGGATGTATATAAAATAACTCTGTGAAAACTCCGTGTGCTCTGTGTAGTAAACTTTACTTTCGCACCCATGTCTCACCTACCTGCTCCTACGCCACTACAGCTTATCCGCGAGGGCCTCATCGCCGAGCACGGTGTGGAGCTATGGCTGAAGCGGGACGACCTGACCCACCCCGAGATACAGGGCAATAAGTGGCGCAAGCTGCGCTACAACCTCGTAGAGGCGCGCGAGGAGGGCCATGACACGCTGCTAACCTTTGGCGGGGTATACTCTAATCATATCGCGGCTACGGCGGCTGCCGGGCGGCTATTCGGCTTTAAGACCATAGGCATCATACGTGGCGAGCCGACAGATACGCCTACAGATACACTCCTCACCGCTGCGCGCAATGGCATGCGCATCCTCTGGATGGACCGCGCGCAATACCGGCTGAAAGACGACCCCGACAGCATAGAGAGCCTGCGCGTGCAGCTAGGCCGCCACTATCACATACCTGAGGGCGGCACCAATATCCTCGCCCTCCCCGGCGTGATAGAGATGCTGGCTGAGATCAAGGAGGACTACGACTATATCTGCACCGCCTCCGGCACAGGCGGCACGCTGGCAGGTATCGTGGCGGGCCTGTACGGCAAACGCAAAGTGATAGGCTTCTCTGCGCTGAAGGGCAAGGACACCCTCACCCCTGCCATCACGCAGCTGGTCTCAGACTATACAGAGCAGCAGTTTAGCAACTGGCATATCACCTTTGACTATCACTGTGGCGGCTATGCGCGGGTCACGCCGGAGCTGATAGACTTTATCAAACAGTTCAAACTGGACCACCTCGTGCAACTGGAGCCTGTCTATACCGGCAAGATGCTGATGGGCCTCTACGATATGATCAGCAAGGGCTATTTCCCCAGAGGGACGCGGATCATAGCGGTACACACGGGAGGATTGCAAGGATTGTGCGGCTACAAGGAGTGGTTTTAAGGGGATTTACATAATTACAGATTTACGGATTTACGGATTGGCCTGACGGCAGACTAGTGCGTAGTACCCGTTACAAAGTGTTTCACCGTTTCAGGTGTTCCATAGTGTTCCACCGTTTCAGGGGGAAGCTTACATAAATCCGTAATTCCGTAAATCTGTAATTCAGTAAATCCTCCCAGACTTCCGATTTCCCCGCAAAATCGATGTCGCCCCTTACAATATTTGGCTTGACAGTTCGACTAATCTTTCATAAGATTGCCAGAGCAAGTGACCATTACCATTCATCACTAACCAAAACCAACTAACATGGGATTTTTTGATAAGCTCAAGAATGAGTTCATCGACATCATAGACTGGACGGACAATACGAGCGATACGATCGTCTGGAAGTTTCCCCGCTATGAGAATGAGATAAAAATGAACGCCAAGCTGACCGTACGCGAGTCGCAGCAGGCTGTATTTCTCAATGAGGGCGTGATAGCCGACGTGTACCAGCCCGGCATGTACACCCTGACGACGCAGAATATGCCGATACTGGCCACGCTGAAGGGCTGGAAGTATGGCTTTGAGAGTCCGTTCAAGGCGGATGTGTTCTTCGTCTCTACGCGCCAGTTTGTAGACCAGCGCTGGGGTACCAAGAATCCTATCACGCTGAGCGATGAGCGCTTTGGCATGATAGAGCTGCGCGCCTTTGGCTCTTTCGCATATCGCGTCACAGACGGCGGCAAATTCATCAAAGAGGTTGCCGGTACCAATGGCCTCTACACAGCAGATGAGATCAATGGCCAGCTGCGCAGCCTCATCATGACAAAGTTTACCACGGCAGTGGGCAATGGCAACTTCCCGATAGAGAAATTTGCATCTAACCTGGAGGAGCTGAGCACGATGGTGCAGGAGAAACTGAATCAGGATTTTCAGGCCTATGGTCTGACCATTACGAAGTTTCTGATAGAGAATGTCTCGATGCCGGAGGAGCTGAAGAAAGAGATCTTTGACTACTCCCGCCTCAATAAGCTGGATATGCAGAAGCTGGCGCAGTTTCGCACTACGCAGAGCATACAGACCGCCGCGGCCAATGAGGGCATAGGCGGTGCAGGCATCGGTATAGGCGTAGGCGTGGGCCTCGGCAATATCGTAGCCAATAACTTTAACCAGGCGCAGCAGAATGCGAATACGCCCCCTCCCCCTCCGCAGCCGATGGCTTTCTTCACAGCGGTGAATGGACAGCAGTCAGGGCCATATAGCCTGGAGCAGATCGCGCAGATGGCGCAGGGCGGCTCCTTCACCCGTGAGACACTGGTGTGGAAGGCCGGTATGGCCGCATGGGCACAGGCCGGCAATGTGGTAGAGCTCAATAGCGTGTTCAGCCAGATGCCTCCCCCTCCGCCTCCGGTAGGATAATTTTTTTTGATCTTGATAGCCCTCTCCCCCGCGGAGAGGGTTTTGCCTATATACCCAAACCTAACACTCATGAAAGTCCAGTCTTACTTCTACAAAGCGATCCTGCTACTCATATCTCTCAGCCTGACAGGTGCCGATCTCTACGCCCGTGCCGGCGGTGGCGGTGGCCGCAGTCGCAGCAGTGGCGGCGGTGGTGGCAGCTATCACAGCAGCGGCGGCTATCACAGCTATGGCGGTGGTAGCGGTGGTGGCGGCAGCCTGAGCGGCGGCGAGATCGTGCTGGTGCTGGTGGTGATCGGCATTGTGGTGATCTATAATTATTACAAGAATAAAGGCGGCAATGAAGCAGGCAGTCAGGCCTATGTAGCGCCGTCTACGCCTGCGGCTTCTTTCCCGGAGGGATTGACACCTCAGAAGATAGAGAACTCCTTCCGCACGATACAGGATGCCTGGCAGAATAAGAACCTGAAGGATGCGCGCAAGTGGATCTCTGATGGCGTGTACCAGCGCTACACGGCGCAGTTTGCCATGATGAATAAACTCTCTCAGGTCAATAAGCTGAGCAATATACAGGTGCGCGGCCTGCGCCTGGCCAAGGTCAATACCGATGGCAAATACCAGACTGCAGATGTGGCCATCAGCTTCCGCATGGATGACCGTTTTATCAGTGACAAATATCCGCAGTTCAATGAGTCATTCGCAGGTGATGAGGCTACGGAGTACTGGACCTTTATCCGCCGTGGCGATGTGCAGGCTGACAAGGACCTCTACAATACGGCCAACTGCCCTAACTGTGGTGCGCCGTTTGAGACGGAGATGGGCGAGATCAGCCGCTGTAGTGGCTGCGGCACCCTGACCAATAGCGGCGCCTATGACTGGGTGCTGAGCGAGATCACGCAGGAGGATGACTACTCGCCTGATAATAGTATGGTGAAGGACCAGCAGCTCGCAGCGCTCACGCAGCATGACAGTCTCTTCGCCGTGCAGCGCGTGGAAGATGTGGCGAGCAATGTCTTCATGCAGATCATGGAGGTACTCACAGGTGATAGTGACAAGAAGCTATCGCGCTTCGCTGATAAGGATACAGCGGCATCTATCCTGGCGGTGAAGAAGCAAAGCGGTGGCTTCATCTTTGACCGTCTCTACCTGAATGATGTATCACTGACGCACTATGATACTGAGGGCGAAAGGCTGAACCTG
Source organism: Bacteroidota bacterium (assembly GCA_018267385.1). Classification (GTDB taxonomy): domain Bacteria; phylum Bacteroidota; class Bacteroidia; order Chitinophagales; family LD1; genus UBA1941. The sequence goes on along the minus strand of JAFDYN010000003.1, from coordinate 149,000 downwards.
CACTTTGACCTCACGGCTACCTACCAGCGTGTGCGCGCCAATGGCGCTAAACTGGAGCTGATGGATGGCGATATGGCTCCGCATAGCTTCTCTATGACGCTGTCGCGAAACCTCAGATCGCTCCAGACACCGGAGAAAGAAACCGTCTACAGCTACGAGTGCCCGAGCTGCGGCGCACCGTACAATGATACCACAGATGATGTCTGCACCTACTGCGGCGAGCCTGTGATAGACCTCGATAAGAACTGGGTCTTGACAGGTTTTAACATGGGATAACAGCTCCGGCGGGAATGCCTGTGAAGGCCCACAACAGGCCAAGAGTGAGTACTTTAAGGAAACTTTCGCGGCAGATATTGTATTTAAAGACAACGCTGCGGTGGTCAGCATTATGACTGAAAATCGCTTTGCTATCTGTTTTTGGAGTATCTTTCGGCAATGAATGAAAAGGTGCTCCAGTTGCTCCTGGCAGATGATGACGAGACAGACCGCGAGCTCTTTGAAGAAGCGCTGAAAGCGGTGCCTCATGATGCGATCTTGTACAAAACGACCAACGGCGAGCAGCTTATGGACTATCTCCTGCAGGATGGTATGTCCATACCGGATGCACTTTTTCTCGATATCAATATGCCGCGCAAGAACGGCATCGAGTGCCTGGCAGAGATCAAAGATGATGCGACGCTGCGTCATATCCCTGTCTTCATCGTCTCCACCTCGCTCGATCCTGATGTGGTGAAGCGCGTATATGAATATGGTGCCTGTGGCTATGTGCGCAAGCCGGGCAGCTTTAAGACGCTGATCGCTACGATAGGCCACGCTTGTGACCTGGTCGTATCAGGTGCCTGTGACAAGCCGCCCTTTGAGCAGTTTGTGCTAAACGAAAAAATATGATCCCAGACCCGGTATCCGCTACTCACTCCCGTACTCCTGACTTTGCCGAGGTGGTCAGGCAGGCGCCTATAGGCATCACGATCTTTCGCGGGCCGGACTTTGTGGTAGAGATGGCCAACGATACCTACCTGGCTATCGTAGACAGGCGCGAGGACCAGTTTGTAGGCAGGCCGCTCTTTGAAGTACTCCCTGAGGTCAAGGATTTTGTAGAAAAGCTGCTGACCGATGTCTACCGCACAGGCAGTCCGTATTATGGTTTTGAGTTTCCCGTCACACTGCGCCGGCATGGCCGCGAGGACCTGACCTATTTCAACTTTGTCTATCAGGCGCTGCGCGAAAGTGACGGCACCATATCCGGCATCATCGTCATAGCAAATGAAGTGACCGAGACAGTGAGAGGCAAGCAACTACTCACAGAAAGCGAGAAGCAGTTTCGCAGTGTATTCATGCAGTCGCCTATCGCTATGACCATCTTTCGCGGGCCGGAGTATGTGATAGAGATGGCCAATAATGTGCTGTATGAAAAGATATGGCGACGCCAGCCCGATGAGGTGCTGGGCAAAAAGCTGCTGGATGTTTTCCCTGAGCTGAAAGAGCAGAAGTTTCCCGAGCTGCTGCGGGAGGTGTACACCACCGGCCGCGTACACCAGGAAAAAGAGGCTGTGGCCTACGTGCAGGGCAGCGACGAGATGAAGAAGTTTTACCTCGACTTTGAATATGCACCGCTGCGCGAGGTAGATGGTACTATATCCGGTATCATGTGTACTGTGATAGATGTGACCGACCGTGTAGAGACCCGCGCCAAAGTAGAACAGGCCGAGCAGCGCCTGCGCCTGGCGGTAGAGGCCACGCGGCTAGCCACATGGGACCTCGACCTGACTACAGACGTCATATCACATTCCCCGCAGATGGCGATGATATTTGGCCATGCACCGGAGGTGACTATGACCCACCAGCGCATGGTAGAACAGGTGCATCCTGATGATATCCCGCTGCGCAATGCTGCCTTTGTCACGGCTATGGAGACCGGCTACTACTACTATGAGATCCGCATCCACAAGGCTAACGGCTCTCCGGGCTGGATACGTACCCACGGCAAAGTGGTCTATGACAAGGACCGCAAGCCCGTGGCTATGATCGGGACACTGCGCGATGTGACCGAGGAGAAAGCCTTCCAGCAGGAGCTGGAGCGCCAGGTGCGCGAGCGTACCGCGCAGATAGAGCAGAAAAATAAGGAACTGGAGCAGATGAATGCCGAGCTGAAAAGCTTTGCCTATGTATCCAGCCATGACCTGCAGGAGCCTCTGCGCAAGATCGAGATCTTTACCAACCTGATAGCCGAGACGGAGACGGGCAGGCTGACAGATACCGGCAGGAAGTACTTTAGCAAGATACAATCTGCCTCGCGGCAGATGCAGCGGCTCATAGAGGACCTGCTACAGTATGCACGTACCAATACATCTGAAAAGTCTTTTGAGGAAACAGATATGAATGCGCTGCTACAGAGTGTGACTGCCGAGCTGCAGGAGTCCATCCAGTCCGCACGGGCTACCATAGAGAGTAGTGACCTGGGCACACCGCGTATAGTAGCCTATCAGTTTCGCCAGCTCTTTACCAATCTCATCAGCAATTCACTCAAGTTTAGCCGCATCACTATAGATCCTGTGATCAGCATCAGGGCAGAGCAGATAGCAGGAGACATGTCAGACAGCCACCGCCCGGATCCGCAGCGTCAGTATTACCACCTCAGTATATCGGATAATGGTATCGGATTTGACCCGCAGTACAGCGAGCGGATATTTGAGGTATTCCAGCGCCTGCATAGCAAGTCAGACTACAAGGGTACCGGTATCGGCCTCGCGATCGTCAAGAAGATCGTAGAAAACCACGGTGGCAAGATCAGGGCCACAGGCTCACCGGGTGCGGGAGCGCGCTTTGATATCTACCTGCCACTCTGAGTAGGCAGGGGGCCACCGTCCTACCTCATGATCACGAGCTTGCCAAAGCCGTGCTTGAAGTATTTGTCGATGTTCGTATTATTGAAGAACTGGCCGTACTGGCCGCTGCTCATGTGGTCTACATCCTTGTCGTCTATCTTGGTGATGACGCGGTAGAAGTAGACCCCGTTTGCCAGCTTGTCTCCATACTCATCACGGCCATCCCAGTAGTAGTCGGTCTTGTTTACGCCTACGTGTATATTGCCCAGCTCGGTGCGCTGTATCTCTTTGACCACATGGCCTGTCACGGTCATGATCTGGATCTTCATATAGTCCGGCACCTCACTGCCTGTGAGGGTAAATACAAACTGCGTACGCGTGGAGAACGGATTAGGATAGTTCAGCACGTTTGTGATCATAGATTTAGTGATCACGTTGAAGGATATTTTGTAGTCATAGTGTACACCGTTGACCGAGGTGCCTTCATACCTGTTTTGTGAGTTGCTGGAGTAGTTGCCGCTCACGTCCCTATCTCTCACCAGCAGGTCGTAGACGCCATCCTGCAGGAAGGAGGGCTTGAACTCTATGCGTGCGGTATTATTCTGCGCTATATTGCCTGTGGCCGGGTAGAATGACAGGATGTTATTGTCATAAGGTATCAGTGTAGGCACGGTCTGGCCCGGGTACCTGATGTATACCTGTGCGAGAGCGGTATCATTCAGCGCGAGGGTCTTATTCTCATCCTTCATCTGGATCAGGATCTGCGGCCTGGCAGATACGAGGTCATTATTCATGATGCGGCGCCCATCAAAGGTCACATCGAGCAGCGGGTTGACCTTGTCTGATATGCCATTGATGTTATTGATGATCGCATAGTTATTGAAGTGGTACTGCTCCGGCTGGTGCAGGGCATCTACCGGATTGGCCTCTATGGTGAGCTGGTCCTGGCCTATGAGCCGCGAGTCACTCATAGGATAGGCGAATTTTAATATCTGGGTCTGTGCTGCGCGCAGCGAGTCGCTCTTGACTATCACCGCCGGTATGAGCCCTCCCTGCCCCTTGAGGGTATAGCTGGTGCGCATGCTATCCATAGATATCTTAGAGACGTTCTCCAGTGCTATTTCTACTTTCAGGCTATCTCCGGTATTGAAAGTGTCCTTATTTATCACGAAGTGAGCGGCAGGGTTGATAGCCACCTCGGGCACCTTCTTGTACAGCACCCTCCAGTAGTAGAGCTGCGACGGGGTGTGCCTCAGGGAGTCATCCGTATTCAGCTTGAGGCGGATATAGGGGAACTGGGCAGCACTGATAAAGTTGATAGCCGTGTCCAGTGCCTCTGTGGTATAGAGGCGCGTAGAGAGGCCGTTATTGCTCACTCCTATGATGTCTACAGACTGGTGATCGTTGGTCGGGTTTTCCAGCGGATTGTGCCGCCAGTGAAAGGAACCCCAATCCAGCGCCGGGCCTATCAGCGGTGATGCGAAGCTGCCACGCGGCCAGAGTACGCCATAGTTGTAATCCTCTTCTACAGCGCTTTGATAATTGGTACCGATCTTTTGCTTGCTCTTCGACGGATCTCCCTTGATCGTAAAGAAAATATATGGGGCAGGTACGTGAGCGCCTGACTTCAGCATACGGACACCTGTAGCTCCGATAGAGGCTAGTTTATTGACGAGGCCTGTATCCATGCCCACCCAGTTGGGCTGGTTGACCGAGTACATCACTATGACGCAGCCATTAGGTATAGAGTCTATAAACCGCTCGATCGTGATAGGCCAGGTAGCACCGGTAGAAGGCGTCTGCACTGCTCCCTGAATATTAAAATCAAAGCCATTTATCGCATAGTTATTATTGCCCGTACACTGATAGTTTCCGTATTTATCACCTACGTTGCCTATCGAGGACTGGAAGCTCTGCCAAGGCAAGCCTGTCAGCGTATCTATGACCGCAAAGGTGAGGCCACCTGTACTGCCATTATAACCATATCCACATCCTCCTGTGTTGTAGCGGTATTCCGTAGTACTATTGAAATCCCACCTGATCTGCGCCGCAGGTATAGGCCCCCCTCCGGCCTCATATGCCCAGCCCGACAGTACGTGTATATTATTGATGTTTTGGACAAACTTAAACTCCCTATCGGGACCGAGATAAACATTGTCCTGATAGTTGTCGTGGCCGTATTGATAATAGTGAGATTGGTTCCAGCCCGGATATTCATTCTGTATATAGACGAATGAACTGTAGTGCCACCTGTAGCCTATAGTATCATTGATAGAGTCACGGCTCACGCGCCAGTAGTAGACCGTACTATCTTTAAACTGGAACGGCACAGCCCAGTGCAGCACGCCACCGCCCTGGTAGATATTGGCCTGTGCGATAGGATGGCGGAAGGTCTCTGCTGTGTCTATCTGTATCTTATAGTTGCGCGGTGCGGCAAAGGGGTCTACGGTAGAGGCCTTCAGCGTGACATGCTGATCGGGCACGATAGCAAACTCATACGGATAGACCGGTATGATATCATCCGACTGTATGGCAAAACTAAAGTTGAGGTTATCGCCATTATTGGTCTCAGACATCTCGTCTATGCGATGTTCGCTTTCTACATAGACGGTAAAAGTGTTTTGGCCGTAGCCGGTAGTGAGCGTGGGAAAGGTCGCGATCTTGACACTGAACGTATCCATGTAGTATGGCGCCTTGACCTTCCAGGTATATACCAATGTGGTATCCGGCAGCGGCCTCGACGGTGTAGGATAGGTGCGGGTCAGCCTGATCTGTATAGAGTCTTTGATCGCCTTGCCGAGGTTGGCTACGATCACTTTAGCCTCAAAAGTATCTACGTTGGCATTGACCACCGGCGGGTCAAAGTAGAGTGAGTTCTGGTCTATCTCGTAGTCGGGCTTGGGATACTGATTGAGTGTCAGGGCAGGGTCTCCATGCAGCGTCATCTCATAGGCTACGAGCAGCGCGAGGTCCTCGCCGCCATAGTTGATATCTATCGAGTCCTGCGCGTAGCGTAGCGCCTGGCCCCACGGCATGGTGTAGCCGTTGCGGCAGAGGTACTGATACACATAGGTGCCGTACTCATCCAGCTCCAGCGAGGTCGAGGTCTTGGCTGTAGCGGTGAAAGCTACTGCACACTTGCCAGGTGTGAGTACTGACGACTGGCTGAAGGTAGGTATATAGCTGGTGGTACCTGTGTATGATATATCAGAGATATCTCCTGACTGGCAGCCATTGGAGTAGATGATCGGCATCTTGTCATAGTTGGTCCAGTTGACCGGATTGTCTACGCTGATGTCAAAGGCTGTCCCTGCAGCGTGGCCAAAGAAGGTCATGAGCGATACTCCGCTATCTATACTGGCCCGGATGATATCCGCAGATGAGTTGTCTATAGGCTGTGAGTTGGTCTTGTAGATGGTCTGCGTGCGTGCGCCCCAGAGGGTATCGGCGGCTATATTGGCATATTCGCCCAGATAGGAGGCAAATGCCTGCTGCTCATATATATCAGAGCCTCCGGAGAAATGCATATTATGCTTCATCCATAGCTTTTGTGCCTTGGTCTGGTAGGGGTCTCCGGCCTGCGCCTGCACTGATTCATATTGGCGCACCTTGTCCAGATAGTGTGTCACATCTGATGGCTGCGTAGCTGCCAGGCGGCCTATGGCCACGAGGGGATGATTGCTCCCCCTGCGGCAGGTGAGCAGGATATCTGATGGACCGGAGCCAAAAGGAGTGATCAGGTCATGATCATAGGCATAGGCTATGCTCCGCACATCATCATACTCGCGCCCCTTGCCTATCAGAAATACAAACTGAGGCTTGCGAGACCACCTGTCTACTGCATACTCTATGAAATTGCGCGTGGCCAGGGGCGTCTTTTGCACGCCATAGCCAAACTGATTGATGATCTGGTCTATGTCATATATCTCCGTGGTGTACTTGGTGCTGCGGTAGCTACGGTAGTCCTCTACCCTGTCTACACCTGAGCTATCGTGCCTGAGTGATGTATGAGTGATGATCACAAAAGAACTCTGCAACTGCCTGTAGTCCTGAAAAGTGATCGTATCCATACGTGATATGGTAGTGTAGGTAGTAGCGGCATCTGTGCGGAAGAACAGCTCACGCTCTCCGCCTGCCGCAGGCAGGACAAATTTCTTGGGCAGGACGGCAGGTGCATCAGTGCTGCGGATGATATACCCATTAGTAATATCATAGAGCAAAGGCTGTGTGGCAGTGGTCGTGACATTGCTCACCCGAAAGTAGCGCTGCCCGATACCGTCAGCCATGCGCCAGTAAAACTGGTTGACACCGCCAAAGTCGTACCTGCGCGGATAGTAGACAAAGAAGTTGATCAGAAGGTTTTGCTGTGAACTAACGCCACAGAGCTCCTGAAATGGGACTGTATTGCTAGCGGCGAGCATACTGAGTGGCAGTGTATCCCTGAAACCATGATGGCTAAACCCGCCGCCGGTGTTATCAAAAGTAAAAGAATTGATCGTGGTGGTCACAGAGTTTGCTATCCACTTGATGGTAAAGCAGTGATTCTCGTAGGATCGTGTGAAGAGGTTGCCGGTGACGATAGCAGGCGGTCCGGCAGTATAGATCGCCGGCAAGGCTACCGGCAGGTTCTGAGGAGAGTTGCTGGTATTGACCCAGCCGCCGCCCCAGGCCTCATCCTGGTCATAGGTAGATTTGTAGAGGTAGTCCGGCGCGCCAAAGAGGGTCCCTACTGCAAACTTGGCACCAGAGCCCGGCGCTGTAGACGTAGGGCCGTAATACCAATAAAACGGATGGATGAAGTACTGCTCCTCTGTCAGAGAGGGAATAGATGCCGTATCGTTATTGACAAACTGGAAGCGTCTGTTGCCCCCGCCCGTCCTGGTCGTGAGGTAGTAGATAGCTGTATCAGAGAAGAGGCTGTACATCGTGTGGTCCTGTATACCCGGGGCATAGAGATTTGAGTCTACGTCGCCATAGTTCCTCTTGCCATAAAACTCGATATAGCTCGTACTATCCAGCGCGCCGCTGCCATTGGTAGCGATGTAGATAGGTACCTGGGCACCATTGTGATAGAGGGCGAGGTCAGCCGGGCTGATACTGCTGAGGCCCTGCACATTATTATTCAGCGTGGTGTATGGTATGCGGTAGATGCCGTCTGCCCGTACCTTTACCTTGTAGTACATATGGCCTGGCGTATAGTCTATCCACTCATTGCCATAGAGCCCTACGTGCTGTGCACGGGCTATGAGACAGAGGCTGAGGCTTAGTATGGTGATGTAAAGTTTGCGCATAGGCTATGCTTATTGCACGGTCACTTCCGGCGTTTTCTTTTTGATATTGATGTCCAGTCGCAGTGATATCACATGCGAGTAGAGTCCGTTATTCTGAGAGCTACCCTGTATGGCGGTCAGGTTGGTCAGGGTGTAGTCTATGGCTATCACCTTGATACGTACACCGGCACCGATGCTCGGAGATACGCTGTAGTTATGCTTGCCATTCTCTGCGTAGTAGCGCTGTATGTTTGAGACGCCCACGCGGATATAGCCTATGCGGGCATAGTTCATCTCCAGGCCGGCGGCCAGATCGAGGCTGATAGGCTTGCCGGGCAGGAGCACATTGCGGCGGCCATCTGTGGTCAGTATGAGGTCTACCTCCGGCAGGATGAAAAACTTGTCTTTGATATTGACCTCATAGGCACCGGCTATATTGATGGTAGGCGCGGCATACTCTATGGAGTTTTTAGGTATCTCGTTTGAGTCCTGCAGGAGCACCTGCTTCTGCGCGTCTGTGAGCGTAAACTGCCAGGCATCAAATGTGGTAGTGATATCGCGCAGCATCACACCGGCCCTCCAGCCCTTGTGGCGGTACTGCAGGCCGAGGTCTATGCCAAAGCCCGTACCGTGGCCAAAAGGCCCGAGTGAGCGGTAGATCACCTTGGCTGTACCACCTGCAGTCAGGCCCGGTATCTTGTCAAATTTCTGCGCGTAGTGCAGCATGAAAGCATAGTCTGCTGTAGAGAAGGAAGTGATCTTGCTATAGTCAGGTGTGCCGTCAGGCCCGTAGAGGAAGAGCGTATTGGGGATATCATCCACGCCAAAGCGGAAGAAGGAAAAGCCGAGTACACGCTTGTGATCATTGAAAGGTACGGCGAAAGAACCGTAGTCATACTTCGCTATACCGGCAAAATACTCAGAGTGCATCAGGCCTACCTGAAAGCTATTGGGGATATTGGCGAGGCCGGCGGGATTGTAGTAGCCGGAGTAGACATCCTCGGTAGAGGCTGCCTGCGCATTACCCATGCCGAGGCCGCGGGCACCTACACCGATATTGAGGAAGTCATTGGTATACTTCCTGATCTCGCCCTGCGCAAAGGCCTGCGAGATGGTGGTCACTAAGAGTAAGGCAAGTACTATTTTTCTCATACAGGGTTTCGTGGTCCTATTCTTCATTATTTTACTTCCAGTAGTTTATGCCAGCTATAACGCATTTCACCTTCGATATTGTGGAGCGCGCCGAGTAATTTTACCCGGTCTGCCTCTGTGAAATCCACACCTATAGCTCGTTTCGTGGTCCGCACCAGGCCCTCAGCAGCGCCATCTGTATGGTCAAAGTACTGCAGGAACCTGATCTCCCTAAACCTATCAAACGCCAGCAGGGTCCTTGTGACCTGAGTGTCAGGCATGATATAGTTTAAATATACGCCCAATTTATCTCTTTCTACTGACTCCAGCAAACTGTAATACACATTTACAAGACCAGCGTCTGTGGAGATCAGCAGCCTGTCCAGCAGCAGCTCTACAGCTATATGCGCCACAAATGAAAGCCGGTACCTGTCCCGGTCCAGCCCGCTACCTATCAGTGCCGTCAGAGCACGGGCTGAAGCCTCCTGAAAAACCTCCGACCCGTGAAACTGCCTGTCTACGTCATAGTGCCTGAGCACCCCGGTGTGAATACGGGCAGGTTCTTGCTCCATGGTCCAGTCATTTTTACGGATGACTGCGTTATATGTTCGGGTGAAACCTGGCGATATATCGGGCAAAAGCGCCCCCACTATCTGGTAGGGATCGGCATCGTGCCGGTCTACATAGTAGTGAGAAAGAAAGTGCATAGCGTATAACTATTTCAAAACGAAAGTATATTTTAGCCCTGCAATAGCCTCAGGGACATCTCCACCGGATCTTTACAGTGCATGATTTAGCATACATAGATGGCGTGTGGGCGTAGCCCTGCTTTTAGATTACAAAAGACTATTTGTAACAAACTGATAACTAATAAACGGAATAATAGAAAAATGGGATTCGTAGATGAACTGAAATGGAGGGGTATGCTGCAGGACATTATGCCCGGCACGGAGGAACTGCTGAACAAGGGGATGGTGAAGGGGTATATCGGCTTTGACCCCACTGCAGACAGCCTCGGCGTGGGCAACCTGGTGCAGATCATGAACCTGCTGCACCTGCAGAAAGCCGGCCATAAGCCTATCGCACTGATAGGCGGCGCCACAGGTATGGTGGGAGACCCGTCAGGCAAGAATGAAGAGCGCAACCTGCTCAATGAAGAAGTACTGAACCACAATATAGCCTGCCAGAAGAAGCAGCTGGAGAAGTTTCTCAACTTTGGTGAAGGGGAGAATGCTGCCGAGCTGGTCAATAACTATGACTGGTTTAAGAATTTCACTTTCCTCGACTTCATCCGCGACGTGGGCAAGCATATCACAGTGAACTATATGATGGCTAAGGACTCAGTGCAAAACAGGCTGGAGAACGGTATGTCGTTTACTGAGTTTACCTACCAGCTGGTGCAGGGCTATGACTTCTACTATCTGTGGAAGAACCACGGTGTGATGCTGCAGCTAGGCGGCTCCGACCAGTGGGGCAATATAGTGACTGGCACCGAGCTGATCCGCCGCAAGGATGGTGGTGAAGCCTACGCACTCACTACAAAGCTGATCCGCAAGGCGGACGGCACCAAGTTTGGTAAAACTGCGAGCGGCAATATCTGGCTAGACCCTGCTAAGACCTCTCCATATAAGTTCTATCAGTTTTGGCTCAATGCGTCTGATGAGGACGCGGCGAACTATATCCGCATCTTCACCCTGAAGAATAAGGAAGAGATAGAAAGCATAGAAGAAGCGCACAAAGCCGAGCCACACCTGCGGAAACTGCAAAAGGCATTGGCAGACGATATCACCATCCGTGTACACTCTGAGGAGGATCTCAAAAAAGCAATCGGGGCATCAGAGATACTTTTTGGCAACTCTACCACTGATGCGCTAAAATCGCTGAGCGAGCAGGATATACTGGATGTATTTGAAGGTGTACCTACATTCGCTGTCGCAAAAGCCCAGCTAGCTGAAGGCGCGGATGTCCTGACCCTGCTATCAGAATCAGCAAAGGTTTTCCCATCAAAAGGAGAAGCCCGCCGCAGCCTGCAAGAAAATGCAGTGAGCATCAACAAGGCAAAGGTGACGCTGGAATCCAAGGTGACATCCCACGACCTTCTCAACGGTAAATATCTGATCGCGCAGAAGGGAAAGAAAAATTACTACCTGCTGGTGGCGGAGTAGTGTCAAGCTATCTCCGCATCCAGCGCAGTCAATAGTCCTTTCGCCTTGAGCAGCATCTCCTCATACTCTGCCTGTGGGTCGGCATCATAGGTGATAGCTCCGCCTACTTGTACAGAGAGATAGTGCGTAGCAGCGTCATAGAAAATGGAGCGGATCACGACATTCAGGTCAAAGTCACCGTCTGGGGTGAAATAACCGGCAGCACCGGAGTATAAACCGCGGCGCTGGTCTTCGTAGGACTCAATGTTTTTCATCACCTCTACCTTGGGTGCGCCGGTCATACTGCCCATGGGAAAGGCGTGGCGGATGATGTCTACAGGATGCACCTCCACTCCTACTGTGGCGGTGACGGTCGATATCATCTGGTGCACGGTGGCGAACTCATAAATGCCAAATAGCTCCTCTACTTTTACCGAGCCTTTCTCAGCGGTATGTGCGAGGTCATTGCGCACGAGGTCTACTATCATGACGTTTTCTGCGCGCTCTTTGATGCTGTTTAGCAGTGCATCTTTTAGTTGTTGGTCTTCTTCCGCAGTAGTGCCTTTGCGAGTGGTGCCTTTGATAGGCTGTGAGATGATCTTGTTGCCTTGTTTTTTCAGGAAGCGCTCGGGGCTGGAGCAGAGCATGTATTTGCCGCCTAGCTTGAAGAAAGAACTAAAGGGTGCGCGTGCGGCGGTATTCAGTTTCTCAAATACTGACAGCGGATCAATAGCAGTCTGCTCTGCATAAAATTCACAGCAGTAGTTCATCTCGTAGAAATCTCCGGCTACGATCTGGCCTTTGATGCAGGAGACATTGGTGAGGTATTTTTCTTTGGGGGTGCGGGGAACGAGGGACAACGGACGACGAACGACGGACGACGGGGAATGCACTGCCGTGGTCTGTGGTCCGTGGTCTGTGGTCATGATCCTTTCATACAAGTCGAATGCCTCGGGATAGTTGCGGTTGATGGTGACCCGGCCGGCACGGCACTCGATGATGTAGCGTGGTTTGAAAAAATACATGAGCGGCCAGTGCATACCGTCAGCATTGCTGCTGGTCAGGTGCTCAGTCTGGTCTTTTAGCTCATAGGAGAGGAAGCCGAAGACCTTCTCCTTGCTATTGTTCGCAAACCTTTTTAGTGCATCGAAACTACCCGTACGGTCTGAGCAGAAATCCCAGGCATCTACGGCGAGTATCCATTCCAGAGACGAATATCTATCGAGCTGATAGTCGCAGCTATCGAGCAGGCAAACCGTCTGAAATTGCGCTGCCCACCGTAAGGCATTTCTCTTGAAAAGAGCCATATCTGCGACGGGGAATGTAGTAGTATCTGCCACCTGAGAAAATGTATTTCCGGCCAGCTGCCACCCGGCAACTGACAACCTCTTTAGCCCCTGATAGCCTTGATGCCCGGCAGCTCTTTGCCCTCAAAGTACTCGAGCAGCGCACCGCCTCCGGTAGAGACGTAGCTCACCTTGTCAGCGAGACCGAACTGATTGACCGCAGCTACGGAGTCGCCCCCACCTACGAGGCTGAAGGCGCCATCCTGCGTAGCAGCAGCCACGGCTTCTGCCACCGCCTTGGTACCCTTTTGGAATTTCTCCATCTCAAACACGCCCATCGGGCCATTCCACAGGATGGTCTTAGAGTTTTTGATCACCTCTGTGAATTCCTCGATCGCTTTCTCTCCTATGTCTAGGCCCATCCAGCCGTCAGGTATATTATCATTGTCTGCTTCCTTGCTGTCAGCATCGTTGGCAAACTTATCCGCTACGATAGAGTCTACCGGAAGGAGGATTCTACAGCCTTTCGCAGCAGCTTTGGCCAGCACTTCTTTCGCGGTTTCGAGGCGGTCGTCCTCTACGAGGGAGCTGCCTATCTTACCCCCTTGCGCCTTGAAAAAAGTATAGGCCATACCACCACCTATGATGATGTTATCAGCCTTGGGGATCAGGTTCTCTATGATGAGCATCTTGTCAGATACCTTCGCGCCGCCGAGGATAGCTGTGAAAGGCTTCTCTGCGCTGAGGATCACCTTATCGGCATTCTTGATCTCTGCCGCCATCAGGTAGCCGAACATCTTCTTGTCTGCCGGGTAATAATTCGCTACGATAGTAGTAGAGGCGTGCGCACGGTGCGCGGTGCCAAAGGCATCATTCACATAGACATCACCATGTTTTGAGAGCTTCTCTGCAAAGCCTGCATCGCCCTTTTCTTCTTCATTATAAAAGCGGAGGTTTTCCAGCAGGATCACTTCGCCGGGTTTCAGCGCAGCTGACAGGGCAAACGCCTCCTCTCCTATGCAGTCGCCTGCAAACTTCACCTCTATGCCCAGCAGCTCAGACGTGCGGGCTACGACATTTTTCAGTGTGTGCTTAGCATAGTCTACCGTACCATCTTCTTTGAGCTTCTTCAGCGGGCGACCCAGGTGGCTCATCAGGATCACAGCACCGCCGTCCTTCAGTATCTTCTGGATGGTAGGCACTGCGGCGCGGATGCGGCTATCGTCAGTGACATTGTATTGCTTGTCCAGGGGTACATTGAAGTCTACACGGATGAGCGCCTTGTGGCCGGCAAAGTTGAGAGAGTCGATAGTCTTGATGTCCATTGCGTGTTGATAGTTTTGAGAGGGCTAAAATACTTTTTTGGAGAAAAATGTATGGCATTCCGGAGAAATTTCTACATTTGCGCTCCGCTACAACGGAAACGAAAGTTTGCCGCGTTCGTCTATCGGTTAGGACACCTCCCTTTCACGGAGGTAAGAGGGGTTCGATTCCCCTACGCGGTACTTTGAGCCAATCATAATTTTATGGTTGGCTTTTTTATTTATACATCAAAACACTAAGATGAAGTCAATCACCATTACGTCAAACACCAATGACCTCGACAGCTCTCTGGCAGACAGTATCAAGGCATTATTTCCAAACAAAAATGTGCGTATAGTAGTACTGGCAGACCAGGAGGAATCGCAGCAGATACGCATCCTGCCTGCTCCGGCCAAAAAGCGCGGCAGACCGGCTAAAAAGAGCTGATACCAATCCCCGTCTTACGATCTTATAGCAGGCGCTGCACCGTCAGTATCACAGATACACTGCCCGGCCTGTCAAAATAAAAAAGGAAGCGTAATGCTTCCTTTTCCTTTATCTCATACATAGACCGATCAGTAGTTGATCTGAGTCATATTGGCATCGAGGGTACTGCTATCTGAGGCATTGATCGTGCTCTTGAGTATCAGGCCTGTGACCTGTACCTGTGTCACTGTGCTATCGCTATTTACAGTCACATTGACTATCGCATTGCTATTGGGTACAGAGTAGTAGGTACGTGTGGCAGAGGTATCTGTCAAGGCTACGTATACATAGCCCGAGTCCGGCGGATTATGATCGCTGACGCGGTAGGAGCCGGTATGAGCTATCGTGCCCCATGGATAGACCCAGGCGTGGCCAGGACCGCTGTAGAGTGTGGGGCGGGGGATCGAGCTCAGGCTATCGCAAAACGTGAAAGCAAGTGACCCTGATGGCAGATTATCCTGCGTGTAGCCGGTGAAGGCGCCGATCACATAGTTGACAAAAGTAGGTTTGTAGGTGATACCCTTGAAAGTCCAGCTTCCACCATCTTTGCCCTTGGTCTTGGAGCAGGCAGCCGCTACGAGTGCCAGTACGCAGGCTACAGTGATTATTTTTTTCATATTCCTCATCATTCTATCTGTCTATTGTCTAAGGGTTTATCAGAAGTTATAACGGATCTGTACGGTATAGTTGCGGATCGGCTCCGGCTTGCCCGGGCGCAGCTCATAGAAGCGGTTGCCGAGGTTTTTGACGATGAAACCACACTCTACGTGACGGTTGATCTTGTAGCCCATACGGATATCTCCTATGAAGTCACCCCTGCTGTGTGCAGTGAAATACGGAGTATATGCATCGGCAGAGCCTGATACGGCCGAAATAGCCGTAATGATCGTAGCCGGTATCTTCTCCGGGAAGCTGGCGTAACTGAACGTACCGCCGAAGTAGCAGCGCCAGAACTTGATCTCGCCGTCTATACGTACCATGTGCCGTACCCTATAGTCCAGCAGATGCTTGTATGCGGCAGTATTGGGATCTATCATTCGCTTCGTATTGTAGGTAAAGGCATCCCTGAAGAATTGTCCCACAGTATAGTGATCTGATGTATCTCCTTTGACAGGCAGCTTGCTACCGAAGCTATAGTTGTAGCCAGCGCTGAGCTGTATGCCTACCTTGCCTATCTGGCCACGCGCGCCAAAGGTGAACTCATAGCCGAATACCTGTGCGTTTTCGATATTGTGCGCCTGCACGCCAAAGAGATGCTGCTGATTGAGCGGTATATTGGACTGTGAGCGGATCACACCTATGCCATCATTATATACGTGATTGAGCAGCGAGGTATCTGTAGTGATGACCTTACCACTACCGCCAAAGCGGTTATTGTAACTACCAAAATCATACTGGGTGAAGTCATAGAACCTGTTGTAGTATACCGCGAGATCTACGAATCCTACAAACTTAGGGCCGATCTTGAACACCTGATTGACTCCTATCTCTGCACTCCAGCCATGCTCCGCGTGGAGGGTGTCATTTGGCACTACTATCACACCGGGGTAGAAATTCTGGAGGATATCACGCTCTCCGATAGATGGTATGCGGTATGCCTGGCCCCATGAGGCGCGGAAGTGCGTAGACTTGGTGGCCTCAAAGTTCATACCCATACGGAATACGGGTTGGCTTTTCTCGAGGTCCTGGTCTACCTTCTGTATCTCGTAGCGCAGCCCCCCCTGTATGGAGAACCATTTGATATTGTATTCCAACTGTGCATATACAGCGGCACTGAGTGTAGGGTGCACATTGTCATACAGATTGCTACGCGAGGCACCCACAGTGACCGGAGCGCCGGCGGTCAGTACCAGGGAGTGCTTGAGCCTGTATTGGTACTGATTATTGATCATGATCTGGTGTGAGACCGCGTTAGGGTCAGTACCATTGCCTATGCGGTCTATATTCATATAGCGCATCAGAAGGGTATACATGTGGCCCTTGGCTGTAGCATAGGTCAGGTGCGGGTCTATATTCATACGGAAATAGCGGCTGCTGGACCCTGCACCTACTCTATAGGCATTGGAGTCGGCATCTTTGGCTATAAAGAACTCATCTATGGTCTCATACATGAGGGACCCATCGACTCCCCATGTGAGGCCTGCCACTTTCTCGCTGATCTTGCGTGTCTTCCAGTAGCCCTGCGCACGCCAGTCGCCATTGCTCTGTATGTAGCTCTGATCGCCTACTATGCTGCCTCCGGCCACTATCTGCAGGGAGCCTACTTTGCGGCGGTGATTGACCATGAGACTTCCCTTGAATGGTAGCTGGTTATTCCACCACTGCTGGTATTTCCTTGGTGTATTGCCATAGACGCCCATATTGATGTCTATAGCAGTAGTAGGGGTATCTTCTATAGGCCAGTCAGTCACGAGATTTACCACCCCATTCAGAGCAGAGGAGCCATAGATCACAGAGGAGGCACCTTTTACTACTTCCACTTGCTTGGCATTATTGAGCAGCACCATAGTGTTTTGCCCCTGGCCCAGGTCGGCGCTCATCATAGAGAGGCCATCCTGCATGATAGCCGTACGGCTGCCCACACCGTAGGAGTAGCTGCTACCGCCGCGTATGGTGATCTGGCCGTCCTGTATGAGTACACCAGATTGCTTATTGAGCGCCTCGCCGAGGTCAGTAGAGTTGGTATGCTTGATCTGCTCAGAGGTCACGATGCCCACTGATACGTTTTCCTTGGCAGCATTCTTCTTATACACGCTCACAGTACTCACCTCACTAAACTCGTAGGCATCTGTAGGCATAGATACATTTATAGTCTGGTTCTTGCCGCCCACCACTTTGATGGCTATCTTCTGTCTCTTGAATCCGATATTAGTGACCGTGAGCTCATAGTCGCCCTCCGGCACGGTGATCCGGTAGTGACCGGCAGCATCAGTGATCACGCCTTTGCCACGGTCATACTTCACCGAGGCGCCGGCCAGTGGTTCCTGTGTAGATTCATTGGTCACGGTGCCGCTGATCTCTGCAGTCTGGGCTACAGCGCCATAGGTCACAAATAGTACAAGGAGCGTAAAAAGTTGTTTCATCAATCGCGTTGGTTTGGGTCAAATATATTTTTTAGTACAAGCTTGATACGTGTTGGGTTATTAACAAATGGTTAAATAAGCGAACGGCCAGTGATATCCTGCAAAGTCCGGAAAAGTGACCTTCTTATTTCTTTCATTTGTCCTGCCCATAAAACCTTTTGGTGCTATAAACTTAAAATTGTTTTTGAAATACATATAGTATCTAAAAGACGGCCCAATAATTTAATTTCTATACATTTAAAATATTTTCATTCGTATAAAATCCTTCTATCTGCATATGAAGCAAATGCTATCTATCCTCGCCTGCCTGCTCTGCCTCCATGCACCTGCACAGCAGCAGGGCAAAACAGAAAATGTAATACTCGTGACCCTGGATGGCTACCGCTGGCAGGAGCTTTTTGGAGGGCCGCAAAAAAAGATCTACAAGACAAAGAAGTATACCAAAGACCTGGCTACCATCAAGAGCCAGTACTGGGATGCAGACCCTGTGAAGAGCCGCGCGAAGCTGATGCCATTTATGTGGGGCACGATAGCAAAGAATGGCCAGGTATATGGCAATAAGAAGCTTCACAATAAAGTGACCCTGACTAACGGGTATAAGTTCTCCTACCCGGGGTACAACGAGATACTGACCGGCTGGGGTGACCGCCGTGTGAATAGCAACGACTATCCTGACAATCCCAACTCAAACATCTTCGACTTTCTGAAAACGAAAGGTTTTGACGGCAAGATGTTTTGCGCAGGTACCTGGGATGCTTTCCCGCGTATCATCAATACGAAGCGCAATGGCGTACCCGTCTTCGTCAATATGAAAGCTGAAGCCAATGGAGGTATCCATATCAATGGTGTCAATATAGACGAGTGGCACACCACGATACCGCCGCACAATCCTTATGCGAAGACAGATACCTTCACATATAAGTTTGCCAAGGAATACATCCAGCGCTACCATCCGAGGTTTTCCTTCATCGGCTTTGATGAGACGGATGATTTCGCACATGGTGGCGAGTATGATGCCTACCTCGGCACAGCACACACGCTGGATGCATACATCCAGGACCTGTGGGGTTTTGTGCAGAGCGACCCGCAGTATAAGGACAAGACTACTATCATAGTGACCTGCGACCACGGGCGCGGAGATATACCCAAGCTGGAGTGGCGGCATCACGGCCGGGTGATGGGTGCAGAGTATATCTGGATAGCAGCTATGGGCCCCGGTATAGAGGCGCTGGGCGAGATCAATACCAAGGAGCACCTGCATCAAAACCAGATAGCAGCTACGATAGCTGCGCTGCTGGGCTGTGAGTACAAGCCGGACCACTATGCAGGAGCGCCTATCAGGTCTCTGACCGGTCAGAAATAAGTGCTACTCTAGGACTGCAGTGCGGCATAGATATAGGGCGTAAGGCGGAAGGTAACAGATGAGGGCTGCTTCACTACCTTGCCCTGGATGGCGGCACGGAGCATATCCCAGTTTTTCTTTTCCAGGTCTACCCTGTAGGAGGTGAAATTCCTTCGTACGAACTTCATAGCGGCTTCCAGTTTGCCGGAGGCAAGTGCGTAGTCCCGCTCTTCTATCATGATGAGCAGCTCCAGATAGCGGAGCATGAGGTCATGATCATTGTACTCACGGCTGGTGTCGAGACTGTAAAACTCATTGAGGTGCTGGCTAAATGCCCTCGTATCGCCCTGCATGTAGGCACGGAGGCAGAGCAGGTAGGCCAGCTTGTAGTACAGGGCGCGCTCCGTTGGCATCTTCTTATACTGCTCCAGCCTCCTGTTGAATGCAGCCTTGTCACCCGTCAGAAAGTGCCAGGTACAGATCGCAATGATGGCCTCAGTATCATATAGCAGGCCGTGCCGGCCTATCGCCTCGTCTACCTTCCTGATGTAGTTCTGCGGGTTGTCTCTGGTTTCATACTCTACATGAAAGCTGAGCACATTGAGCCAGGCGGCATTGATCGTGTAGAGTATCATCACATCACCGCTACTGGTGATCAGCTCGAGCATCTCTGCCAGTATATCGCTGGCGCGGCGCAGGTCCGTTTTATACTTTGTATATAGTACAAAGAGAGAGTGTAGCGCGTTGAAGACCGGTATGTGGTGGCCTGTCAGCCGGGCCTGCTTTAGCAGGGCGGTCATCTTCTGTGCATAGCTGTCAAAGTCCTTTTCCTTCAGGTCTCCCTTCTCTATGATAGCCATCTGTACGATCACCTCGCGGTCTACCTTGACATAGGCCAGGTGGCGCTCTGCATTTTTCAGCGCCTTGTCTTTGATAGCCTGCATGCGTGGCACATCACACTTGGCATAGGCCACCAGCATATCCAGGCTGTGCAGCTCATTGAGCACATTCCACCAGCCCTGGCGGTCGTACTCGGCCTCCAGCTTTAGCCGCAGCTTGCTGGCGGGTACATCCAGCCCACGGCGGTAGAGCACATTGGTGAGCAGCAGATCGTCATATGAATTGACCATATGCTGCTTGATCACGGCATAGATCTCGTCTTTGGCCAGCGATAGATTTTTGAAGTAGGTATTTTCATTGATCCCAAAGCGCTTTTGCAGCTGCTCCTTGCTGATGGCAGGATCATCTATCACTGCCTTTATGAACTTGAATAGGCTGGCATCACTTTCCCTCGCCTTCTGGTCCAGAGTGGCCTTCTCCTGTGGTGATAGCGTCTGTATCAGCTCCTGTATCATATGATCTCAGCAAAGTAAGTAATCGGCCACAGTATTTTTGTAGTCGGATATAGATATAAAGGACAACTATTTTTTTTATAAAGTCCATCTCCATTGTCAACAAAGCGCAGTAAGCAGGTACATTGCGTGCATTTTTTAACAAAAATGGCCATAAGGGATTTTACTACTTTGCACATACTTATGCGCAAGCTCTTCGAGATCGTGCTATGGTTCATAGTCTCACTACCTGTCTGCCTGCTATATACAGACAATACAGCTGACTGGGGTGATGACTGGGCCGGGTACTATGCCGAGGCCAGCCATGTAGCCCATGGGCTCCCTATAGGCCAGACACACTTCCGTTTTTTTGACTACAATGACCACTATGCCCCGCCGTGCTACCCCGCAGGCTATCCGCTGCTCCTGGCACCTGTAGTGGCGCAGACCGGACTCAATATGGAGGCGCTGGGATGGTACATGTGCCTCTGGACGGGACTCTGGATAGCCCTGTCAGCCACCTTTATCAGGCGACGCCTGGGCATAGTAGCAGCCATATGCGGCACGGGGATCTTTTTGCTGAGCCCGTATATACTGGAGACAAAGGGGCGGCTATGGTCAGACATTCCCTTCTCCTTTTTTGTACTGGCCGCGCTGTGGATGTATCAGGGCCGGTCGCGACCCGTGTATGCCATCGTCTCAGGCGGCTGCATGGGTATAGCCATTGCCATACGCAGTGCAGGTGCAGTAGTACTGCTGGCTGTGTGTATCGATGCATGCCTGTCATACGCCACAGAGCGCCGGAGGCTACCACTCTCGTCTCTGCTCATCATGTCCGGTGCAGTCATGGCCATACTGGCAGTGCGGCTACTCTATCCTGTGCCTTCGGATAGTTATTACGCTCGCCAGTTGGGCGCAGCTACGTGGCGCAGCATAGCAGCCAATGCGCATACCTACCTTTTGAGCTTTGACCACTATATAGCTGGCGGCTCGGCCATGCTGACCTCTGAGGTACATACTATCACCTGGCTGATACTGGCAGGCATCATCACAGGCATGGTGACCTGGCGGCAGGAGCGCCTGCCCGCGCTCACTATAGTGCTGATGCTGGTGCTGATCATCATATTCCCGGATACTCAGGATATGCGGTATATGATCCCGCTATTGCCCATCATGGCCCTCTACATGCTGGCTGCTCTACGAGCGCTGCATAGCCGTGTAGGCCATATAGCCTATCTGGTGCCTGTGCTGCTGCTGCTTTGGGCCGGGCTGCTGCATGCAGATCAATATCGAACCCTATGGCACCGGAGGCACAGCCCACATACTTATGGACCATTTACAGCGACCTCGCAAAAAGGCCTGGCAGAGGTCAGAGCTATGGTACCCGGGCGCTGCCTCATCCTATGCCGGTGGCCTCGTGTAGCAGGGCTCCTGACAGATCGTGACTGCTGCGTGATACCGGAGGGTGACCTCGCGCATCAGCTCACCAGCCTGAGCATAGCCCGGCCAGACTATGTGCTCTCCATAGAGGAGCGGGACGCAGAAATGACCGACCGCATAGCCGCAGCTCACGGAGATAGTATAGTATATAATGCCAATGGCTTCCGCCTCTACCGCTGCCGGCCGTGGCCATAGCCGCTATCAATCTTCCTTCTTCACGCCCTTCTTTTTGATAAACTCGGCCAGCTTGATCTTGAAGCCTACATTCAGCACGCGGCCCTCCAGCGGCGCGTAGACCTCATTGAAGCGCGGTGTGTGGAACGTAGGATCGGCAAAGACCACCGGGCCGTAAGAAGTCTGGCGGATATTGAGGATGTTCTCGAAATTGGCAAAGACATTGAACCATCGGAAAATGACCTGCACATTCATGCCCATCTCCCAGATGGGGTGCGTGGCAGTACCATCGCTCAGGTACTGGGAGCTGTAGTAGTAGGCGTCCAGGCCTATCATAAAGCGGTTTCGCCAGGTGTAGCTAGCCAGTATGGAGACGATATGCTTGGAGGTGAGTGGCGAGATACTATGCACATCATTGATCTTTTGATTCTGGTCCTGCAGTGTGTAGGTGAAAAAGAGGTCCGCGCCGCGATAGCCCAGCTTGAAGGAGGTCTCCATACCTGCGGCCTGTATATAGCCATTGCCATTGTGGTAGGACAGGTGCACATTAGTGGTATCCACTACCAGCGGATGCAGGATGCGGGTGAAGAAGAACAACTCGTTGAACTCAAAGCGCCAGCCGTTTTTCAGCGCAGGTTTGACCGCCAGGTCAAAGGTACCGCCCGCAGATATCTCTGCCCGTACAGAGTCTCCTATAGGCAGTACATGGCGATAGTTGGCCTCCTCTGCCTCATCCTGAAAGACGGTAGGCAGTTTGTAGCCCATGCCAAAATTGAAGCGCGTGCGGAATATCTCATTCCACTGCTGCTTCCAGGCAAAGTGTGGCAGCACCAGCGGGCCGCGCTTCTGATTGTAGTCCAGGCGCAGGCCGCCCTCCAGCGTAGTAGTCTTAGTGACTTTAAACTCCTCCTGTACAAAAAGCCCCCCTGTGAGATAATAGTAGTCACGGCGCACGGTAGCGGTATCGTTTTCGTGAAAGCCATCTGTCTTGAAATCCATGCCCACCACGATGTCATGCTTGCCTATATGCCGGTGGTAGTGGGCCTCACTGACGGTAGAAAACTGATGACCGCCAAAACCATAATCAAAAATGGTTAGCTGGCGATTGAAGTAGGCAGTACTGTTGCGCACCACTATATTCCCCTTATCCCCGAGGCTATATTCAAACCTGAAGTTGGTGCCATAGCGGTAGGACCTATTGCTCTCCAGATAGTCGTAGATGCTATCCCGCTGGCCTGCTATGGCCTGCATGGCGCCCCCCCTCCTTTGCTCCCAGGCATAGTTAAATCCTATCTGTAGCTTAGCCTTCTGGCTGGGATAGAAATAGAGTTGTGGCGAGATAGACCAGCGGCGCAGCTGCGGCACATCTGAGAAGTGATCACGGTCCCAGTCAAAGGCCCGCTGATCGCGAAACTGGGTGATGAGGCTATAGGCAAACCATTTGATCTTCTGGCTGGCGTAGGCAGCAGCGTCCTGAGACTTTGTATTCTCTACATTGTAGAGCACATTAAACTCCGGATTCTCTGACGGCTCTTTGGAGATCAGGTTGATGACGCCCGCTATGGCATCACCGCCATAGAGCGTAGAGGCCGGCCCCTTGATGATCTCTATCTGGCGCAGGTCCATAGGTGGGATCTGCGCGATACTGAGATTCTGTGACAGGCCCCCGAACAGCGGAAAACCGTCCTTGAGTATCTGTACATATTTGCCCCTGAGGCCCTGCAGACGGATATTGAAAGTACCCGAGCTGGCAGACGTGCGCTGTATCTGCACACCGGGCTGCTCCTTTACCGCGTGAGAAATGTCGGATGGCTTGTCTGTAGAGCGCTCCTCCACCTCGTCCTGCCCTATCACCTCTACGCGGGTAGGCAGGTCATCTACCTTTTCCTTGGTGCGGGTCGAGACTACGACCACCTCCTCCATTTCCTCCTGAGAGGCAGAGAGGCCTACGGTAGCGGTATCGCCGGTTTTCTGCGGGGCAGTGACTGCTATCTTCTTTTTGAAATAGCCCACCATAGAGACATGTACCTCATGCGGGCCTGCTTTGACCGCCGGAAACTGGATGAGCCCGCTGGAGTCGGTCATGCCCGTAAGGCTATCTACAGTGACCGCTGCGCCTTCCAGCACCTCGTGGGTCTCCACATCACGCACGCGCACCGTGAGCGGCGACTGGGCATAGCCAGCCATGCCACCGAGGCACATCAGCGTGAGGAGTATATATCTCATAGAGCGCACTTGCTCTAAATTGCAATACATATTCTTGACTTTAAAATGGTAAAAAGAAAAAGAGTGCACAGGCACGGGGCCCTGCGTCCTAAATGGGTCAGGAGCGCTGCCACCCCTGACCCGTGTCTGAGCATCTGATCAGTCGCCCTGATGGGTACTGACCACCCGACCATCAGCAGAGAGGCGTAGCTCTGTCACCTTGCCTCCCTTTGAGAGCTCGGCCTCGTAGAGTTTGCCCTCCTGGGTCTCTACTACCTCTGCTTCTTTTAGCTTATAGTCTTTGTATTGCTGTATGATGACCTCCAGTACCGCAGGCGGCAGGTCTGTGACCTTGACCTCCGTCTCGGTCTCCAGCCACTTGCCAGACTGGTCGTACTTAGCAGACATTTCTGTCTTACCGTTGTGAAACTCACATTCGTATTCCGTGGCATTTTCTTTCTCCCATTTCTGCCTTGCAGCATTTGGAAACCTGGCATGGAATGCGTCCGCCACTACCTGTGGTACAGATACTACAGCCTGTGCAGCCACCCGGACTATGCAGCATATAGCCACAGCCCAGATCATTATGATCTTTGTCATTATTATTTGATTTGAATGAAATAAACTTTGCCGCGCACCTGTATTGACAGATGCGCATGGTACTTGGGTTTATGACACTCAGGCGATGGGTGGGCGGAAGATAGAGGCGATGTAAGAAGAGATGTACACCTGCTCTGTAGCCGGTGCGAAAACCCGAGGTGCAGGCATGACAGGCTTGTCGAGCCTGGCCACAAAGCGCTGAACCGTATAGCTGACCTGCAGCTGGGAGTGGTAGGCCACCGGCACGTGAGGTTTGTCATCTTCCTCAGCGTCATCATGATCGGCACCCTCCAGCAGCTGGCCTATAGCTGAGACATGCTCCGTGAGAAACTCAAAAACATTCAGGTCGGGGTCCTCTGTATCGCGGCAGTGGCGGTACATATCCGGCAGGTCCTTCATACAGGAGAAATCTCCCATGGGAAAGAGGACCACCCCGGCAAGGTAGAACGCAAATAAGAATATGGTCGCTGGTTTTCTCACTTGTCTCACGAAGGAAACGAATATCAGGACAAAAGTAACAGCTTTTAAGGTTAGATAACTTTTTGACTCGGTTTACGCAATTTTGAGCTAATTTTGCGCCTGCAAAAAGGCGCTAAACGGTGCCATCAGTATGAAAAAGACTCACATCGTTTTATTGGTGCTCATGGCGGTAGCAGTGGGCGTCATCATAGCCATGTCGGCAGATTTTACTACGTATGCAGACTTCACCCAGGCGCTGGCCAAGCCGGACAAAGTGGTGAAAGTGGTAGGCTACCTGGCCAAGGACAAAGAGATCATCTACGATCCGCAGAAAGACGCCAACTACTTTGCCTTTACCATGACGGACAAAGCCGGCAATGCACAGCAGGTCTGGTACAAGGGCTCAAAGCCGCAAGACTTTGAACGGTCGGAGCAGGTGGTGATCACCGGTCATATGGAGGGACAGATGTTTCACGCCTCCGAAATACTACTCAAGTGCCCGTCTAAATACGTGAATGACCAGATCGTGCTGAAGGAAAAGCCTAGCGCTTAAATCCCCCTGCCCCCCCTGTAAAAGGGGGAGTTTCAGCAATTACTATACTTACGCACGATTGGTGCGCGACATGCTAATATGTAAATCATTTGTTTGCTTCCAAAAATTAAGAAAGTCCCGGGTAATAAAATTCATCGCGAGAAGTTTTTGCTCAAACAGTCAATACGGTTGACATTCCCCCTTTTACAGGGGGACAAAGGGGGATTGAGATACGAGCCTAAAATCACTCCCTAAATTTCAACTCACTCAGTTTTACAGTCTGTACGATGCGTTCTTTGGCAGCAAAATCGAAGCCGCGGATGAGCAGCTCGGGGTCTGATTTGCCCCAGTCTATGTCTATCATGCCAAAGTTGCGGGTATTGATAGCCTGGCCTATGCGGTAGGGATTGTGTGAGGCCTTCAGCTCTACCTGAGTGAGGCCGCTGGCGGTCATATCATAGATAGGATACAGCCCCGGCAGGCGGCGCACCGATAGCTCTGCATAGTGCACATCGCCACTGATGAATAGCACCCCCTCAGCACGAGTCTGCCGTATCAGCTCCATCATGCGCTCCTGCTCATGCGGAAAGTTTGACCAGGTCTCCCATCCGTTGTGATCCGTGCAAAACTGCGTACTACTACCTATGATGCGGATACGTGCTGGCTGCTGCAATTCCTTTCTCAGCCAGGCCCACTGCTCAGCGCCCAGCATCACGGCAGTGGTATCGTTATTGACCTGGTAGTGGTAGTCCCGGCCGATGAGCGGAGAGCGGAAGGTACGTAGGTCCAGCAGTATCACCTGTACGCGGTGGGCAGAGTCGCCATAGTAATATGAGGCATAGACGCCGTCATGCCGGTATCGGTCAGAGTTCTTTGGCTCATTCCAAAACTCGAGGAACATATCTTTGGATTCCTTCTTCATAGGATACTCTGCGCCGGCATCGTCCTGGCCGTAGTCGTGATCATCCCAGGTAGCGATGATGTGCGTGGCCTGCACCAGGCTGCGAAATTCATCTTTGCAGCTCAGTACGCCGTACTTCTCGCGCATCACTTTCATATCACGGGTATCAGCGTAGATATTGTCACCGAGGTAGACCATGAGGTCCGGCTTCAGCCGGGCTATATCTGCCAGTATGTACTCCTGTTTCTTCTGGTGTGCGCAGGAGCCAAAGGCGATGCGCTGCAGGGTCTGTATCGTATCTGTGCGGAATGGCCGGTCGCACCAGAGCACCTGCGTGGTAGAGAAACCCGAAAAGAAATACCCCGCACCTGCTATGAGGCAGAGGATAGAGAGGAAACGGAGGCTGCGATAGTACATAGGACAAATATAGAAGAATGCATAAAGGTTTGTGCATTACCGGCGGTGCCCTATCTATCCACAAAAAAGGATAGCTGCCTGCGTTTTACTATTTTCACGGTGTGAATCCGAATCTCGATCCGAATAAGGAACAATTT
Organism: Bacteroidota bacterium; assembly: GCA_018267385.1. Classification (GTDB taxonomy): domain Bacteria; phylum Bacteroidota; class Bacteroidia; order Chitinophagales; family LD1; genus UBA1941. The sequence continues at coordinate 121,935 of JAFDYN010000003.1, read as the reverse complement.
TCATCAGAAGACTCTGAGGTAGAAAAGGCGCTGCGCCCGCGGAGCATCAGTGACTTTCAGGGACAGCCGCAGATCATAGACAATCTGTTTGTCTTCATAGAGGCTGCCAAGCGCCGTGGCGAAGCGCTGGACCATGTGCTGCTGCACGGCCCTCCGGGACTAGGCAAGACTACGCTCAGCCACATCGTAGCCAATGAGATGGGCGTAAATATGAAGATCACCTCCGGTCCCGTACTGGAAAAGCCGGGTGACCTGGCAGGGCTGCTCACCAATCTGGAGCCGAATGATGTCCTCTTCATAGATGAGATACACCGCCTCTCGCCGGTGATAGAGGAGTACCTCTATAGCGCGATGGAGGACTACAAGATAGATATCATGATAGACACCGGGCCCAATGCCCGCTCTATACAGATAGGCCTGAATCCATTTACGCTCGTAGGTGCTACTACACGCTCGGGGCTGCTGACGGCTCCTCTGCGGTCGCGCTTTGGCATCACTTGCCGCCTGGAGTATTATGGGCCGGAAATTCTCTCGGGTATCATCAAAAGATCTGCAGATATACTGGAGGCTCCGATAGAAGACCAGGCAGCGCTGGAGATAGCACGCCGCAGCCGTGGCACGCCACGTATCGCAAACTTACTACTGCGCCGAGTGCGCGACTTTGCGCAGATCAAAGGTGATGGCACCATCACACTCGGTATAGCACAGCATGCCCTCAGCGCGCTGAATGTGGACCCGATAGGCCTTGATGAGATGGACAACAGGATCATCGTGACCATCATAGAGAAATTTAAAGGTGGACCGGTGGGGATCAATACCATCGCCACAGCTGTGGGTGAGGAAAGCGGTACGATAGAAGAAGTCTACGAGCCGTACCTGATCATGCTCGGCTTTCTGAAGCGTACTCCGCGTGGACGTGAGGCTACAGAGCTGGCCTACAAGCATGTGGGCAAAGTACCGCCGGGGAGTATCAACTCGCTTTTCTGATCACCTCTAAATACAATACCATGAGAACGCTTCTTAAAACTATCCAGCCACTACTGATCCTCTGCATCTGTACGTCCTGCGCAAATGCACAAAAGATAGAGATACCAGCTGGTGTGACCTACAAGTATGCGGATGATAAAACCAATCAAAAGGCAAAGACCCTCCTGGACAAAGAACTCTCTGGCAAATGCTCTTATGACATCTTCAATGGTGGCTCGCTGATCATCGGCCCCAGGCTGTGGGAGCGACTATCACAGACAGACAGTATCAGGAATATAGAGGCCGGCAAGACCTCCTTTCATGTACCAATACTGGACGAAAACGGCAATCCCAAAAGTGAGAAAGTGCTGGATGGCAAACTGATCCAGACAAAGGCTGATTTTCGCAAACTGTGGAACCATCTGCGTGCTGAGTTCAGTGGAAGTAAACTAACCTACCGCAAACTCACACCTGCAGAGCTGAAATACTATTGGGCTATCATTAGCTTTGATATCGATGAGCCTATCCTGATTATAGAAGGTGGCAAGTATAAACTGCTGGTCAACTTTACCAAAGACGACATGAAAGCGATGTGGCTGGATGAGGTATATTAAACCACAGGTATCTCTGCATCATGCACTGGCTCAGCAACTGCCTCTGCTTCTCCCCTATCCGCATTATAGATTTTTCAGCTACTCATGCGCCAGATGCATCGCCATGTCTGGTTTACTATCGGGAGGTTTTAGTTATGACCCTAAAGTTGAAAGTGACATCTACTCCCGCATAATATTGATATGGATGGTAATTTCCCGTGCCTGAATAAATGTTATTATCAGTAAAATTGACAAGATCAAAGAAATCTATCACCGGGCCTATATTTATCGACCGGATCTCGTATCCCAGCTTGAAATACAGCCCTAATGTAGAATTGTATTTGGTATCCGATGCCTTATATCTATAGTGCACATAGACGTCGGGTTGTGCTAGTCCATTATTAAAAGTATGAACCTGATGATAGGAGCTATGTACCGGGAACACAAAATCAGGACCCAGGGTGCAGATAAAGTTTCCCTTCTTAAGAACTTTGGTAAAGCTCACGTATAGGGGTACTGTGATATTGCCTATAATAGTATAAGTGCGTGAAGTGATATGGCTGACACCGGCATATCCACTAAAATCATCTGCCCTATCCACGATACCACTAGCCATCAGGTAGCCCAGCCCTGTTTCTATCCTTAGCCACCGGACCGGAGCGTATCCATATCGCATCTGCAAATGCAACGCATAGAGTGGCAGGTATCTGCTATGGACAGTACCAGGACTACTATTGCCTGAAATATTGTTATAGACATTGACCGTAGGCGTGCTACTGCCTGAGGGGACAAAGAATTTTTGAGACATCCCGTTGGCTATGACCAGACTTAGTTGGTTGCGGGGAGGCAGATCATCCTGGCCGGATGCAATGATTCTACCGGCGATCAAAAGAAATAACAGAACCAGTATATTTTTCATAGAAAAGGCAAATTTGAAGCATAACGCCTATATGCGCGTTTTATTGAGTCTCCCCCCTACTGGATCAGCGGCTTCAGTTTTTCCCCTATCAGCTCTATAGACTTGCTCAGTTGCTCGTGCGGCAGGTTGGCTACGTCCATCTGAAAGGTGACGCGGGAGATGCCGCCGAGCGCTGCGCTGTGGCGTTTGATCTTCTCCGCTACTTCTTCGGGGCTTCCTATGAGGTAGGCGCCGAGCGGGCCATTCTGTGCATCAAAGCGCTGGCGGGTCATAGGGGGCCAGCCGCGCTCTTTGGCCACGCCGGTAGACATGGCCACGGCAAACTGCGGATAGAACGTATCGATAGCCTCCTGCGTGGTCTCAGCGAGGAAACCCATAGAGTGCAGGCCTACGGTCAGCTTCTCCTCCGGGTGGCCGGCTCTCCTGCCTGCCTCGCGGTAGAGGTCTACGAGTGGTGCGAAGCGATGTGTCTCACCACCTATGATGGCCACCATGAGTGGCAAACCCAATACACCCGCGCGCACAAATGACTCAGGCGTACCACCCACCCCGAGCCAGATAGGCAAAGGATTTTGCAGCGGACGCGGATAGATGGGCTGGTTATTCAGCGCCGGTCGGAAGCGGCCCTGCCAGGTCACTGTTTCATTGTCGCGTATCTTGAGGAGCAGGTCCAGCTTCTCTGCAAAGAGGTCGTCGTAGTCTTCGAGCTTCAGGCCAAACAAAGGATATGCTTCGATAAAGGAACCACGGCCTACTACCATCTCTGCGCGGCCCTGTGAGACGAGGTCCAGTGTGGCAAAATTCTGGAAAGCGCGGACAGGGTCTGCTGCGCTCAGGACAGTCACTGCACTGGTCAGGCGGATACGCTTCGTACGGCCTGCGGCGGCAGCGAGGATGACGTGCGGCGCTGCATCGAGAAACTCCCTGCGGTGATGCTCGCCGATACCAAATACATCCAGCCCTGCCTCATCTGCCAGGGCGATACGGTCGAGCAGCTCTGACATGGCGTCCTTGCTGCTATATGTATCCGCACCCTGTGTGGTGAACCGCGCTACGAAACTATCTACGCCTACCTCCATGTGATCTGTTTTTGCGGTAGCAAAGATACAGCCTTTCTCATCGGTGGAATGGTATACTAAGGGATAGTATGTGCAAACACCACGCCCATCACATGTGACAGCCAATAGGTTAAAGCTGTATCACTCAGCCCGCATACTGCATATGCCAGTACTTATCATTGGCTTCGGTCACAATGAAGCCTAGCCTTTCGTACAAAGCCTTTGCGCGCTCATTGCTTTTGAGGGTTTTGAGTATCAGGTTTTTTCCGCGATAGCGGGAGATAAAATCACGTGCGATCCATGTGCCTATGCCGCTGCCCTGATAGTCATCTGTGAGATAGAGTGGACCTATCTCGATACTATCTGCCGTCTCCATCCAGCCCAGTACACCGCAGCGGTCGCCACCTTTGTAAATGATGTGGATATTGCGCGTATCAAAATCATTATTGGCAAGGCGGTCCTGCAATGCCTCATCCCACCCGAAGATAGCCTCTATGACCTGCCGGTAGCTACCGTGATGTACCCGGCGGAAAAACTCCCGGTCTGCTTCTGTGGCCTTCCGCCAGCTGATATTCGTCACAGGATGTTGGTGGGTTTTTTATTTAACTTTACTGAATAAAAGAAAAGATCGCCCCAGCGATCATAATACGAATATATGCCACATTTCATCAGCAGAGGACAGGTGCCGCACAAGAGGCATACACAGTTTAAAAAGCCGGGCGGAGGACTCTACTCAGAGCAGCTCGTGAGCACGGAGGGCTTCTCCAATCTATACTCGCTCATCTATCATACCTACCCGCCTACAGCAGTGACCAAGGTAGACTTCCCGGTCAATGTAGCACCAAAGATCGCAGCAGAAAAGAACCTGCAAAACCGCTGCTACAAGGGGTTTAAAGTACGGCCGGAAGAGGACTATCTAAAGTCGCGCCGGTATGTGCTGGTCAATAAGGATGTCTACATAGCACTGGCAGCGCCGCAGCACTCCATGCAAAATTACTTTTACAAAAACTCCGGTGCAGATGAGGTGATCTTTGTGCATGAAGGCACGGGCAGGATGAAGAGTATTTTTGGTGAGCTGAAGTTTGGCTATGGCGACTATATCGTGATACCGCGTGGTACGATCTACCAGATGGAGTTTGATACGCCGGACAACAGGCTTTTTATCGTGGAGTCATTCTCCCCGGTCACCTATCCCAAGCGCTACCGCAATGACTTTGGCCAGCTGCTGGAGCACTCGCCTTTTTGCGAGCGTGATATCCGCACACCTGAGAATCTCGAGACGCACGATGAGAAGGGAGACTTCGTAGTGCATATCAAAAAGGAAGATATGCTCTATCCCTATCACTATGCCCATCACCCTTTTGATGCCATAGGATGGGACGGCTGCCACTATCCTTTCATTTTCTCCATTCATGACTTTGAGCCCATCACAGGCCGCGTACACCAGCCACCTCCGGTGCACCAGACCTTTGAGGCGCGCAACTTTGTGATCTGCAGCTTCGTGCCACGCCTCTATGACTATCATCCGGAGGCTATACCGGCGCCATATTTTCATAGCAATGTGGATAGTGATGAGGTGCTCTACTATGTCGATGGCGACTTTATGAGCCGCAAGCATGTAGAGCGGGGCATGATCACCCTGCACCCTATCGGTATCCCTCATGGCCCGCATCCGGGCGCAGTAGAGAAGAGCATCGGCAAAAAAGAGACAGGAGAGCTGGCCGTGATGGTAGACACCTTTCACCCGCTACTGATCTGCAAGGATGCCCTGGAGATAGAGGAGCCAACATACTACCAAAGTTGGATGGAGTAAAGGCTCCATATTGCAGCAGGTTATCCCAAGACGTCCCAACAAGCTGCTGTTTCCAGTGAGCCTGCACTGCGTTTTTGCTTAGGTATAAAATGTAGTGAAGCACGAACCCATAATCAGATGCGCAGGCACTCGGCATTTTCTTAAAAAACTGCTACTTTGCGGCCAAATAAATGCAAATGAAAACTAAACTCTACACCCTCCTCCTTCTGATCCTGGCAGCTCCCGTAGCATACGGCCAATTTTTGAGCATTTCATTTAAGTCGGGTCCCAATAGTGGTATAAAGGCATACCACGGCAGCCCTCGTACAGCAGGTGCAGACTGGAACCTACCGACCTACAATGACAGCGCATGGACAGACCCGACCAACGGATCAGTACCAGATACTACCAATAATAACGGCTCATGCGACGGCCCGAACTGGAGCCCATGGCACCAGGGAGATACTGCTATATGGGCCGGCCCCTCCTCTACGCCACCAGATACGGCGCTATTCCGCAAGGTGTTCCACTTCTGCGGTACCGTGGTCTCTGCCAATATCAATGTTTTGGGGGATGACTACGCAGATACATATATCAATGACAGCCTCATATCTTCACAGGGAGCTGCAGTCACCGGGGAGCAGCTCGTACTGAGCCCGACAGGACTTTCGGCCTTCCGCACCGGAGACAATGTGCTGGCATTTGAGGTTTACAATGTGAATATCTACTGTGCGGCACTTTCGTTTTACGGCAACCTGATGGTAGATACCACCGGATGCCTGTACCCTGCAGGCATACCAGATGCAGATGCGGCCGCAGCACAGGTGCATATCAGCCCCGTGCCGGTCAAAGACATACTCCAGATCTCCCTGGGCGTACCAGGTAGCTATACCCTGTCACTGTGCAATGCCATAGGCCAGTCAGTAGCAGAGACTGCCGTAGAGGCACAGGTGTTCACTACCATGGATATGCACGACCTCCCTACAGGTGTGTATGTACTGACCATCACTGATGGCACAGGCCACGTACGGACCAGACGTATAGCAAAGGATTAAGTTTTTAACTTTTGCTTATCTATCATCTTGATTTTTGAGTATTATTGAGGCTTTGTTTCATAGCTATCAAACCATACTGGCATACTGCTGTAGCAAAGCCATACTTAAAAATCTGTACCCTGCATGAAATTATCGGTAGTCATCCCAGCGCTGAATGAGGAACAAAGCATAGAGAGCATCATAAACCGGACGCTGGATGCGAAACAATATATCATAGACAACTCTCCTGTGACCGACCTGGAGATCACGGTGGTGAGCGATGGCTCTACCGACGGTACCGTAGAGATAGCCAGCAGGTATACAGATCGTATCAGGCTCATCGTATTTGAAAAGAACCGCGGCTACGGTGCCGCTATCAAGGAGGGGTGGCACCAATCTACAGGAGAGCTACTGGCCTTTCTGGATGCTGACGGCACCTGTGACCCGCGCTTCTTTGCCGATCTGGCCACGCTCATGCAGCAAGAGAATGCAGACGTGGTACTCGGCTCCCGCCTCAATAAGAACAGCGAGATGCCTGCCATCAGGCGTTTTGGCAATACACTATACTCAGTCTTCCTCTCCGTGATATCTAATGAGCGGATCAAGGACACAGCCAGCGGGATGCGTATCGTGCGGCGCTCCAAACTGCCACAACTGATGCCCCTGCCTGATGGACTGCACTTCACGCCGGCCATGAGTGCGCGTGCTATCCTGAGCGACTACCTCAAGATCTCTGAGATAGACATGCCGTACAAGGAGCGCGAGGGCGAGTCTAAGCTCAATGTGATAAAAGATGGTGTGCGCTTCCTCAAGGTGATAGTGACCATGATATTCATGTACCAGCCGCAAAAGATACTGCTGCCTGCTGCGCTGCTCTTTTATGCTGCGGGCCTGGCACTGCTGGTCATGCCTATGTACCACTATGCCACGGCGCACAATGTGGAAGAATGGATGATCTACCGCGTGATAGTGGGCGGCATCTTTGCTACGGTAGGGACGCTCTTCCTGAATGGCGCCTACCTGAGCTACAAGATCGTATCAGAGACCATCAATCATTCTATCAAAAAGAATTTCCTGTACAGGGTCTTCAACTCTGCATTGGTGTGGATCATCTCTCTCGCCTTTATGGTGCTGGGTGTGGCGCTGGTGTTTAATAGTGTAGTGACGCGGCTGGAGACGGGCCATACCTATGAGCACTGGTCGCGCTATATAGCGATGTCATTTCTCGTGACCAATTCATTTGCACTGCTGATCACAAAGGCGGTGGATTATGTATTTGACCCGATAGTAGAGCGACTGAAATACCTGCAATCCAAATAAGCAATCTCCATGGCCAAAGCTAAACCGGTACCTCCAGCCAAGAAGCATATCAGAACCAAAGCTGCCGCACCTGCCCGCCCGATACCGTGGGAAAAATATGGCATGTGGGCTGCACTGGCTGTCGTGACCTGCGCATTCTGGTTATTGTACTACAAGATATTTGACCACAAGCCGGATATGAACGGAGATAATTTTGCCTATATGCTCTTAGGCAAAAGGTTTGTGGCCGGCCTTGGTTTCACTGATGCCACATCGCGCGTACTGAGGCCGCATATCCACTTCTCTCCGGGCTATCCGGCCATGATAGCCGTTTTTATCAAGCTGCTGGGCGATAGCCAGGATACGATCGTTTTTATGAACGGTATCATGATGTACCTCTCCTGCCTGCTCATGTTCTTTATCAGCCGCAGGCTCACAGGGTCTCAGATCGTGGCATTTGTCGTATCCTTCCTCTGCGCGGTCAACTCGTACCTGCTCCGCTTCAGCACGATCACTATGAGCGAGGTGCCCTATATCTTTATCAGCGTGCTGGCCATCTATACCTTTATCCGTGCGGTAGATGATCCACGCGGGTGGAAGAGCCCCTGGCTCTACCTGTCCATAGCGCTGATGGCCTACGCTTACTATATGAAAAGCAATGCCATCGCATTTGTGGGCGGTGTGGGGCTTTATTTCCTGTTTATGAAAGACTGGAAGCGGGCATTGATCGGCGTCACGCTTTTCATCGCATTAATATTCCCATGGTACCTCCGTACCAAGCGGGTAGGAAGCTCCTACCTGTCTCAGATGAGCTATATCAACCCCTACAAACCGGAGCTGGGCAAGATCAGCTTCTCTACCATGATAGACCGCGTGAAAGCCAATATAGTCAGGTACTCCACACGCGATATCCCGCTGAATATCTTCCCAGAAGGTGCCACAGCGGAAAAAGCCTCTACCGGGTATGTACTGCTAGGCATCGTGATCGTAGGGCTCATGATATGGGGCCTCTACCGGCTCAAGGATATCAGGCTACTCATACTGAGCTACCTGGGTGGATCGCTGCTCATACTGATGATATGGCCTACGGAGTACGGCTTTATCAGGTATGCCACCCCATTCACACCGCTGGTGCTGCTGCTATGCCTGAGTGGCATACAGGGGCTGGCCGCACTGGTACTGGGAGATGACAGGGCGCCGTATGCCGCCCTGCCATTCCTGCTGATCGCTTTTGCATACTCAGATAATATTAACCAGCAGGAACTGGATGCCCAGCAGCCGCTGCCGCCAAACTATGAGAACTACTTTGCCATAGCGCGGTGGGCCAAAGAGCATACGCCAAAAGATGCCACCTTCAGCGCGCGCAAGCCCGATATGTTTATCTACTATTCTGACAGGCTCTGCGTGGGCGACAAGCCATCTCTGGATGATAAAGAGGTAATGCAGTTCTTTCGCGACCAGCAGGTAGACTATGTGGTGATAGAGCAGCTTGGCTTTGCCTCTACGGGCAAATTTCTGGTGCCGGCAGTGCAGAAGAACATGGACAAGTTTGAGATCGTATACCAGCTCAAGGATCCTGATACTTACCTGCTGAAGTTTAAGCGGTAGGCGTCTATTGCTTTTCTATTGTGGCGTCAAAGAGTTGCTGAAGAAACAGGATAGATTTCTTGCTCTCTGAGTTGAAAGTGAGAATCAGCATGGCATACATCGCAATCAGTATGCATACAGGGAAAAATATATCAGCGTTTGAAATAGCCCTGCCATCAATGATAGCTGAGATAGCCCCAAATGCCGCAAAGCTCCACCAAAGCGTAGCAAGTACGATCACCACGAAATGCAATCTCAGCTTGAGATAAATAATACAGCCTTTTTGATCGCGCTCCTCTATATCTCCGAAGATGACAGGACGAAATGAATTGCGCCGCTTGATGGTGCGGACAATGTCGAAGGCGTCTCTGCTATAGGTGCCATTGTACGGTTTATTACCCGCGGCAAAAGAAGCCTGAGGCGGATCGACCGTTGCTTCCAGACGACCATATATTTCATCAGCAATGAACGGTGAGTGCATTATGATCCGTCTGTAGGGTAGCCATCGCATCTCTTACTGTACCCCTATCTGCTTGCTCAGTCCTATCATGCGCACCAGGCGGTTGACCTGGTTTTCGGAGTCTTTGACATACTCATTCTTCTCGTCCCAGACATAACCCGCCAGTACGGAGCATATCTTATTGACCACATCCGCAGGGCGGTAGTCGTTGAAGAATATCTTCTGCAGCCTGCCGTCATACCATGCCATGACATACGTGCGAAAGGTATCTACTCCCATCATCATCACATCCATGTATTCTTTCTGCCAATCTACCTTTTCGCCATTGAGCTGCCTGACCACCAGGTCTGCGGCCATGCGGCTGGAGGTGACCGCGAGTGTGACCCCAGAGCTGAAGACAGGATCGAGAAACTCGGTCACATTGCCTGTCAGGACAAAGCCATCGCCATAAAACCGGTCACAGGTAGCAGACCATGACTGGATGGTGCGTGGCTCAAAGACAAACTCGCAACCTTCAAAGCGCTCAGCGATGTTCGGATCGCTGGCTATGATGGCGCGGAGCTGCTCCTCAGGTGTACCTGTGAAGGCATCAAAGAAGCCCGGCTCACTCACAAAACCACAGGAGGTGATACCGTCTGAAAATGGTATGCACCATGCCCATACACCCGGCGCGTGGTCTACTATGAGGATACGGTTTGGTTCTACGTAATTATTGCGGCGGGTGTCGCGGATGTGGGTGAAGAGGGTCTTGCGCGGAGGCAGATCGGACGGGCGCTCCATACCAAACATACGCGGTATGACGCGGCCATAGCCACTACCATCTACTATAAATTGGGCCTGTACCTGTTTGGTTTCACCTGTAGGGGTGGTGAGCGTAGTCGTGCTGCTGCCACCTTCGCCAAATTTGATATCAGTCACTGTGGTCTTGTACTCTACGGGCACGCCCATTTTATCCACCTCGGTGGCCAGCAGGGTGTCTAGCTCAGCCCGCTTCACCTGCCAGGTCCACTTCCAGCCTTCGGTAAATTGATCCGAGAAATTAAAGTCCATGACCTGGCCAGCGGTATTGACGAATTTGGCCCCATACTTCTCCTGAAAGCCATGCGCCTTGACTGCCGGCAGGAAGCCTGCTGCATCCAGCGCCTCCATGCACTTAGGCAAAAGGCTCTCCCCGATCACAAAGCGTGGGAATTGTTCTTTCTCTACGATCTTGACCTTGTAGCCGGCCTTATTGATTATCGAAGCGGCCACAGAGCCAGAGGGGCCTGCGCCTATCACGAGTACATCTACTTGTTCGGTTGTCATTTATTTGAGTTGTTTTTAGGCAGTTTTTGTTGAATACATTTTTGAACCACATAGAGCACATAGATCACATAGAAAAAGCACCTTGTGATCTTCATTCGCCGGGTAGATCCTTGTAGAAATCATTGACGAATGTTTCCTGGCCTAACTGAAAAATATTTAACGAGTTAAAATTAATAAGAATTCCTTTTGGAGCTTTGAGTAAAGTCATATAACTCATCAATTGTGCACGATGTATGGGCAGTATTTTTTCTACTGTTTTCAGCTCAACCACCAGACACTCTTCCACCAAAACATCACACCTTAGATCGGCCATAATATCTACGCCTTTATAGATCACCGGAACTACTAATTCGGTGCGGCTGCGTAGACCTTGCAATTTCAATTCCTGCTCAAAGCATTTCTGATAAGTCCCCTCCAGCAGTCCAATGCCCATATGCTTCTGCACCTCGATAGCTGCACCTATCACTTTATAGGTCAATTCGTCCAGTTTTTTCTTCGTGATCCCAGGTTTATTTCCTTCCATTTGCAGATTCAAATTAAGCCTTTTGCTGCGTAATTTCTATGTGCTCTATGTGGTTCAAATTGTATTAAGCTTGTAAACCAGCGCCGCATTGCAGCCACCAAAACCTGACGCCGTTTTCAGCGCATGAGATTTATCAGAGGTCACCACACTACTATTGACAGTCACACTCCCGGGTACACCGCTTTCTGTATACCCGTGGCTGGCCAGTACTTTCTTTGCGCGTAGCGAATGGATGGTCATGACCGTCTCGATCACGCCGGCAGCACCGAGCGTATGGCCAAAGTACCCCTTCAGGCTATGTAGTGGCGTATCGCTCAGCCCCGCTCTCTCAAACGCTTTGCTCTCCATTTCATCATTGTAGAGCGTAGCTGTACCATGAGCAGAGATGAAAGCAATATCCTCTGCCGTGATGCTGCTACGGCTGATAGCTTTGGTCACGGCATCTGCCAGCTCTGCGCCTGTGCGTGAGGGGCCGGAGATATGATTGGCATCGTTGGTCAGGCCCTCGCCGAGTACCTGTATGCTATCGGGCTGCACGAGAGATCCATCACTGGTCAGCACCACCGTAGCAGCGCCTTCGCCCAGATTGATACCCTTACGCGCTTTATCAAACGGCCGGCAAGGCTCATCACTGATGGCCATGAGGCTCTGGAAGCCCGACACGACAAATCGTGATAGCACGTCAGCGCCTGTCACTACAGCATTTTTATACTTGCCAGCGTTGATCAATCGTTTCGCGGTGATGATGGCCAGTACGCCGGAGATGCAGGCATTGGAGACTACGATAGGTTTATTGACTGCGCGAAAGTGCGCGGCTATACGATCTGCTGAGAGGGATAGTGACAGATCACTATCACGGGCACCCGCTGCCAATAGCTCTATGTTACCTTTGGTAGTGGAGAGGATAAAGATGGTGTCTCTATCCGCCATGCTGATGGCGGTATGCGTGAGGGCCTCCTGTATGGAAAGAATGCAGAGCCGCTCAAATCTGGGAGAGCTACTCTCTATATGCGGCAGGCTACTATCATTTATACGCGCAGCGTAGACAGGCACCGGAGACAGACCTGCATCATCTACCAGAGAGATGCCTGTATCTCCGGCGGAGACACGTGCATAGTTCTCTGCCGAGGTGGTGCCCAGCGGTGATATCACATTATCAGCTACAATGTAAACGGGAGAAGACATGACTACCTGAGGCCTACCTGCTGCATCCAGTCGTTGATAAAATCAGGTACGGTCAGTGCCAGCTCCATCGCGCCATTGGTCACAAAGACCTGAGTAGTAGAGCCGGTGCAGATCAGGTCGCCGGATTCATTTTTGATCTTGTAGTGAAAGATGATCTTGGCAGCATCAGTCCTGATATATTGCGCTTCTACAAAAGCTACGTCCTTATAGCGCAGGGGGCGCTTATAGGTAGCCTCTGAGTGGATGAGCGGAGTAGCATACCCCCGCTGATAAAACGAATACAGGTCAAAGCCGTATTTCTCTGCAAAGGCATCGCGGGCATCCTCAAAGTACTTGAGATAGTTGCCATGCCAGACGATACCCAGGGGGTCACACTCGTGAAACCGCACCTTGATACGCGCTACAGCCTTTAGTTCTTTTGTCTTGCCATTTGGCAGGGTGTCAGGGGCACTTTTCATACTTCACATTTTCTGTGCTTTGCTCAAGCCTTTTACAAGGTAATGCAAACAGTGTTCCTAAATGCACTATTTCTTCCAAAAGTCGTAATAATTAAACCATTGTGAAGGTGTTTTGTTCACCATACCTTCCAGATCAGTGACATAATCCTTCATCATCTCATCGATATTGGCAAAGTCGCTAACCTCCTTTGGTGGCCGGGCGTAAAACTCATAATGTGTCGGCCCTGTCTTGACCCCATATACGTAGGTGAAAGGAGCCTTAAGCGCCTTGACTAACTGAAAGGGGCCGGTGGGGAATAGCGCCGCCTCCCCCATAAACTCTACCGCCTGCGCCCGTGCGCCCTCTACATAGCGGTCTGCGTGCATGCAGATGGTCTCGCCACGCGCCAGCGCCTCGCTCATCTGGTAGACGTGGCTCAGGTCCTCGCGTATAGGTATCACATTAAACTTCTTGCCACCGATGACTGACTCCATCAGCGCTTTGATGTGCTCATGCTCACCGTCATACATCAGTACATTGATCACTGTGTCATAGCGGGCTATGAAGTGGCCGGCTATCTCCCAGTTGCCCAGATGGGCACCGAGCATGATGGCACCGCGTCTGGCGGCAGCCATGCGCTCTATATTCTCAGCACCATTGCTGCGGGAGGTAAACCGTGCCGAGAGGCCTGATAGGATCGCTACCTTATCTATCAGGCTCTGGCCGAGCATGAAGTAGTTCCAGTACACCATGCCGATAGACTTTGCTATACTGAAATGACACCTGCGCCGAAAAAAGCTATAAATGTGGCGGGTAGAGCTCCATGAGAAAAGAAAGTAGTACAGCACTACAAAGGAAAGCAGCACATAGGCAGGCCAGAGGCCGAGATAGCGGAGTATGCCTACGAAAATGCGGTAGCCGAGTGGCGTGCCTTTGCTTTTGCCCTCCCACTGAGCCATTATGCCTGAGACTTGGCTATCACATAGTTGTAGAGATCCTGAAAGGTGCGGATGCTGGTAAAGTCTTCTTGCTTTACCTTGATGCTGAAATTGCTCTCCAGCAGTACCACCAGGTCTACATAGTCCAGGCTGTCCAGCTCCAGGGTATCTTTCAGGATGGCATCCGGCTGCAGTTTTCCTACCTCTACTTCAAACTCCTCGGATAGGAATTCATTGATCCGATCGATAGTGTCTTCTTTCGTCATTGTCTTTAAGGGGTGTTTAAGGCTTCCATTTGCGGACTATGAGGGTGGAGTTAGTCCCCCCAAAGCCGAATGAATTGGACAAAAATACATCAATATTCCTTTGTTTGGTAGTAGCAGCCACGTTGATACGTGCAGAGAACTCGTCCGGCTTTTCATAGTTGATATTGGGCGCTACAAAGCCATCGCGCATCATGAGCATGCTATAGACCACCTCACTGGCGCCGGCCATCCAGCACTCATGGCCGGTCATAGACTTAGTGCTGCTCACCAGCGGCTTGTACGCGCCAAAGACGGCATTGATAGCCTGCGCCTCACTCGCATCGCCCTGAGGGGTAGAGGTGGCGTGGGCATTGATATAGTCTATATCTCCTGCCTTCATGCCGGCCTCTGACAGGCTCATCATCAGGCTGCGCACGGGTCCGTCTACAGTAGGATTTGAGATATGGCCGCCATTGCTGCTAAAGCCGTAGCCTACTATCTCGCCGAGTATCTTTGCACCACGCTTTTGGGCAGACTCCAGTGACTCGAGTATCACAGTAGCAGCGCCGCCGCTCGGTATCAGGCCATCACGGTCGCGGTCAAAGGGGCGCGATGCTTTGGTAGGATTGGCTTCATTCACAGAGAAAGCACCCAGCGCATCAAAAGTGCCCATGGTGAGGATGTCTGTCTCCTGAGCGCCACCGCAGATCATACGGTCCTGATAGCCGTGCTTGATCATCATATAGCTCATGCCGATACTGTGACTGCCGCTGGCGCAGGCCGCCGAGATGGTAAAGTTGAGCCCCTTCAGCTTAAAGATCGTGGCGAGGTTCATGTTGACAGTAGAGTTCAGCGTCTGAAATACTGCCCCTGAGCCCGCAAACTGCGTATTCTTCTTCTCCCGGATGATATCGTTAGACTCTGTGGTAGCCTTGGCCGTAGAGTCATTGCCGTAGATGATGCCAGTCTCATGGTGATCGAGGTACTCCTGGTCTATGCCGGCCATACGCAGGGCCTCCAGCGTGCTCATATAGGCATACTCGCCCTGCTCGCCTATCATCAGGCGGCTGCGGCGGTCCAGGAGGCCTTTCAGCTCCGGACGCGGTACTACACCCGTCAGGGCAGACCGGTAGCCAAACTCCTTGCGCTCCGGCAGAAACTGTATGCCTGACCGGCCCTCAAAAAGGGACTGCCGCACTGCCTCCACATCCTGCCCTATGCAGGACCATATGCCATAGCCTGTTATTACGACCCTTTTCATACTCAATGAGCCTGCGAATGTAAGAAAACCACTGTGCAAACACAATACCATAAACCCGCAGAGGCCACCGGTGATATCTATCAGGAAATGAAAAACTTATCTTATGAGAACAGCAGAAGTACTTCAAAAAAGTTTGGCCGGAAACGGGCAGGCCGCTCAGAAGTGGATGTTTCTGCGGCGGCTGATGAGCAGGCGGTAGACCAGCACCAGCAGGCCAAAGATGGCAAACTCTATGACACAAGCCCAGGGCGAGGTGCGCAGGTCGGGCAGGCTGCTGAGGTAGCTGAACGGGATCACATTGTCAAGGACATAGTTCAGCGCGTCGTGCATCAGCGGGGTCTTATAAAAGATCACCTCCTTGTGAAAAGCATCTGCCGTGTGAAGCACGATCCAGTCTATATCCGGCAGCAGAGAGAAGATGATAGCCACTTTGTACTCGGCCCAGAACATATACAGCAGCACCAGCGCACCCAAAGCCATGATGACCTGGTAGCCCAGCCAGAAGGGGTCTGTGAAATCCGTAGCCACGGGGTGGTATGTGATCAGTCCCAGCTTGTCAAAGATACCGTGCAGCAGCAGGGCCAGAATAATAGTGAGCGGTATGCTGACACCCCGGTAGTGGCGCCACCGGAAGATCCGCCCGAGGACCACCCCCGCCATGATATGTGTCGGCTCCTGCATCGCGGGGGCGAAGATATTTATTTATGATTGTTGATTTATGATTTGTGATTTCTATAGCGAACGATGACCGGATTTCGAATGTGAGATTTCGGATGTCGGCAGCTTGGTCATCTTAAACAACAAATTGATACCCTATTAGATAGAATACCACCTTGCCGAAATCAAATATCCGAAATCCGAAATAACCTAACTGCAAGTACCCTTCTCCATCCAATCATAAATCAACAATCAGAAATCATAAATAACAAAGCGGAGCCTAATAGTAGAAGCCCCGCTTTGCCGAAATCCGAGATCGTACATCCGAATCACTTAGAGGTTGATACCACCGCTCACCTCTATGCGCTGCCCGCTGATCCAGCGGCCACCCTCGCTGCAGAGGAATGACACCACCGGCCCTATATCCTCTGCTACTCCTACCCTGCCGAGTGCCGTGAGAGCGCCGAGACGTGCCTTCAGCTCCGGATTGCTCCGGATAGCGGCATTGTTAAAGTCTGTCTCTACCGGCCCCGGCGCTACGATATTGACCGTGATCTGGCGAGCGCCAAATTCCTTGGCCCAGTATTTTGTGAGGGTCTCTACAGCGCCCTTCATAGACGCATAGATAGCGTAGCCCGGATTGGCAAAGCGGGTCGTACCGCTCGATATATTGACTATGCGGCCACCGTCATTGATCAGCGGCAGCGCCTTCTGCGTGAGGAAGAAGACACCCTTGTAGTGTACATTATTGAACCGGTCAAAGTCTTCCTCCGTAGCCGTAGTGAATGGGATCGTACCGCCTATACCCGCATTATTGATCAGAAAGTCAAACCGCTCCGCGCCAAACTTGCTGGCCAGCAGCGCCCGCAGCTCTGTGATCAATCCGTCAAAGGACTTCGTATCGCCCACATCCAGGCGCAGTGCGGCTGCACGGCGGCCCGTAGCCTCTATGGCAGCAGCTACCTGCTCGGCTTCTTCCTTCTTTGACACATAGGTCAGGATCACATCGTGTCCGTCTGCGGCCAGGCTCTCGGCCATATTGCGGCCCAGGCCGCGGCTACCGCCGGTCACGAGGGCTATCTTGTTCGTATTGCTCATATTTTTTAGATTTTGAGATGCAAAGATGCATGCATGATGGTTGAAAAAATGGTGACAGTTTCAGTTTTTACCTGCAGCAAGGTAACAGCTAATAGCACTAAGATGTTTCTTATCACCCTTTGCGTCCCCGCTTTCTTTGCGGTAAACAATTTATTCAGACGATCAGGCGGCTGCCACTTCCATTTTTGCCAGCCTCACACTTTCCCTATACTGCTTTGGCGTCACGCCTTCAAATTTCTTGAAGAACTTGGTAAAATTAGACGGGTCATAGGTGAGGCGCATGGCTATCTCGGCTATGCTCTGGTCACTGCCGGCCAGCAGGCTGCGGCTGATATCCATGATGCGGTGCTCAAAGTAATGGCAGGGGCTATGGCCGGTGGTGAGCTTCACCGTATTGCTCAGGTGCGTAGGGTGTATGTGCAGGATGGCGGCCAGGTGGTGTATCTCATACATATCCGTGGCGCGGCCTGCCAGTATATCGTCCAGGTGGCGGTCTACCTCCCGCTGAAAGTCAGCGGTGATCTCTGCCTGGCGGGCCAATATCTTCTGTGGTATCTTGTGCATGGGCATGCGGTATAGGGTGTAGACGTATCAGCGGTGGCTATATTGCCGCAGGCCTACTGCCCGCCGCTGATACGCTGGTAGTAGGCTCCTGCCATCTGGTAGTTTGGAGAGATATTGAGCGCGCGGCCCAGTGCATTGAGGCCCTCGTCGCGATGGCCTGTAGCAGCATAGGCCAGGCCGAGGTACATGAGGGCTATCTCATTATTGGGGTCTTCTTTCACGGCTGCCTCCAGGTGCGGTATAGCGCCCATCACGTCATTCTTCTTCAGCAGCTCTATGCCTACGTGGTCCTCCTTGCTCTCGCGCTTCACTATGCAGGCTATGACACAGCCATCCACTTCTATCTTGTGGATCGTGCCCTTGGGCGCAAAGAATCCCTTCTTCATCATCTCGGGGTCTACAAACTGCGGCGCGAAGACGGCATAATCCCAGTCCTGCTCATTGCGCTCGCGGTAGCGGATGTAGTGGGACATAAATTTGCTCTTGTCCATCTTGAAGCACTCGTTCAGTTCGCCGCCATTATTGCACACTATCACTTTGGTAGAGTCATAGGGTACATTCTTTACAAACCAGTCCGCGCACGGCTTCATGCTGGCAGCATAGTAGTCTATATTGTAGTCACCATAGGTGCCCTTGACGCCACCCACCAGCTCATTGAAGTAGACATAGATCACCGGGAAGTTTCGCACGATAAAGGTGGCCGGCAGCAGGATGCCGATGGCCAGCACAGCAGCTACGACATAGTTCACCGCCTTAGGTTTCACGATGCGGAACAGGCCCTCAAACACCAGTGCCGCAAAAACCGCTATACCCGTATAGGTAAAGTAGCTGTGCCGCCAGCCGTTGAGCAGGGCAGACTTGCCATATATGATCCAGAAGATAGGAAAGGCCGACACAAAAAGCACCATAAAAAGGTAATACCCTTTAAAGGTTTTGCGCAGCCACGGCAGCAGGGCCAGGCCGAGGAAGAAGGCCAGCACGACCACTGACGGTGAGGTAGCCGAGATATAAAACGGATTGTATGACCACGGCACCTCATTGGAGCCAATCACCTTGCCATCATAGAGGATGGAGATCACCGTAGGATAGGATGACTGCACCGCCAGCGCGTGAAACGGCTGCGTGAGCGGATGCCTCCAGGCAGCCGGCCAGCAGGCTACGGCTATGAGCCATGCCCCGGCAAAGATCACCGCGATACCAGCTATGAGCCTGCCGTAATACCTGAAGTCGAGGGCCAGCAGATGCTTGCGCCATTCATCATTCATGAGCAGCGCCAGGCCTACGAAAAGGATAGTATATGGGAAAAGCAACAAGCCCCCCACACGGATACTGAATGCGAGCCCTATGCCCACCATGGCCAGGATGATGGTGCGCCACGATGGTCGCGGCAGCTCACTGACCAGGCATAGCAGCCCGTAGACGGCCATCATATAGCCTGCGGCAAAAGGCGGGTCTTTGGGATTATTAAAGGATTCGCCCAATAGTCTCGGGCTCACAAGCATGAATAGCATGGCTATCAGGCCGGCGCGCCAGCCACCTATCTTGTACGCAGCCATGCCGCAATAGAAGAAGAGCAGGAAAGTAAAGACAGTGAGTATGAAGTGACGGGTGGTGAAAGGATTGAGGTTCGCATTTTTATAAACGGCAGCTGAGAGTACCTCGAGCATGGGGCCGTAGTTTTGCAGCAGGGTCATATCCTCGCGCCCTCCGGTAGGATCGTAGCGGAAGAGGGAGTCATCATGGCCCAGGGTGGTGATATAGTTGTATGACAGATCTCCCAGCGCCTTGTGTGTCAGCTCATCTCCACTCGGGCCAAAATCACTGCTAAAGAAGGGCCTGACCACAAAGATCAGCGCAGCTACGATGATAAAAGCGTATTTGAAAAGCTTTTCCTGGTTTTCGGCCAGAGTCTCAAAGGTGAAGAGAGGCTTGCTCTGCTGAGGTGTTTTGCGGGGGGCAGCTTTTGCCGGGGCTACTTTCTTTTCCTTGGCCATAAGGGGTCAGTTATTAGTACATTCAAAGATCACATTCCTGACGGTAAACCAGGTGAGGTAGGGCGTCCATGAGCGGTAGGTATTAAAGACCTTGCCTATCAGGGCAGCATACTCGCGCTCATAGCGTATACTGCGGCCACGGTCATATTTCACAAAGAAACGCTCGATCCAGTTGCTGTCATCATAGTTGCCCGGGTCATAGGTGATGAGCCTGCCGCCCGGCTTGAGGGCCAGCTTTGACGTAGTGAGCATAGACTCCACCACATCATCATCCAGGTGGTGCATCACGCCGGTGGCTATCACTATGTCAAAGTTGTTGAACTCCTTGACCTCGTCTGCAGTGAGTATCTTTTTGTAGAAATGCACCTTGGGGTCGTCTTTGAAGAGGTCATTGGCATAGTCTATATAGACACCCTCTCCATCAAAGCCGTAATACTCAAAGTCACGGCAGTGCTGGCGGAAATAGTGCACATACTCGCCGGTGCCGCAGCCTATATCCAATATCTTGCACCCGTCAAAGGGCCTGATGTAGTCATTTACCATTTTCTCGCGATACAAGCGAGCACCGGCTACAAACTGTACGAGATTGTAGATCCACGGTGCGCTGATGATGCTGTGTATGCCGCTCTTGTTTTCTGCCATTATATCAGTGGGGTTTCCCGGGTTTTAAAAATAAAAAAATAGGCGGTACTACTTGCGTACGATGATGGTGTAGCCCAGCGGATCTTCATCCGTGCCCCAGCCAAAGAGCAGTGACAGGTGGCCCATCAGTGTGGTAAATGCCGCCAGCGGGCTGAAGAGCAGCCAGATAGGTGCCAAGATCAGCCGCCATTTTTCTGCAGGCAGCAGATTGCGCACGAACATTACGATCACCTTATTGCCCACTACGGTCATATCTGTGCCTCTATGTTTGATCTCGGCACTGGAAAATTTGCTGAACATGGTCTGCAGGCTGCTGGGCGTATAGCGGAAGTAGTCCCACGGGATATAGTGGTAGCGGGCACTCCACGGCACTGTGATGATACCGGTAGCCCCGGGTTTCAGCACGCGGTACATCTCATCTACCAGGTACTGATAGTGCTGCACATGCTCCAGCACCTCGGTACAGATGAGCCCGTCAAAAGTATTGTCAGCAAAGGGGATGTCCTGCCCATTGAACTCTACGATGTCAGGGTTATTGTACTTGAAGCGCATGGCCTCCGGTATGTCTATGCCCTGGTATTGTGTAGCTGCTTTATCCAGCAGAAAGCGGTACGGAGACTGGCCACAGCCCACATCCAGCACCCTGCCGCGAAAGTGGGGCAAGACTGACCGCAGGTGCGGCAGGGCAGACAGTGTCTGAAAGTCTACGAGCAGCCTGCCATAAAACTTGATGGCGCCTGCCGTGGTATCGGGGCCTACATTTGAGATCGGCTGAAATCCTTCTTTGCTCATCTATCTGCCGGGTAAGTTTTTGAAACTGGGTAATAGTACAGCCCGCAAATAAGGCGATTTTTTTAATGCAATGGGTATTTGACATACAACTTATTACTCCTACATTAACGTCTAACCTCAAAACAAAAAAAATAATACTATGAAAAGGTTTTACTCCACACTGCTGGCAGCAGTCGTAGCCAGCGTTTCATTTGCCCAGAGCGTACCGGGCTATGTACCGGCCAATGGCCTCCAGGCCTGGTACTCCTTTACCGGCAATACTGCTGACGGCACCGCCAATCACCACGACCTGACCAATAACGGCGCCGTGCTGACCACAGACCGCTGCGGCAATCCCAACAGTGCTTACGCCTTTGATGGCATCAGCTCCTATCTCTCCTCGTCTGATCAGTTCTTTGACAACGGATGGACAAATTTCAGCATCAGCCTCTGGTTTAAAACGGATACCAATAGCAATCCGTATAACACAAACCATAGCCAGACCATGTTTAATACTAACCCGCACTACGGCACAGAGCTGAGCATGAGCTGGGGAGGCAGCTCCAATAAGGTAGACTTCTTCTACAGTACTACGCCCAGCAATACACAGCAGTGGAATGTATTCAGCAATAATGCGGCACTCTCTACCAGCACAGTGGCCAAGCATGTGTGGAACCACCTGGTGATGGTCAAGTCAGGCACCACCTACAAGATGTACCTCAATGGTGCGCTGGATGCTACATTCAATAACAGCGCCGTAGCGCCCAGCTCACTATGCAGCATCTATATCGGCACCATCTCCGGCGGCTTTATTCCTGAGACCTTTATGGGATCGCTGGACGACTACGGTATCTGGAACCGCGACCTGAGCCCTGCCGAGGTCCTGCAGCTCTATCAGAATGGCTGCAATACCTGCGTGATGCCCGGCGGCATGATAGCCTGGTACCCTTTCAACGGCAATAGTATAGACGAGGCCTACCACGGCCACGACCTAATCAGCCACGGCCCGACCCTCACCACTGACAGGTGCGGCCATGCCAATAGCGCCTATCGCTTTGATGGTGATACGACCTACTTCAGCTCCATAGATACCTTCTTTGACAATGGATGGCTCAACTCTACGATCACTCTGTGGTTTAATACTGACACTGCCAGAAATCCGTATAACGGCAACTACAGCCAGACCATGTTTAACACCTATCCGCATTACGGCTCAGAGATCAGCATGAGCTGGGGAGGCTCTACCAGCAAGGTGGACTACTTTTATGACAATAACCCGGGTGACTTTGGTGCCTGGGATGTCTTCAGCAACAATGCAGCGGTATCTAACAGCGTGATCAATACGCATACCTGGACCCACGTAGCCCTGGTGCGGGACAGCGGCAGCTACCAGATGTATATCAATGGCGTGCTGGACAACACATTCACCGGGCACGGCACCTCTGTGAGCTATCTCTGCCAGGTACTGATAGGCAATATATCTGAGTACGGCAATGAGACATTTTGGGGATCTCTGGATGATATAGGCATCTGGGACCGCTCCCTCAGCGCGAGCGAAGTAGCTGATGTGTACAACGCCTGCTGCGTGAGCACCACCGGTATCAATGACGTAGCACCGGTACAGAAACTCTACCTCTATCCTAACCCTGCCAATAGCCTGCTGACCGTACGCACGGAGTCTGACATGCCGCAGGGCACGCTCTATAGCATCACAGATATGACAGGCCGTACTGTACTGACCGGAGAGATGACCGGCCAGAGCACACAGATAGCAGTAGGCCAGCTGGCGCCGGCTATCTACGTGATACGCATAGGTGACACAGGACCTGCTGTGAAATTTGTAAAAGAGTAGCCTGCTGAGACACTAGACAGCAAAAAAGGCGCTTCCTGACCGGGAGCGCCTTTTTTTTATCCTGAGGCTATGCAGCGTGCTTAGCTCCTTTCTGATCTGCGGAAGATATTGCGGCGGATAAATTTGGGCCTGCGCTTTACCTCCTCCAGTATCTTGGCCTGGTACTCGCCGAGTACGGCTATAGAGAGCATATTGAGCCCGCCAAAGAAAAGCACCAGCACTATGATAGTAGGTATGCCATGCGGTATACTGTGGTCTATAAAGATGGCATTGATCATGACCCAGATGATAGCCAGAAATGAAATGCCTGTGAGCAGCCCGCCCAGATAGGTGAGCAGCTCCAGCGGTACGAAGCTGAAAGAGAAGATCGCCTTGCGCGCCCAGGCCAGGTTCTTGCGCCAGTTATTGGTCGTGACGCCAAACATACGCTCAGGGCGGATGTAGTCCACACCCGTTTGCCTGAAGCCGACCCATGCACGCAGCCCGCGCATAAACTGGTCTGTCTCCGGCATGCGCACCAGTTCATCTACCACCTTGCGGCTCATGAGAGAGAAATCTCCTGCATCGAGCGGCATAGGCACATAGGATACGCTACGGAAAAGGCGGTAAAAAGCCTTGTAGAAGAAGGCCAATGACTGATTGCCCTCGCGCTGTACACGGCGGCCATAGATCACATCATAGCCCTGCAGAAACTGCTCGTAAAACTGCTCTATCAGTTCCGGCGGGTCCTGCAGGTCGCCATCCAGCAGTATCACACCATCTCCGGTAGATATCTCCATGCCACTGAGAAAGGCCGCCTGCGAGCCAAAGTTTCGAGAGTGCTCTATGGCTATCACATGGTGGTCCTTATTGACTATCTCCTGCAGCACCTCGGCAGCATTATCCGGAGAGGCGTCATTCACAAAGATGATCTCATAGTCCACCCCTATTTTCACAAAGGTATCTGTGAGGCGCTTGTACATATATGGCACTGCCTGCGCATCGCGGTAGCAGGCTATCACGGCGCTGAGCTTGTGGCGTATCTTGTCTTGTACTATCTTTTTCTCATAGAGTGGCTTTGAGTAGTCCTTTTGCCACTCATAGGTACGCGTGAGGCCGTCTGTGAGGCTGGTCTCATTGTGCCAGTGCAGCAGCTCACCGGCCAGCGTAGCATCTCCATACCACTCCTTCAGGTCCCACTTACGGTTAGGGAAATCTCCCCACTCCGGCTCCTGGGGGATATTAAATATTCCCCTGATCGTACCTGCTATGTCACGTATCGTGGTCTTCTTGCCACTGGCTATATTGAATGATTTGCCGCGTGTACGAAGGAAATCACTATTGGCGGACAGCAGCGTGGCATATACGGCATCATCTACATACACAAAGTCTCGCGAGATATCAGGCTGCACCAGCGGCGGATAGCCGGCCTTCATGCCCTTCTCTATCAGCTGCGGTATCAATCTATCCGGCTCTTCATATGGTCCGTAGATCGAGTAGTAGCGCAGATTGAGCACCGGCATCTCTTTGATCGTGCCGTAAAACTTGATCATCTGTGCCGCAGAGGCCTTGGTCACGGCATAGTGCGAGTTGGGCTGTAGCGGGTCGTCCTCTTTCGGCGCAGCCGCATTGAGGCCATACTCTGACGAGCTACCAGCGTGTATGAATGCTTTGATAGAAAATTTGCTGGCCATCTCCAGCAGGTTGAGCAGGCCCATGAGGTTGGTCTCGTAGATCAGGTCTACATCCATCTGCTTGGAGTAGGCGCCATAGGCTGCCAGGTCAAAGATGGTGCGCACCTGGTGCTCCTCAAAGAGGCGCTCGATATCGTCTTTGCGGGTGATATTGCAGTGGAGTACCTGTGCCGGGTCACAATCGTCCAGCCGCCAGGGTATGAATGGCTTGGAGGTGACGGCATAGACATCTTTCCGGTAGTGTGCGATCGTGCGGAACAGATTGGCCCCGATGAACCCACCGGCTCCGAATATAAGGATAGGCCCCTGTAGTTGATTGACTTGCTCTTGTATCTTATCTGCGAGTAGCACTAAAGATGGGTATTAGTTTCCGCCAAATATAGCGAAATGTAGCAGATGAAAGGGGCAGTCTACTTAGCTGTCGTGGTCATATCCAGCACGGTCTCCAGTTTGCCATCCGCATAGGCTATGATCAGCTTTTTGAGATCGGCGGTCTTCTTTACTTTATTGTCATCACTGGCGCAATAGTCTATAAACCGGCCAAACGATGCCAGCTTCATTTTCTTCGGATCTGCATTGACCGAAGGGTCTTCCAGCACTACATCTGTCATACTGGCGAGGAGTACGTGCATGAGGCCTTTGTCCTTGCCGCAGTACTTAGTCATATCAGCGTCCATAGAAAACTGATATTCCGAATTGGTCATCCACATAAAGATCAGGGCACCCGCCATATCGCGGGTTTTATCTTTGCTCTCCAGGGGGTGCGAAAGGATATAAGTAGCGCACTTTTTGATCATCGGCTCGGCGCGCTTGCAGTCTTCCTTGGTGTCAAGCTTTGGGATAGAGTCACTGGCAGCCGCTGCTGCAGAA
The DNA here is from genome assembly GCA_018267385.1 of Bacteroidota bacterium. Lineage (GTDB taxonomy): Bacteria > Bacteroidota > Bacteroidia > Chitinophagales > LD1 > UBA1941. The sequence goes on along the minus strand of JAFDYN010000003.1, from coordinate 96,211 downwards.
AAGCCAATGATGCAGAATAGAATAGAAAGGAGAGTTGTTTTCATATTAGTACGTTTTATTTTGGGGAAATATAAACAAGATTCATCAGCTGAGAAAATCCTTGACGGTCCGGTGGAGCCCCTCTCCTCCCAGGCCATTCTCTGCCTGGTGCCACTTCTGGTCGCCATAGCGGCCACTCGGATAGCCCGATGCATAAAGCGGCTTGAATGAAATAGGATTCGTCAGCTGACCCAGGAGCTGTGATGCCAGCGCCTCGTGCATCCCGCACTGGCCCTGGTGTTCCTCTATCGTGATCAGCTTACCGGTGCTATTGATCTTTGCCACCAGCTCTGCAGGCATCTCTGCAAACGGGAAAATACTCAGCGCCCAGATCTCCAGACCGTCCACCACCTCTGCAGGCAGAGAGGTGATATTTTCCAGTACAGGACCCGTACCTATCACCACACCTTTATCACCCGACTTGATCTTTCTCCACTGTGCGAAGGGTGGCACATCAGCGATCCTGGCGCCCATGTTGAGGCGGAGGTAGTTGGGGTGCGGGTCTGCTACCATGGCGTCCAGCGCCTCTGCTACGTCTGGGCCTGTCAGTGGCACATAGACGCGCATATTAGGCAGCACGCGCATGATGGCTATATCCTCTATATTGTGGTGTGTAGCGCCCATGATGCCGTAGCCGTAGCCACCCCCGTTGCCTACTATCTTGACCGGCAGGTCGTGGAGGCACACATCGGTGCGTATCTGCTCATATGGACGCAGCGTGACAAACGGAGAGATGCTATACGCAAAAGGCACAAAGCCCTCATGCGCCAGCGATGCCGCTACCGTGACCATATTCTGCTCTGCCACACCGGCATTGATGAAATGCTCGCCGTAGCGCTCCTGCACCTTCTCCAGAGCCATATAGCCGAGATCTCCGGTCATGAAGACGAGGTTAGGATGTTTGTCCTTGAGTTCTATTACTGCTTGTGCGAATTCTACGCGCATTGTTGATGTACTATTTTATACTTCATAGGGATCCTATAGTCAACCTAACCGGCGCAGGGCGATACCCGGCGCTAATGGCGTGACGCCCCTATGGGGCTTAGCACCACATTACTTTATTCTTTTCATTACGCCCCAAAGGGGCAAAACGCCTCTAGCTTACGGCATCGCCGTATGCGCCTACCTTCCGGCCAGACTCTCTACTTGCTCACCATAGTACCGCTCTATCTCCCGTGTCACGATATCATACTGATCGTCCTTCATAGGCAGGTAGTGCGAGTCTACCATACCCTCGTAGGTGATCCAGTTATTGCCCTTCACCGTATTACAAATGATGGCTACCGGTTTGTCACTTTTACTTGATTTCTCCTTGGCATCGTGAAAGGCTACGAAGTCGTGGCCATTGATCACCATCACCTCAAAGCCGAAAGCCTCCAGCTTCTTATCCAGTGGCTCGAGCTGCATCACGTCTTCCGTCTTGCCAAAGCCTTGCAGCTTATTCCTGTCTATGAGCCACACCACATTTTTCAGACCATGATGAGCGATGAACATTGCTGCCTCCCAGGTGCTACCTTCATTTATTTCACCGTCTGAGGTGATACAAAATATCTTCTTGTCTTCTTTCTTCAGCTTCCTGGCCAGGCCGAGTCCTGCCGCCAGTGAGAGGCCATGCCCGAGGCTACCGGTGGCAAAGGGGATACCCTTGATCTTATTGGTAGGCGGGTGTGCGGCGAGGTAGGTATTATTGCGGTAGAAAGTACCTATCTCCGCCTCATCTATCACACCGGCCTCTGCCAGTACGCTATAGAGAGAGGCTGCAGCGTGGCCCTTGCTGAGGATGATCTCATCGCCCTCCTGCCACCAGCCGAAGCGCACATAGGTCAGTATCTCGGCGCACGAGAGCGAGCAGCCCACGTGGCCGGCATTGACCGACTTGTACATCCCGAGGAAACGTTTCTTGACCGAGTAGGCTCTCCGGAGCAGCGTACTGTGTATATCCTTAGCCAGCATAGGGCGCAATATTAGTGATTATTTGATAGACAAAGCCGCCTCCGGTCGTAGTGACAGGTCGCGACCTGTTACTACAGAGCAATCGCGTGATTGCGTACTATCGCGCGATTGCATCGCGTGATGACTATCCCGGCGTTTGAAACGCCATGCAGAACTCCACGCGTTATAAACGCGCGGAAGTTGGGGAAAGTAAAGTCAAGGAAATATTGGGGGTGAAATAAGAGTGGCTGTTACGCTAATACTATCGCGCGATTGCATCGCGTGATGACTATTCCGGCGTTTGAAACGCCATGCAGAAACTCCACGCGTTATAAACGCGCGGAAGTGGGGTAAGGCGTCTCATGAGTATGTCACTTGATCGCCCCCCGCTTGCCCATCTCTACCGCCTCCATCTGGGTCACCTTGCCGGCATCAAGTGTGAAGCGCAGCAGCGTTTTGACCTGATGGAAACCATGAACGCCTGCTGCACCGGGGTTGAGCACCAGCATATTATTGTAGGCCGGGTCGCGCATCACCTTGAGGATGTGGGAGTGCCCGCAGACGAAGATATCCGGCGTTTTCTGCGCCAGCAGCTTCTTGGCCCGCGGGGCATAGGCACCAGGATAGCCGCCTATGTGCGTCATGAGGATCTGCAGCCCCTCTACATAGAACCGCTCATCTTGCGCAAAGCGGTACCGGATGTCCTTGCCATCTATATTGCCGTAGACGGCGCGCAGGGGCCTGAGCGCAGCCAGTGCATCTGCCACCGCCATATCACCTATATCTCCCGCATGCCAGATCTCATCCACATCGCGCAGGATCTCCAGCGCACGCGGCTCCATGTAGGAGTGCGTATCTGATATGAGGCCTATTTTCGTCATTATGGCAAAATAACTATATTCGTCCCAACATAACCAAACCCAATGAAGAGATTCATCTACACTGCTGCCGCTATAGCACTCGTTTTCTCTGCCAGCTCGTGCAAGAAGTGCGTACAGTGCCAGGCCGTAGACAAAAGAGGCGTAGTGGTCAATACCTCCAACACGATCTGCGAGGGTCCTCTGAATGTCAAGAATTTCCAGGACAGGTACCGCGAAAACTTCAAGGACTACACCGTGACCTGCGGCGCAGCTGACTAAGCAGCCTGCCCCGTGCGCCGCTCATAGTCTCCTATGAGCCAGTAGTACCACGCCACTCCGATGATATAGAACCCTACGGTGATAAAAATGATATTGCTGTAGCTCAGGCCGCCCTCCCTCAGGATGGCAAAGATCTGCGCGCTCGCAAACCAGCTGCCGCTCCAGATGGCCGCATTCAGCGCAGAGATGATCTCGCGGTTCTTCTCCCCTACATATTTCATGGTCAGCTCTGAGGTCATAGGCGCAGCTATATTCATCAGTGGCTGCCGGATGGTAAAGGCCACCACCGCCACGATGATAGCCCCCTGCCAGCTGCTGTACCACTCTGTAGTACCGAGTACAAACAGCACCAGGATAGACGCCGCCTGAAAGAAGGTGATCGAGAACTTGTACCCCCACCGGGCCTTGATGTGCGGCACCAGGAAGGCGCCCGTAGTGACCAGTACAAAAGCAAAGACATTCATCAGGGAGAAATTCTCCGCATTCATGCCGTGTACGTAATGGAAAAACAGGTTGATGATCGGGATGGTAAAGCCAGCCCCAAAGGCGATCATAAAGGTAGGCAGCAGCGCCCGCACGATCAGCGGCCAGTCATAGTCCGTATGCACATTGGCCAGGGGGATGCGCGTGCCGGGCACCTCCTGGTCGGGCAGCCGCCGCGCGTAGAAGACACCCACAAAGGCTACCAAAGAAAACAGCACCAGCAGACACTCCACGCTAAAGAAAGGATGCAGGTGCGGCAGCAGCCAGTTGAAAGCGCCGCAGATGATCATGGTGAGGTTGCCTGCGGCAAAGAAGAGCGCGATAGACTCGGTCTCGGTGTCCTTGCTGCCATTTAGCAGGGTATAGGGCATGGCCAATACCTGCACGAGTGAAAAGGTGATGCCCCATGCGGTCATGAGGATGCGCACCAGCTCAGAGTTGTGTATATGGATGGCCAGTATCAGCAGCAGCGCCACCAGCGGCGAGAGGATGCTACCTGCGAGGATAAAAGGCTTCAGCCGCCGCCCCTTGACCCAGAGAGCCAGCGGGAGCGCGCAGAGCAGCACAGACAGGTAGCGATTGCCTATCATCGAGCTGATCTCATAATCCCGGTACCCATGCTCCAGCATCTGAAAGTTGAGCTGGAGGGTAAACTCCGCATTGATGAGCTGCAGGCACACATCCACCACGATCAGGTAGAGGATGATGCGCGGTATGCGGAGATATGGCTGATAGATGAATTTCATCGCGGCAGCAAAGATGTACAGATTTACGGATTTACAGATTGGTGAATGGGTGGAATGCGGTCATGTTTGTTCACGTGTTCACGTTCACGCAGGTGTTCACGCCTGTTCACGCTTGTTCACGGTGTTCACGCTTCCCGTGAACGTGAACATTTGGACACTGTAACTACAAGCTACACTACCCAACTCAGGAATTGCTAATAATGAATTAATATACTTTATTTACATAAAATATAATCTATGTTCGGTTTAGGCACTCCAGAGCTGTTGCTAATAATAATTGTTATCGTCCTACCTGCTTTTCTGATTTACAGGCTAGCTTTTTACAAAGGAAAAAGTGAGGGCTTAAGTAATAATAACAGTCAGAACAACAGTATCTATTGTTCGAAATGTGGCTCAAAAAACAATATTGGCGACTCTTACTGTAGTAAATGTGGTAATGCATTGAAATAGGAGCATAACTCAAGTTTTCAAAAACCATTTATAGTATGACTAAAGAAGAATGGCAAGCTCTTAATAAGAGACTATTAGACTTAGATCAACAGCTAAGAAATCTTTACAATAATGCTTATTATTTCAAATACAATAAACTTAAAAAGGCCGACCAAGAGGCGCGTGAGAGAATCGTAAATACTACGAAAATGTTGATACGCGATAAGAAGGAAGCCTATCTATTACTAATGGGAGATACGCCAATCGGTCAAGCAAGCGCAGAACAGTTTGACGAGTTTGGTTTAGAAAAATACTTTCAACACAATCTTCATGAGTTTTTGGTGAAGATTGAGAATAAAATTAAGGAAACCCTTTAGCTAAGAAGCTAAGCAGAACATTGAAGGGGTCATGTGAGCCTGGCTAGTGTGATACTGCTTACGAATCAGCCACAGCAGCGATAAGGAAGCACTGCCATTAAACTGATCGTGTTCAACCTTGATCACGTGTTTATGTTCACGGTCTGTTCACGCTTGTTCACGGTGTTCACGCTTCCCGTGAACGTGAACACCGTGAACAAGAATCCCTTTCACATCATCGTCGCGAGGAGTACCACCGCGGTACGACGTGGCAATATAGAGCTGTACACCGGTATTTCTTGCAGCAAAAGAAAAGCCGCCCCGCCAGCCTAAGCAAAGGAAGAAACACCCATAGCGCCTTTGTGCGTAGCAGATCAGGGAATCGGTAAATCAGGGAATCGGTGTATCTGGAAATCAGTAAATCTGTAATTCCGTAAATCAGTAAATCGGTAAATCAACCAACGCCCCTACTCTACCTCCCTGTCTTTCAAATGCTTTTATATCTTAGCGGCATTATTTTACCTAACAAAACTATCAGATGAAAACAGCTTTACGCGCCTGTGCGGTCGCCGCACTTTTCCCTGTCCTTTCTTTTGTATCACTCTCCTCTACCGCCCAAAACCTCGTGCCCAATGCAGGCTTTGAGACGCAGACCTCCTGCCCTGCCGTGAGCGAGATCACAAAGGCCGCACCGTGGAATAGCCCGACCATGGGTACCCCGGACCTATTCAACTCTACCTGCTCTACTCAAAACAGCCCGGGCCGTACCGGCATAGGTAGCGCAGGTGTCTACTGCTACTCTGTATTCCCTGACAATAGGGAGTACCTGCAGGTGCCGCTCACGCAGGCGCTCGCAGCCGGCCAAAACTACTGTGTCAGCTTCTATGTGAAGCGGACCAACTTCCGCTACTCAGTCTCTACCATTGGCGCATATTTCTCTATGGACTCTGTACGCCAGCAGACCACCAGCTACCTGACCTACACGCCTGACATAGAGAGCCCGGTAGGCACACAGCTCTCCTCGGCTACAGACTGGACAGAAGTATCAGGCAGCTATACAGCCAGCGGCGGCGAGAAGTACCTGCTGATAGGCAACTTCCGCAATGATGCCAATACTGTAAAGGCAGTAGCCAATGCCAGCAGCACTGACTCTATCTCCTACTACAAGGTAGACGACGTATCAGTGACACTCTGCACTACTGGTATCAGCGAGGTGACAGCCGCAGAGAAGATCGTACACGTATACCCCACGCCAGCCAGCGACATGCTGCACGTCGAGCTGACCACTATGGAGGAGATACAGGGCATAGAGCTCACAGATGTCATAGGCAGCCGGGTAGCAGCTACCATCGCATCAGAAGGTAGCAATAAGGCCGTGGTAAATACGTCTGCCCTCCCTGCCGGCTACTACATCCTCACTGTGACCACCGCCAGTGGCCGCATGAGCAGGAAGGTACAGGTATCTAAGTAAGAAAAAGCTAATACTCTATATCAGCCACATCTCCGGGTGTGGCTGTTTTATTTTCGGACCAGCTATAGACCGGGTAGCAACTATGCCGCCTGTATCTCGGCAGGTCAGCAGGGATATCGCAGCGAGAGGCTATATGGGCTGCACCAGATCTGCAGGCAGGGCTACGTGAAAGTCTGCCCCATCGCTCCGGCCCTCGGCATAGATCAGGCCACCGTGATTTTTCACTGCGCTCTCGCAGATGGCCAGCCCTACACCCGAGCCGGGGTACTCACTCCTGGAGTGCAGCCGCTGGAAGGGCTCAAATATTTTGGTAGCATAGACCTGGTTAAATCCGATCCCATTATCAGAGAAGCTGAGCACGAGATAGTCTTTGGTTTTGTCGGCCTTCTTCAGCGTACACCCGCTTACTGTGCTCACGGTGATGCGGAGGCGCGCAGGACGATCCTTGTGCGCATATTTCACAGCGTTGCCCAGCAGGTTGTGCAGGAGTTGCTTTAGCTGAAACCGTATGCCTGTGATACGCGGCAATACATCAGCCTCCAGCTCCAGTGTTTTGGTCTCATCGAGCAGCTCTCCGGCCACCTCGCGCAGCAGGGCATCCAGGTCTACACTTTCCCTATCCTTGCCGGGTCCGCTGGTGCGGGAGAAAGCAGACAGGTCCTCTATGAAGGTCTGCATCTCCCCGCTGGTACGGCAGATGCGCCGCAGCAGTTCCTTCTTGCGGTCATCGCCGATGGTGGTGTACGACTCCAGTATCAGGTCTGAGAAGATCCTGATCTTGCGCAGCGGCTCCTGCAGGTCATGGCTGGCTATATGGTTAAAGGCCTTGAGCTCTTTATTCCTGGCCTGCAGCACCCTATTGGCGTCCTCCAGGCTTTTCTTGAGCCGGTGGCCCTCAGATACATCCTGGCAGGTGCCAGACATGGTCACAGCCTCGCCATCCGGCCCCAGTGCCACGGTATTGAGGCAGTGGAGTATCCTCTCCTCGCCTGTAGCGGTTATGATCCGTATATCATACTCACCGCTGGTGCCCTGTGCGTGCGCCTCTGTGGTCCGGGCTATGTGCAGCTCTCTCTCATCCGGATGCAGCATGGAGAGAAAGAGCTCAAAAGACACCTCACAGCTCTGCGGTGCAAGGCCGAATATCCGGAAAAGCTCGTCACTCCAGTACACCTTGCCGGTAGGGATATCCCACGACCAGTTGCCTATATGCGTGAGGGCCTCGCTCACCAGCGCATTGCGGCTGATCACAGCCATGCGCTCATTCTGCACCGACACGTAGGCCTTCATCGAGGCCGAGGTGAGCAGCTGCAGAAAAAAGTCGATCTCTGCACTGATCTCTGCGTACACCTTCAGGTCGTCCGTATAGTCCGGCAGAAAGTGCACGAGCGCCGTCTTTCTGACATAGGTGCTGATCACGATATCCTCTACCACCACCTGGTCTGTGGCTATGAGCGGGAGCTGGTTGGTACGCCAGACCTCTACCCAGTGGTCTATGTGGCTATGCAGGGTCTCCGCCTGTATGCCGCCCCAAAACTGTCGGGTGGGCTCCAGTGACACGCTGATCCTCTCTGCCTCCGGCATACCGGCAAAAAACTTCATGACAGGGGCCTCAGCCTCCTCGGAGAGCTTCCACTGTATCGCTACAAACTCCTCCAGCCGCTCCTCTACGAGGTAGCGCAGAAAGGCGGGTAGCAGCAGGATGGATTTCTTGACTTGTATTTTCGTTTCCGCTATAGCTATCTGCTTATTCATGTGGAAGGTTAAAGCGTAACAAAACTGAATGTCCGGGCACCGCTCGTCACAGCCTCCGGCTGGCAGGTGCCATCATCATAAAGTTAATCCTTTTTTACAAGTGCAAGCCACTTTTCGGTGAGCAGCTACAGTCATCCCGTCAAACCCGCCGCACCCCAAATTGGGGTCTGCATTGTCTGTGAAAGCAAGAGCCCTGCCATCCGGGCAACGTTTTTACATTTGTATCCGTTATCAGTTTACAATATCCTGCTATGAAAACACGTATCCTCACACTCTGCCTGCTCTGCCTCAGCCTCGCTGCCACCGGTCAGCAGGGTATCTCCCTGTCTCTGGTCACCGGCGTAGGCCCCAATATAGAGACCTGCCACATGGTATCGTCTCTGGGCTCCAGCGCTCGTACGCGCACCTATGGCTATCAGGTGCCCGCCGAGGTACACCTGCAATATGAAGCCGCTAAATGGCGGCTGGGGCTGAGCCTCGGCTATCGCTATGCAGAGGAGGATCTGGTCTACACCAGGTGGCAGAGCGGTATCTATAGCGGCCATTACCGGTCTGTCACGGGCATCTTTACGCACCTACTGCGCCCGGGTATTACTGCGGGGTACAAGTTCTGGCAGGGTGGCCGGCACACTGTGAGCGTCTGTGCCAGTGCTGGTATCCAGGTACCGGTGCATGTCAGGCCCGAAAATACCACGCACCCCATACAGCCCTATGGCGCGGTGGGCGTAGAGGCTGCCTATACACTGGGGCACGACCTGCAACTGCTCTACGGCGCCGGCCTCAGCGTGCAGGGCGGCAAGGCCTACCAGGTTCCCATGATAGACTATGCATCGGAACTGTTTACCCTGCATCAGGTCTACTACTACCCTGCCATCACTATTGGTATCAAAAAAATCTTTGCGCTGCAAGGCAAGAAGAAGTGAAAGTAGTACTATGCCTGGGCGAAACTTACTAAATGTACCGCTCCAGAAACTGCGCGATGTCAAAGTCCCGCGCTGTATCAAACCACCTCACGTCCTCATCTTTTTTAAACCAGGTCATCTGGCGCTTGGCGTATTGTCGGGTGTTTTGTTTGATCAGCTCTATGGCCTGCTCGCGTGTAGTCTTGCCCTCTATCGCATCAAAGATCTCCTGATAGCCTACGGTCTGTAGCGGCTGTAAATGCTTGTAAGGATAGAGTGCTTCTGCCTCAGCCCAGAGGCCATCGGTGAGCATCTGGTCTACGCGGTGGTTGATGCGGTCATTGAGAGCACTGCGCTCCAGCTCCAGGCCTGCCTTTACGATAGCGAAAGGTCTTTCAGTTTTCGCGCCGCTGCGCTGCTCGCTGTACAGGCGTCCCGTGCCGTAGATCACCTCCAGCGCACGCTGCAGCCTGCGGGGATTTTGTTTATCCACTACTGCGTAGAAAGCAGGGTCGAGCAGCGCTACCTCTTGCTGCATCTGCTCCAGGGTGAGTGCACGTACCTTTTCTTTCACCTCATCCGTGATCACATCATTCTGAAAGTCATCAAAGCCTTCACACACCGCCTTGATAAAAAGCCCCGAGCCGCCGACCATCACTACGATATGATGCTTCGCAAAGAGCTGATCGAGCAGTGGCAGTACTTCTTTCTCATACATGCCGGCGGTATAGTGATCGTGTATCGAGAGGTTATTGATAAAGTGGTGTGGCACCTCGGCGAGTTCTGCTGCGGTAGGCTTGGCAGTACCGATGCTCATCTCTCTGTAGAACTGCCGCGAGTCCGCGGAGATGATCTCCGTCTGTAGCCGCTTTGCCACCTCTATGGCAAGAGCGGTCTTGCCGATAGCCGTAGGGCCGCAGATCACGAGGAGAATCTTCTTATGTACGGACCGTTCCAATTTCGGATGTCGGATTTAGGATGTTGCGATTTTACCTTGCAGTTTATACTAACCGCAAAGAACGCAAAGGGCGCAAAGATTTATATAATTTCTTTGCGTTCTCCGCGTACTTGGCGGTTCATATCAGACTCAAGAAGAATCATGATACAGGCTTCAGCCCCAGCTCTGCGCCCAGCCTCAGCATCATGTCGTATGCCTGCTGGTAGTCGTTCTTGATCTCGCCTTCGAGTATTGCCTCTTTGATGCGGTCTTTGATCACACCCACCTCGCGTGATGGCGTGATATTGAACACCTGCATGATCAGCTCACCGCTCACCGGCGGCTGGAAGTTGCGGATGCTGTCGCGCTCCTCTACGTCTTTGAGTTTCTCCCGCACCATCTCAAAGCGCTGGAGGTAGCGGTTCACCTTAGCCTTGTTCTTGCTCGTGATATCCGCTTCGCAAAGCTTCATCAGCGAGTCTATATCATCGCCCGCCTCAAAGAGCAAACGCCGCAGCGCAGAGTCGGTGATTTCCTCCTTGGTCAGCGCGATAGGGCGCAGGTGCAGGTACACCATCTTCTGCACAAATTTCATCTCACCACCCGCAGGCAGCTTTAGGTTGCGGAAGATACGCGGCACCCACTTAGACCCCAGCACCTCATGCCCGTGAAAGGTCCAGCCCACACCCGGCTCAAAGCGCTTGGTAGGCGGCTTGGCTATATCATGCAGGATGGCCGCCCAGCGCAGCCAGAGATCGTTGGTCGAGAAGGTGATATTATCCAGCACTTGCAGTGTGTGGTAGAAGTTGTCCTTGTGGCTCTTGTCGTCCACCGTCTGCACGCCCTTCAGCTTTTGCATCTCAGGCAGGATGATAGCCAGCAGCCCCGTCTCCTCCAGCAGGCGAAAACCGATAGATGGCTTCTTGGCCAGTATGATCTTATTCAGCTCGGTAGTGATGCGCTCCTGAGAGATAATGCTGATCCTATCCTTATTGCGAGCAATAGACGCGAGCGTCTCCGGCTGTATGTAGAAGTTGAGCTGTGTGGCAAAGCGGATCGCACGCATCATGCGCAGCGGATCATCGCTGAAGGTGATATCAGGATCGAGCGGCGTGCGTATCACACCGGTGTCCATGTCCTCCAGACCGCCAAATGGATCTATGAGTTCGCCAAATGTTTTCTTATTGAGCGATATCGCCATCGCATTGATGGTAAAGTCGCGGCGGTTCTGGTCGTCTTGCAGCGTACCTTCTTCTACGATAGGCTTGCGCGAGTCGCGCTGGTATGATTCTTTCCTCGCACCGACGAACTCCAGATCAAGGTCCTCATAGCGAAACTGCGCCGTGCCAAAGTTCTTGAACACATTGACATTGATCTTCGGGTTCAAAGCTTTCGCAGCGGCCTCGGCCAGAGCGATACCACTGCCCACGCATACGAAGTCTATATCCTTGCACGGACGCCGCATCAGCAGGTCACGCACATAGCCGCCCACCACATAGGTCTCCAGCCCGAGGCTATCAGCCACATCGGACATGGTTTGAAAAACAGGACTGGTGAGTTTATCGGCGAGATTCATTGCGGCAAAAATAGAATTAGTCTAGACTTGTTTTAGACATAGATATAATCAGGTCCCTTTTTAGTATATTTACAGCTATGATATCCGCAGTAGGAAACTATGATGTGCTTTGTCTTCAGATGAGAAATCATTCTGATGATCTGGACGCTCCACTTAAAAAGGAGATGGCCAATCTTTTGTCTACTACAAGAGATCTATTGACATCGTCTAAAAACCTTCGCAAAGACATTGTGAAAACCACTCCGTGGGTATTCAACTTCAGGATCAAAGCGATCCGTTGGCTTGTAAGCGAAAGCAACTTTGACTTATCCTCCATTTTTGACGAGTTAGCCCCACAAATAGAAGGGCTGAGATCAAATCCAAAGCTTGAGGTCTTAACTGAAAATATACTCTTTGCAGTGCGATGCAACAAAAGGGTAGTAAAGTATATGAGTCAGACAGGCACCATATCTGACGATACGATGTCAACCGCAATTGTTACTCTTCCGGAGATAAACTATGAGCAATTTTTAGCTTCTATTGCAGTAGCAAATGTGGATGATGCAACTTGCCAGAGCATCATAGATATGACCAATGCGTCGTTGCTGATCGAATTTATCACGCTGGCCGCAGTGCTCATAGATGACGAAGGATTGAAAGTCTCATCGAAAACAATCCATGATCTGGAATTTCTCATAGCTGATGCAGCACAGGAATATTCTGCTTTAGCTATGGAGATGGGATTGCTGCCATCATCAAAAAGCAGCCAGATCCAGGCTCAGCATATACCTGCTGACAAAAACTTTCACAAAGAACAAAAACAATTATCTGAATTGGGTTTGAACGACTTTGCAAAAACCTTTGACAACTAATGAAGCAAAGCTATCTGCACGGAGAGATCATAAATGTCTACCTGGGCGAACCCGAGAAAAAAGAAATCAAAGGCCATGAACAAGGCTACGAAAGGCCTTGCCTCGTTCTAAAATCCTTTCCTCATTTGGAGTTGGCTATAATCCTGCCATGCACATCCAAAGCTCCGAAAGCAAATCATTTTACAGTAGTAAAATTAGACAAGGGAGTAGGAGGCCTGACTGCTGATTCATACGTGCTATGTCACCAGATCAGAACAATATCCTTTGAGAGAATCCTAAGTAGAAGAGGAAAATTAGACACCAAAGACTTTAACAAAGTGATCAGCGTTCTGAGCGATATGTTAGAGCTATAATCCTGCTTTTAGAATTACTCCCTACACCGCCACATCATGCTCACGCAAAGCATTGTTGAGAGAGGTCTTCAGGTCAGTACTTTCTTTGCGCTTACCTATGATCAGGGCACATGGCACATTGTACTCGCCTGCGGCAAATTTCTTAGGGTAGCTGCCAGGGATCACTACAGAGCGCTCCGGCACATAGCCCTTGTACTCCACTGGCTCGGGGCCTGTCACGTCTATGATCTTGGTAGACATCGTGAGGACTACATTCGCGCCGAGTACGGCCTCCCGACCCACACGCACGCCCTCTACCACGATGCAGCGAGAACCTATGAAAGCTCCATCCTCTATGATGACCGGTGCGGCCTGCACAGGCTCCAGCACACCGCCTATACCCACGCCACCGCTCAGGTGTACGTTCTTTCCTATCTGTGCGCAGCTACCCACAGTGGCCCAGGTATCCACCATCGTGCCCTCGTCTACATAGGCGCCGATATTGACATAGCTCGGCATCATGATCACGCCCTTGGCCAGGAAAGCGCCATAACGCGCCACGGCGTTTGGCACTACACGCACGCCCAGTGCCGCATAGCCCGTCTTGAGCTTCATCTTGTCATGATACTCAAATGGCGCAGCCTCGATCGTCTCCATCTGCTGTATGGGGAAGTAGAGGATCACCGCCTTCTTGATCCAGTCATTCACCAGCCACTTGTCGCCTGATGGTTTGGCTACGCGCAGTTTGCCTTTGTCCAGGTGCTCTATCACCTCACGGATCGCGTCCTGGGTAGCTTTATCTTTCAGCAGCTCGCGGTCCTCCCACGCACGCTCTATCACTTCATTGATCACTGACATATATCACTATAGTTTGGTATACAGAAAAATGGCGCTGCAAGTGTAGTATAAATAGGTTAATCCACACCGGTACGATTTGCCAAAACTAAAAATAGGAGTAATTTCGTCACATTGTTTCATTCAAAAACAAATATGAGAGCAGCACTCGCACTGACGGTATTGTTTGCAGCAGCCTTCACCGGCGCACAGGCACAGATCTTTATCAATACAGGAAATCCGAACCTGGACAAATACAAGCAGGACAATCCTAATGCCACCGTGGTGAGCCCATCAGGCAACCTGACCATCACCTCTCCTACAGACAGCGCCAAGGTGCAGACCGAGGTCAAGACACCTACTGTCAAGATCAAAACACCGGTAGCTACCACGCCTAAACCGGCCGTAGCACCCAAGGTAGCTATCAAACAGGCAACAAATACTATGGCAGCCCCTACGGCTACCACGCGCCCTGCTGCTGCGCCGTCTGATATGCCAGCCAATGCAGAAGTAGGCAAGTGCTACGCACGCTGCTATATGCCTGACAAGTATGAGACACATGAGGAGACGGTGATAGACAAGCCACTCTCCTACAAGGTGCAGACCATACCGGCTACCTACAAGACCATCACTGACACCGTGATCCTCAAGGCGGCTACTGTGACCTACAAGACAGTACCTGCTACCTATGAGACCACTACAGAGGATGTACTGGTGACACCGGCCTCACAGCAGTGGGTAAAAGGTACTGCCGATGCCGGCTGCCTCTCTGCCAATCCTGCAGACTGCCAGGTGATGTGCCTCAAGGAGATACCTGCCGTGTACAAGAAGGTGACACGCAAGACTGTAGTGACACCTGCTACCAAAGAAGAAGTACAGGTGCCAGCCCAGTACAAAGTAGTAACGAAGAAAGTGATAGACGAGCCCGCACGCCAGGAGAAGATAGAGATACCCGCTACCTACAAGGATGTGACCCGCAAAGAGCTGGTGAGCAAGGGCGGCTACTCTGAATGGAGGGAGATACTCTGTGCAGACAAGCTGACCACTGCCAAGATCACCGAGATACAAAAGGCGCTCAAAGCAAATGGCTACGATCCGGGCGCGATAGACAATGTGTTTGGTGGTAAGACTAAGGAGGCACTGATCAAGTACCAGCAGGACAAGGGGCTGCCTGTAGGCAACCTGAACATCGAGACACTCAAGTCTCTCGGCGTAGAGCAATAATCCCGCGACTACCACGATATTACAAAGCCCCGCATGACTTGCGGGGCTTTTATATTTACAGTCAAAATATTTCCTAATACCCTGTGAGTGTCTTACTTTGGCAAGGTAATTGAAACCCACAGGGAAATTTCAAATGATGAAAAATTCAATTCTCGTGTGTGCTATGTACATCGCATGTACCGCATCTGTCTCTGCGCAGGGTTTTGGAGGTTTGCTCAATAAGGCCCAGTCTGTGGTGAGCGGCGGTGGCGCCTCGGGCATTACGCAGTCTGATGCTGCGGCGGCTATCAAAGAGGCGCTGAACAATGGTATCAAAGACGGCGTGACCAAGGTCTCTGCTACAGACGGCTACTTTGGCAATGCCGCTATCAAGATACCTATGCCCTCTCAGGCACAGGCGGTAGAGACAGGCCTGCGCAATATCGGCCAGGGTGCGCTGGTAGACAAAACCATCCTGCAGATCAACCGCTCTGCAGAGCAGGCAGCACCGCAGGCCACACAGATATTTGTCAACTCGATCTCTCAGATGAATATCAATGATGCCCTCAGCATCGTGAATAACCAACAGAAAGATGCAGCTACTCAATACCTGAAGCGCACGACCACTGACCAGCTCGTGGCAGCATTCAAACCTACCATCAAAAAGGCGCTCGATGAGACCAAAACCACCGATCTCTGGACCGAAGTCATGACGATCTACAATAAGATCCCATTCCACTCCGCTGTCAATACAGACCTGCCTGATTATGTCACGCACAAGGCGCTCGATGGCCTTTTCTACATGGTAGCACAGGAGGAAGCCAAGATCAGGCAAAATCCATCTGCACAGGCATCAGAGCTACTGAAGAAAGTGTTTGGCAGCGTAAAGAAATAAACCACTATAAACCTCATACCCACATGAAAAAAATACTTCTCACAGCTATAGCGGCCACAGTCCTGATAGCCGCTGCACAGGCCCAGAATGCGGCAGCCCACTCTACCGGTATCAAGATCAATACCAATGGCTTCAAGCCCAGGACCACACTGCCTACCAAGACCAGCAACGGTACGGCTGTGAAACCCGGCAGCTCTACGGCCACCGGTACGGCCACCGGCGCGGGTAGCAGCACCTCAGGCAGCACCTCTACCTCCGGCAAAGGGGGCAAAATGGGCGACGGAAGCTCATCGTCTACCTCTGGCGGCACTACCTCTACTACCTCCGGCTCAGGCGGTACAGTGACGCAGTCAGATGCACTACAGGCGGTGCTGCAACTCCTCAAAACAGGTGTGACAGCAGCCGTGACCAAGGTAGCGGTGCAGGACGGCTTCTATGGCAATCCTGAGATCAAGATACCATTGCCACCGGCGCTACAGCAGGCTGGCAGTATGCTGACCAGTTATGGCGCAGGAGCAGTAGTAGATAAACTGGTATTGCAGCTCAACCGCTCTGCTGAGCAGTCTGCTACACTGGCTACTCCTATCTTTGTCAACTCCCTGACCCAGATCACGCCTAACGATGCGGTCAATATCATCACCGGCGCACAGCAGGATGCTGCCACACAGTTTCTGAAGCGTACCACCACGGAGCAGCTGGTCGTAGCCTTCAAACCTAAAGTACAGCAGGTGCTGGACCAGACCAAGACCTCTGCTGCATACAGCGAGGTGATCAATCTCTACAATAAGATCCCGTTTGTGAGCAAGGTGAGTGCAGACCTGCCGGACTATGTGACCCGCAAGGCGCTCGATGGCTTGTTTGTCATGGTGGGCAAAGAAGAAGCAAAGATCAGGCAAAATCCCGCAGCAGCAGGCTCCTCCATCCTGAGCAAGGTACTGGGCTCCGTACTGGGCCAGGTGGGCGGCAGCAGCGGCAACAGTGGCAGCAAATCATCGAAAATGTAGATCACTCAGCGCTCAGCTCTACCTCATAGCCGCTATGCTTGCGGATATTGAGCACAGAGCCTCCTTCAAAAATAAGATACTGCCCTCTGATACCTATCAGGGGGCTTTTTATTTCAGGCATCTTATCGAAGCCTACGCTGGTCACCTTCTTAGTATATTCCGTCACGGGGTAATGGATCGTGACCACCGTATCGTCTGCGCAGATGTACTGCTGGAGATCCTCAGGCAGCAGCGAGCGGATGCGTGCTTTCTCCGCCAGGAGGTCTATCTCCTGGTTCCACTCATTGCGCAGCATTTTGCTCCAGTGTGTCTTGTCTGTCAGGTATTGCTTCAGCGCTACCTCTATGCGGCCTGCCAGCTGGCGGTAGGGTGTCTCTGCCAGTATGATGGCGCTATTGGCACCCTGGTCTATCCAGCGGGTAGGTATCTGCGTGCCGCGGGTCACGCCTACTTTGGTCTCATTGACCAGGGCCAGGTAGACGTAGTGCGGCGTCATATGGTGTTTGATCTCCCACTCCACATCGCGGCCTTTATTCTCGTGAGCCAGGCACAGCTCTGGGCGCAGGATGCACTCCGCATTGTCAGGCGCTGTGCTAAAGCAGTTGTAGCACATCCCTTCGCCAAAAGATTTGTAGGTCTTCTTGCTGCACACGGTACAGAAGATATTGCCGGTGTAGCGGAGGGAGATGTTCTTTCCGATCAGGTCATTCATCACTACAGTATCGGAGCCGAGCTGCAGGGAGTATGACACAGGATCGGTGCCGGACACGGTCATTTTATCGAGGAGGCCAAAGGCGCGCATGATGTCGTTTTATGTCATGCAAAGGTAGCAGTTTAGCAGGACTTTAACATTTATCCATCATCATCCCGACGCAATAAAGGCATTGACCGTATTTATATTTTGATAAGATAAAGTCCTCTATTTTTGTCGTTTAGCCGAAATCGGGAGCGGGTACATTAATTGTTTGCTGCATTCGCTACCCACCCCAAGCCGAAATGAAAAGATCGTTTACCATCCTGGTCCTGATGCAGCTTATGGCAATATGCAGCTATGCCCAGTATGCAGATTCTGTCCGCATAGACCGCCTGCATGCCGAGGCTGACTCCATCCTAAAGGTCATCACCGGCAAAGCACCGCGTCCGGCTCGCAGTGCAGCCACCACAGTGACCTCACATGAGAGCCCCCGCACAGATAGCACTATATCACCTACGGGCACCGCTATCGGGCAGCGCGTAGCAGATACGCCACAGGCAGCTCCTGTCACGGCGCCAGCCACCAGCCGTACGCAGCCGGACTCTACAGCGCGACAGCCGCAGCCACCAAGCACTCCTCATGTAAACCGTACCGGCACTAGCCGTCAGGGCATGGACCGCATCCTATCCGGCACTATACTCGATGCGACAGATAGCTCAGAGCTGGTCAGTGCCTCAGTAGCCATCGCACCGGCTACAGACACCACTGCCGTACAGGGCGTGCTCACAGAGGATGATGGCCACTTTGAGATAGAGGGGCTGCAGCCGGGCCGCTACCGCGTGCGCATCAGCTACATCAGCTACAAGCCGCTGACGCTCTACGTGACCATAGACACAGCAGATGCAGACCTCGGCGAGGTGATGCTGCACTCGGAGAGCGAGGTGCTGCACACAGTGACGGTGACGGCACAGGCCGTGAGTGTACAGCAGAAGGCCGATACCACGGAGTACAATGCTGCACAGTACAAGGTAAACCCCGACGCCACAGCAGAGGACCTCGTGGCCAAGATGCCCGGCATATCCAGCAGCAATGGCACCGTAACTGCACATGGCGAGACAGTGCAGAAAGTACTCGTAGATGGCAAAGAGTTCTTTGGTGATGATGCCACCACTGCGCTGAAAAACCTGCCCGCAGATGTGATAGATAAAGTACAGGTCTATGACAGGCTCAGCGACCAGTCGGCCTTTACCGGCTTTGACGATGGCAATACGCAGAAGACGATCAATGTCAAGACCAAAAAGGGGCGCAACAATGGCGTATTCGGCAGGCTGTATGCCGGCTATGGCTACATAGATGCCTCGCGCTACAGCGCCGGTGGCAATGTGAACTGGTTTAACGGGGATCATCGCCTCTCTCTGATAGGCATGAGCAATAATATCAACCAGCAGAACTTCTCCTCGCAGGACCTGCTCGGTGTATCAGGCACAGGCAGTGGCCGCGGGCGGGGCAGCAGCAATGGTGGCAATAACTTTATGATCGGCTCTCAGGGCGGCATCTCTACCACGCAGGCCATAGGGCTGAACTATAGTGACACCTGGGGCAAGAAGAAAAAAGTAAAAGTATCGGGCAGTTACTTTTTCAACTATACTGATAATACGACGCTCACCTCACTGAGTAGGAACTACTATAGCGGCTCCAGGTACACCGAGCATGATACGAGCCGCAGCGTAAACCAGAACCACCGCGTGAACCTGCGCATAGAGTATAACATTGACTCATTCAACCAGCTCATCTTCACACCCAAAGTCAGCTACCAGGCCAATAGCCAGTACTACGGCATAGGCGGGCAGACCATCTCCAGCGAGGGTGTGGTCAGCAGCAATACCAACAGCCGGCAGAACAACTACAACAATGGCTACAATGCAGCCGGCGATGTACTCTACCAGCACAAATTCAAAAAGCCTTTTCGCACGATGTCTATAGACCTCGGGGTGAATATCAATAACAAGGGTGGCCACGGTGACCAGCAGTCGCATAACGTGTACTACGATACTGCATCCATAGCAGATACGGCCATCATAGACCAGCAGACCTTTACCAATAATAAGAGCTATGCATTCAATGCCAACGTATCCTATACGGAGCCTGCCGGCAAAAATGGCATGATACAGATCAACTACCAGCCGTCCTACACTTACAATAAAGCTGACAAGCAGGTAGACTCTCTCAACCCTCTGACCAGGGACCACAGCCTGCTGGACACAGCACTGTCTAACAGGTATGACAATACCTACATGACACAGCGGGCGGGTCTCTCCTACCGGTTCAAGAAGAATGGCGTCAACCTCAATATCGGCGTGAACGGCCAGTACGCACTGCTACAGGGCGCTGCTACCTTTCCCTTTGCGTATGCTACGGACCGCACGTTTTACAGCGTGCTGCCTAATCTCTCACTCAATATCAAGTTTAAGAGCGCCGCCTCGCTGCGCATACAGTACCGCACCTCTACCAATGCACCGTCTATATCGCAGTTGCAAAATGTGATAGACAATAGCAACCCGCTGCTGCTCTCTACCGGCAACCCCGGACTGAACCAGTCCTACGCCAATACGCTCCTGCTGCGCTACAGCCTGGCCAAGACCGCCAAAGGGCATTCGGTGTTTTTCTTTGCTAATGTGACCAACACGATGAACACCGTGGCCAGCTCTACCATCATAGCCGGCAGCGATACTAACCTGACGGTAAATAATACGGCAGTATTCCTCCATAAAGGCTCGCAGCTATCGCGACCGGTCAATATCAATGGTATGTGGAATGCCAGCACCTTCCTGACCTATGGGGTGCCGCTGGCAAAGATCAAGTGCAACTTTAATCTAAATGGCGGCCTCAACTTTAACCAGACCCCGGGCCTGATCAATAATGCACTGAACCTCTCACGCACCTATGCGCCATCATTCGGGGCCAACCTGACCAGCAATATCAGCGAGAAGATAGACTTCTCCGTAGGCTACTCAGGCACCTATAATGTGGTACAAAACAGCCTGCAGACCTCTGCCAATAACAACTACTACACACACAGCGCTACGGCAAAGTTCAACTGGCTCTTCTGGAAAGGCTTTGTATTCAACACCGCCCTGCAGAATACACTCTATCAGGGTGTATCATCGGGGTACAATCAGAATATCTTCCTCTGGAGCGCGGCGCTTGGGTACAAGTTCCTGAAGGATCAATCTCTGGAGGTACGCGCCAGTGTGAATGACATCCTCAATCAAAACAGCGGCGTGAGCCGCAATATCACGCAGACATACATAGAGGATGACCGCACGCAGGTGCTGCGTCGCTACCTGCTCGTGACCGTGACCTGGACGCTGAAGTACTTTAAGAAAGGCGCCACGATGCCGGGCACGAATACAGATCAGGGCCCGCGCAACTTTGATGGCCCTGGCAGGGACTTTCACGGGCCTCCTCCGGGTGGTGCGCCTGATGGCGGCCACGGCGGTCCTCCTCCCGGTGGTGGTGGCGGACCTGGTGGGTTCTAGTAGCGCGTAGTGCGTCCCGAGGCTTCGGGATCAGGAGTGAGATAAGGTACATCATTGCAGAAATGTAAAACGCAAAGAACGCGGAGAGCGCAAAGAGTTTATGACTGCCGGCCTATGGGTCAGCGGTTCACTATTCTCTATTCACTATTCTCTATTCACTATTCATTATTCTCTATTCCTTATTCCCTATTTTCTATTCGCCATTCTCTCCTATATTTACCTATCAGTAATAACGAGCAATGATACAGGCAAAGGTCAACGGCAAACAGGAATACACCATAGATGGCAATAAGATCAATGGCGCGGAGTACGAGTGGGATATACTCGCACTGGCCAATGGCAGCTATCATATCCTGAAGGACAACCAGTCCTACCGCGTGACCGTGACCAATATCAACCACGAGGAGAAGACCATGACCATAGCCGTCAATGGCAATGAGTATGAAGTCAGCATCAAGGATAAATATGACCTACTGCTACAGCAGATGGGTATCAGTGCGGGTGCCTCGGCGAAGGTCAATTCCTTCAAAGCCCCGATGCCGGGCCTGATCAAAGACATCTCTGTAGTGGAGGGCAGCGAGGTAAAGAAAGGAGATATCCTGCTGATCCTCGAGGCCATGAAGATGGAGAACGCCCTCAAATCCCCAAGAGACGCCAGGATCAAACACATCAAGGCCGTGAAAGGCACCGCCGTAGAGAAAGGTCAGGTGCTGGTGGAGTTTGAGTAAACTGCAAGTACTAAGTATTTAGTAGTAAGTAGTAAGACCAATACAAGCTGCCACAGTCTTTACTCTTGGTTCTTGAGAGTAAAAACCCACTACACAAAGGTCACAGAGCAAACACAGAGGTATTTTAGCTATGCGCTAAATAAAGAGGATGCCGTACAAACTACCGCGCGATCTTGACTCTTGGTTCTTGACTCTTGGCTCACAAACCGCCGCGCGATTGCATCGCGTGGCTACTGGTTTCGCGTTTGTAACGCGAGATTAGAGGCTCTACTGGTTTGTGTCAGATGGGCGTTGCAAACGCCATGCAGAGAGTCACGCGATACAATCGCGCGACAGTGCTCATCTTAGTTCTTGACACAAACCGCCGCGCGATTGTATCGCGTGGCTACTGGTTTCGCGTTTGCAACGCGAAAAGCTGTTATATTCAACCATTCAAAAGACCTATGTCAGAAAGTTATAAGTTTCATACACCAGAGGAAATCTATTTTACTACTTCCACTGTTGTAGATTGGGTAGATGTTTTTACACGCCCGGAATATTCCTTGATCATTGTTGATTCCCTTCGTTATTGTATCAGGCATAAGGGACTACGGGTGCACGCATGGTGTATCATGTCTAACCATATCCATCTGGTGGTCAGTGCGGAGGCTACCGCGGTGCTACATGACATATTTCGCGACTTCAAAAAGTACACATCGAAGAAGATCGTTCAAGCAATACAGGAAATGCCCGAAAGCCGCAGAGATTGGATGCTTTACAGGTTTGCCTTTGCAGGCAAATATCAGCAGCGGATAGACCAATATAAATTTTGGCAAGACGGCAATCACCCTGTACTCTGCACTGATGGGGCGATGCTCAGGCAGAAAGTCGACTACATCCATGACAACCCTGTACGGCGTATGTTGGTACAGGAAGCGCAGCAGTATCCATTTTCATCCGCTATAGATTACTGTGGAGGCAAGGGCATGCTGCCTGTGGAGTTATTGTTTTGATCCCACAGTTATTTGATGATGGGCGTTGCAAACGCCCTGCAGAGGAGTCACGCGATATAATCGCGCGACAGTGCGTTTATTTGATGAGATGGGCGTTGCAAACGCCACGCAGAGGAGTCACGCGATATAATCGCGCGACAGTGCGTGTATCACGTATGCAGTAGCATCACTCCTTTTCCAGTAAGTACTGCTCCCAGTGTATTTCACGTATCTCGGCGAGGGTTGGCATGACACATCTGCCATAACTAAAACGTGTTTCTGTGTCTGTAGTTATTTTCTCTGGCGACTCCCACTCTGCCTCACACTCATCGCAGAAAACAAACATTTTTTGAGTTGCTACGTTCTTAGCTATGTTCACCCAACCCTGGTCACAAACCGGGCACCACTTCACTCTGAACTTATAGAATTCCTGCTCCACTTGATTCTTGGTTCTTGATTCTTATTTTCCTACGTAGTAGTCTATGATGTTCTTCTGCAGGTCCAGCTTGATCGTGGCCTGTGCTTTATTGATCCGTGCCTGCAGCAGGGTGGCCTGCGCGTTGGAGAGTTCTACGAAGTTGGCCGCGCCGAGGTCATAGCGGCCCTTCACCGCATCATAGGCCTGGCTGGCGGCATAGAGGCCTTTATTGGTCGTGCTGATCTGGGCCAGCGCATCGAGGTAGTCATTGTAGGCCTGCCTGATGTCTGAGGATATCTGCACCTCCAGGTCTGCCTCATCTATGCGCGCGTTGTCCATGTTGATCTTCGCTATGTCCACATTGGTTTTGGTCAGCCCCTTGTCAAATATCTTCCACGTGAGGTTGAGCCCTACCGTGCCGTATACCTGCCCGAAGAGCGCCTGGCCCAGCGGCTCCTGCTGGTGTGTGGCCAGGTAGTCTGTACCATTCACATAGAGCCTGTCCAGGTAGCCACCATTGGAGATAAGGCCCGCCACAAGATTCAGCTTTGGCAGAAAGCCGCTGCGGTACTGCCTGATATTCCACTCTGATATCCTGATCTGGTATTGGGCAGCCTTGAGATCAGGACGCTGATCTATGCCCTGCTTTACCAGGTCACTTACATTCTGGCCCTCTATGCCGGATGAGGTTTCGGCTGGGGTATAATCTGCTATCTCATACGCATCGGCCTGCGTGATCAGTATTTTGCGCAGCAGGAGTATCTTGTCATTCTTGGCCTTGGTCTGCGACTGTATGTAGAAGAGGCTGTCACTGCTCGTGAGCGCCTGCTGCTGATAGAGATCTACCACCGCGCGGCGGCCCACATTGGTCAGCTCGCGTAGCTGCGCCTCACGCTGCAGCGAGGCATTCAGGTTCTCCCGTGCGGCCTCTACCACACGCCTGTCCAGCACCACCTGCAGGTAGCTCTGCGCTACATCCAGGCTGATCTGCTGCTTTGCCCTGTCCAGATTGAAGCCCGCAGATGACTTTGTGAGCATGGCAGCCTTGAGCTGCGAGTAGTCATTCAGCCCGTTGAAGATATTGATGGTGCTGACCAGCTGGTAGTTCAATAGATTCTGGCGTGAGTCTATCACACTGAGGCCGGCAGCGGTGAAGAGGTTCTTGCCCGCATTGTAGGTATAGGTAGAGTTGAAGCTCAGGTCCGGCAGAAACTGGCCATAGGCATACATGAGCTGCGCACCGGTGATGCGCACATTGTTATTGCTCTTCAGCACCTGCGTCGCCTTCTCTATGCCCAGCGCGCGCGCCTGCTCCAGTGTCAGCACTTTGACATCCTGTGCCGCGGCGCCCAGCGCCAGCGCTGCCATGATACACAATACTATGATCTTCCTTGCCTTCATTGTCTTTATCCTATTGCTCCAGCCTTACCTTTTGTCCGTCAGGGATGCTCTCTCCTACGGAGAGCGCCACACGGTCACCCTCCTCCAGCCCATCAGCTATGGCTATCTTATCTCCGTTGTTATTTCCCACTTTTATTTTGCGCAGGTGCAGGATGGTGTCTTTGTCTATCACTGCAGCCATGGTCTGGCCCTTCTTCAGGATCAGCGCTGTAGCCGGCATGACGAGCTGGCTCGGTTTGGTTTGTGGTGAGATGATGTGTACCTGCACATAGCTGCCGGGTATGATCTGGTTGTCGTTATTGTCTATGTCTATCTCGGCTGTCATCATGCGGGTGCGCTGGTCCAGCTGCCCTGTCATGCGGGTGATGGTAGCCTTGACAGTCACATCCGGGCGTTCATTGAGCGTGATGGTGACCGGATAGCCATTGCGCAGGAATGCCGCATCATGCTGCTCTACGTACACATATATCCGCAGCCTGCCCAGCTGCGCTACCGTCACGATGGGCTGCGCACTGGTCTGCGAGTTATTGGCATTCTGTATCAGCGCTCCGGGGTCAGCGAAACGGGCCGTGACCGTACCGGTAAATGGTGCCCTGACCTGCTGGTAGCCGCGCTGCTCCGCCACTGAGCGGAAGTTGGCCTCGGCCAGGCGCACAGCGGTGTATGACAGGTCTGCCTCCTCGCGCGAGATAAAATTCTTGAGCAGCAGCATAGAGTCACGGCTGGCTATCTTGCGTTTATTCTCCAGGTCGGCTGCGGCTGCGTTGTAGGTCTGGTCTATCTCAGGATTATTGACCGTGGCGAGCACCTGGTTCTCAGTGACGCGGTCTCCTTTGTCTACAAATATCTTGTCCATATAGCCGCTGATCTTGGAGTAGATCGTAGCGCTCTCGTATGGCCGGGCCTCACCTATCAGCACGATCTCGTGTGCATCTGTGCTCAGCTTCACGAGGTCCGTCTTGACCACGGGGCCGTTCTTCATCTCCTGCTGCCGTGCCTCGGCCTCCCGGCGCACTTTGGCAGAGCGCGTCAGTGATATGGCAGCTATGCCGCCGCCCAGTATCACGAGCAGCACTATGCCTGCTATCAGCAGCCTGATATAAGATCCTTTGGAGTTATCTGACATGTCTCTTCTGTTTCTGTTCCTTTATTTCATAGATCCATTATGATGCCATAGCGCCCTGTGCCTCTGCCTCAAAACGCTCATCGAGGCCCATAGCCGTAGGCAGTCCTTTGCGCAGCACCGAGTAGAATATCGGTACTACGAAAAGCGTAAACAAAGTAGCTACAGCCAGGCCACCTATCACGGCGCGGCCCAGCGGGGCATTTTGCTCGCCACCCTCTCCCGCTCCTATGGCCATAGGTATCATACCGAGTATCATGGCTATGGCCGTCATCAGCACGGGGCGCAGGCGTGTCTTGCCGGCCAGCAGGGCGCCCTCTATGGAGCTGAGCCCTTTCTGTGCCCGTATATCATTGGCAAAGCTCACCATCAGGATCGAGTTTGACACGGCTATACCTACGGCTACGATAGAGCCCATGAGCGACTCTACATTCAGCGTGGTATGCGTGAGCACCAGCATCCATAGGATACCCATAAAGGCCCCCGGCAGCGCCAGCATGATGATGAACGGATCGAGCCATGACTGGAAGAGCACCACCATGAGCATATACACCAGCGCGATGGCGAGTATGAGGCCGAGGCCCAGTGTGGTAAAGGATGACTCCATCACCTCGCTCTGGCCGCGCAGGTCTATGCGCATACCGGCGGGCAGCTTGCCCAGGCTATCTATGCGCTGCTGTATAGCGGCAGATACCGAGCCGAGATCACGGCCCTCTACATTGGCGCTGATATTCATGACGCGCTGCACGGTGTAGTGGTTAAACTGATTGAACTCCGTACCGGTGGTCACCTTAGAAATATTGCCCAGGGTCTGCACCTGCGCCATAGGCTGGTCTGTAGGCGATGCCGTGACAGATTGATTCATCTGCGAGGCGGTAGGTGTGATCGGGATAGATAGCAGATCCTTGGTAGAGGTCACGAGCTGCTGCGGCACCTGCACATTCACAGGATAGTTCACACTATTCTGCGGATTGATATAGTAGGCCGGAGAGATCTGGCTGCTGGAGCTGAGCGATACGAGCACGTCATTGGCCACATCGCGCTGCGTGAGGCCCAGCTCTGCGGCGCGCACGCGGTCCACATCTACATCCAGAGATGGGTAGTCCAGCACCTGCTTGATAGCAGCATCCTCCACTCCCGGTATGAGTTTGATCTCATCACGCAGGCGGCGCGCATACTGATAGGATTTATTGTAGTCAGAAAACTGTATCTGTATATCTACCGGAGAGGACAGGCCGAAGTTCAGTACCTGGCTCACGATGTCTGCCGGCTGAAAGTAGATCGTACAGCCCGGGAAGTGGTCATTCAGGTCCTTGCGGATCTTCTTCATGTACTCCACCGTAGGCTTGTGGTCCTCATTCAGCGCTACGAGTATGTCTGCATCCATGCCGCTCGTATTGTCCGTCTGCACAAAGGCGAGGTTATAAGATACCGGCAGGCCGATCATGTCATTGATCGTTTTAAATTCTTCCTTGGGTATGATCTTTCGGATGCGGGTCTCGGCGGCGTCTACCAGTTTCTCCGTCTCCTCTATACGCGTACCAGCCGGCGCGCGAAAGTGGAGCTTCATCATACCGGAGTCTGCCGCAGGGAAGAAGTCACGCCCTATCAGTGGCAGCAGCAGCAGCGTGAGGACAAAGGCCACTACCGCAAAACTCAGCGAGGTGGCACGATGCGCCAGCAGTACCCGCAGTACCCCGCCATAGGCCTCGGTGAAACGATCGAAAGCCTTATCCCTCCAGACATTGAATTTGTAGATAGCCCGGCTCAGCGCATTGGGACCGGCTATAGCATGGCCATGCTCATCGAGGTGCTCACTGGCCATGAGCATACGTGCCAGCACGGGCACCAGTGTACGCGAGAGCAGATAGGAAGCCATCATGGCTATGACCACCGCCAGCGCCATAGGCGTAAAGAGGAACTGCGCCGGCCCGGTGAGCAATACGACCGGGAAGAACACGATGCAGATAGACATGGTGGCTACGAGCGCCGGTGTGGCTATCTCATGCGCACCATCCAGGATGGCCACCGTGAGTGGCTTGCCCAGGTGCCGGTTGCGGTGTATGTTCTCTATCTCTACTGTGGCATCATCTACCAGCATACCTACGGCCAGAGAGAGGCCGCCGAGGGTCATGATGTTGAGTGTATTGCCGGTCAGCTTCAGCCCTATGATAGAGATAAAGATGGACAGGGGGATAGACGTACAGACGATGATCACACTCCTCCAGCTACCGAGGAAGAACAGGATCATAAAGCTGACCAGGATAGACGCGATGATCGCTTCGCGCAAAACATTCTTGATAGAGGCATTGACAAAGACTGACTGGTCAAAGTCTACCTTCATATCCAATCCCTCAGGTGCTGTCTCTTTGATCACCGGCAGCATCTCCTTGGCAGCCTCCACTACTACAGTGGTAGAGGCATTGGCTTTCTTGAGTATGGTCAGGTAGGAGGCGCGTTTCTGGTTTACACGCACGATGTTATTCTGCACGCCATAGGCATCTTTCACCGTCGCCACATCGCCCACGAGTACAGGTTGGCCATTGATCACCTTGATCGGTATATTCTCAAACTGCTTGACCGACTCCGGCGCAGAGTTGAGGTGCACATCATATTCTGTCACGCCCATGCGCGCTGTACCGGCGGGTATGATGATATTGGAGGCCTGCAGGGCATTCAGCACGTCTACTACAGAGAGGCCCTTGCCGGCCAGTGCCTGAGGGTCTATGTCTACCATGATCTGGCGGTTCTTGCCACCAAAGGGCGCCGGTGTAGAGAGGCCCGGTATGGTGAAGAGCCGCAGGCGGATGAAGTTCAGCCCGTAGTCAAAGATCTTGTCCTCAGAGAGGGTCTTGCTGCTCAGGGTGAGCTGGGCCACGGGTACGTTAGACGCATTGTACTGGAGGATCACGGGGGGCGTCATGCCGGGTGGCATCATACGCAGGGTGGTATTGGACACGGCGCCTATCTGGGCGATGGCCGCACCGATATCAGAGCCCTGCTCAAAGTATATCTTCAGCATCGAGATACCGTTGATAGACTGCGATTCTATTTTGGAGACACCATTCACCGAGCTGGAGTAGGCACGCTCACTGAGAAAGGTGACGCGCTTTTCCATTTCATTTGCCGAGAGGCCGTTGTAGTTCCACACGACGATCACCACCGGTATATCTATGACCGGAAAAATATCGGTGAGCATGCTCTTGACAGACAGGTAGCCCATCATCAGGATGAGCAGCGACATCACTGCTACGGTGTAGGGCCTTCTAAGAGCGAGTCTGACGATCCACATCTGCGGGGGGATTATGAGGGTCTTTGGGTCCGGTCAATACTATACTATATAAATGTATAGTATCTGGCCACTTTCCCAATTCCGTATTTGTTAATTGATATTCATAGCGGGTGCAAAGGTAGGGCTAAAACAATGTTACAACAAACAGTTCGGTCAATCGGCTTAATAATTCGGGATAGCCATAATGCTGCGTTAATCTTTGTAAAAAACTGGTTTCTAAAAGGCTGTGTACTATCGGTGACTTGATCTGGCATTCGGAATAGCTTTACTCTGCCATCAGCCCGGCTGATAGCTCGCTCATCTTTTATCTTAAAAAAGTAGCAGGACTGTGACAAAGGGGTTATGTTTATATTAAATCAATGTTAGATGAAAGTTAAGACTGCCTTGTGTTTTGCCTTTGCCGGAACGATCATCCTGGCTGCCTGCAAAAAAAATGATGCCACAGTGGCAAATCCCCAGGATACCCAGCTCAGGCTAAACCAGGTGCAGGTCATAGGCAGCCACAATAGCTACCACAAGCGCGATACGCTGCCGATATTTGACTGGCTGGTGTCTATCACCGGCCTCCTGCCGGCATCGTACAATCCCAGGGAACTGGACTACTCTCACCTGCCATTTGACCAGCAGTTTGACCACTACCCGGTGCGCGGACTGGAGATAGATATCTACAATGATCCGCAGGGTGGGGCATTCTACTACCGCCATGTAAACAGGTATGCGGGCTTTGATGAAGAATCATATATCCCTGCCCTGAAGCAGCCCGGATTTAAGGTGCTACACATCAAAGATGTGGACTACAATAGCACCTATAATACTTTCGTGGAGGCACTGCAGGCTGTGAAAGACTGGTCTGACAAACACCCTAACCACCTCCCCCTCTTTATTAATATAGAAAGCAAGCAGGACGGCCCGGCAGACAACTCGCAGCTATCAGGGTTTGGATTCATACCCGCGCCGGCATGGACAGCAGATGCGGCTGATAAACTGGATGAAGAGATCATGTCTGTATTTGGTGCCAACCTCGATAAGGTACTGACACCCGACCGCCTGAGAGGACAGTATAGTACGCTGCACGATATGGTGACGCACCATGCCTGGCCTAAACTGGGCGACTGCCGTGGCAAGGTGGTCTTTGCGATGGAGGGCAACTGTGTACCGTTTTATAAAAACGGACATCCCTCACTCAAGGGCCGCGCCTGCTTCGTCTATGCCGACCCCGGTACAGATGAGGGAGCCTTCCTGCTGATGAATGATGCCGTGGGGCAGAAAGACAGTATCACAGCCCGTGTGCGTGACGGCTATATCGTGCGCACCCGCTCTGATGCCGGTACCATAGAGGCGCGCGCAGGAGACTACAGCGCCATGAATGCCGGTTTTGCCAGCGGGGCCAACATCATCTCTACAGACTACTACCGTGCAGACCCGCGCGGCGACTCTGCGGGCTCCGGCTGGACCAACTTCCATGTCAGTTTTCCCAATGGTGAGCTGGCCCGCAAGAACCCCGTATCTGCAGATACGGTCAGCGTAGACGAATCACTGAAGGAATAAATTCCGCACCTGCTGTACCACCTTGTGTATACCGACATATAATAGCGGTATCACATTTATATTTATTCAAATATCAGGTTTCATCTAAAGAAACAGCAGATTCATCGGCAAAGACAAGACCGTCGTAACAAAGAAAACCTTGTCCCGTACAACAGTTACCTTAAGTTACTTGTTGTATGAATTTCCCGTACCCGACCCAGCCTCTCAGGATCATTGTGCTTGTTTTGTCCTTTGTCCTGACCCTTCTGACCACTACCCTGAGCAGCTCTGCGCAGTGCACGGGCTGTACCTCCAGTGTCAATAACAACGGCTCCGCCATCACCGCCAATAGCGGCGATGTGATCTGTATCGTGACCAACGGTACCTTTAATAAAGCCATCACCATCAATAGCGGGGGTACCGTATGTATCAGCCCGCAGTCTACCGTCACCTCCTCCATCACCGTAGGCAGTGGTGCCACGCTGATCGTGAATGGTACCTACTCAGGGTCCATTACGCAGAATGCCGGCTCTACTGTGACCGTCAATAGCGGCGCAGACTTCCGTCCGTCCGGTGCCACTTTCAATGGTGGTGCCTTCACCAGTGCAGGCTCAGTGACGCTGCCGGGCGGCGTGAGTATCTCCAGCAATATGACCACCTGGACCAGCTCAGGCGCGCTGACCACGGGAGACTTTACTAATAATGGCGCTAACGTGGTCATATCAGGCGGGCCTGTATCTATGGGCAGTGTGACAGCCAATAACAACAGCGGCTCTACTACGTTTAATGTCGCGGTGACCATGACGGGCTTCACGGCTAATAGCGGTACGACTACCTTCAACGGTGGCGTGACCATCAACGGCAGCGCTACTGTCAATGCTGCTGTCAATGTAAACGGCAATATGACCGTGACCGGCACCCTGACCAATAACAGCGGACCGATCACCGAGACCGGTACCAGCGGCTGCTACACCCTCACAGTAGGCACTGCCAGCGGCTATGGTACGATCAATGGCGGCGGCAATGGCTTTGAGGTACTCTCATCATCAGGCAACTATACCCTCAGCAACGGCGCCTACAGCACACCTACACAGTCTCCTACCAATCTGCACCTGCCGCTCAGCGGCACTACGGTGTCGGGCGACTTCAGCCGGTCCAGTGCCTCTATCTCGGGCTATATCATACTGAGGTATGTAGGCACCGCTGCTACTGCAGATGCCCCTACCAATGGTACCAGCTACAATGTAGGTGATGTGATAGGCAGCTCTACCGTCATCGCTCTTGTGGCTGGCGGCAGTACGAGCACGGCCTACTTCACTGATGTGATCAGCACCTCTATGTGCAGCAAAAAATCTTACTACCGCATATTCTCATACGGTGGCTACAATAGTTGCCCGTATATATACAAGACCACATCGCCCCTGACAGGCTATGTCTCGCTGACCAGTATGTCAGTGAGCATGACTGCCTCCGGGCCTACTACTTTCTGCTCCGGCGGCAGTGTGACACTGACCAGCTCTGCTGCTACCAGCTATAGCTGGAGCACCGGCGCCACGAGCCAGTCTATCAGTCCCACTACTTCGGGCACGTATACCGTCACCGCTACGACCTCGGGCTGTACAGGTACGGCCTCTCAGTCTGTGACAGTCAATGCAGCACCCACGGCGGCTATCTCCGGCACTACCTCTATCTGCTCCGGCGGCAGCACCACGCTGACTGCCTCGGGCGGCACAGGCTATGTATGGAGTACGGGCGCTACCACCGCAGCGATCACTACTGCTACCTCTGGCACCTACCGCGTCACCGTGACCAATGCCTCCGGCTGTACGGCTACTGCCAGCAGCACCGTGACAGTCAATACCCTCCCGGCTGCCGCTATCTCAGGTACCACCACTATCTGCTCCGGCAGTAGTACTACGCTGACCGCCTCAGGCGGCACAGGCTATGTATGGAGCACCGGCGCTACTACGGCGGCTATAGCGGTATCTACTGCGGCTACCTACACCGTGACAGTGAGCAACGCCGCAGGCTGCACCGCTACTGCCAGCAGCACCGTGACGGTCAATGCCAACCCTACCCCATCTGTGACCAGTGCTACAGTATGCGCGGGTACTACTGCTACTATCACCGCGTCTGGTGGTACCAGCTATGTATGGAGTACAGGCGCTACTACCGCATCTATATCTACCACTACCGCAGGTACCTATACCGTGACTGCTACCAATGCAGCAGGCTGTACGGCTACCGCCAGCGGTACTGTGACGGTCAATGCACTCCCGACTGCCGCTATCTCAGGTACTACGGCTATCTGCTCCGGCAGCAGCACCACGCTGACTGCCTCCGGCGGCACAGGCTATATATGGAGCACGGGCGCTACCACTGCGGCGGTGTCTGTATCATCTGCTGCTACATATACCGTGACCGTGACCAATGCCGCCGGGTGTACCGCTACGGCCAGCAGCACCGTGACCGTTTACTCGCTGCCATCTGTCACTGCATCGGCGGCCTCTCCTATCTGCTCGGGCTCTACCCTGTCTCTCACGGCAGTGGCCAGTGGCTCCGCCTCCTATACTTATACATGGACAGGACCTAATAGCTTCACCGCTACGGCTGCCACACCATCTATAAATAATGCTACTACTGCTGCTACCGGCAGCTACACCGTGACCGTGACCGACAATCATAGCTGCACCGCT
The DNA here is from genome assembly GCA_018267385.1 of Bacteroidota bacterium. GTDB lineage: Bacteria > Bacteroidota > Bacteroidia > Chitinophagales > LD1 > UBA1941. Next base: position 62,938 of record JAFDYN010000003.1, on the reverse strand, counting down.
ACTGCGGCTGCCAGCGCTACAGTGGCCAACTGCCACACGGTAAGCGGAAAGATCTTTGACGATGCAGATGGTAATGGTATCAAGGCTGCCGGCGAGCCCGCTACTACTTTCGGCAATACGATGTACGGCATCCTGGCCGATAGCGCCACCGGCAATGTGCAGCAAGTCGTCACTATCAATGGCAGCGGAACATTCAGCTTCAGCGGTATCATGCCCAATACATCCGGCCTGCGTGTGAGAGTGGGCACCACAGCACCATCAGTAGGAGCGGCTGCACCTGCTACCAGCTGGCCAGCAGGCTGGGTCAGTACCCTGAGCCAGTACGGCACCGGAGACGCGGCCCATAGCGGGGTGAGCACAGATACCACCGGCACGGTAGCAGTGAGTGTAGGTACCAGTGATGTGACCGGCATCCTGATAGGATATGACCAGCTGCCATCTACCAGCTCACGCGCCTATACAGTGACCAAACCAAACAGGAACGCCTCATGGAAGCTGAACTCCGCGCATGGTGTGGGCCTGCTATCGGGCACAGATCCTGAGGATGGGCCGCTGGGCGTAGGGCACAAATTTATAGTGACCAGCCTGGCCGGTATGAATGGCAATAAGCTCTACTACGATGCCGATGGCAATACTACCCTCGCTGCCTATGAGGAGATCACAGGCTATACGGTCATCACCAGCTTTGACTCCAGCAAGCTCTATATGGTCTTCACGGGCTTTGCCTCTACCAGCGCTTCTTTCAGCTATAGCACGGTAGATGCTGCAGGCAAATCTACCCCTACCCCATCTACCTACAATATCAACTGGCAGGTAGCCCTGCCCGTGAAGCTCATCTCCTTTGATGCGCAGCAGACAAGTGACAACCGCGTACAATTGCAGTGGGCTACAGCCTCTGAGATCAATAATGACCACTTTGACGTAGAGCGCTCTGCAGACGCGCAAGCCTGGAGCAAGATAGCGGAGGTCAAAGGCGCAGGCAATACCAATGAGATGCAGCAATATGCGCTGACAGATCAGCAGCCGCTGCCAGGTATCAACTACTATCGCCTCAGGCAGGTGGACTATGATGGCAAATATGAATACTCAGACATAGCTGCTGCTGAGATCAGCACTGCAGCCGCCACTACCATGACCGTCTACCCCAATCCTGCCGCCACCGGCAAGGGGCTGAACATCGTACTGGCCGGTGGCGCAGATGCCATCCGCTATGTGCGCATCACTGACCTGAGCGGTACTGTGGTCTACGGCGCAGAGGTGGGTGACGAGCAGAGCCACCGCATACAGGGCCTGGACCTGCCTGCGGGCATCTACACCGTCACCGCCATAGCTAATACCGGCGCCAGGTACAGCAGTAAGGTGACAGTACAATAAGACTTCCAAAGATTTTCATACAACGGTTAGAAAACAGCGCAGGGGTAAGGGCCTGACGCTGTTTTTGTTTTTTATACTAGGGCAGTATCAAGGGGCCGAGCCAAAGCATCCATAGCCCGTAGCCTATCGGGCAGCCGATGCACATAGCTATAAAAAAACGCGGGCGCATCTCGATCTTTACCACACTGAATAGCAGCAAGTATAGTGATGCCAAGCTCACCAGAAAAAGCCCCCAACCCAGGAGCAGCCCCGGCAAATGCACATAAGACGATATCTCAGACTCATCTCTGCCGAAGGACACCAGCAGATGCCCCTGCACCATCATGGCGATACCGATGAGTGTGAGTAGTATGTGGCGGAAGATCAGCATGGAGAGAAATACCAGGACCCAATAAAGCCATGACCTGATGCGCGCTGTCATGGTCAGTAGTGTGGCGAGAGACGCGATGCTGATCAGGTCTAGCAGCATATTGCCTCCCAGCGTGATGATAAAGCTATCGTGCGCATTGCTCACGGGGTGCATGGCGGCATCATACCAGTCCATGCTGGCGTAGTGAAGCTGAGTCTTGTACCCCAGGAGCTGAGCCAAAAGAATATGGCCCGACTCATGCAGCAGTGTACCCAGCGGCACATAGAGCGCCATAAAAATGCATAAGAGAATAAAAGTCCTGAGGCGCATCACACTCCCCTCTTGTCCAGCACACGGCTGAAGCTCTCTACGTAGCTATTGCCTACGGGTATCTCGGCATCGCCTATGCGTACTTTGCGGTTGCGCACGGACTCGATCTTAGTGAGCGATACGATAAAGGAGCGGTGCACCCGCGCAAATTTATCTTCGGGCAGGCGCTCTGCCATCGCTTTCAGCGTCATGAGCGTGAGGATGGGGCGGCCCGCTGTGGTGTAGATCTTGATATAGTCGTCCAGCGCCTCTATATAGCGTATCTCATCCAGGTTGATCTTGATCACCTGGTACTCCGATTTCACAAAGATATACGGTGTGGCTGTCTCGGCCTCTTTCTGCAGATAGCGGTGGTAGTCCTGTGCCTTATTGACCGCACGCTGGAAGCGGGTCACATCAAAGGGCTTCAATAAATAGTCTATCGCATCCAGCTCAAACCCCTGTGCGGCATACTCGCTGTAGGCCGTGGTAAAGATCACCATCGGCGGCTTGGTCAGCGACTCCAGCAGTTGTATGCCGTTCATATGCGGCATCTCTACATCGAGGAAGATCAGGTCCACCGCATTGCTGCCTATATATGCTGCCGCAGCGGGCGCATCATTGAATGACTGCAGCAGGCGCAGCTCGGGCGTCTTCTCTATGTAGGACTGCAGCAGGTCTGCAGCCAGCGGCTCATCGTCTATGATCACACAGTGTAGCATCACGCGAGGTTAATGTTAAGGAAAACTTTGTAAAATCCATCGGCATCGGGCTCGATATCCAGCTTGTACTTGTCGGGGTAGAGCAGTGCCAGGCGGCGGCGCACGTTGGCCAGGCCGGTGCCCGTGCCGCGCTGCATCAGGTGCGATTTAGGCAGGAGCCTGTTGGTCACCTGCGCCGTCAGCGTATCGCCATCTACATGCACGCCTATATCTATGGTACTTGGCTCATGCGTACTGATACCATACTTGAAGGCATTCTCTGCAAAGGGCATGAGAATGAGCGGGGCTATCTCCTTGCCATCGGCCTCGCCCGTCACTGTATAGTTGATCGTGACCTGGCTGGTCAGGCGCAGGCGGTGCAGCTCTACGAACTCCCGGAGGCTGTGCAGGTCGCGCTCCAGCGGTACGTGCTCGCTCTGGGCATCGCTCAGTACATAGCGCATCAGGTCTGCCAGCATCATCACCGCCTGTGGCGTATCGTCAGATTTGCGCAGCGAGAGGCTGTAGATATTGTTCAGCGTGTTGAAGAGGAAGTGAGGGTTGAGCTGGGCCTTCAGTAGAGAGAGCTCGGTCACTGTCTGGGCCAGCTTGATATCGCGCGCCTGCTCCTCGGCGTGGTACCACTCATACACGATGCGCATACCCGAGCTGATGATGAAGATGATGGCAAAGAGCAGCGTGGTGAAAAGCACCCGGATCAGCACCCGGTAGGTATCATACGGATTCTCTATATACTTGCCCGGATCGTGAAAACGGATCACGATAGACGGCAGGCTCACGATGATGACCATAGAGAGCAGGATACTGAGCACATACCACATCCGCCTGCGGCGGCTGAGCAGGCGCGGTATGAGCACGAGCGAGTTGAGGTAGTAGAAGGCGATATAGCTCGTATTGAAGATCACAAACACGAGGTCAAACCACTTGCTGTGGCGCTCCTCCGAGGGTATGGGCAGGCCCACATTGTGCATGTCTGCCACGTGTACGATATAGTTGAAAAAGTAGTGGGGGATGCAAAGGAAGATCAGCCACAGCGAGACATGCTGTACTACCTTGACCCATTTTTTCCTTTTGCTATGCATCGTCTGCCAAATGTAAGCATCTCAGCCAAATGACCGAAACTTTCAGGCACGTTCGGCCAGCCCCAAACGTTGCAAAGTATTTTTAACAGTGACTATCATCATTAAATTTTGAAGAGTGATAGCCGCAGCGTATCATTGCCAATGAAAGTTAATAGTCGCTGCTGCTCAGGTTGTTGGCAAGGCGTTTGACTAGAGACGAACCATTATTCATCAATCAAAAACAAAAACAAAATGAAGATCTTCAAGTCCATCTCCATCGCCCTGGTAGCTATGCTGATAGCATTTGGCGCCAATGCACAGACCGCGGCAAAATCTAACGACACAAAGACCACTACCAAGACTGAGACCAAGTCCGGCAAGTCTGACGGCAAGGGAAAGTCAGAATCAAAGACCGAAAGCAAAGGCAAGACCGAGACCAAGTCTGACGGCAAGGGCAAGACAGAAACAAAGTCTACCAAGACTGAGAGCAAGTCTACCAAGGCTGATAGCAAGCCGGCCAAGACTGAGACCAAGTCTGACAGCAAGACTACCAAGACAGAAACCAAGTCTACCTCAAAGCCGGCTGAAGCAGGCAAGTCTAACGACGCTGTAGACAAGAGCCTCAAGGGCCCTAAAGGCCAGACTGTATACACCGGCCCTCGCGGTGGCAAGTACTATTTCTCTGACGCAGGCAATAAGGTATACCTCAAAGCCGAGCAGAAATAATCCATCCGGATCAAAGCAACTATCCCTCTCAGCATGCTGAGGGGGATTTTTTTTGCACTGAGGCGTACAATGGCAAATGAGTAACATACGTTTTAAAGCTGTAAGAATACCATCCATATCAGTTCATATGTTATCATTTTCCCATACCTTCGTCCACTGTATGCGCACTGTCACTATCGCCTCTCTCCTGTCTGCCGTGCTGGTGCTGGCCGCCTCGTGCCATGACAGTGCAGTGCCTGACCCGATCAGGCTGCAGGCCACCTATGCCGGCGCGGCGCATGACTTTGTAGCAGCGCAGGGGCTTTTCATCTATCAGGGTGCCGGCTACTCGGTGCTGCAGGGCGTAGATACCATGGCGCATGACTCGCTCACGGTAGCCTTTATAGGTACTAATGTGGGCGCCTATCCTGTGGGCAATGGGTACAATAGCTCCATAAACCTCATGCGCGGCAGCGTACACTACAGCTCGCAAAACAATGTGTCTCACGGCAGTATCATCATCTCAAAGCTGGATCCCGTATCCATGCGGGCCACGGGCACCTTCTCAGGCACGCTGCTGAATGCGGCAAACCGGTCTGATAGCCTGGTGCTGACAGGCGGTAAGATATATGTGCCGTACCAATAAAGTGCAGGAACTTTTTATCTTTATACAAAACAACCCGATGCACAAAATATCTACCACTGTCCTCTCCCTGATCCTGATACTAGCACTGGCCTCTTGTAGCAAATCGCCCGCACCATCCACGTCCTTCGTCTCTGTGAAATACCTGGGCATAGATCACCTGTACACCTGCAAGGGGCTGGAGCAAGACTCTACCTACGTGATAAATGCAGATGAATCAGGCTCTGTCAATAAGGTGCAGATCCGACTGACCCATGTGGCTAAAGGCAGCTATGCTATGGGACCCGCTACAGATGCTCAGATGATATGGTGGGTAGACGGAGCTGCCTACTCTACGCGCAGTCATGGCTCTACAGGCAATGTCGCTATCAATATAATAGACTCTACGATTTACAATATACATGGCAACCTGACCGGCCATCTTTACAATGTGCAGGATACGACGGATTACCTCGATGTAGGCGGCGAGTTTAACGTAAAATACCAATACTGATCGCTCACTGCGGCAGTACCTTCAGCATCTCCTGCGCTACAAATTTATTGCCTGCATCATTCAGGTGTACGCCATCTGTGGTCAGTATACCTGTGCGGCTGTTATCGGGATTATTGGCCTGGATGTAGGTCACGTAGAGCGCACGCAGGTCACAGAGTGTAGCATGATTGCGGTAGGCCACCTCTCGCGCCAGCTGTGCATACACATCCAGCTCAGGGTCCTGCGGGTTTTTGTGGTCCTTCTTCTCCCCTATGGCCAGCGGTGTGCAGACCACTACCTTGATGCCCGCCTTCTGTAGCTTTTTCACCAGGGCATCATAGAACCGGTCAAACCTGTCTGCATCTGTGCCTGTATGTACGGTAGACTTGGCCCAGACGTCATTCACCCCTATGAAGACATAGACGATATCGGGCTTCTTTGCTATCACATCGCTATCTACGCGAAAGAGCAGGTCATATATCTTATTGCCGCCGATACCTGCCCCCACCAGATCGTACTCACTGCCGCGCCCATTGGCCTCCAGCATAGTATGCATGAGCGGTATATAGCCACCGGGCTGCGCACCGAAGTAGGTGATAGAATCTCCAAAGAAGATGACGCGCGTGCGGCCCGCCGGAGTGAAGGAAGCCAGCGTCACGATCATGACGCCACAGATGGCCAGGGCAGCATACCTTTTCATACAGCTAAAGTTAAAGCATTATACAAAACGACGCAACGAGATCTGCTGCTTATTATACGTAAAACACCTTGTTTTAGTTTAAACCGGTCCATCTCATTACTACACAGAGCGCACAGAGTTTAATACACAGAGGGCCGGAGATATTAAATCCCGCATTTCTCTATTCCTTTTCCTTATTATCTATCCATTATTCCTTATTCCCTATTCCTTATTCCTTATCATCTATTCATTATCCCCTATTCTCTATTCCCTATTCTCTATTCCCTATTCCTTATTCCCTATTCTCTATTCCCTATTCCTTATTCCCTATTCCCTCTGTGCATTAAACTCTGTGCCCTCTGTGTAGTGCATTCCGCCTTTCCATTCCAAAGGTGAATAACTCTTATTTCATTTAATGCCTATTTTTGCTATATTTGCACTTTTAGCACTTATATAAACCTATGAAACCTGCATCTGCTGCGGTAGATCTCCTCCGCAATCCCAAACAGCGTGCCTTCTATCAGCTCGCCCTCGACTCAGCCTCCGGCAGCAACGACTACCGGAATCTCTTCTACGGCGGTGCCATACGCGGCGGCAAGACCTTCGTCTCGCTCTCCATCTTTGTGCAGCTGGCCAAGCGCTACAAAAATTCGCGCTGGCATGTCTTCCGCAAGGACTTTCCCGCGCTGGAGGCTACCACCCTTCCCTCCTTCCTCAAGATCATAGGCCAGGACGACCGCTGGGAGTGGCACCGCAACCGGTCCAACTATCACGTGACCTTCAAACCAAATGGCAGCAAGATATTTTTCAAGGGAGAAAACCTGGCGCATGACCCTGACCTCACCGACCTGCTGGGCCTGGAGACCAACGGGATACTGTATGAGCAGATAGAGGAGCTATCTCCGGAGCTGTGGCAGATGGGCTGCTCCCGCCTCGGCTCCTGGTACATAGACCAGATGCCCGCACCGGTCACCCTCGCCACCTTCAATCCTACCCAGCGCTGGATCAAGCCCAAGGTGCACGACCTCTATGTGCGCGGCGAACTGCAGGCTCCCTACTACTATATGACCGCCCTGCCGAGCGACAATGCCTTCGTCACCTCTGAGCAGTGGCGCACCTGGGGCCAGCTCGATGAGCGCTTTCAGCATCAGTACATACAGGGCGACTGGACCGACCTGACCGACCGCAATAAACTCTGGACCTACGCCTTTGACCGTGACCGCCACCTGGGCAGGCCGCAGCCCGACCCTGACGCAGAGTTGCACCTGTCGTTTGACTTTAACCGTAACCCTATCTGCTGCTCTGTGATACAGCATGTAGCTGATGAGGTGCGCGTGCTGGAGACGATCAAGATAGCCAACTCTGACATAGAGTCCCTTTGCCAGGTGATCAAGGAGCGTTACCCTTACGGCGTGTACAGGGTGACCGGTGATGCCAGCGGGCAAAACGGCTCCGCACTGATGCCTGACAATCAGAACTACTACACCATCATACGCCGCGTGCTGGAGGTGACCGCCACCCAGTGCCGCGTGCCCCGCAGCAACCCCTCCGTGCGCGATACCCAGGTACTGGTCAACTCCGTACTGCAGCGCAGCAAAGTGGTGATACACGAGGAGAAGGCCCGCGGCCTGATCTATGATATGGAGCACGTGATGATAGACGAGTCCGGTGGCATCATAAAAGAGGATCGCCGCGACCCGTCACAGCAGGCCGATGCCCTGGACACCTTCCGCTACTGGTGCCACCAGTACATGCGCGATACCCTGGCCCACACGTAAAGCAGAAGCCCCAACCAAACCTTCCCTAAAGGGGAAGGCTGTTAAAGGATTTAGGTGAGGTGTCCGGTTCAAATTCAATTCACACTAATACGAATGCACTCTGTATTCCCGGATAGTGGAGACGCTTCGCTAAACGCCAACATAGGACCGCGAATGATCGTATTAAAGTCCTCACCTTGGGAGAGGATTTAGGTGAGGTGCCC
>JAFDYN010000003.1:0-54512 GCA_018267385.1 Bacteroidota bacterium | reverse complement strand
CGAATGCACTCTGTATTCCCGGATAGTGGAGACGCTTCGCTAAACGCCAACATACGACGGCGAATGATTGTATTAAAGTCATCTCCTTCGGAGAGGATTTAGGTGAGGTGCCCGGTTCAAATTCAATTCCCACTCATGATGGCACACTTGTAGTAGCTATTGACACATTTTCACAGCCGGGCGGTGGTGGTTCATTACCTTTGCCTGCGGCAAAAACAAAATACCATGACCTCGCAGCACATCACCATAGGTAGTACCCACATACCGCGCATCGGCCTCGGCACCTACAAGATCACCGGCCCCGGCGCCGCCAAAGACGTAGCAGACGCCATCAGCATAGGCTACCGCCATATAGACACCGCCCGCATGTATGAGAATGAAGCAGAAGTGGGGCGCGGTATACGCGATAGCGGCGTGCCGCGCAGCGAGATATTTCTCACTACCAAGGTATGGCCGAGCGACTTTCGCAACCTCATACCCGCAGTGGAGGATAGCCTGCGCCGGCTACAGATGGAGCGCGTAGACCTGCTGCTGCTCCACTGGCCGTCAGACCCCGAGAGCAATAAAATAGCAGTGGCAGAATTAAATGAGGTACTCAAGCGCGGCTACGCACAGAGCGTCGGCGTGAGCAATTTCACTATCGCGCAGCTGGAGGATGCCAGAAAAGATGCGCCCATCATCTGCGATCAGGTGGAGTACCACCCCTATCTCTCGCAGGCCAAACTGCTGGCCTACCTGCGCTCCTATGACATGGCGCTGACCGCCTACCGCCCGCTGGCCCTAGGCCGCGTGACCCAGGACCCCGTACTGCTGGACATAGCCGCTGCACACAAGAAGACGGCCGGGCAGGTCACCCTCCGCTGGCTGGTGCAGCAGGACGATGTAGCTGTGATACCCAAGACCACTCACCGCGAGCGCCTGATAGAGAACTTCAACATCTTTGATTTTGAGCTGACAGAGGCGGAGATGAAAGCTATAGACGACCTGCCTAAGAATGAGCGCCTGACCAATCCGGCTACCGCACCTGAGTGGGATTAGGCGACTTGTGATTGTTGATTTATGATTGTGATGACGCTATAGGAGCGACCCGCGGTCAAACATGCTCATGCGGTACTCCAGAAAACCGATACAGCCCCATCATCATGGCGGAGAAAAGGAACAGGACTACACCACGCAACTCCCCGAATGAGGCCAGCGGATAGAAGAGTTACACTACGTGGATCGGCACATAGATCAGTATCATGTAGATGGAGTATGTGATCACACCATATTCAGTTTATATAAAGCCTCGCCAATTACAGCGTGCAATTTATCTTCACCGAAATAGCTGGGATCCTCCTTTTGTAAAGCCAAAACAGGCTCATAGAAATCCATGTCGTAAGCTAGTTCCTTCAATACATCGTTACACTCTTCTGAAAAAGCAACCTCCTCTTCCCAGATAAATCGCTGGTATCGCGTTATCAGCATACTCTTTTCCGGTTCGGCACTAGCGATGATCTGCTGTAGATGATGTTTTAAGTCAGAAAGAGTTTCCATCAGTTACACTGTTTTCAGAAACTCCCTGATATCGCGGAAGGCCTGCATGCCCTCGGGCGCTACACGCGGAATATTGAAGAAGCCATGTATCAGGCCCTTATACTCTTTGTAGGTGGCTTTGTTGCCCGCAGCTTTGAGCTGTTCGTAGTAGTAGCGGCCATCATCCAGCAGCGGGTCAAACTCTGCCGTGAGGATGAACGCCGGTGCGAGGCCCGTATGGTCCGCCTCATAGCAGGGAGACACCTCCGGCACACAGTAGAGCGCAGGGTCCGGCGTATACTGCTGCTGAAACCATTTGACAGCATGGGCCGTGAGCATATACCCTTTGCCATTGCGCTGCATAGAGGGATGTTGCAGCTTGCCATCTATCCATGGATACACGAGCACCTGTGCGCGGAGCGGTATGCCTTCCTTCCTGCACTTGTGTGCCATGCAGGCAGCGAGATTGCCGCCGGCGCTATCGCCCATGACTACCAGGTTGTCAGGGTCGCCATTGTAGTTAGCGATGTGCGCGCGCACCCACTTGATCGCAGTGAAAGCATCCTCATGGGCGGCAGGGAAGAAATGCTCCGGTGCCAGGCGGTAGTCTACAGATACGACCACGCAGTCATTCATCACGCAGATGCGGCGGCACACATAGTCATGAGAGTCCAGCCCATACAGCGCAAAGCCGCCACCATGATAGTAGATGACCACACGCTGCACTGCCGCAGTGCTATGGCGATAGATGCGGATGGGCACACCATCGGCTGTGGCATCTTGTATAAATGTGACCGGCGTCTTACGGTCGTATAGCAGCGCACCGAGGCGCGCGGACATATTGGCCTTGCGCCGCCAGGCAGGCACACTGATACCCTCCCCCTCTGTAGGATTATTAAAATTGGTAAAGAATAAAACGAGTCGGAGCTTCCAATTCATATCAGGCAATTTACTGAAAAATACTCATCAGCAATGCCTGTACCGTGATCAGCTTAGGAATGGAGTGGCGTGAGGTGCTGCTACAAATCCTTCGGCCTGCGGCCACCGTCTTGCCAAGCCTTTCTGCTGGTAGGCAGGGGTGACTTCAGCCATTTTTGCTTTGGAAGCAAAAATAGAAGCGTGATTTTTTGAAAAAGGAGTATTTGCTCAAGGTGATAATAAGGAAATATCTAGCCAGTAGTTTCTTCCCTCTCCTTCGGAGAGGGAAGATGGCGAAGGCAGATGGGTGAGGTTTGCGGACCATATAAAACGCACAAATCACTTATTTATTTTATCCATATAAATAATCAAAACGGCCCCGTTACTTTTTCGTACCAACCCATTTATACCAGTATGAAAAAGCTATTCCTCTCCACTACCCTGCTCATCCTCACCACTCTCGCGATGCATGCATCGGACTCGACTACCGTGAGGCGCACTGTTTACTTTGACACCGATATCTCGCAGCTCACAGACGCTGCGCGTACGGACCTCGATCAGCTGGCAGCGTCTCTGCGGGATGCCGGCGAGTACAGTATCTACATCTACGGCGCTGCTGACGTAGATGGCGGCGAAAAATACAACCAGCAGCTCTCCGAGCGCCGCGCACAGACGGTGCGCGACTACCTGCTGGGGCATCAACTAAAGGCCCGCGAGTGCGCCTCACGCGGCCTCGGTAAACAGGGTGATCAAAGCACCAAAGCGGAGAGCCGCCGCGTGGATATAGAGATCCGCATGACGCGCTACGCCTCTGTATCTGAGCTGACAGATGCACTCTCTGCTGGCTCGGAGCAGTACTTTACCATCGATGCCTCACGAGCGCAGGAGGTCAGGTGCAAGGATGGCACAAAGATCCGGATACCTGCGGGAGCTTTCCGCGGAGCGGATGGCAAACCGATCACCGGCTCAGTGCGCATCAGTGTGCGCGAGGCGCTGAATATGGCCGACTTTCTCACCCAGGACCTTAGTGCGGTCAGTGATGGCCGCCTGCTGGAGAGCCGCGGCATGGTACAGGTCACAGCTACGGCTGATGGCCGCCCCGTAGTACTCGGCCAGCCGGTGCAGGTAGCGCTACCTGCTATGGATGCCAGGAGTGACATGAAGCTCTTCTATGGCCAGCGTGATAGTACCAATGCCATGAACTGGAAGGTCAGTGATCAGCCATTTGAAAAGCCGGACCCGACCGTATCGCTCACACTGGACAGAGCTACCCTGAAGCGCGCTGAGATACAAAACCGGTTTTATCCTGATCAGCCCAAGTTCGCTGATGTCAAGGCACCCGTAGAGCCTACCCTGCAGCGTGCTCCGCAGACAGTCAAAAAGCCTGACGACAGACCAATGTACCGGGCTACGACAGCAGAGAAGTTGTTTCACCCAAAGAAAGTAGCAGCGCAGAACAAGAAGCTGTACGACGAGGCGATGAAAAAGTACAATGACTACCTGGCCAGAAAGGAAGCCTACGACCAGCAGAAGCAAGCGATGGCAGAGGCGCAGATACGCTATGCAGAGCAGCAGAAGGCCTTTCTCTCAGAGGGGCTGGAGCGGCTCACTACAGCGCGCGAGTACCTGCGCAGGCTCTACTGCTACCACGCCAGCGGCGAGATCAATGCGAAGCTCAAAGAGCTGGAGGTGCTGCCCGTGACCAATAAGACCAACTTTGCCATCGTGACCGTAGAGCATCTGAATGCACCACAGAATCAGAAGGAGATCATCCGCCAGATACTGGGCGATACGTACTATCACTACTTCGGCTTTGATATAGAGGGTACCGTGATGCGCCAGCTGCACTCAGAGGGCGAGATGCGCAGAGGGGAGAACTTCAGCCTGGTAGGGTACAATACGATCTATGACTCTATCTACCAGGCGCACCATATCTATGACACGCTGCGCAGCATGCAGGCGCAGCTCATCAGGCGCTGCGCTGATATGGGGATACTCACTAAGACGAACATCGACAACTATGTGGCCAGTGTCAATCAACTCGGTTGGATCAATTGTGACCGCTTCGTGCCATCGCCGGCATCACAGACGGCAGACATCAGCGTGAGCGAGGCGGGGGAGGCGCGCGTGTTCATGGTCTTCAGGGATATGAATAGCTTCCTCCCGCTGAGCCGCAAAGGGACTGTGTACAAAACTGCGACCCGTATACCCAAGGGCCGCCAGGTCTCTATCGTATCAATCAGGCTCGATCATGGCAAACCGCAGATAGCAGTGGCCAGGATCAACACCTCGCGCAAAGACCCCGTGAGCCTGACCTACCGCACCTGCACACTGGATGAGATGCGTGCACAGTTTGCCAGCGTAAACGGCTAGCAAAATAAAAACGCCGCTGGCCTCACGGGCCCGCAGCGCTTTATATCGGAGAGACAGAAGGCTGTCTTACCTCATTACCAAAAACTATATTTTCTACATGCCGATCTTATTCCTGAGGTCGGCATTTCTGTTTCCCAGTTCGTCTATCTTCTTTTTGCGTCCGTCGTTTTCAGGTGAGGTCAGCGGCTTTACCATTTTGCCTTTGAGGCTGTCTATGGCGTGATCATTGACCTCGATCTGACGCTTCACATCAGCACGGTAGGCCTCACTGACCTTGCGTTGTTCCTCCTTGGCGCGCTCCAGGCGTGCCTCTGCGGTATCTACTTTGCGCTCGGCTTTTACCACCTTTTGTGCAGGTGTCTGGCAGTATCCGTACGTGGTAGCGCACATCACGGCCATAGCTATCAGTATCTTTTTCATAATGGATGATTTGGTCTGCCAGCGGTAGGGCAGAAACCATGCCAAGGGGTGAGATTTCCCCAAAACAGCAAAAGGGATTTAACCGCAAAAGCGCTAAAACGCAAAAAGATAAGGGCTTGGAAAGCAAAAGGATTAAACGGAAAAAGAGAAGAAGGGTTTAAGCGCAAAAGCGCTAAACCGCAAAAAAGGAAATCTGAAAAAACTGAAATGATCCTTCAAACGCAAAGAAGGGTGAAAAGCTAAGTAGCACCTATCAACCCGCAGTCTGTAAACCGCAAAAGGGTATGACATACGTGCTTGCACTTTTCACTTATCGTTTTGCGTTTCCGCGTTTTTGCGGTTAATGAAAATCACGCATTTCTCGCATCCCAGTCCTTGATGAAGCGCATGGAGACGCGCTTCATGGCCTCCAGGGCCTCGGGGTTGATGCAGTCTATGGTATCGAGGCGGGTGTGGTAGCTGGGGTCCAGGCTGCCGGAGTCCATCGCGATCACGCAGATAGCAGGCAGGCCCTGTATGTGAAAGGCCGACCCATCAGACGCACCGACCATGAGCGGGAGCTTTTTGACAGGCACATTCTCTGCTATGAAGGCCTGCTCTACCAGGTCGATGTGTTCCTTCTTGTAGAAGACGAGGGTATTGACCTCGCTCGTGCCGATGGTGAGGTGCTCGGTGTCCTTGATCGTATCGAGGTTAAAGAGGAAAGCCTTTTCTTTCAGCAGTTGCTCCTTGTGTGCTTTGGCATATGCCCAGGCGCCGCGCAGGCAGGCCTCCTCTGAGCCAAAGCTGATCACGCGCAGGCGCGTATTTTTGAGCCGCTCCTGAGAGAAAACTTTGGCCATCTCTACAGAGACTGCCACGCCGGTCAGGTTGTCTGAGGCCCCATGTACCACCTCCTCTCCGTGCATGTCAAAGAGGACGATGAGCAGCGGTGTGAGTGCGGCAAAGAGCCACCAGCCATAGCCGATCCACGGGGCAGAGATCGCAGCATTCAGCACTGCGTATACACCCAGCAGTACGATAGAGAAACTGGCCACGATGGTCATCACTGCGCCATTCTGCTTGAAGCGGTACCAATACTTAAATTCCTTTACGCTGTCTATATGCCCTGCTACGATGATCGTCGTTTTGGCCTCGCCGGTAGGCTCTATATCTCCTATCACATTCCACGATGGCTTCTTTTTGTAGAGAAAGTCGAGCCAGTGGCGGTAGGTGACAAAGTGGCCGAGGAAGAGGACTGAATTGATAGCCCCTACGATGGCTGCGGCCAGCGGCGAGATAAACATCAGCCCGAGTACGATCACGTAGGTGATGCAGAAGCCCTTTAGCGAGTGGAAGTGCGCCTCGAGCGGCGATAGAAATTCCTCTACGTCTACCTTGTCGCAGTACTTCCTGAGTATCTCAGCAGTGTGGAGCTGCGCGCCCCTCTCCTGCTCACTGCCAAAGTAACGACCGCCAAAGCGTGTGATAATGTCCTCTATGTATACGAGCATTGTGTTTGTGATTTGCGTGTCGGAAAATAGCGTATTCCCGGGAATAGTGGATAGAGAATAATGATCCGTGAGATGCGTATTTATCATGAAGCGATAGCAAAACTATATGCTCTCTACATCGCCATGCAATAAATCACTACCTTCCGCATTATATCATCTCTCGGGAAAACGTAAGATGCCGCGCGCTGTCATATCTGTACTCATCTGGCTCTGGCTGCTGGCCATACCGCTGTCCTATAATTTCCGGACACTGGACCCGGCGCTGTATACCAAGTTTCTCCTGCTGGATATATTGCTGGCGGGAGCCTTGCTGTGGCTGGCTTTGCGCGGCAGCGCGATGATAGCGACTGATACGGGCCGGTTCTTTGTGCCCTATGCCATCTATATCGGGCTCTCGGTAGTGAGCATGAGTATCTACCGGGTAGACCTGCCGGATGGCATCTTTGTATGGCTGCACCTGTTTACGCTGCCTGTGCTGGTAGCGATACTACTGGCGCTGGACCGGCGCTCTGAGATAAAGCCGGCGCAGGTAGCCACTGCTATCAGTACCATGGCGGCTGTGGCATGCCTCATAGGCGCTGTGCAGTACTATGACCAGATAGCCACACTCGGCGCCTGGCAGCTCAGGGCAGGAGATGCCGTGAAGGCCACCTTTGCCAATAAAAATATCTGTGCGGAGGTACTACTGCTCACGTTGCCTTTCAGCCTGTATGGTGCAGCACGCAGGGGGGCAATGCGTATACCTGCTGCTGTATCTCTCATGCTCACCATAGGTATACTTTGCATCACGTTCTCCCGCGCGGTATGGCTGGCAGGCATAGTGGCGCTCATCGTCACGCTGGCTGTGTACCTGTATGCTGCGGGCTACTGGCGGCCGCGGTGGTATCATGCCGGCGCGTTGGCGCTGAGCATAGCAGTGGCATACATTGGCTTCCGCTACTTTGTGAAGCATACCGACGTGGGCGACCAGATAGCAGACTTCTATAATAAGCGCAACACCATCCGCGAGCGCCGCCACCTATGGGCTGCCACCTGGCATATCTTCGCGCGATATATACCGCTGGGCAGCGGCATAGGCAGCTGGCGGGTAGAGAATATGCGCTACGGCATCGTGGGCCTGAGGGACTATGCCACCTTCTTCCAGCAGCCGCACAATGACTACCTGTGGGTACTGAGCGAGCAGGGTATTTTTGCCTTTGCGGCGGTGGCGGCAGCATGGCTGTATGTGGTGCGGAGACTCTTGCAGAAGATACTTTTGCAGCCGCGTGACCTCTTCCTGTACTGCCTGGCCTTTGCGCTGACGGGCTATGCCGTGTATGCAGGCTTTGCTTTCCCGCGGGAGCGGGCAGAGCATGGTATCATCCTGGCTTTTATTGTGTTCTTTATCCTCCGCGACCCTGCTGCGCGATACGTCAGCGTGCCGCGCTATGTACCTCTACTACTGGCAGGTATCACGCTGGCCGGTGCCTGGTATGCCGGGCATAAGATGATGAGTGAGATACATCTGCGGCAGTTCTTTGCTGCGAGGGATATACGTGACGACAGGGCGCAGCGGGCAGAGCTGGATGCCATAGACAGTTGCTACTTTATGCTGGATGGTACGGCCACACCGGTGGCATACTATAGCGGCCTGCAGCGCTTCGCGCAAAATGACCTGTGGGGGGCAGAGGGTGATTTCCGCGCAGCGGTACGTGCCAATCCCTACCATGCCTACTCGCTATGCAATGTAGCCACCTGCCGCAGCATGGCCGGAGACAAGCAGGCTGCGGAGCGCTACTTCCGCGAGGCGCTGCAGTATGCGCCGGGATTTCCCGATGCGGCGCTGAACCTCAGCGCGATCAAGTATAATGCGCATCAGACAGACTCAGCCGCCTGGTATCTCGGCATGGCCGAAGATACACTGGCCAGCCCGCGCTATGTACACTTTATCAATGTGGTAATGGGGCAAAAGCTCACAGCGCTGCGTGGCGAGGCAGCAGGCAAATATGACAGTATCGTGACAGTACGCCTCACCGACCTGGAAAAAAACACAGAATGGGAAAGGAACATACTGAGAAAAGCCTATCTTTACCACCGGCCGCTGAGCACACAGATATGCATGGATATCTCCTATGTGCTCCGCCATCAGGACCACGATACTACGGCTGCTTTAAAATTTGAAAACGAAAACCATATCACATCAGAATGAAAACACTACTCCTCACACTCAGCATGGCGATGACCGTATTGGCCGTGACTGCCCAGGGCACGATCACCAGCATCACGCCAAACTCCGGCGCTCAAAACACACAGCTCACCGTACAGATATCCGGCACTACCGGCAGCTTCAGCCCGGGCACCTCTACGTATATCAATTTTGTGCAGGGTAGCTACAGCTACTTCACGGCCTATACCACTAATGTGCAGAGCAGCACCAGCCTCTCTGCCGTGGTCAATATACCAGCCAGCGCACCTACCGGCCTCTACGATGTATCTGTGAGCGACTACAATGGTACAGCCGCATTCGCACAGGCGGCCTTTACCGTACTGGCAGGGCAGATCCCGCATATCGTATCAGTAGATACTAACTATGCAGCCATAGGCACTACACTGGATGTGACCATCAGCGGCGTGGCGACAAATTTTGACCAGGGTACGACTACTTACATCAGCTTCTCACAGGGCAGCAGCTCATACATACCGGTCAACTCCGTCAATGTACTGGATGCGCATACCATCCTGGCCAATATCTCTGTACAGAGCAACCAGCCGATGGGCTTCTATGACCTGACCACGTATGACGACTGGGATGGTTATCTCACACTGCCCAATGCCTTTGTAGTGACAGATACGGCTGCGGGTATAGTAGTGGTCAATCCGATAGATACGACGGGCAATGACAGTACCACACTGCGCATCATAGGCAGCGGTACGAGCTTTGGCTATCCGGGCAGTACCAC
The DNA here is from genome assembly GCA_018267385.1 of Bacteroidota bacterium. GTDB lineage: Bacteria > Bacteroidota > Bacteroidia > Chitinophagales > LD1 > UBA1941. Next base: position 44,854 of record JAFDYN010000003.1, on the reverse strand, counting down.
TGTGGTATGGCTGGGTCAGACACACCGCTCATCCGTGCCAAACGCACTGGCGAGCAGCGTCAATATCATCAATGCAAATACACTGGAGGCTACGTTCCAGTTTCCTGCCGGCTCTCCGGGCGGCTGGTATGATGTGTATGTACTGAATAGTATAGACGGCGAACTGACCAAACAGCACGCCTACTATAAAGATGGTGCCACGGGTATCAAGGAAAATACGGATGATATGATAGTGCTCTACCCTAACCCTGCACACAACCAGCTCAATCTGTATGTGAAAAATACAATGATCAATAGCGACTATGAGGTGATCGATCTGACAGGCCGCGTAGTGATGACCGGTACCCTGACTGCCAAGGTCACACCTGTATCGACGGGAGGACTATCCAGCGGCGTCTATCTGCTCCGGATGGGAGGCCAGACATATAAATTCGTAAAGGAATAATACAGCATAAGGCTGGAATGCATACAAAGAGCGGAGCGGTTGCTTCGCTCTTTTTGTTTGTCCCTGTACCCGTATCTTGCAGTGCTACTTTCTGAAGGCGAGTCCCTCTCCTTTCAGCGCGGCTCTCAGCCTGGGCATGGCCGTGGGGCCGATACCATGCAGCGCGAGGATGTCACCTTCCGTGTGTCTGGCTAGTTGCTTTGCAGTCTTGATACCTGCGGCGGAGAGGGCGCGACGGGCGGGTGCGCTGAGGGCCGCAGTCCAGTCAGTTTTTGGTTTGGCTAGCAGCTCCTGCTCTGCCCTGTCTTCTTTGAGGCGATGCTTCACTATAGCTGTGATGAGCCTGGCAGGTAATGGCTGGTCCAGCGGAAACTGCACCGCTCCTTTTGAGCTCTGATACTTGGCGAGCTGCTTCGCAAATACCCTGATGCCCGATGAGGTAGGGTAAAAGCCTATATGCTTTTTATATCCGGCAAAGTAAACTAACACGCGGTTTTGCCGGAAGGCAGGGATGCTATAGCTGATGCACTCCGTGGCCTGTGGTGCCGCGCGGGCTATGATCTCGCGCAGCTCATGCAGTTTCTCCTGTGCCTGCGGTGCCGCGAGGGCTATGTAGTCATCTATGGTGGTAGGTTTCAGCATCGGGTGGTTTTGCCTACGAAGATAGCTATTTCAGCCAGCGCTTTGCAGCCTCCTTCCTTTGGCGGAGCCAGAGTGTAACCCTGTCTATGGATGGCAGTGTATCCCTGCGCTCTGGCTCGTGATGCGCAGGTAACGGTGACGGTCTATCTGCGGAGAGTCCGCGGAATGCTGGTGGCGGAATGTATGGTTTCGGCTCTGATGGTGTTGTAGACACTCCAAAGCCCATCATGATCGGTATATAAATATCCCCGGTGATACATACCTCCTGTTGCAGAGGTGTTGCGCTAAGCGAGATATCCAGTACAGAGTCGATAGCAGATACACGAACGTATTTCGGATCATAACCGTTCGCTTTGACCAGCAGGCTTACGCTATCAATAGCGGTCCTGCTTATCCATTCATCAAAACAAAAGTAACCACTACTATCACTCTGTGCGGTCATCTTCGTGCCTAGCAGTCGTATGCTGGCATTGGCTATAGGGCAATCAGTCTCCCGGTCACGTACATGACCGGAGAGCACGGGGTGGTGTGCCGGCACCACTATTGCTTCTCCTGTGAGGCGCACTGTAGTGTCTATCTGATGTGCAGTAGTATCTATGCGTGGCACCTGATCAGGCACCGCAGAGGCTTTGTACAAAGTAAAAACGGAGACCACAGTGGCAGCCATCCTTCGCATCCATGGCGGCAGTACTGGTCGCTCTGGCACCTCTATACTCCTGCCTACCTGCGTAGCGAAAAAACGGCCGCAAACATCGGTACGCCCCTGCAGTGCCTGATAGATATAGTGATCCGTACGGTGAGTGAAATCTATGACCTCTTTATTGCAAGCGGCGCAGTGGGCACCTTTGGCTGTAGGCGTCATGTCATGCCAGTTTTCGTGGCAGGGATTGGGGATATGTACAGTAAGAGGTGGTTTCATGGACCGGGTCTGATGGAGAGATGTAGTGTCTTGCGGTATAGATGCACGGATGCGTTTGATTTCACATTTATTGAGATAAATCAGATGACCTGTGCATTATTCTTTATCATCGGGTAATGTGCTATCTGTTAATTTCGTGGCACCAATATTGGAAGCATCCTTCTGAAATATATAAACCGCACACATGGCAAAAATAAAAGTAGCGATCAATGGATTTGGCCGGATAGGCCGCGTATTTACCCGCATAGCGCAGGGCAATGACAACATAGACATCGTAGCGATCAACGACCTGACGGATACCAAGACACTTGCGCACCTGTATAAGTATGACTCCGTGCACGGCGTAGCCAGGCCTGCCGTATCTCACACGGACCATAGCATCACTATAGATGGCAAAGAGATCCGCGTACACGCGGAGAAAAGCCCCGAGAAACTGACCTGGCGCGAGTACGGCATAGACGTGGTGCTGGAGAGTACGGGGCACTTCCTGGATAGGGAGAGTGCGGAACTGCACCTCCGGGCGGGTGCGAAAAAAGTGATCCTCAGCGCACCGCCCAAGAGTAATGATATCAAGACCGTGGTGCTGGGCGTGAATGACAGCATACTGGATGGCAGCGAGACGCTGATCAGCAATGCCTCCTGCACGACCAACTGCGCCGCACCGATGATCAAAGTGCTGCACGACAAATGGCAGATAGTAGACGCCTATATCAATACTGTACATGCCTACACCGGCGACCAGCGCCTGCACGACGCACCGCACAAGGACCTGCGCCGTGCGCGTGCGGCAGCACACTCTATCATCCCTACTACTACTGGTGCGGCCAAGGCGATCACAAAGATATTCCCCGACCTGGAGGGCAAGATAGGTGGCAGCGGTATGCGCGTGCCGGTGCTGGATGGCTCTATCACCGAGATCACCTGCCTGCTGGACAGGCCGGCTACTATCGAGGAGATCAATGCGGCTTTCAAAGCGGCGGCAGAAGGCGATCTGAAGGGATACCTGGAGTACACCGAGGACCCGATCGTATCTGCGGATATCGTAGGCAATGGCGCCTCGTGCATCTTTGACGCGCAGCTCACGTCTGTGGTGGGCAATATGGTGAAGGTGCTCGGCTGGTATGACAATGAGTATGGCTACTCTGCTCGCCTGGTGGATCTGGTGGAGCGGATAGGGAGGTAAGGCGCGTTAACATTATACTTTACCTCAATATGCTTTTATACTCAACTATGAAAAACCTTATCTTTACAGGTGTAACGTTTATCCTGTTACTATCCGCAACGGGATGCAAAAAAGCGAATGGTCCTGAAACTTGTATCGTTCCTTCAGATGTACACGGAACGTGGTACAAACCTGTGCAGTTTGGTCATTGTACCCGAGACGCAACACGCTATCTATGGACATTCGGCGATGGTGATACCAGCATGCGGCCCTTCCCCACACACATTTATACAGATACCGGAACATATGTAGCCACCTTCACTCCTGGCAATGCAGCAGCCGAGGGAAGGAGCGCTTCCTTTCGGGTAATAATAGAAAATACCGGTTGGTGGACGTTCAAAGGCATACATTATGCCAATGAGTCTTATGGTACGATGATCGCCTCGAAGTATGGAGAGTGCACTTATGGTGATAGCATAATAACTTTATCAGTGCACTTTTCAAACTCCTTACCTTCGCAGTCAGGCTACTTTACAGTGACAGACTCGCCACTGACAAGATCTGATCAGGTTTTGATAACCATGGAAATGAATGGCTATGAGGCTAATCCGCCCTTCCGATCCACGAAAGGAAATGGTCAAAATATCGTTAGCGTATTTGTCTCGGGTTTAGGCGATATCCGAATAAATGGTCGCAATATAGAAATGGCAAACTCATTCAATAAAGCGGATAGCGCCTTGCTTGATTTTGAGCTTATACACTAACTGCATGAACATGGCAAAGAGCCCCGACTGGTATGACAATGAGTACTCTGCCCGACTGGTGGACCTGGCGGAGCGGATAGGGAGAGGGTAAAGTGCCGAATACATTTTTTGAACCGCATAGAAACATAGAGACATAGAAAATCCAACGCACAAAACTTTGACCCGAGATAGAGACAGCCTCACAGGCTTGCGCTTTGCGTTGTTGCTACTATTGGTCGCTATCAGCACAGGCCTGCGGGCAGGCGAGTGTATGGTAGACCATGTGGATGTCTATCCACGAGAGGGCAACATCACAGCCAACAATATTTTTGTGATCAGCTATAGGGAGTCGTTTTTCAAACTCAGGCATCGCATGGCAGCACTGAAATTTGAGCTACAGACCACACACGGAGTGATAGCGCTACAGATAGCAGATACAGTCTATGGAGATGACTACGGTCAGATCATCCTGCGTCCTGCCAGGAAGATCCCGTACAGATCCAATGCTAACCTGGTAGTAACAAGTAAAGACCCTGCCCTGCAGTGGATGCTGCATTACTTCACCACGCGCACCAATTCATACTATGTAGCTTTTGGGAAAGATAAGATAGCACCATACTGGCTGCCAGATACGGTATCTCTCAGGGCTGACTTTCAAACTATGATGTCCTCCTATCCCGGATATACATTATTTGTACGTATCCCCGCCGGAGATAGCATCAAAGGTAGCACGATGCAGGTACTACTGTATAAAGTGACCATAGGCAATGAAACCTTCTACTATTATTCCGACAATATGACCGTAGCCAACCGGTCGGGCTTTTGCGATAATGATATCGCACTGGGCGACGGCCGCACCTATCAGGCACAGGTGTCGCTCATAGACCTATCGGGCAATCGATGCAAGGAGATCAGGACAATACCGTTTGCGGTGCCCAGGTACCAGCTCAGAAGCTATATCAAAAACGATGATGGGTCAACGAGGATCAAAGATGAGTAGCAGCTCAGTTATCAATCCTCTAGTCCCTTGCCCGCCAGTATGAGCGGGATAGCTTTCTCTACACGCGCTTGTCTTGTCACTGGTTTTTTACTCGAAAATCTCATTTGAGAGATGATACTGGCGATAGCTGTCCTGTTTTCACATCTAGTTCAAACAACTCGTTGCCAGAGATGGAGGCCTGAACATTTTTGGCGATGGACTTATACCGCTCTTTGTCCAGATTTTCCTGGCCTTGAGAACCGGTCTTGGGGTAGATAGTATCCAAATATATTTCATCTACCTCCGGCAGGCATACAGCGATACACCTGTAAGAGGAACTCTTACCCTTATTGGTCAGACTATTTTTTATCCTGTATTTATTCAAGCTGTACTTGCCGGGTGTGATGCGCAGCAAGTCTTTCATCTGGTGTAGCTCTTGTATGTCCTTATCACTTAAGAAAGCACATACATCGTCGAGCACCGCTGAATAGGAATTATTGCCTGCCAGCCTTGCGATGCAGTCTATAAAATTCTGCGTACAAAGAACTTTCATTCTTGCCGGCGAGCCTGAAGGGTAGCCTGTATAATGGCATCCATATCTGTATCCGACTCTAAGGCCAGCCCCATGTCTCTATCTTGTACAAGTTCATTGAGATAGCTCAGCTCCTGACGTAGCGTGTACCAGGTAGTTTTGACACCTGGGAATAAAGAAGTAGGGCGTACTTTATTCAAAACTTTAACACCTGCGGATACCATCATTTTAATATTAGTCTTAGCTACATCAGAACGCTTGAATCCGTCCATATCCCGCTCTACTTCAAAAGTGATATTCAGCAAAATAGAGTGAAGTGCAGTAAGGAGTTTATTCAGTTCATTCATCCGATCCAGCAAATCATCTATATCTGTCTCCCACAATTCCTTTTTGGTATACAAGGACTTTGCTTCCGCACAAGCTCGCTGTGTTTTAATATCTAGTGTAGCTACTGACATAATGGAATAAAAATAATGCTTTTTGTGACGATAGCAAAGCTAACACCGTGCCAAAGCAGCGCTGAAAATCAATCCTCCAGGCCCTTACCCGCCAGTATCAGCGGTATAGCTTTCTCTACGCGCGCTTCCCTTGTCTTTGCTTGTTTCGCTGCGGTGAAGAAGAGGTGGTAGCCGCGCTGCCTGCCGGGTGTGAGCGCCTCAAAGGCTTTGCGGAGTTTGGCGCTTTTGTCCAGTTGCTTTTGAAACTCCTCGGGATAGACGAGGTCGGTGCTTTTCTTCAGGTCTACTTTCAGGCCCGCTTTCTCTACGGCTATGGCCTCGTGGATATAGGCTCTGATGGTGGCCTTGAGCTTTGTTATTTCTTTCGCATCAGTGAAGCGCATCTGACGGGCTGACTGGACATTGTCCGTCTGCCGGATCAGGATGCCGGCATCGTCTTTCAGCAGGGCACCTTTCATAAAGAGAAGCGCGCAGTATTCTTTGAAGCCGTGTATGAGCACCACGTTATTTCCCTGCCAGGTGTAGCATGGCTTGCCCCATTTAAGCGTTTCCTCCAGGCCGCAGTCGAGGGCTATAGCGCGTAGTTTGCCGTAGGCATCCTGCCATTTGCTTTCTTTCTCAAAGAAGAAATCTGTGGAGGGGTTTTGTTTCATGTGTCAGTATTGAGTATTGGTCAATACAAGATAACAAATGGGGAGTTGAGTATTGGACAAAAGCTGAGATAGAAAGAAACGCGATCAGTGAAAGTCCCTCATGCGGTAGATGCGTGTGTGCAGGGCATCCCATATTTTGACCAGGGGTAGCGGGGCTGAGATACGATCGGTGAGCAGCTTGTAGGGATTTTTCCTTACAGTGGCATTGCCGGCAGAGGGAGTCTCTGCACGGTGCATGATCTGCTCACGGTAGTATGCTATATCCTGCTTCATTGCTGATGCAAGGTACGCCTAATATATGAAGGGAATGTTTAATTTCTTGGTTAATTGAGCACATTTGCACGATCTGCGGTAAAGCGCTATCAGTCAGCCACTAAAAATTTGCCTGTCGCTACACCTATATGCTGCTGAAAGCGCTTTTGCGCAGGTTTCACCTTTTTTTCATGTATCCTTCATACTGCAGGCAGCACTTCTTTCCTATCTTGACCTGCATAAAAACAATACACATGGCACTGAATACCTACCTCAACTTTAACGGCAACTGCGCTGCCGCCTTTGCGCAATACAAAGAGATCTTTGGCGGAGAGTACACCACCTTCATGACCTTTGGCGATATGCCGGGAGAGCAGCCTATGTCTGAGACAGACAAGGCGAAGATCATGCACGTATCCCTCGGTATAGACGGTGGCTACCTGATGGGCAGTGACATGCCCGACTCTATGCCCCGCGCTACGATAGGAGACAATTTCTCACTGTCATACAGCGCCTCCTCTCAGGACGAGGCCAACCGCATCTTTGCTGCGCTCAGTGCCGGTGGCAAGGTCAATATGCCGATGCAGCAGACCTTCTGGTCGCCGTGGTTTGGCATGCTGGTAGATCGCTATGGCATACAGTGGATGATAGCCGCCGAGGGGCAGCCAGAGGAGTAAACAGCTAATATCTGACGCTGCGCTGATCAGGCCGCTAAGCCGGTCACCTCCTGCTGCGCGCGCCTGCGGGCACGCCACCAGAGGAAGCCGATAGTGCCCACTATGAGGTAAGGCGAGACAAAGAGGAAGAGGACACCCTTATTGACCCCATCTGCGGCAGAGGAGCCGTTGGCTTGCGCTTCATCAGCTACTGCGGTACACATAGCGCATTGAGACCAGGCGGGATGCGATACCAGCAGCAGCACTGCGAGGAGCACCAGTATGCCGGTTATTTTTTTCATACTGCAAATCTATAGCAAAATACGCTGATAGCAGGGGTATATTTTCCCGACCTTTTGGCAGAGGTTTTGTGTCATGACAAATATCCTCTCGCTCATTGACAGATTTAACTGTGGGATAATATGAATGGACTGTATCTTTGCAAGACGTGTGATATGCCTACCGCTACTACAGAGGACTACTACCAGCAGCAGCATGAGAAATGCCGCAAGGCGCTGATCAGCTATGCCCGCTCTGCCAAGGATGAGGACATACACCGCGCGCGTGTAGCCATCAAGCGGATCAAGGCCGTGATGACCATCCTGCATGATAGCTGCGGGCTGGACCTGGAGGGGCACTTTAGCTGCTACAGGCATATCTTCCGCCAGGCGGGCAGGCTGCGTGATGCAGCCCTGATGCGCGACCGTATCACCGAGGAGAGCTGCGACCGCACAGCGGCTACGCACCACCGGCGTATGGCCGCTACGCTGTCTCGCAGTTTTCGCGATGAGGTGCCTGCCTACCTGCAGGACATAGACCACCATGTAGAGGACGTGATGGCCGAGATACGCTGCAGCCGCCTGGACCTGGCTGCCTACTGCCACCACCTGCACAAAAAGCTGAAAAAACGCTGGCGCAAAGTGAGCAAGTCCGGCCACTACCACCCGCTGCGCAAACACCTCAAGCACTTCATCTATGCCTGTGAGATGCTGCCCGAGGCAGAGCGCAAGGAGCTGCTCTCTACCAAAGATACCGGCCATCTGGAGAAGCTGCAGGACCTCATAGGCCAGTGGCACGACGCGATACACCTCGACGCACATATACACTCCGGCATCAGTGATGCACACCGCCTGCACAGCGACCTGCGCCGCGATACAGACCGGCTGCAAAAGCGCATCGTCAAAGCAGGTGATAAGATCTGGGGCTGAGCGCAAGGCATCTCCTCGCCATAGCGGTCTCCTAGCCTCTCCTCCGCAGGCGGTACAGCATATAGCCAGCTAACCCCACCAGCACAAAGGCCCAGCAGCGGATAATAAATACGAGTACGTGACGCAGGATATACCAGCCATCCTGAGCAGCCTCCCATGCCTCCATCAGCAGCGGACGCTCGTAGTGTGGTATCGCTTTGGGGTTGGCTATGCGCAGGCGGCGCACGGCCTCGTGCTGATAGACCACAAAGTGCAGGGTGCTATACCTGATCTGATTCTCCATAGTGCGTGCAGCCAGTATGGCATCGTCTGCCTGCTCGCGCGCAGTGAGCGCAGCCTCGGCTACCTGAGTCAGGTCGTCTGATTTCACCTGATGATTGTCCACCGCGTTATTCATCCGGCGCTCGTGGGCGGCATTGCGCTGCTGCTTCATAGCCTCTGCGAGCAGCCGGCCGGAGACCTCGTCTGCACTGATAGTACGATGATCGAGAAAACCTACCAGCGGCGTCATGGCCCGCAGGGCAGAGTCCATACGTGTGGCAGGGATGCGCAGGGTGATGTTATTCTCTACTGTATAGTAAGTCAGCTCCAGAGAGGAATCTTCTGATACCGGCACTGTCTCCACGCGCTCCACCCGGCTATGGAGGGTGGTACTGGTCACAAAGCCGCCGTAGTGTGTCGTGATATCCTCCATGGCGTAGGTGGCCTCGGCCACATCGCGCACCTCAAAGCGGATATCTGCCGAGCGTACGAAGCGCATACCATCGTGATCTGTCACTGCTGCGGCAGCGGAGCTGAGGTCATGCGGTGGTGCGGCAGCATGGTCCTGCTGCCCTGATGCAGCTCCACTCGCATCGGAGGCAGCATAGCTATCCTTGAGCAAGTGTTCGTTTTCCTCTTTTGCTGCCGGCCTGTGGGCCTCCGTGCCTGCAGGCGAACGCTCAGATCTATTGGCGGGTTGCGTCAGTATCATCCTTTCTTCTACGGGGGCTTTCTTGCTCTGGCTGCAGGAGAAAGTCATGACAAGGGCTGCTGCTGCGGTGCAGCAGAGGGCTGTGGTTTTAGACATGGTTGGATCGTTTTGGTTTTGAGTATAACGCGCAGCCTGCACGCATTCCATACGACCTCCCACCGTTTTAACGTCTTTTGATAAATGCCCGCTGATCTTTATATCCATATGTATCAGGCTATGGGCCCGGTGCAGATACAGACAGCCTGACGATAGCGACGTACAAGTTTCCGGTTTCCCAGCCTGTGAAGGTGGGACAACGGGAAACGTGTACAAGCAGAGTCAAGGCTTTATCAGATAAAGAAAATCTACTTAACGCCATTGCGAGGAGTACCGCCGCGGTACGACGAAGCAATCCGCATCTACAGATACTGTAGCCCATCAGTAGTGAGCATAGAGTGGTGCTCGGTGGCACGCTACTGATTGCTTCGTCGCTGCGCTTCCTCCCAATGACGACAAGCGGCTAAGAGTAAGAAAGGACTTACTGCTTTCCCAGTAAAATAACTGCGCATGTATACTATGTATGTATATAGTATATCAGCTCACAGGCCGCTAAAAGAATGATAATGCAAATATAGCAAAATATAACCATTTTTCGCATTTTCAGGAAAGTAAATTAATGACACCTGCCGGCTGGCTCAGGTGTTCAATTTGAACGTTCAACTCTGCGTTCAATCCTCACTTGAACACCGGATTGAACAATATCTTGAACTCTTCACTATGGATCAGCTTGTTCACGCTGTTCACGTTCACGGGGAGCGTAAACACCGTGAACATCGTGAACAAGATGGAATAGCACAAGCACCACTGGCACGCTTTATGGTTTACCCATAGTTAGTAAAAACAACAACCATGAATCTCAAAAGGATATTTGGCAGCATACTCACCGTGCTGGGCATAGCGGGGCTGATCTACGGCGCCTTCCTCTTTATGAATACGCAGGGTGGCATGCGTGATGTCAAGGCCCTCGTGGTCTATGGCATACTGGGGCTGCTCTTCTTTGTGTCAGGCATAGGGCTGGTGCGTACTACGAGTGACGACGCGCGGGCATAAAGCACTGACATATATCAGCTAAATCGCTGCCACCCGGTGCAACTCATTGAGGGATAATATTCCCCATTCTAAAAATTCCTCAAAATAGGTGCCGTCTGGTGTAAACTTAGACTAAGTTAGCCGTATATTCGTTTATCAAGTATGCACTATCTTAGTATCCTTTTCGCGCTTTTGCTCACAGGAGCAGGAGTGAAAGAAGACGCTACCCCGGTGGCGCACCATGTGGCTGAGGCAGCGACTGACCAGACGCGCCAGCTCTATACAGACTGCCACCTGGCGGGGCTGATACCCTACGATGCTTTCAGCAAATGTATGGCCGGCTATGACAGGTACAAACCAGCCAAGCACATCGTGGCCATCTGTGACTTTACCAAAGCGTCTAATGAAAAGCGATTTGTGGTGGTAGACCTGGACAAGAAGCAGGTGATCTCCAATACCTTTGTAGCACATGGCAAGAATAGCGGCGACCTGATGGCCACCAGCTTTAGCAATGTGATGGAGAGCCACAAGAGCAGCAAGGGATTCTTTCGCATAGGCGAGCAGATACAGACGGCGCTGCACGGCCCCTCCCTCCTGCTCGATGGCCTGGAGAAAGGTATCAATGACAATGCACGCGCGCGTGAGATCATCATACACGGTGCCTGGTATGCTGCAGAGTCTTTTATCCATCAGTATGGCTACTGTGGCAAGAGCTTCGGCTGCCCCGCACTGCCGGATGCAGCTATGAAGAAGCTGCTCCCCATCCTCGCCAACGGCTCCCTGCTGTATATCTACGCTAAGTAGAGATCACTACACAGAGGGCACGGAGTTAATACAATTTATCACAGCGTACACGGAGAGTTTCAGACTAATGTTGTTGTTGCAGTTTAGCGAAGCGTCAGCAATGACAAATTGGAGCGTCTTCAATTATCAGTTATCGATTCATTATCCATTGCTCAAATGAATAGCGGCAAATAGCTGCGCCCATGTGATATGATGTATATCCATGATATCGCGCGCCTCATGGAGGTATGACAAGGATTCGCATATCCAGGGGCTAGACAGGAGGTGCGCATCCAGGTAGCGGCGCAGGGCGTGTTTTGTGATGTCCTCACTGCCCGTCAGGCGCCTGACATGGTCAAAGTAAACCTCGACAGAAACCTCCTCAGGATAATCATTGATAGCATCGGCGATCATGGATGCTACGCGCTGCATCTCAGGGCCTTGTATCGTTTCTACCACATCTTCCAGCTCGGTCAGTGTCATTTGCCACCTCTATTTTCTTTATAAATATAACAACTCTGCCGATGTAGCTGAGACACGCATGCAGTATCCTACCCAATGCCGTTGATGATGTTGAGCGAAGCGTCCTCAACGACTGCGAGGTGATCCATTATCAACTCCTCATCGCGCTATAGTCACCTTCACCGTCTCTACCTTTTCATCAGCTACTACTGTGAGCAGATAGGTACCGCTGCTGGTGCCAGTCATGTCTATGCGCTGCTGCTCCTGCGTGATCGCGCCGTGCATCACTACTGCGCCCGAGAGATCGCGGATGATATAGTAGCTGCCGTGGGTAGCTGCCGTCTGCAGCGTCAGGGTACCACTGTTTGGCTCCGGGTAGATGTGTAGTGTGCCGGTAGCGCTCATGTCTGGTATGCCTGCGGTGCAGTCCTCTACTTTGATCACCTTGCGCGCCAGCGCAGAGCAGCCATTGGTATCCGTATAGGTATAGCTGATGGCAGATGTGGTAGCAGTCATGCCCGTATGCTGAAAGCGGTAGCCGGTCACATCTGCGCCGGAGTAGGTGCCGCCGGCAGGATAGCCCCCCGAGAGCAGAAAGGACGGATCTCCCAGGCAGGTAAATGTATCCGTGCCACTCACATGCAGGTAGCCGTGCTGTACCATAGGCCTGAGCGAAAGGGAGACCTGAGGCGCCGGCTGTACGGTCAGATAGAGTGTGATGACGCTATCACAGCCATAGTGGGTCTGAAAGGTATCGCGATAGATACCGGGCGAGCTGAGCTGCCTGCCGTGAAAGTCATACGGGAGGTCTACACAGATGGCGCCATTGATGGGTGTATTGCTGGGCTGGCAGAGCGGTGGCCCAAAGGAGGAGAAGACGACATTGGGCAGGCCAAACAGTACCGTGGAGTGGCCCAGGCTGTAGCCATGTGGTGCAAAGGCACACTGAGCACCTGCAGCATCGGGATGCTGGATCACGCCCAGCTCTTCTGTCTGAAACCTGGCCACATAGATCTTGCCATCCGGCCCATTCTGCATACCGCCATAGGTAGAAAGCCACCCGGCACTATCCACCGTATAGCGCGAGGCCAGTATCGCAGCGGGCGAGCGGCTGGTGACATCAAACTGCCAGAGCATCCCGCGGTTATTTTCTGTAGCATAGAGCCTGGTGCCATCAGGAGAGAAAATGGTGTAACTGATAGCCGTAGAATACAGGCTGCTCATAGGGCCCACTGTGATAGCACCGGATACGCGGCCAGTGGCAGGATCAAAGTCACAAATCTCAAACCTACCGCCATATACCGGGTAGGTGAGCCGCTGGCCATCCATAGTAAATGAAATGCCGCGGTTATAATGTGTGAGCAAGAAGGTGGTATCCCACAGTCCTCCCGCCCGGGAGTATACAGGAGCCGAGAGCCCTGCCGCTGTGAGCTGATAGCAGACAAAGGAATCTCTCTGTCCATGGGTGACTATCCAGAAGCCGTTGTGGCGCGCATTGTGTGTGGCAGCGAGCGCTCCGGTGTTCCATTTATACAGCAGCACATTTTTGGTGCCGGTCACATCTCCGTGACCGCCATTCAGCCGCCGGTCAAAGATGCTGTAGTAGTAGCCGGTATCAGTGGGGGTATTGAGGTAAAAGTAATTGCCGGTGGCAGTGAAAATGTAATAGAGATTAGTATCTCCCGGCATGGGTAGGATGAGGGAGGCTTGTACAGATGAGTATGGGCCATGCCTGAGGCCACGGCCATTGGGCGTCACAGAGTCGCGGTCATCCCAGACCCATTCCCCATCGGTATAAAACAAGAGGTGGCCGTTGCGATCTGCAATGGAGGCAGTGCCTGCGTCAAAGGTGTAGCTCGTGCTATCATGGCCCGTGCGATAGAGCCGGCAGCCCGGCACATTCACTGGGGCACCTCCGGTGAAAGACATAGCGCAGCTATCAATGAAGCGCCACTGGTCCCACTCATGAGACTGGGCCATAGAGGGTAGTGTATAAAGCAGTAAAGCGAGGAAGGGAAGAAGTCGTTTCATGTGGTCACTTTGTTTAGGTACTGCAAAGATAATGGCAAAGGCCGATGCCGCGTCATGCCTTTGTCATAAATGAAAGTCTTTACTACTCAAAGGACGCGGAGGAATACATTTTCACCGACGGCGGTGCAGGTACTTTCCATTATCCATTTGCGATCGTCGATTAAAGTACGGTACGGGATTTGCTATCTTTGCACAAATCACCATCCACCTACATGATCAGACGTAGTCTCGTCCTCTCGCTCGCACTCTTATTTATCGTGACCATGATAGCCGGCTGCAAAGGCTGCAAGAACCGCCGCAAGCTGCGCATGCAAAACCAGGCCCTCTATACCGACCAGCGGTACACCGACTGCGTGCTGGATAGTGAGCTGATCACCCGCGAGCTGGAGCGCGATACCTCCCTGCGCGATTTCGCCGAAGATGTCAATGACTTCTACCAGCGGCGAAACTACCAGGCGGCCTGGCTCACAGACGGCGGCCTGTCTATCAGCGCCTATGACTTTCTCACCACGCTGCGCGCCTATGAGTCAGACTTTGGCGATAGTACGCTGACCAAAGGGCTGGCAGAGGCCGAGATAGGTGACATGCTCTTCATAGGCCCTACGGAGAAAAAAGCCCTGCTGGACCTCAAGCTGACGATCACTTTTTTCCGCTATGCGGAGAAAGCCTACGGCGGTACGCGCATAGACCTGAAGGACCTGGAGTGGTACATACCACGCATGAAGAAAGACTACAAGCGCCTGCTGGATAGCCTCGTCTCCTCACCCTCGCAGTATGCCGAGTACGAGCCGGTCAATGACTACTACAAGGCGCTGAAGAAAGCCCTGGTGCAGTACCGCGCCATAGAGAAAAAAGGCGGCTGGCCCATCATACCCCCTGTGACCAAACTGCCTATGAAAGCAGGCGACACCAGCGGCGCTACCGTGATGCTCAAGGACCACCTGGCTATGACCGGAGACTACATGATACCCGAGCGTAGCCCCACCTATACCGATACGCTGGCTGCTGCCGTGCGCCGCTATCAGGAGCGTATGGGCCTGCGCCCTACGGGCCGGGTAGACAGCCTGACACTGGCCGAGCTAGACCAGCCCGTCTCCCTGCGCCTGCGCCAGATCATGCTGAATATGGAGCGCCTGCGCTGGCTGCCTGACTCTACCCCTGCCCACTATATCCTGGTCAATATACCGGAGTACCGCCTGCATGTATACGAGGAGCACCGGGTGGCGTGGAGCATGGACGTAGTGGTAGGCAATGCGGCCACGGCTACGAGCATCTTCACCGGGAGGCTGAGTGTGGTAGAGTTTAGCCCCTACTGGAATGTACCACAGAGCATCATACGCAAGGAGCTACTGCCCAAGCTGAAGCGCGACCCCGGCTACCTGCAGCGCGCGCATATGGAGGTGGTGCGCGATGGCGAGGTGCTGGACCCTGATGATATACACTGGAGCAGGTATGACAAGAGTGTGCCCTTTGTGATACGGCAAAAGCCCGGAGATGACTGCGCGCTGGGCCTCGTGGCTTTCTTCTTTCCCAATAGCTTTGACATCTTCCTGCATGACACCCCGGCCAAGAGCTTCTTTAGTGAAAATAGCCGCGCCTTCAGTCATGGCTGCATCCGCCTGGCAGAGCCGGAGCGCCTGGCAGACTACCTCTTTCGTGCGGACTCGGTGAAGCTGCCGCCGGATACGATCCACGCCATGATGCATAGCCATATAGAGAAGAAAGTACCCGTGCGCCCATCGGTACCGGTCTACATCGTGTACTTTACCGCATGGGTAGACCAGGACGGACTGGTCAACTTCCGCCATGATATTTATGGTCATGATGCGCGATTGAGCCGGGAGATATTTGGGAGGTAGCCTTTGGTAAGGTATGCGGGCATATATACATTCCCTGCATAGTGTTTCTTTTAAGCCAAAGGCTTTCTGTGAAAACAACCTATACGCTCCGTCGTGTTTTATTGTTGCTTACTTTCGTCGCTGGCTTGGATGGTGCACGTCCGCTGCGGTTTGTAGTGGTGCGGTGACAAAAAATGAAAGTTCATTTCCTTTTTTGGATTCAGACTTATACCTTTCAGCAAAATCAACCTCCTATGCATACGACACAAACCCTCCACCGTTTATTGATCGTTATCCTGCTCTGCTGTACGCTCTCCGGTGTGCAGGCACAGTATGTAGCAATACCGGATACTAATCTGGGCACCTGGCTATACAATAATGGATTTAGCTCTATCATGACTGGCAGCAATGCTGCGGGCTGGCAGCTCGACGCCTCTGACCCGCTGACACAGAGCTATATCACCATAGACATCAGCCATACGAATATCACCAATCTGGAGGGGCTCCAGTACCTGACAGGTATGACCTCCCTGTACTGTAATTATGACAGCATCCCTTTCATCAATAATCTGCCACCCGATCTGATCACCTTTACCTGTCGTGATGCGCATGTGCAGACCCTGCCATATCCGCTACCCTATAGCCTGATGGTACTCGATATTTCTGACAATCCGCTGCTGGCGCAGTCTATCATAGACTGGCCCTACAGCCTGAGCGACCTGCAGTGCGAGAATATCGGTGCGTACTCGCTGCCGCCATTGCCCGGCACTTTGATATCCTTTAGCTGCCAGGATAATAACCTGACCTCGCTGCCCACGCTGCCCAATGGATTGCAACACCTGTATTGCGATGGCAATCCGCTATATGGCGGGCTACCCACCCTGCCCGCCAGCTTGCAATGGCTCTGGTGCCAGAATGCACAGCTCACCAGCCTGCCTGCGCTGCCGTCCTCTATCACCGAGATATATTGTGGACTCAATAGCCTCACCTCCCTCCCTGCGCTACCCCCGGTCCTGGCTACCCTGCTATGCAGCCAAAACCAACTGACCAGCCTTCCCTCACTACCCGCATCTCTACGGGACCTGGACTGCAGCATGAACCAGCTCACCTCCATACCCGTACTGCCTGATGCTATGACGGCTCTGGCATGCAGCTCTAACCAAATAACTGCCCTGCCAGCCCATCTGCCGGACTCCCTGCAGACGCTCAACTGCTCTATAAACCGGCTGACTGTCCTGCCGCCGCTGCCCGCCCGCCTCGGCATGCTAAGCTGTGATGATAACGATATAGCCGCTATCGGCAATATACCACCATTACTATCTACGCTAACCTTCACCTACAACCATTCTATCTCATGCCTGCCACGGATCACACAGACGCAGTTTACTACTTTCAAATTTGCAGGTACCAGTGTGCAATGCGTACCTTCGCGGTTTTCTGCGCTGCAGTATGATATCAATCCTGGTACCCTGCCTGTATGCGATGCAGCCTCAGGCTGCGAGTTTTACTACAATGTAGCCGGCAATATCCACCAGGATATATCTGCTAACTGTACCGCTGACAGCCTCAATCAGGGCACACCGGTGACCAACATCAAAGTGCAACTGAAGCAAGGAGGCAATGTGATACAACAGTTTTACACCTTCAGCTCGGGAGGTTATTCATTCAAGACGCCGGGCTATGGCAGCTATACGGTAGATGTAGATACTACAGCACTGGGTCTGGTAGTAGCCTGCCCGCAGATCGGCGTACGTGGGGTGGCTATCTCAGCGATAGACTCGGTGAAGAAGTATGAAAACTTTGGCATGCAATGCGGGGTATCACTATCAGGATCTGACTATGGTGTCACCTCCATAGCAGGTCCGCTCGTGCGCCCTGGTAGCAGGCCGTATATCGAGATCTATGCGACCAACCTCTCACTCTACCACAATATAAACTGCAGCTCTGTGACACCTGGCACCGTGACCACTACCTGGACCACCGGGGCAAGCTACTACGGCCCCGGGCCAGGAGCGCTGACCCCGACCTCTGTGTCCGGACAGACGGCTACCTATGCCCTGGCAGACCTCAATACACTGACAGAGCATAGTCTCGATATAGTACTAAGCATAGACTCGCATGCAGTGATCGGATCACAAATATGCCTGACCACCATCGTATCATCTACACCGGCAGACCCTGTCAGGGCGGATGATACATTGACCCATTGCTTCAGCGTCAGCAATTCTCTTGACCCTAACTACAAGGATGTATCACCGGATAGGCTGGCTCCTGGTGAGGCAGACTGGCTCACCTACACCGTCCATTTTCAAAACACGGGAAATGATACAGCCTATCTCGTAGTGCTGAAAGATACACTGAGCCAGTATGTAGATGCGGCCTCCTTCCAGTACCTCGCATCCAGCCATCATGCGGTGATACAGCTGGAGGGCGGTGCGATGACCTTTACCTTCCCGCATATCAACCTGGTAGATAGCGCTACCAATCCGCCACTGAGCGAGGGCTGGATACAGTACCGCGTCAGGGCTAATGCCGGTCTGCCGAATGGCACTGCGATCAATAACACGGCCTACATCTACTTTGACCTCAATCCTGCTGTAGTGACCAATACGGCTACCACTACGGTGCAGCTGGCTACGTGCGTAGATGGGGACATCTATGATTCTACCACGATCTGCCAGGGAGATACATTTGTCTATGGTGGCATGACCATGACTACAACGGGCTTCTACTACAACCTGATGCAGAATGCTACCGGCTGTGACACGACCTATCACATCTGGCTCACGGTACTGCCTGCCGCGCATACCACGCTGCATGATACGATCTGTGCAGGTAGCAGCTACGCCTTTGGCGGGCATCAGCTCACGGCAGCAGGCAGCTATCTGGATACACTGACATCAGCCGGTGGCTGTGATAGTATCATCAGCCTGGCGCTATCTATACGTCCCAATGGCTACCTGCTGATAAACGACACGATCTGCGCCGGTGAGCAATACATCTATCTGCATGATACCCTCACTACATCAGACTCGGCGATCTATATCTTCCATAATGCGTACGGCTGTGATAGCTTCGTGCAGCTGATACTCACTGTGAGGCCGGCACCTCAGGTGACGTTTTCATGGGATACTTTGGTCAGTCAAAACTATATCACTTATGTAAATTCACATTTTGATTCTGTAGCGTTTTGGTGCGAACTATTTTTTCCCAGGTATATGATACCTATGGCGGGAGGCTTCCCTGCTGGCGGGCACTATTCGGGACTGGATGTCAGCAATGATACACTCAATGGCAGGACAGCTCTCATCGATCTATATAACATAAACAGGGGGTTTGACAGCATCATATATACATATACGGATGCCTATGGCTGTAGTGCTAGTGCACTGGATTCGATCAGCATCAATATGTGCGAGGGCATCAATGATATCCATGCTAAAAGCGCGATCCACATCTACCCGGATCCAAACACTGGCACCTTTACACTCATGACGGAGCGCAGCTATGGGCTCAGCTATCGTGTGTATGATGTGCTGGGCGCGGAGGTCATACAAGGCACCATCACTGCTGATACACAGCCCATTCGCCTGCCTGATGTGGCAGAGGGTGTGTACACCATCTCAGTAGACGGGTCACGTCCGCTACGGTTTGTGGTAGTGCGGTAAGATGATTTTTATGTTAATTTTTCGCCTAGGCATTTCACTGATTTGTCTAGACAATATTTCCATATACGGGAAAGTATTTACCCCTATAAAAGCATCATCCTCACAATCAACACAATAGATATTATACAGATTTCGACATGGCTTTCTTTATGTTAATTTTCCCTTAATGCCTTTTAACTTTGTGTAAAGCAAAGATCAAAATGGTATTAAGAGAACCTGAACATGGCAAGCAGCTCCTGCTCTATCTGGCAGGCCTGATCGTGGTCCTGCTGCTTGGTATCATTTACGCATTCTCGTAGCCCGCTACACTACTCCACAAAAAAATAGCCCCGACGTGCGGGGCTTTTGCATTCTCATGAGGGCCAAATGCTGTTTTCATTCGGTCCCTTGTTTCATTTCCACTCGGTCCGGTTTTCCTTCAGCTCATTAAGCTTTCTTGAAGATGGTGATACCGAGTACCAGCATCACTACCCATACGGCTATGAAGATGAAGAAAAGTATCTTGGCAATAGATGCCGCTGCTGCCTCTGCGCCTGTGAAGCCAAATATACCGGCCACTATAGCGATGATGAGGAATATGAATGACCACCTTAGCATATTGTTTTCTTTTAGAGTGAATGAATCGTTTTACATATCCCGGTAGTAGCAAATCCGTGCCAATCCCGTTTTTTCCCCACGGCTACTGACGTGTGAGGCGCGTAGAGAGTATCACGGTGCCATCTGCATCATATATGTGCACTATGTACATGCCGGGCTGTATATCTGTGAGCAGCACCAGCCCTGATGCTGTGAGCGGCTCATCCAGCACCGGCTCACCTATCATATTGATCAGCTCTATGCGTGCTGCTGCCGCGCCCTTCACATAGATCCTGTCTTTGGCGGGATTGGGGAAAATAGTGGCTCTCTGCTCCTGCTGCACGGCGGCCATGACGAGGAAAGAAGCGCCCAGCGATGATACGCGCAGGCCGGAGGCCATAGCAGTAAAGCTGAGCAGTGTGAAAAATGCGGCGAGTATTTTTTGTGACATGATAGAGAGGTTTGGTGAAAAAGCAGACATATCCGCCATAGGTGTGACTATCGCGGCTACGCCCCTGCCCTACCAGTGCCAATAGCGTGCCAAGAGACCACTGCTCCTCTGGTAGCTACACGATCAGTTCGCCATTCACATCTGTGGTCAGTATCTCACTCATATGGTCCAGCCACGGGCGCAGGAGCTTGAAGTGGCCGCTTACTTTCTTTGCAAAGTCGTCTGAGAGTGCCTCTGCGTCTGTATAGTCATGGCGGAAGAGATACTGCTTGTACCGCAGCAGGTCAGCCGCGGGATGGTCACGCTCATAGCCCTTTGGCGCATTCACCAGTTGCTCTCCCTGCATCCCGCCAAAGGTATCTTTCAGCGCTTTGGCTTTCAGCAGGCGGCGCCAGGTATCGTAGCCCAGGTCTATATCCTGGCGGATACGCAGCAGGTCCTTTGGCTCGGGGCCAAAGAAACCGCAGCCTATAAAGCTATTACCCGGCTCTACGTGTACATAGTAGCCACCGCGGCGGAGCCTGGTAGCGCGCTGCATGCCCATAGAGAGGCGCGGGCTGTAGGGCGTCTTATCCTTGCTGAAGCGTACATCGCGGTAGATGCGGTGCAGGCTGCCCTTCGCAGACTTCTTCTCTATCTCATCATGCCGGGCCATCTCTGTCAGCACCTGCTCGGCAAAGGCGATCATATTCTGATGTGCTTTCTCATAGTCGCTCCTGTGCGCCTCAAACCAGGGCCTGTTGTTGTTCTTCGCCAGGTCTTTGAGAAATTTCAGTGTGGACTTATCTATGGTATGTGGTTTCATGTATCGTGTTTCGGTCTAAACAACTATGCGGGGGTAATAGTTGGCCCAAACATAGGAAATAGAAAGACAGGATGTAAATGAGCACGCACTTGATAGATCGGGTACATATACCTATCTTACACCTATGGACAATCAGATCGCACCAGCACCTATAGAAGCTCACTATAGAGCCTTATCAATCATTAACCTGGCCATGGTGGCAGGTGCCACTATGTTTGCAGGTATCACCTGGGTTCTGGCGCCCCGACACATCTATACGCTGAATATCAGCGACCCGTTTACCATCTTGGCTATAGTGCTCATAGTGACGCTGGTGCCCATCGGCCACGTTGTTTTCCAGCGGCGCATAGCTGAGGCGCGTGCTACATCGGGGCTGGAGGCCAAGGTCGCGATCTACAGGCAGGGTTTTATATTCCGGTGCGCTACGCTGGATGGGCCGGCATTATTCACTATCATCTGTGCCTTCCTGACCAATGTAGCCGTCTACTATGCCTTTATGCTGATCCCCCTGATCCTATTGATAGCAGCCCGCCCTTCGTCGCTCGCGGTTTTCAAGCAGCAGCTCGATATCACGGATTGAGGTGGCTACCTCACGGCCGCGTCAGCTCCGTGATGATCTCTGCATGCTGCGGGTACTGTGCTGTCAGTGCCTCCCTCTCCGCCATCTCAAAGTCTGCAAAGTCAAACCCCGGCGCTACGGTGCAGCCCACCAGCGCATAGCCATCACGCACTGCACACCGCGACGCAAACCAAGCACCATGCGCGACCACGGCCTGTGGTAGCTCGCCGGCGCTGATATCCTTGCCCAGTTTTATGACACTTAGTGCTCCATCTGCATTGATCACATAGATCTCTACAGCATCGCCATCATAATGGTGCCATACTTCATCCGCTTTGATGCGGTGCCAGGCAGAGAAGGTCTCACCGGGCAGCAGGAAGTAGATAGCCGTGCTGTGGCTCCTGTCGCCGCCGTACCTTGCCGGCAGGTGTGCAGCGGCAATGTTTTCTGCGCAGCGATAGGTCTCGCGGTACCAGCCGCCCTCCGGGTGTGGCTGCAGCTCCAGGGTATCGATATAGTTTTGTGCTTTGCTATTCATAGCTGTCTAAAGTAGGGATTAATTTTCCTTCCTTAGCGCTGCAAAATAGTAACAGTGGGAGAGAAAATCATTGGCATCATGGGGGCCATGCACGAGGAGATAGACGGTATCGCCGCGCTCATGAGCCATGTGCAGACAGAGGAGATGGGAGGCCGCACCTATCACAGCGGCAGCATAGGCAGTGTGCGTGTGGTGCTCACCTTCTCCCGCTGGGGCAAGGTAGCCGCAGCCGTCACCGCTACTCATCTCATCCTGAAATATGGAGTCACCGATATCATCTTCACCGGTGTGGCTGGTGCTATAGACCCTGAGCTGCACGTGGGCGATATCGTGCTGGCGCAGCGCCTGATCCACCATGATCTGGATGGCCGCCCGCTCATGCCACGCTATGAGGTGCCACTGCTGGGCATGACCTGGTTTCCGGCGCATGAGGACCACCTGCAGAGGGCAGGTAGCGTGATACAGCGCCTTCTCGATAGCGGCACACTTATCTCAGCCATTTCTCCCGAGAGGCTTCACCTCTTTGGTATAGAGCATCCTAAACTCTATATCGGAGATATAGCCAGCGGAGATCAGTTCATCTCGGCGCAGCAGCACAGAGATGCCATCACCGAGCATCTGCCCGATATACTCTGTGTAGAGATGGAGGGCGCCGCAGTGGCACAGGTGTGCTATGAGTATGGTGTGCCGTGCAGTGTGATACGCACCATCTCAGACACCGCAGACGACAGGTCACACATAGATTTCTCACGCTTCATACCCGTGGCAGGCACCTATGCGGTGCAGATGATCAGCGCCATACTGGCGCAGATGTGATCTTGGTGAAAGATGCATTCATTACCTCACGCTCTCTCTGGTCAAAGCGCTGTTATAGGTGCGTTAGGCCTCAAAAATGACTAAAAGCCCTTTCCATTTGCTTCATTTCATTCGTATTGATGCCATACTGCCGTGCTATGCTCTGCCACTCACGGGCGGCAGCGGTGACCTGCGCTATGATCTCCTCTGCCTCTCGCTCATCTAGCCGGAATAGAGGCGCCACAGACCTGGCCAGGCCGAGGTCCAGTGCGTTGTCATCTTCTGATATATTGAGGGTGAGGCCATGAGCTGTGTCTATGGGGTTGAGGTCATAGGCTGGAGAGAGGTGCCAGCCAGCGGGCGTGAGCAGGAAGCCGTGATTGCGCAGGTGGTCGTCACTATTGCTGATACAGATACTAAAGACGATCCTGCGCCATAGCTCCCGCAAGTCACGGTCGGGAGCCGCTCCATAGCGTATGATGATCTCTGCCAGCTCCAGGTAGCTGGCGCCGGTAGTGTGGTCTGCGCCATCGCTGTATCCCAGCAGCGTCATGGCACTGGCAAAGTGAATGCGCTCACCCTGCTCCGTGCGGTCAAAGCGCCGGGTGAGGAAGGTGTGATGCCTGCCCGAAAATACCTGAACCCTGCTCTCCGGGACCGTGATACCCGCGCGGATCGCCAGCTCATGTGCTACCATCTCCCATGCGCCGGTATCTCTCGTGTCATACATGCTGGGAAACTTTGCGATCCACAGTTGTCCTGCGGGGTCTGTCACGCTGGCCTTGGGCCGTGCCCCTCCCAGAGATGATCCGGGGGCTATCAGCATGTTGATCCACCGGAGCTCCTCCTCTGTATCTTCGCCGTCCTGCTCCAGCTGCAGGCTGGCGTGCTCCAGCGCCCTGAGGCTGGTCATAGGTGGCGTGGTGTATTGCGCGTCATCATTCTGATAGCCGCCGTCTACCGCTGATTTAAACCGGATAGCGCCCATCCGATGTACGTCATAGACACCCAGCAGAAAGTCAATCTCTGTCAGCGGCCTGGCATCGCGCCCTGCCATACGCGCCAGCAGAGCTTCCCGCCGACGCATGAGCACACGTCCCCACCGGTCTGGTGAGGAGTCCATGAAGATGCCAAAGTTAGTCTTGCCATCGGGCAGGTATTGACGGCCTGTATACATGTTGAGGTGCGGGTCCAGGTACAGGGCCTGCTGCTGCCCCAGCCACGCCCGGTCATACTCAAAGGAGAATACCTCGCCCTGCCCGGCGCTGCGCATAGCAGCCAGTACCCCCATCAGCTGCGGGCCGCCCAGCCCCTGCCAGTCTGCATAGACCCACACCTGCCGCTCACTCTGTTTTGCCATCACTTTTTGGTTTACGTTTGCTGCGCGGTGCCCTGGCTGCCGTGATTAGTTCAGCATCCTGTAGCTTGCGGCCCAGTGGATCATTGCCGGCCAGCCGACCCATGTCTTCCTCCAGACCCAGCACAAAGAGTACCTGGAGGTAGGCACCTACAGAGACACCCGGTGTGCCAGTCTCTATCATCCACACCGTGGTGCGGGAGATATTAGCACGCTGGGCTACCTGATCGGTGGTATATTTCCTGCGAAGGCGGGCGAGCTTGATGTTTTCGCCGGCTGTAGCCAGGATACGTGCCAGTTTGGGGAGTAAAATAATATCGCGCTTACTCATAATGTTTTATTAATTGAACAAAATTAGCGCATTTTGTTTAATTAATAAAACACTAAAGAGATAAAATGGATTTAATCTAATGATATAAAGAAAATGATTTATAAATGCCCGGGGCAGCCTATCTGAGGTCAGGGGACTAGTCATTTGGCTGAAATCAAAAACCCGAAATCTGAGATCAACCAAACAGCGACCCAAAGAGATCCAGCTGCTGCATTTCCTTTTCTTCTTTCTTCTTCTTCACCGGCTTGCTATGAGCCACCTCTACGGAGGCCTCGTCGTCTATCTTGCGGATCACTACAGATACCGAGTAGCCAGTCACTGTCACCTCCCCAAATTCGCTCATCTTCCTCGTACTATCCAGCACGCACTCTATCCGCGTACCATTTTTGAAGAGCGTGCCCTGGTTGATCACCTCATTCTTAAAGTCCTCATCCTTCATAGAGAAGCTGATGGTGCGGCCTGTAGCCTGGTAGATACCCTTCCACTTGTAGTTGCCCACCTTGAGTACCGGGCTGATGATCTCTATGATCGCCTGCTCGTCGGTCTCCGGCTTCAGCGTATCTGCTACGAGCATATACGTGTCAAACTTTTTGCGGCTCACTGCGGCAGGTTTTCCCGCAGGGGTGTTATCTAGTTTCAGTTGCTGCACGGCCAGCTTGGTCACCTTCTCGCTATTGGAGATCTGGCGGTAGAAGTTTGACTTGAGTTTGATGATCTTCAGGTTGCTCGCTATCAGAGAGGCAGCGCTGTCCATATCCACCTTCACACCCTCCTCCTCGCGCTCGTAGCCCCTTATCTCACGGCGCAGGTTGTCTATTGCTTTTTTGGTAGCGTCCTTATCCTCTTCACTCACCACCCGCTCTATATCTACCTCCAGCGGCAGTACATAGTGAAAGAGGGCCACCGCTACACTGCGCACATACTCGCTCTTGCTGCGCAGCAGGTAGCGCTCCACCAGGCCGCCCTCTGTATAGGCCTCGGTCTCTACCTGTATGCGGCCATTGAGGATCGTAGATATTTCTTTGAGTATGCCCAGCAGGTTCAGCTCGCACTTATTGCGGATGGCCGCATTCATACTGTGCGACTCATCAGCAAAGTAGTAGTGCAGCTCCACCTTGGTCACACCTTCTTTCACAGCTATAGCCATAGTCAGATCACCCGTTTTTGATTTTAGGGGTAGCGAATTTAACCTTTTGGGCCGTAATGTGGTAGAGGGGCATGGGGAGGGCCGGTGCTACCCCGTGCGCTATCGCTTTTCATAGGTGAGGCAAGGGTGACCGGCATTTGCTTTTCGTTTTAGTCATCATGGCTATATAAAAACAGAAAGCACTCAGCGCCTTAGCAGCAAAGTGAATTTGCCCTGCAATATCCCCTGTTTTCATCCGTAGTTAATAATATGGTTTGCCCGGATGCGGGCTACTACCGGCGGCATATCCCCCTGGCCTGCCATTTGTTTTTTTCATTCTTAAAACCACTCTGTGTATGGCATTGCTCAACATTACCTACAGGCTACCCGTTTCATTTGTACAGGACGAAGATGATATCCTGATCAAACTCTCCAGCGGAGGGCTGGTCAGTGCGCTCCACTCCCTGCCCGGTGGTGACCAGCAGCTGAAGTGGCTCGGTGTGGCAGACTTCAGCGTAGCAGACTGGCACAAGGGCCAGGCGAAATATGAAGGCGAGTTTGAGCTGCACCCTGTCTTCCTGCATGACAAACTCAACAAGCTTTTCTACGAGGGCTTTAGCAACTCTGTGCTCTGGCCGCTCTTCCACTACTTCCCCTCCTTTGTAGAATACAGCAAAGACTCTTTTGACGCCTTTATCAAGGCCAATACCATCATAGCAGATAAGGCTGCGCAGATCATACGCAGCGGAGATACCGTGTGGATACATGACTACCACCTCATGCCGCTGGCTGCTATGCTGCGGCAGCGCTGCCCCGGTGTGCGCATCGGCTTTTTCCTGCATACGCCGTTTCCCGACTATGAGCTGCTGCGGCTGCTGCCGCGCCACTGTGGCCGCTACCTGCTGGAGGGCCTGCTGGGTGCCGATATCATCGGCTTTCAGATCTATGACTATGCAGATCACTTCCTGGAGTGTGTGCGGCGTATGCTGGGCCTGCAGCAGCGCCAGTACCGCCTGCTGTACCAGAATAGGCAGGTACGTGTAGATGCCTTCCCGATCAGCATAGACTTTGACAAGTTTCACAGTGCGTATGATGAGCCCGCAGTGGTGCAGGAGCGTGAGCAGCTACGCGCCCTGTATCCGGGCATGAAGGTCATCTTCTCTGTAGACCGGCTGGACTATAGCAAGGGTATCCTGAACCGCCTGAAGGGCTACAGGAGATTTCTGGAGCTAAACCCCGAGTGGCGAGAGCGTATCGTCTTTATACTCGTGCTGGTGCCGTCACGCACTGCCGTGAAAAAATATGCCGAGCGCCGACGCATGATAGAGGAGATGGTGAGCAGTATCAACGGCATGGCGGGCAACTACAGGTGGACGCCGGTCGTATTCCAGTTCAGCTCACTGGACTACAATGCGCTGCTGAGCCTCTACACCGGCTGCGATGTGGCGCTGATCTCTCCGCTTCGCGATGGGATGAACCTGGTAGCGAAAGAATTTGTCGCATCGCGCAAAGATAAACACGGTGTGCTGCTGCTCAGTGACCTGGCAGGTGCGGCCAAGGAGATGAGCGGTGCACTGCTCTTCAACCCGCTGGACGATGAAGAGGTGGCAGGCTGTATCCTGCAGGCGCTGGAGATGCCCGAGTCTGAGCAGGCACAGCGCCTCACCACTATGCAGCAGCAGATACGCACCAATGATGTGCACCACTGGGCAGGTAGCTTCATAGCGGCGCTGGAGGCACCTGCAGAGCGTATCACTACCTGGCTGGAGTATGAGGACCGGCAGGCCCTGATGCAGTGCTACAGCACCGCAGAGCGCAGGCTGATACTGCTGGACTATGATGGTACGCTGGTGCCCTTTCACCCGGAGCCGCAGCGTGCTGCGCCCGGCGCAGAGGTCATAGAGCTGCTCTCTGCCCTGGCCCGCGACCCGCGCAATGAGGTAGTGGTGAGCAGCGGGCGTGACCGCGCTACACTGGAGCGCTGGCTGGGCCACCTGCCTATCACCATAGCCGCAGAGCATGGCACCTACCTGCGCCGCAGGGACCAGTGGCATGAGATAGCTACAGGCGCAGAGACATGGCTGCCGGAGGTACAGCGCATCATGCAGCTCTACACAGAGCGCTGCAGCGGCACCTTCATAGAGGAGAAAGCAGCCTCCCTGGCCTGGCACTACCGCACTGCCACAGGCAGCAATGTGTGGAGCGAGGCGCAGGACCTGATCTCTGTGCTGCAGAGCTACCTGGAGAACCTCGATGCCTGCGTGATGAGCGGCAATAAAGTAGTGGAGGTGAAACCTGCCTCTGTCAATAAAGGCTCTGTGCTGCACCGCATGCTGCCGCTGCGGCAATATGACTGCGTGCTGGCACTGGGAGACGACCGCACAGATGAGGATATGTTTGCCGTGGTCAATACGCTGGTGAGCAGCTACAGTATCAAGGTGGGCAAGGGCAGCAGCCAGGCGCGCTACCGCTTTGACACCATCGGGCAGGTGCACTCCTTTCTCATACAGCTCAGCATGGCCTATAGTGTGCAGTAGGCCCCGGTGTTTTTACTCCTTGCAGAACCGGCGCACTGACTCATGCGCCCCATCTGCGATATGCAGTGTATATACACCAGCGGGTATGGCGCTGACATCTATCTGCAGACGATCTCCCGTCAGGGCGCTATATGTCACCACCTCCCTACCCAGCTGGTCGCTGATGCTCACAGATGCTTCTACAAATGGCCTGTCTGATGTGAGGTATAGCGTACCGTATGCAGGATTGGGACAGAGGTGCAACTCGTCCTTATCAGAAGTAGCCGCTATACTATTAGGCCCTGAGGGTATGTCCAGTGTGTAGAGTTCGTAGCCGGTGCCCACGTCGTATCTGGCGCGGTACACTATGCCGTGAGTGGTAGCGTCCAGCCAGCTATTGGTGTTGATTGAGTTTTGCAGGGTGAGGCGGTTGATGCGGCGCACAGAGGCGCTATCTCCGGCAGTCACGTAGAGGTCATAGAGGTACTGGCTGCCATCATAGGTGCCATAGTCAAAGTAGTAGATGCTATCGCGCCAGATAGTGGGGTACCTGACCACATTGTTGTAGGTGGGGTCAAAGCGGGATACCTTCTCTGTGGCCAGAGTGGTAAGGTCAGTAGCCCAGAGGTTCCTGATGTCTATCCCCTCGCCGGCTATGCAGATGAGCTTATGGCCCAGCCTAATGAAATGTGTAGGGAAGCTACCGCTGCCGGATGGCTCGATGTCATGAACCATCGCAGTGCCGCCCACCGTGCCATCTGTGGCCCACAGCTCAAAGCCATGTGTGCCATCAGAGCCATTGAAGAAAAGCCTGCCTCCCATCGTGTCTATAGCGCCCTCTGCGAAGCCGCTGCCGGTACCGGGATTGATGTCTGCGAAAAGCGCCGTATTGGCAGGCTGCCCGTCAGTGACCCACAACTCGAGGCCACTGGCGGTAGAGTAGCCGCCGAAATACAGTTTGCCATTGTAGACACATGGTGTATAGAAACCTCCATCGGAAAAGCCCGGCTGCAGATCCTGGTACAGTGTAGCGCCGCTGCCGATGGTCACCCACGGCTCATAGCCATAGCTGGTAGTATAGGTCTGAAAATATACTGCACCATTGTATTCTGTAAAGTACCGCGGTCCGCTGCTGCCAAAGCCCGGCTGCACATCCTCCAATAAATGGGTGCCGGCTACAGTGCCATCGCTCACCCACGGCTCCTGCCCGTGTGTACCATCATCTGCCTGAAAGTATAATTTACCCAGGCACTCCCTGGCATAGGCAGGTATACTATTGCCCGCACCCGGATTGATATCTGCGAGCATAAAGGTGCCTGCGGAGGTACCATCACTGATCCAGGGTTCGCGGCCATGTATGCTGTCATCAGCCATGAAGACCAGCTTGCCCTGATAGGTGCCCAGCATGTCCATCACTATGGCGCCATTGGGCCCGGGTATGATCTCACTGACCAGAGTGGTGCCTGCTGCAGTGCCATCTGTGACCCACAGTTCATTGCCGGTCACGCCATCACTACCCCAGAAGTAGATCTTGTCTCCCACCCGCAGGTAGGTCTGCCCCACTGCACCATCCAGGCTACCGGGGTTGATGTCTTTGATGATGATGGGAGACTGCGCACGGCTACTGAGGCTCATGCTGAGCAGTGCCAGGGCACTGATGATAGAGAGTAATGTTGCTTTCATGATAGATGATATTTTGAAATGGGAAAAAAGCAGGCGGATCGCTCCGCCGCTTTTCGCTCCTTGGGTTTATTGTTTCTTAGTGCGTGCTGTAAAATACATTTGTCGTGTACCAGTTCTGGTCGATCTTTAGTCCTACCCAGTCTCCTGTAGCAGGGCTCGATGCGCTGCCATCGCCATTGGTATCACCGCCATGTGCATCGTCCCTCAGTGATGTGAATACTGCACTCGGGTCTATGGCAAAGTTTGCCGCATAGCCCGTGATATCATTTCCTGCGCCTGCAGGTATCTTGATCGTCACATTGGGCCCTACGCTGAAGAGCTGACCTGAGCCACCGGCACCGAGGCCTTGTGAGAGTACATACGGTACTTCATCTTCGTAGTACTGCACAGTCTTGCCGGCCAGGCCGTATGACCATACGTAGATGCCGTTGTACTGATTGGTCTGAGACGCATCAGCAGGATTGTGATAGATATTGCTCGGGTCCATGGCATAGTAGCTCGCTATGTAGACCGGCACCGCATTGTCGTAGAAAATATTATTGGTCAGCACGCTCACAGTCGGGTCTTTCATATCAGATCCGGCAAAGGCCGCTTTGTAGTCATGATTGTCACCATAGGTATGCGCAAAGGTGCAGTGGTCAAAGGTGAAGTCATGAATATTGCCTGTGCCGGTGTTTACTTTCACTGCACTGCCACCCGAGCCACCAGCATAGAGAAACTGGCAATACCTGAAGAGCGAACCGTGCTGATCTCCGCGCATATTGATATAGCCCCAGTCGCCCTTGGCTGGTGTGCTGGCCGAGCCATCGCCATTATTATCGCCGCAGGCATTGTCATCTTTGTAGGAAGTAAATACGATGGGATTGCTGGCTGTGGCATCAGCAGTGACCTTCGCATATATCTCCATACCGCAGCTGGCATCCTTAAACTTGATGATCACGCCCGGCTGGATCACGAGTGGCGCATTGACATTGATCCATGTTTTGATGTAGTAGACATTGCCTGTAGTCCATGTAGTAGCAGCCGTGATATTGCTGCTGATCTCTACTACATTGCAGCTACCGCCATTATTGCCCCCACCCGGTGCTACTGTCACGTCCTGGCCATAGGCTACGCCGGCTGTATTTTTAGCATAGGCGCGCAGGTGGTAGGTATACCCGGAGTAGAAGGGAGCGATCTGCGTGCTGAATGGCCCCGTACCACTGCCTATGGGTATCACCACACAGCTCGTATTATCTACGGCAGGATCGGCAGAGAGGCCTGCCACTACACCGCGGTCGGTCACAGCGCTGCCGCCCTGGTCTGAGACTGTACCGCCACAGGTATAGGTACTGTCATTGACACGGATAGGCGTAGCCGTAGAGACCTGTGCGAGGGGTGAGGGGGCCTGATTGTGATGGCAGCCGGCCAGCGCTATGGTGCCTAGCACAAAGAGATAAATTACTTTTTTCATGAGCTTGTTTTTTGCTTTGTGATGATTGCTAATGCTGCTGCAAAGGTGGCCAGAGCCGGCGGGGCATTCTATCCTGAAAAACAGGATATTTCATACCGGCGGGATAAAATCATGGAAAAAGGGGATACGGCGGTATCTGATACTTCCGTTCATTTGCAATGCTGTAAATTCAATGGATGAGAAAAACGCTTTTGATACTATGTGCCATACTGCTGCTCCACACTGTGGATGCAAAAGCCCAGACCAGAGAGCTGGATAGCATCAAGGCGGCTATCGATCTACACCCGCAGCGTGATACCACACGCCTCAATATGCTGGTGGACTATGTACTGAGCGCCATAAATGTCAACACGTCTCAGGCGCTGCCCCTGATGCAGGAGGTAGTCTCGATCAGCAAGGAACTGAATAATATGCGCGGTATAGAGATAGGGTACATTTACCTCCAGCTATACTACTCTGACCGGGGCGATTTTGCAATGGCAAATCTCTATGCGGATACTGCTGTCCGCTACCTGGAGCGGGATACCAATCATTTCGCAAGAGTAAATCTGGGCTACCTGCTCAATAACCTGGGTGGTGATAACCTGAAACTCGGCGACTATCAGAAGGCGATAGATAACTATACAAAGGCTGCAGAGATACTGGAAAGGGACCAGGCCGCAGCTTTGCCCTCAGTATATGAGGGGAAGGCAGCAGTCTATCAGGAACTGCAACAAATAGACAAGGCAATAGAATACCACGCAAAAGCAATAAAAGCAGCTGAGAAGCTGGGAGATAAGGTTTCGCTGGCCAGGCGGTATATGAACTATGCAGAGCTGCTGGCCAAACAGGAAAGATACGCTGAGGCACAGAGTGTTTTAAAAACATCTCAGCCACTGCTCGCGCAGACAAAAGATCCTATAGCGCAAGCCGTATTCTATCAGATCAGGGGCAGTATTTATCAACATGAGAAGAAATACCGAGAGGCGATAGCAGACTTCCGGGCATCGTATCAGATCGGTCTGGACAATGATGACAAATACCAGCAGATAGCACTGCTGGACCCACTGATCAGATCGCTGCTCGATGCCGGCGAAGCGACAGAGGCAAAGCGAATGAATGATACACTGCTGGAAAAAGCTACACGCTACCAGATGAATTTTGGCCGGCTGAATGCCTACAGCAATACCGCCAGGTGGTGCATCCTAAATAATGATCCGGCTACAGCTTACAAGTTTCTGGAGATGAAGATGCAGCTCTCTGATAGCATCTCCTCAGATGAGATGAAGAAAAAGATAGCGCTCACAGAGACGCGCTACAGAGTGGCCAGCAAAGACCGCGAGATACAAACCCTGCAGGCAGAGAAAGAAATACGTGAGCTACAGCTACGGCAAAAGAGTGTGCTCAACTATATCCTGGTAGGTGGCTTTGTAGCGCTGCTGATCATCGGCACCCTGATCTACCGCACCTACCGCCAGACACAGAAAATACAGCAGCAGCGCATCAGCGAGCTGGAAACCGAGAAACAGCTCGCGGCCACGGAGGCCATCATAGAGGGCGAAGAAAAAGAACGCAGCCGCCTGGCCCAGGACCTGCACGATGGCCTCGGAGGGCTGCTATCCGGTATCAAATATTCACTGAATAATATGAAAGAAAACCTGATTATGACGCCTGCCAATGCGCAGGCATTTGAGCACAGCATAGGCATGCTGGACCACTCTATCAGCGAGATGCGCCGTGTAGCGCACAACCTCATGCCGGAAAATCTTTTGAAGTTTGGGCTGGATGCGGCCATGCGGGACTTCTGCAGCGAGATGCAGCTCCACGGCATGCTACAGGTACACTACCAGAGCCTCGGGCTGAAAGATAAATCTATGGATCAGGGCCTCTCTGTCACCGTCTATCGCGTCACGCAGGAGCTGCTGAATAACATCGTGAAACATGCCGGCGCTACGCAGGCTATCGTACAGATAGCTGCTACAGACAGCCAGCTCACCATCACAGTAGAGGACAATGGCAAAGGACTGGCCGATGAGACGATCAAAAGCGCGCAGGGCATAGGCTGGAAAAATATCTACTCACGTGTACAATACCAGAAGGGTACGATCAATATCCAGTCGCAGCCGGGCAAGGGTACGTCTGTCTATATTGAATTTCCTGTAGCATGAAGGTAAAGGTGTATATAGTAGATGATCACTACATGGTGATAGAGGGTATCAAAGCCATGCTGCAAGAGGAGGCAGGCATAGAGATGCTCGGCCATGCCTACAATGCAGCAGCATGCCAGACCTACCTGCAGCACCATCAGCCCGATGTGATCCTGATGGATATCAACCTCGGAGATATGAGCGGCATAGACCTCTGCAAACTGGTGATAGAAAAATATCCGGCAGTGCGTATCATAGGGCTGAGCAGCTACAATCAGCTGAGCTTTATCTCAAAAATGCTGAGCCACGGGGCCATGGGCTACCTGCTGAAAAACGCTACAAAGCAGGAGATACTCACTGCGATAGACACCGTGCTGCAAGGCAAGCAGTACCTAAGCCTGGAGGCATCAGAAATGATAAAGAATGCACCTACAGATGATCTACCGGTGCTGACGCGCCGTGAGGCAGAGGTGCTGAAGCTGATAGCAGACGGTCTGACCAATGCGGAGATGGCAGCGCAATTATTTGTGAGCCCTACTACTATCGATACACACAGGAAGCACCTGCTGGAGAAGTTTAACGCAAGGAATACTGCGATCCTGATACGCAGGGCTATAGACCTGCACTTTGTATAGATGGGATAGTGATGACCCTCACGCTACGGGTCTATGTAAAAGTCGTAAGGTATCCGCATACTGTAGGCTATAGCATGGCCATAGGCCCGCGCCGGGTCGAAGTGTAGCAGCCGCACCACACGCTCTGCCTCGGCGTCTATAGCAGGGCTCACATGGCTGCGCAGCTCCACCTCTGCCACCCGGCCTGAGGTATCTATCAGTGCATAGATCAGTACGCGCCCGTAGATACCGGCAGCCTTGTCCTGCTCGGGGTATACTTTCTGCTTATTGAGAAAGTCGAACATGGCGGTCAGGCCACCGTAGTAGTGCGGCTCCGCTGTGTCGGGTATGTATATAGGTGTATTGTCCTCCACGGCGTCTGTCGGCGCTCCAAACTCTACCGGCTCTACAGGCATGCGCCACATGTTAGCACGAAAATTATGCTCCTCTCCAGCCCAGCTATCCGGCATGGTAAATTCATTCTCCTCATAGCGCTTGCGGTCGCGCACCAGTACCTCGCGAAACTTGTATTTGCCGGGCTTCACATCTATGTAATAAGGCGTGTCACCTTTCACAGGGCCATACCTTTTGCCATTGAGATAGACGTAGCAGGTATCGTCTGCAGTATAGCGCAGGCGCGTCAGACCTGCAGGTATGGGGTTCGTACTGCTTTGCGCAAAAGATACTGCACTAATGGCCAGCAACAGGGATAATAGCTGATATCTCATGCAGCAAAGAAGATAAATACCCGATGAACTTCAGTGACATATTTTATTGAAAATCGGAAAGCTACGTACCTGTCTAAAGCCATCTTTGTCCGCCCCTGG
Source organism: Bacteroidota bacterium (assembly GCA_018267385.1). Classification (GTDB taxonomy): domain Bacteria; phylum Bacteroidota; class Bacteroidia; order Chitinophagales; family LD1; genus UBA1941. The sequence goes on along the minus strand of JAFDYN010000003.1, from coordinate 9,625 downwards.
TCGCTGCATTGATAAACAGCCACCATGAGGCCGCTTATCCTTCTACCTCTTTTTTGAGACCGGCGAGTATCTTATCCCATCCCTTTTCTGACCGTGCTAGCCGCTTCTCCGCTCCCGGTGCGTCTCCTACATCATCGGCTATGGATAGCAGTGTCTGGCCGTTTTCATAGGTCAGTGTGTCCGTCACGGTAGATATATTGCCGGAGGCACCGTGGCCATTCTGCAGGGTGTATTGCAGACACCTGCCGGGTACCGCGCGTAGTACTACTCCCTTCATCTCAAAGGGAATGATCCAGAACATACGGCCGCGAAAAGCAATAGGGCTACCCGCCGTGAAAGAAGAATATACACCGGCGTGAAAAAAGTATTTGCGTGTCTGCTCCGGATCAGTGAGTGCCTGCCACACGCGCTCGGGCGTGGCATTGATGCGGATATTCTTATGAACGATATTGTGGCTCATGGGATGGTCTTTGATAGTGCCTATCAATGATAGTGCCATCCCCATATGGGGCATTATGCCCTGTCTGAGATATAGGCCATACAGAGGTCTATGGTGGCCTGGATGCCCTTTTTGTGTGTGCGCTCTACGCCGTGAGAGGCGGCCACACCGGGGCCGATCAGGGCCACGCGATAGTCGCGGCCCGCGCGTAGCGCTGCACTGCCATCACTGCCGTAGAATGGGTAAACATCCAGTGCATAGGGAATATGGTGCGCCTCGGAGAGATCTACCAGCTTCTTGCGGAAGTCATAGTCGTACGGACCGGAGGAGTCTTTGACACAGATGGAGCAGCGCACCTCGGTGCCCTCGCAGGCATCGCCGAGCACACCCATGTCTATGACGAGCAGGTCCCGTACTGTATCGCTATAACCAACCGTGCCGCCGTGGCCCACCTCCTCATAGTTTGAGAAAAATAGCTCTACCGGCGGCGTGAGCCCTTTTTCCTTGCACAGGCGTGCTATCTCAAATAATACAAAGCAGCCTGCTTTATTATCCATAAAGCGCGACTTGATAAAGCCATTCGCATATTCGCGGTAGCGCGGCTCGAAGGCAATGATATCGCCGATGTTTATTTTGAGCGCAGCGACATCGTCTTTGCTATAGACCTCCTCATCTATGCGGATATGCATATTGTCTATGCTGCGGTGTGTGGTCTCTCGTTTATGATTGGCGTGAGCCGATGGATCGTCAAAAAGCAGTGTGCCCGTGTAGACTTTGCCACTCAGGGTGATGATATTGACATACTCGCCCTCGGCGCTGGTGAGCAGCAGGCCACCGAGCGGACTGAAGGTGAGTGTACCGTCCTTTTTGACGCCCGATACGATGGCACCCAGTGTATCTACGTGTGCGGCGATAGCGAGCGTCGGCTTATCGCCCAGGGCGCAGCGTACGGCACCCTTGTTAGTGTACTCAGGCTTGTAGCCTATCAGTGTGAGGTGATCGTAGATATACCGGCAGGCCTCTGCCGTGTAGCCGGTGGGCGAGTCTATATTGACGAGTTCTTCGAGCGCTGTGTAGGATGTCATGAGAGGTAGATTTGAGCGATCAAAGGAATGAAAATAGAGGGAATGCGCAAAAGGTAAGAAATGCTAATGCCCAGTTACTATATTTATGATCATTCCATTCATCATGCTTCATCCTTTGCCCATGCGTCCATTGATCCCTGTGCTGCTCTGCCTCCTACTCTGTGGCTGCAAGGCACAATACGATACTGCCAATAAAACAGCGGACTTCTGCCAGGCCACTGTCTCTACCTGTGACTGGATGCATGAGCTGACCAATGCGCACTACAATGCCACACTGTCAGACATCTGCATACCCGGCTCCCATGACGCAGCGATGTATATCACGCAGTACTGTACGGCCTTTGCCAATCATGGCAATACACAGACGCAGTACCTCACCATGAAAAATCAACTGGAGGCCGGCCTGCGCATCTATGATGTACGGCCTGTGTTCTTCAAGGGGGACTTCTACACAGAGCACTGTACGCGCTGCGACGGCCTGGGCTGCAAGGGAGACCTGCTGCGCAATATGCTGCGGGATACGCGCGTCTTTGTAGATCAGCACCGCGAGCTGGTGATACTGCAAATCAGCCACTACTGCCACTCCTCTCCTACCGATACGGCGCTGCTGCACCTGCTGCAGGCTGAGCTGGGCGACAGGATCTACCGCAATACGACGGATGCTACGGGTCTCAAGCACTTTATAAATATTCCACTGGAGAAGATCATAGGTGATGATGGCCACGGCAAAGTACTCATCATACTAGAAGGGGGACCTCACACACCTGAGGCAGAGATGCAAGGCTGGTTTGACCAGCGCCTGATACCGATGGCGGGTGGCTGGAGCAATGACAACCACTACCCGGAGCTGCACGAGCACCAGCTTCGTAATTTTGCAGGATATATGAAGAACGGGGACGCGCTGTTTCAGTTCTGCTGGCAGATCACGCAGCACAATCCACAGGCTGTGCGTGGCGCCTTTGACCCTAACTCCCCTACTACTATCCGCAAGGGTGCTGCCCATGCTAATGCACAGCTACCGGCCTTCATAGATAGCCTGGTGAATGCAGGCACCATACGCCCCGGCAGAGTGCCTAATATCATCTGGGATGACCTGGGTGATACGCTGGTGACACGCCAGTGCATCAAGCTCAGCACCATAGGCCTGATGAAAAAAATGTGAGAATGCCGCCCGTCAGCGCCTGCCCAGGATCAGTGCCAGATGACGGGTACTATAGTAATAGGTAGAGCGTGATGAGTAGTCGTCATCGGGGTTTTGGCCCAGCGCAAAAACATACTCGAACATCGCCTCAGAGATGCGGCCATCAGCCAGAAGCGCCTCTGCATAGCTGTCGCGCGCATTGTAGCTCTCCGGATGAAATTCCTTATTCAACTGAAAAACTGCAACGGCAGCAGTGAAGTAGCCGCTCTCCATGAGGCTATAGCCCTCCCGATTGAGATAGTCCTCGTCTATCACCTCTACATAGCTGCTCTCGTCGCCCATGCTCAACTCAAAATGATGGGCAGGTAGATAATCTTTGTAGAACTCATATAATGCACTGATGGAATCACGATCTCTAAGCGCAAACCGGCTCTCCAATGTACCAAGGCTACTCACGCTGAGAAAATCTGTGCTGCATGGATTTGACTCCGGCACGAAATCTGCCTCTGCATAGAGGCTATCCGGTGCGGGCCTGCCGTTGAGATAAAGCCTGTCTCTGACGCCGTACGCTGTGAGTGGCCTGTGATGTGTCATATCTGTAGTACCACACAGATAGATGGTACATGACTCCAGCCGCTGCTTGTGGAGCATAGCAAAGGGCTCACCCTCTTTGACATTCGGCGGATCGCAGCCCGCCCGCCACCAGGTGACCTGCACATCATAGCCGCCATGCGCGATACAAGCTGAGGAGAGATCCGGAGCGATAGAGACCACATGGCCTGCGGCGCGACGGAGCAGAGACCAGATATTCTGCGTAGTAGTGAGCGGAACGCCCAGATAGCTGAGCGCGCCTGTCATATTGTGCGAAGGGCTATAGGCAGGGGTGTGCACAGCGTGATGAGTAGTGGCGATACACAGGAGCCTGGTCGTATCACGGTTCCAGCGAAAGGCCACTCCCGCGCTATCATAGATATACCAGCATCCATACTTGTCCCAGCTCAGAAAACGCCCGTGCTCAGCTCCTGTAATACGGCGTATAGTCACCAGCGAGGTCATACTATCCGCAGGGATACCATTGACCAGTACATGCGCGGCGGCCATTGAGATATTGATCCCGGCGGAGGCGCTATGTGCTATGAGCGCGAGCAGAAAAATAGAAATAACTTTCTGTAGTGAAGTGAAGCTGAACATGGCGCAAATGAAAATATTTCTACGGGGAATATGCAAGCTACAGAAATGAAGCAATAGCACATGGCAGTGCCACATAACTTTGTCATATTCCGCTGAAAGCCTGTCACTGAGCCGATCGCGGTGCCGCTCTCATATCTCTCCGGCGTCTTCAGGCTTCCGATTTCCGGTCTAAGATTTATGAAGGACAGAGATATTTTATGGAAACAGATCAAACAGACGCACGCGGTCACGGTCATCTACGCTATGGCAGCCGGTGCAGATCGCACCTTTATTATGGATAGTGTAGCCTGTGCCTGCAGTATTGACCTCAGACCAGACCCAGCCATCGGCCTGCGAGGTATCTGAGGATAGTTTCTCCATGATAGCGTAGCCATGCAACTGAGTGCCACTGCTGTCATTGTGAAGCTCCTTCACGATCAGTGATCCCTGCGGGAAAGTACCACCTGCGGGTAGTTTACCATTATCTGTGAGTGCAGAGAGCGCGATAGCATTGAACCGCACACGGAAATAACCACTATAAGCAGATTGCGATGAGGAGGCGTGGACCTGCGTATCATTCTTATAATAGGTAAAATCAGTGCTGGTAGCTTTGGCAAATAGTGCAGCGTCAGTCTCCGGAGTGGTGACAACAGTAGTCTTGCGGCACTGCGTGAGTGCCATGAGAATAACGAAGAGAGAAAGCACTGAAAATATCCGGGTCATGGCAGTGGGTTGTACTGATCAGACGGACGGGCTGCTGTATTCTTACATCAAAAAAGAATGGCTACTTCACATGCTTCATCGCGTCATACTTCTCAAATTTCCTGACATCGCGCTTATTTTTCAGCACGCCCTCATAGCGGCGGGTGGTCTCAAAGCGAAAAGTGATCTCAGTGATGGGCTTGTCATTTTTATAGTAGCGCTTTGCCCCCGTGGCATCGGTGACCTCTTCATACCGGTCTGGACCGATGATGATAGAGGTGCGCTGTGTACTATCCCTGTCCGGCGGCGCGGTAGTTTTTTTGAAGTGAGCGAAGCGTTCCCGCTCTGCCAGCGCCTGCCGTATCAGTGCCCGGCGCGTATTGCGAGAGAAGGTATCTTTTCGCGAAGCGTGCTTCTCATACTCATAAACGGCCGTGATATACATGCGTGATAATTCCGGCCGGCTACCACCCACTGCCGCAGTCCTGGCGGCAAAGGAATCCGCACTCATTTCTACAGGCTCTACCTCCAGGTCTACGGGAAATTTGACCGTCTCGTCCGGCACCTTATTGATAATATGGTAGGACCGCGGCAGCATACCGGGCTTGTAATAAAAAATGGTATAATCAAATCCGCTGGTATAAAACCTGTAGGTACCAGTTTTATCAGTGACGAGCCTGCGGCTCAGTTTGTCTCCCTCAAAGATGAGGATCATGACGCCTGCCGCTCCCTGCCCTGCCTGGGTAGCTTTGCCATACACCTGTATGCGCTGCGCTGAGGCTGATAGCGAAAAAAACATAGCTGTCAAAAGCAAGAGCTTTCTCATCATTATTAAAGTTACGAAACATCGGCGAGAGAAGAATTATCCACAAAAAGGTGAATAAGTATAATGACAGCTATATTTGCATATTTAGCATTTTATACTTATCTTTGCATTGTCAATTTTAAACAACCTATGTCACAAAAACTCTCTTCACTACTGGCGGATATACTGCGCCGCGCCAATCTCAATCCTGCTGACCCGCGTTTTGCCGATATGCTATCATTGACTACAGAGATCAATGATGATGTGCACGCGGATATCACGCAGGCACTATCCGGAATGCTGACTGCCGAAGAAGCGCGCAGTAATACAGACCTGCAGCGCCACTTCCGCCAGCAGTCTCTCAATCCTGTGGATACAGAGATAGAGCGCTGGCTGGATGAGCTGAACGCCCCTGATGATATGCGTACCGAGATAGCAGGGCAAAAGAACAGCTATACCCGCCTGCGCCGCGTACTGGAGAAAACACGGGAGCTGGAAGCTCAAAAAGCTACCGCCCATACGGCAGCAGAAAAACGCAGCATACAGCAGAAGATGGATGAACTGAATACGCAACTATCTACTATGCAGCAGCAAGCGGATGAGCGCATAGCTCTGACGCAAAAAGAAAGCGAGCAAAGACTGACGGACTTTGCGCTGCGCTCGGCGCTTACCACGCGCAAGTATGCGAATACAAAACTTTCTCCGAAGGAGAATAGTGATGATGCACGTGCGCTGCTGGAGGCACACCTGCTGAGCAAGGGCGCTACAGTACAACTAGACAAAGACACTCAAGCCCTCCGACTGATGAGCGCATCCACACCGGACCAGCCATATCAGGAGAGCGGGCGAATGATAGACTTCAACGACTTCCTGGATGGCTTTCTCGCGTCTAAGGGAGTACTACAGATCAACGACCCGGTCACGCCACGACCATCGGGTACTACCTTTCTCTCACACATCCCTGCCCAGGGCCGCATACCGGCATCTAATATCCGCGCGATAGCGGAGATGGATGCGAGGTGAGCGAGGGACGAAGGGCGAAGGACGGGGGTGAATACAAATAATTTGCTCCTGAATCTCCGGCCTGTCTTCACAGCTTTCAGGGCAGCTCAAAACAACTAAAACAACATGTCAGTAACTCTCACACAGGGGATTGCACCATACCTGCTGCAAGACCTCAAAACCTTTATCGGGGCCAACGACCCCTCGGTGAAGATCACACCCGCAGGTATGCTCCGCCTGGCCGTGGAGCAGAGTCCGGATATACAGATACCGGACTATGAACGCCTGCGCCTCAATAACAGCCTGGGCCAGGTGAGCGATATCCGCTACTGGACCTACGAGCGCAGCACCCGCAGCGGCGTACAGACCACACGCGACTACGATACGCAAGGCACTACACCACTGCGCAAGGAATACACGCTGCAGGCACCTAAGTACGCGCAGATCTCCTTCTCACTTCCTACGGACTTTCTGGAGCGCTATACGGCAGAGGCTGTGTCACGCCAGTCTGTAGAGGGCTCGAGCTCACCGCTCATGGAGGAATTTGTACGCCTCATCATGTCTCAGATACCGGGCCTGATAGACCAGATAGACTATGACCTGGTGAATAGCGTGAGCTTTGGCCGCAATGTGCTGCCGGATAACGGCCCTACAGGCACACCTGCCAATACGCGCCTGGTGAATATCAATAAGGACGCGAATGTATTTGACCTGACGCAGGGTGTCGCTCAGCTGCTGTATGAAGCAGAACTGAACGAGCTCTATGGCGGCCTGAGTATCGTGGGCAATGGACTGTTTCACCAGTTCTCACGCCACAATGATGCAGGCTCTGTGACCGCAGGCCTCAGCGGCCTGAACAACGCTGTGAATACAGGCGACTACCGTTTCTACTACGATCCTAAGACCGCCTCAGGCAGCACGCCATTTGGCCAGAATATGATCGGGGTCTTCTCACAAGGCTCGGTGGGCTTCATCGATGTGAACAGGCTCGTGGGCTTCAAGCGGCTGGACTATGGTACGTACCAGGCATTCCAGATCGTGCTGCCTATAGAGACCGGCAGCGGTACACCGGCTACGATGGCTTTTGACGTAGAGATGCGCTTCTCTCCGTGTGGCTATGATGTGGCACTGCCATATGGCAATGTACAAACGCTCAACGCCGGCTGGACTGTGACCATCTCTAAGACCTATGGCCTCTACCAGCTCGATACCAGCATCTACAACGGCAGTGATACGCTGCACGGCAGCAATGGCGCCCTGCGCTACCTGATCACTAATGATGCGGTGTCTATACCGTAAACCTCACCCTTCTGCCTTCGGCATCTTCCCTCTCCGAGGGAGAGGGAAGAACCGGGTGAGATAGCTAAGTGCTCTAACTACTGAAAAACCTACGGCGGGAGGATAGCTAAGCCTCCCGCTATTTTCAGACCTCATCTATCACCTCTAAAATATAATAGACAAAACCTATGGACTGCCTAATAGACTATATCGGACTGCGGACGCAGGGCGGCACGGTGCCGGAGAGCGGTATGTATATCAATGACCTGCCGGGTATCACGGTATCACAGATCACAGACATAGCCAACTCGGAGCATGCGACATTCATAGACGTGTGGAATACAGTGCAGCGCCGCTCGGCAAAGATCTTTGAGACGGCATTTACCAATGCGATGGCGAAACGCTACCGGCTGAAAAGGATCAGTGAGGCCTTTCAGCTATCCAATAGTGTGGATGCTACGGCTATCACACCTGCCGAAGCGGGTACGCTGCGCGGCATACTGGTAGACTGCTACTATCTGAAATCCCCCTTTCACTATATACCGATAGACAAGTTGCATCTGTACCTGAAAGACCCGGTGCCGAATACGACGATCCCGCTCTATGTCTATGAGGTGCATGATACAACGCTGGCACTGCTGGATACCTTCTCCATCACACCGCAAGCGGGATGGAATGATGTGACGATCAATAAAAAATATGCGGACAGCGCGATGCTGTATATAGCCTACGATGCCACGCATGTAGACTCGGTATCACTACAACTCGATAGTCAGGACCTCGATGGCCGCTTCTGGGCGTCGTATGATTGGTTCTGGTCGCATCTGTATATACAGGGGGCAAGCTATGCCGGCGGGCAGTTTATCGAAGGGTATGATACCTATGGGCTCACGGCTACTATCGGGCTGCAGTGCAGCTTTGACGTTCTGGTGTGCAACTATAAAAAAGAACTCGCCACAGCCTGGTGGTACCTGCTAGGTGCCGAGCTGATGCAGGAGCGCATCTACACCGACCGGATCAACCGATACACCACTGTGGACCTGACGCGTGCCAAGGACCTGCGCAATCAACTGAAGCAGGACTTCCTGAATGAGCTGCTGACCTTCGTAGACTCGATCCATCTGTCCGGTGACTGGTGCATAGAGTGTGACGAGCAGGTGAAGCGGGTGGAGGCGATACCGTAAAGGGGACGGAGGACGAGGGGCGGGGGACGAAGGGGAAATACAAAACTTAATCCTACCCGCCGATCTTTTTCAATCAATTACTTAAAACTATATTTCACAAAAACCTATGCCCTTTACCTCCACCCTGATCCAGATCATCAATGATCATATCTCAGCGCATTGTTTGTGTGATGCGCGATTTTCTAATGGCATGATGGCCGGTATAGCACATGATGCGACGCGGCGTGATGATGACCGCAATACTGTGGTGCAATATCCTGTGCTGGTGGACCTGGCAGGTGATGGCACGGACATCAGCATCAGCGATACCTACCCTATCACGCTCTATCACCGTGTCCTCTCCAAGACCTATACAATGAAGCCGGCGGGCAGCTTTGGTGATCGGCAGAATGAGGTGACAGAGAAAACTGATGTGAAGCTGGTAGTGGCTGCCTGGAGCAACCGCATCTCGCTGAGCCAAGAGGACCTGGAGGCGCTGATCACGTCAAACTTCCCCGATACTATCGCCCCGGATCAATACGCCGGCTACCAGCTCTCACGGGTGGCCGCTGTGCTACAAGGCAGCAACCTAAACCGCGAGCAGGTCTTCAAAGAAGAATACAAGGGCATACCCTATGACCTGAAGCCGGAGCAGATACTTTTCTCTATCAAATACCAGATAGAGGCTGACTATAGGAAAGGGTGCTTTAAGCTGCTGGAGTGCCAGAGCTAGTATTTAGTATTTAGTATTTAGTATTTAGTATTTAGTATTTAGTATTTAGTATTTAGTATTTAGTATTTAGTATTTAGTATTTAGTATTTAGTAGAGAGTATTTAGTA